>NZ_CP026652.1:4800000-5423559 GCF_002946835.1 Streptomyces dengpaensis
TGGTGGCAGCAGCCGTTGGCGTCGCCGTACCCCCTGCTGGGGCTGTGGCTCCTGGCTCAGCTGTCGGTCTCGGCCAGCAGCTCGTCCGCGTCCATGATCCGGTACGCGTACCCCTGTTCCGCCAGGAAGCGCTGGCGGTGGGCGGCGAAGTCCTGGTCGATGGTGTCGCGGGCGACGACGGAGTAGAAGTGCGCCTGGTGGCCGTCGGCCTTGGGCCGCAGCACGCGCCCCAGCCGCTGGGCCTCCTCCTGCCGGGACCCGAAGGTTCCCGACACCTGGATGGCGACCGTCGCTTCGGGCAGGTCGATGGAGAAGTTCGCGACCTTGGACACGACGAGGACGGAGATCTCCCCCTCCCGGAAGGCGTCGAAGAGCCTCTCCCGCTGGGCGTTGGAGGTCTCGCCCTTGATGACGGGCGCGTTCAGGTGCTCGCCCAGCTCGTCGAGCTGGTCGATGTACTGCCCGATGACCAGGATCTGCTGCCCGGCGAAACGGCGTACCAGCGCCTCGGTGACCTTCCGCTTGGTGTCGGTGGTCGCGCAGTAGCGGTACTTCTCCTCGGTCTCGGCGGTGGCGTACGCGAGCCGCTCGGAGTCGGTCAGATTGACCCGGACTTCGACACAGTCGGCGGGCGCGATGTACCCCTGCGCCTCGATCTCCTTCCAGGGCGCGTCGAACCGCTTCGGCCCGATCAGCGAGAAGACGTCAGACTCGCGCCCGTCCTCGCGGACGAGGGTGGCGGTGAGCCCCAGCCGCCGCCGGGCCTGCAGATCGGCGGTGAACTTGAAGACGGGAGCCGGCAGCAGATGCACCTCGTCGTAGACGATGAGCCCCCAGTCACGGGAGTCGAACAGCTCGAGATGCGGGTAGACGCCCTTCCGCTTCGTCGTCAGCACCTGGTAGGTGGCGATGGTGACGGGCCGGATCTCCTTCTTCGTTCCGCTGTACTCACCGATCTCGTCCTCGGTCAGCGAGGTCCGCTTCACCAGTTCGTGCTTCCACTGCCGGGCCGAGACGGTGTTGGTGACGAGGATGAGCGTGGTGGCCTTGGCCTGCGCCATGGCCCCGGCCCCGACGAGCGTCTTGCCGGCACCGCACGGGAGGACGACGACACCCGACCCGCCGTGCCAGAAGTTCTCCACGGCCTGCTTCTGGTACGGCCGCAGCGCCCAGCCGTCCTCCGCCAGGTCGATGCGATGCGCCTCGCCGTCGACGTACCCGGCGAGGTCCTCGGCCGGCCAGCCCAGCTTCAGCAGCGTCTGCTTGATCTGCCCGCGCTCGGACGGGTGCACGGCGACGGTGTCGGGATCGATGCGCGCGCCGACGAGCGGCGCGATCCGCTTGGACCGCAGCACCTCTTCGAGCACAGGCCGGTCGGTGCTCGTCAGGACAAGACCGTGCGCCGGATGCTTGCTCAGCGTGAGCCGCCCGTACCGGTCCATGGTCTCGGCGATGTCGACGAGCAGCGCGTGCGGCACGGGGTACCGGCTGAACTGCACGAGCGCGTCCACGACCTGTTCCGCGTCGTGCCCCGCGGCCCGCGCGTTCCACAGCCCCAGCGGCGTCACCCGGTAGGTGTGGATGTGCTCGGGCGCGCGCTCCAGCTCCGCGAACGGCGCGATGGCCCGACGGCAGGCGTCGGCCAGCTCGTGATCGACCTCGAGCAGGAGTGTCTTGTCGGACTGGACGATGAGGGGTCCGTTCACACGTGTCCCTTTCTGCGCACCGGCACCCGGCGCGGATGCTCGGCCAAACGTCCAGTGTGCCTCAAGAAGCGGTGATCATGACTGGTCGTCCGCCAGCTCCGCCACGCCCGTCACCCGGTGCAACGGATACGTACGGACCTCGTCCGCGGTGTGGTCGTACGCCGTGACGAAGCCGCCCTCGACACGGATGGGGGCGATGACGCGCTGGGTGGCGGTGCCCTCGGCGTTGACGTACCCGATCCACAGGGACTCGCCGGTGAGGACGGCGGTCTGCATGGTGGCGAGGGTCTCGGCGGAGGTGGTGCGCGGGAGGTCGCCGTTGGCGGAGGGGGCGGTCGGTTTGCGGGGGGTCGTGGAGGCCAGGTCGCCGGCGCGGATGGCGTGGATCGCGGCGCCGAGGAGGGTGGCGTCGGGGACCGGGGGGCCGTCCGGGACGGGTTCGGGGGCGCTGCGGGGCGGCGTGCGGTGGGCGTGGGCGCGGGTGATCAGGACGTCGCCCTCCGCGCTTTCGGCGGCGGGTGCGAAGCCCATGGCGCGCAGGCCTTCGAGGAGGGTCGCCGGGTCGGCCTGGGCGGCCAGCACGGTGGGGGCCAGTCGGCGGAGCCGGAGGCCTTGCGAGCGCTTGTCGGCGAGGATCTCGTTCAGCAGCGCATCGTCGTCGCAGCGGACGTACGCCGATGCCGCGCCGATGCGCAGGTGGCCGTGTCGGCGGGCCACGTCGTCGATCAGGTACGCGAGCGGCTGCGGGACCGGCGTGCGGGAGTGGGCGGTGAGGAACGCGTGCAGGTCCGAGGCCGAGCGGCCCGCGTCGAGCGCACGTCGTACCGAACCGGGCGTGAAGCGGTAGACCGTCGCCCCGCCCTTCGACTCCACGTCCGCGAGGACGCCGAGCGTGTCGGCCAGGGGGCGCTCCAGAGGGCCCGGCGCCACCGCGGTCAGGTCCGCCTGGAGGAGGACGTGGTCCAGCGGCTCCGGGAGGAGCGGGGCCAGGAGGCGGGCTGCCTGGGCGGCGGCCGCGGCCTGCTCGGCGGGGGAGCGCGCGGCCTCGGGGACGGGGTGGTGCCGATGGTGGACGGGGAGCTTGTCGCCGGGCCCCGCGGACGCGGCGTCCTGGGCGGTCGCGGCCGCCGGCGGGAAGCCCAGCAGCGCCCGGCCCTGCGCGGACAGCGCACCACGGCCCGTGATCCCCAGCAGCTCCGCCTCGGACAGGGTCCACCGGGCCAGGCGGCTGCGCAGGTCGTCCGTGGCGGGCTGGGCGCCTCGCAGGGGGCGCTCCCAGTGGAGGCGGGCCAGGAGCGAGTCCGGGGTGGCGGAGGCGCCCTCGGGGAGTGCGGCGAGGAGGGCGAGGACCCGGTGGCGGACCTCGGGGGCCGCGGAACGGTCCAGGCCCGGGCCCAGCGCCGCGAGCGTACGGTCCTTGGCGTCACGGCCGCCGACCAGGCCCGCCGTGCGCGTCGCGGCCAGCCACGCCGAGGCGAGCCACGTCCAGCGCTCGGCGGCGGGCAGCTCCAGCCACTCGTCGTACACGGGCGTCGCCGCGTACCGCTCGTCGGCCTCGCCGTCCGCAGCCAACAGGCCCGCCGCGTAGGCGAGTTCCACCCAGAACGCGGCCACCGGCTCCGCCGCGTCCAGCGCCACCGCCGTCCGCTTCAGATCCCGCACGCTCAGCCCGCCCGCGCGCAACATGGCCGGACCGCCCTCGTGCCAGTCCTTGAGCAGCTCCTCGATCGTCGCCAGAGCCGTGTACGCCTGGCCGGCCGCCGCGGCGTCCACAACCTGTGGACGGTGCGTCGCCGCAGGCTCGACCGCCGGCGGCACCGGCTCCGTCGCCCGGTGCGCGCGGCCCGCCCGCAGATGCAGGGCGACCTCCCGCGGCAGTACGACCGTGCCGGGCGCCGTCGGCAGCAGCAGCCCGCGGTCGATCAGCCACCGCAGATGGCGCGCCGGGTCGGCCGTCACCTGGCCGTACGGCGGCCCCCACACCAGCCGGGACAGCACGTCCAGCGACTCGGCGGGGGCGCCTGCGAGGAGTGCCGCCATCGCCTTACGGTCCGTGAAGCACCCGGTGAGGGACGCCACGGCCGATACCGAGTCGTGCGTCGTCGGCAGGCCGGCGGCGGTCACGATCTCCTGGATACGGCCCGGGGACATGCCCGCCGTGGCCTCCGCGACCGTCGGTCCCAGGCCCGTCGGGGACGGGTGCTGCGCGGACGGCGCGAGCAGCTCCCGTGCGGTGCGCACCAGGCGGAGGCGGTCGTCGGGGCCCCAGACGAGCGCCTGCTCGCGGAGCGTTCCGAGCGCGCGCGGGAACGCCGCCGTGACCGCCGGGTCGCCCTCGTCTCCCGCCATCAGGCCGAGCAGTTCGTCGTACGTCGCCGGGTCCGGCGCCACGGCCAGGGCCTCCGCCGTCTGCAGGGCGAAGCGGTCCAGGCGCTCCAGGGCGCGTACGACCGAGGCGCGGGTGCCCGCACGGGTGGCCAGCTGGGTGAGGTCCGTGGGAACGGGGGTGATCAGGTCCGGGCGGGAACGAAGCAGCGCGGACAGTGAGGCGTCGTCCCGCGCGCGGAGGGCTTCCGCCAGGGAACGCGGAGCCGCGGTCTCGGTGCTCATCCTGTCAACGGTAGCGGGTTCTTCCGTCCGTCCGGCGCTTGAGGGGTTCAGCCCGTCCGGCGTTTGAGGACGAGCGCGAAGCGCGACAAGGGGGGTCTGGCGGGCGCTGCATCAATCAGCGGCTGCGCCGCGGGCCCCAGGTACGGGACGGGCAGGGGCGGAGGGGGCGAAAAACCCGGTACCTTCGTCACCACGGGGTATCCAACGCACCGGCCCCGGAGGGGACTTCGTGGGGATTGAGAGCGACCAGCTCGTCTTCGACTACCTGAGCCGCGTCGGCGACCTGGCCCAGCAGCGCCAGCTGCCGTCCGCGACACGGATGCGCCTGGTGTCGGAGCTGCGCAACGAGATCGACCGGCGCCGAGCGAAGACGGCCGTCGACAGCCCTGCGGCCGTCCGCCGCATCCTCGCCCGCCTCGGCACCCCCGACGAGATCGTCGCGGCCGCGGGCCGGGGCGGCGGCGACGCCGGGCCCGGGCCCGGTCCGGAGACCAGGGCCGCCGTGCCCGCCCAGCGCGCCACCGAACCGGAGGCCCGCCCCAAGGGCCTGCGCCGCGTCGTCCCGAGACCCCGCCCCGCGGAGCCGGAACCCACCGAGCACGCCGACGCCCCGTCCCCGCCGCACCTCGCGAGCGCCGCCGAGCTGGGCGACAGCGCCACGCAGCCGGACTGGTGGCGCGTGGACAGCAGCCCGCTCGATGTCGGGGACAGCGTGCCGGGGTTCACCGGAGGCATCGAGATCCCCGAGCTCCTCAAGCCGCCGCCGCAGGAGGGGCCCGAGAAGCCCGGGAAGCCCGACGAGGGAGCGAAGCCGCCGAAGGACGCCGTACCGGCGAAGGCGAAGAGCAAGACGAAGACGAAGGAGCCGGAGGCCGAGGCGGGCGTCGAGCGGGCCCAACGCCGGCGCTTCCCCAGCCGCAGCGACTGGCACAACCCCCTCCTCCTGCTCGCCGCCGCACTCCTCGTCGCGGGCGCAGCCCTCGGCAACTGGTTCGCCCTCATCCTCGGGTGGCTCATCGCCTACGGCTCCCGTCGGCTGACCCCCGCCGAGTCGAAGTGGGCGGTCCTCGTCCTGCCGGGCCTCGCCGCCACGTCCGGCATCGTCTGGCTGTGGGGCCGCACAAACGGCCGCTGGGGCGCCCCCATCCCCCAGGGCCACATGAACGACGCCCTCGCCGAAACCTGGCCCTGGGTCGTCCGAGCCGCGGCGGTGGCCTCCGCCCTGTACCTGGTGTGGCGCTCACAGAGACAGCGGTAGCCGGGGCAGGCGGGTGGCAGCGCTCCGGGCGACGGCCCGCCCGGTGGGCAGGTCCGCGGGCGGCAGACCGTGCCACGGGTGGCAAGCGCCCCGGGCGGCGGTACGGGTAGCAAGGGCGCGGGCGACAGGGCGCGGGTGACGGACCGCGGCGGCATGGTCACGGGTGACGGACCGCAGTGGCAATGTCACGGGTGGCGGGCCACGCAGTAGGGAGGTCACGCGGGGCGTCAGGCCGCACGGGTGGAAGGTCACATGGGTGCCGGGCCTGGCTGGGGGAGCTGCTGGGCACAATGGCCCATATGACTTCGCACGCGCTCACCGTCGGCTTCGACCTCGACATGACCCTCATCGACTCCCGCCCCGGCATTCGCGCCTGCTACCAGGCGCTTTCCGAGCGGACGGGGACGTACATCGACGCCGACCTGGCGATCACGCGCCTTGGCCCGCCGCTCGAGGAGGAGCTGATCAACTGGTTCCCGGCAGACCAGGTCGAGGCCGTGGGCGATCTCTACCGCGAGATGTACCCGACGATCGCCATCGCCGCGACGCCCGCGATGCCCGGCGCCCGCGAGGCGATAGCGGCCGTCCAGGCGGCCGGCGGGCGCGCGATCGTCGTCACCGCCAAGTTCGAGCCGAACGCCAAGCTCCACCTGGAGTACCTGCGCATCGACGCAGACGCGGTCATCGGCGACCTGTGGGCCGAGCAGAAGGCGGTGGCGCTGCGCGAGCACGGCGCGAGCGTGTACGTCGGCGACCACACCGGCGACGTACGCGGCGCCCGTACGGCGGAGGCGTACTCCGTCGCCGTGGCCACCGGGCCGTGCGACGCCGAGGAACTGCGCGCGGCGGGCGCGCATGTCGTCCTCGCCGATCTCACGGAGTTCCCGGCATGGCTGGAGAGCTACCGGTAGCCCGCGAGGGGCCGCTCGCCGGATCCGCGTCGGGACCGCGTCCGATCCGCGTCAGGACCGCGCGGCGCGCGCCCGGCGGCGGCCCTCCGCGATCGACTGGAGCACTCCGGCTCCGGCCAACAGGAATCCGACACCCATGAGCATGCTCAAGCCGAACATGTAGGTCGGAAAGGGAGTCGTTCCGAGCAGCAGTGGTGCCACGGTGACCAGAGTGGCCACGGCTCCGACGAAGAACACGATGACACCGGCACGGATCAGCCGGTCACCGGCTTCCGTGGAATTCGCTTGGGTTTTGTCACGCACCGGACCAGGGTAGTTCCCAGCGCGGAGGAACAATCCAGCGACGTCTTGTCACCAGCCGCCGGACCATTAGCCTTGGTACCGGCGGGTCCCGACGACCCGCTGTAGTGCTATCCAGAGCCGTTTTACGGGCAGTTGCCAGGCAACCGCCCGAGCAGTTTTCAGAGCAGTTTCCGACGAGTACGAGGACGAGGACAGACGTGCCTACCGGCAAGGTCAAGTGGTTCAACAGCGAGAAGGGCTTCGGCTTTCTCTCCCGCGACGACGGCGGTGATGTCTTCGTTCATTCCTCGGTCCTGCCCGCCGGAGTCGACGCCCTCAAGCCAGGGCAGCGCGTGGAGTTCGGCGTTGTCGCCGGTCAGCGCGGCGACCAGGCGCTTTCGGTGACTCTCCTGGACCCGACGCCCTCCGTCGCGGCCGCGCAGCGCCGCAAGCCGGACGAACTGGCCTCTATCGTCCAGGACCTGACGACCCTCCTCGAGAACATCACGCCGATGCTGGAGAAGGGCCGTTACCCCGACAAGGCCTCCGGCAAGAAGATCGCGGGCCTGCTGCGAGCGGTCGCCGACCAGCTCGACGTATAGCCTGTATCCGCCGATCCAGACGTTTGGCCCGTATCCAGACGTATGGCTCGTATCTAGGGGAAGTTCAGCGCGTCCGGGCCGAGGGGCGGAACCAGCCCTTCGGCCGCCGCGCGGGTGAGCAGCCCCCGGATCGCCGCGTAGCCGTCGTCGCCGAGGTCCGCCGTGAACTCGTTGACGTACAGGCCGATGTGCTGGTCGGCGACCTTCGGGTCCATCTCCTGGGCGTGTTCCAGGACGTACGGACGGGAGGCCTCGGGATCGTCCCAGGCGGCCCGTACCGAGGCGCGGGCCGACTCGGCGAGCAGCTTCAGCGTGTCCTCGCCCAGCGAGCGCTTGGCGATGATCGCGCCCAGCGGGATGGGCAGCCCGGTCGTCCGCTCCCAGTGTTCACCCATGTCGGCGAGCTTGTGCAGCCCGTAGTTCTGGTACGTGAAGCGCGCCTCGTGGATGACGAGTCCCGCGTCGACCTCCCCGTCCCGCACGGCCGGCATGATCTCGTGGAACGGCATGACCACGATCTCGTCGACCCGGCCCGCGAGCGTGTCCGCGGCCCACAGCCGGAAGAGCAGGTACGCCGTCGACCGCTCGCTCGGCACGGCGACCCTGCGCCCGGTGAGGTCCGCGCCGGCCATGGGGGTCCCCCCCGAGCGAAGCCGAGAGTGGGGGAGGGTGAGGACCAGCGGGCCGCAGCCCCGCCCCAGCGCGCCGCCGCAGGGCAGCAGCGCGTACTCGTCGAGGACGTACGGCAGCACGGCGTACGACACCTTCAGCACATCGAACTCGCCGCGCTCGGCCATGCCGTTGGTGATGTCGATGTCCGCGAAGGTGACGTCGAGCGCGGGCGCGCCGGGCACCCGGCCGTGGACCCAGGCGTCGAAGACGAAGGTGTCGTTGGGGCAGGGCGAGTACGCGATCTGCAGGGGCTCAGCGGGCTCAGTGCGTGCGGTCATGTGGGTTCCAACTCTCCAGGACGGGTGCGAGCTTCCCGAAACCCTCGGTGAGAGCCGCGAGAGCGTCGCCGATGCGCCATGCGGCGCGGTCGCGCGGGCCGACGGGGTTGGAGACCGCGCGGAGCTCGAGGACGGGCACCCCATGAGCCGCGGCCGCCTCGGCGACCCCGAACCCCTCCATCGCCTCGGCGAGGGCACGGGGGTGACGTGCGCGCAGCTCGGCGGCGCGGGCGGCGGTGCCGGTCACGGTGGAGACGGTGAGGACCGTGCCGGTGCGTCCACCCGTGGCCGCCGCGACCTCTCGTACGAGTGATTCCGGTGGACGGTGACTGACGGCCCCGAAGCCGAGCTCGGTGACCGGCACGAACCCCTCCGCGGTGTCCGCGCCCAGATCCGCCACGACGATCTCGTCCGCGACGACGAGCGACCCGACGGCGGCGTCCGGCTGAAAACCGCCACCGATCCCGGCCGAGACGACGAGGTCGTACGGGTCCCCCGCGAGGGCGGCAGCCGTGAGGGCGGTGGCGGTGGAAGCGGCGGCATGGGCAGGCCCGACGCCGGCGACGAGAAGATCGAGGGTCCCGGCGGTTTCCGCTGTGGCCAATCGTCCCGCAGGGCGATGGGGGTCCCCCCGCTCATGGGGGTCCCCCCGCTCGAGCGAAGCCGAGAGTGGGGGAGAAGCCGAGAGTGGGGGAGGGTGGGCACAGCCTGCAGCGCCGGGTGCCGATGTAGCGGGGCGCAGGGGCAGCCGCCCCAGGGCGGCCCCGGGAAGCGGCACCTCTTCAACGGGGACGGCAAACGCCCCGGCCACCGCCTCCCGCTCAAGGGAAACCGCGGTGGCCACCAGCACCCGCAGCCCAGCGGCAGCGATCAGGCGTCCTTCTTGAGCTTGAACGACCACAGGCCGGTCACCGTCTTCTCGCCCTCCTTGATGGAGACGAGCGTGGAGTCGCCACTGGCGCCGTACTGGGCGTTGAAGAACACGCTGCCCGGAATCGTGCGGTACGTCTTCTTGCTGGAGTCGGTCAGCGGCTGACCGTTCATCAGGATCGTCCAGCCCTCGTCCGCGATCGCCGGGTCGACGCCGAACCGCACGGTCTCGTCGGGGTCGACCTTGATGGACTCGATGTCCTTGGACTTCAGGCACTTGGCCAGATCCGCGGCCTTCACCTCCTCGCCGTCGTTGTAGCAGTCGGTCTCGGAGCTCACCGAGTTGTCGCCGACCGTGATGGTGGCCACCGGCGTCGGCTTGTCACAGGCGGACAGGACGAGAAGTCCGGCGGAAACGGCGCCGAGAGCGGCGACGGCGCGACGGCGGCGCCCGCTGAATCCATTAGCGGCTCTGCCGCGGGGCAGGGAGGTCATGGTCGAAGGCTATCGGGCGTGTCCAGCACATCCCCCACGTGGGGTACGGCGTGCCGTACCCGACCCCGCGTCGGCCGTGCGGCGGCGCGGGCGGTCCCCGACGGCCGGGCGGGCGGGAGTTCGACGGCAGGACCTACGCCACCCGCTGCCGGACGTGCCCTCCGTGCCGGGCCGTGCTGAGCAGCCCCCGTACGGTCGTCAGCCACCCCGCGGCGACGATCGCGGCGGCCACGGACAGTCCGAGCGTGCCGTTGAGCGGCAGCACGATGCCGATGGCGCCGCCGAGGACCCAGGCCACCTGCAGCAGCGTCTCGGAACGGGCGAAGGCGGACGTACGGACGAGTTCGGGGACGTCCCGCTGGATCAGCGCGTCCAGGGACAGCTTGGCGAGGGCCTGCGCGAACCCGGCGACGGCCGCCAGGCAGGCCACGAGGAACGCGCCGAAGAACAACGCCGCCGTGATCGCGGCCCCAAGCACGAACGCCACCACCGTCACGATGATGAGCTCGGGAGCGCGCGATTTCAGCCACGCTCCGACCGCCGTACCGAGCGCGTTGCCCGCGCCCGCAGCGACGGCCACTATCCCGAGCGAGACCGCCGCGCTCTCGCCGGCGAGCGGGTGCTCGCGCAGCAGGAAGGCGAGGAAGAAGATCAGGAACCCGGAGAGGCAGCGCAGGGAGGCGTTGGCGGCGAGCGCGTGGGTGACGGCCGTACCGACCGTACGCAGCCCCGGGCGCGGCACCTTCTTGTGCGGCCCGTGCAGGTGCTCCGCGTCGGCGGCGAGCAGCGCCTTGTCCTCGCCCTTGGCCGAGTCGACCTTGTGGGGGAGGGAGAAGGAGAGGAACGTACCGGCGATGAAGATCACGAAGGCGCCGTAGAGCGGGTAGCGCGGGCCGAGCGCCTGGAGTCCGGCCCCGATCGGGGCGGCGATCCCGGTGGCCAGGAGGCCGCCGAGGGTGACCCGGGAGTTCGCCTTCACCAGGGAGAACCCGGGGGGCAGGAGCCGTGGCACGACGGCACTGCGGACGACGCCGTACGCCTTCGAGGCGACCAGGACGCCCAGTGCGGCCGGATACAGCTCGATGCTGCCGGTGACGACCGCGCCGGAGAGCAGCAGCGCGAGGAAGGCGCGGGCCAGCATTGCGCACGCCATGGCGGCGCGGCGGCCGTGGGGGAGGCGGTCGAGGAGGGGGCCGATGACGGGGGCGAGGAGCGTGAAGGGCGCCATGGTGATGACGAGGTAGAGCGCTACGCGGCCGCGGGCCTCGTCGGTGGGGACGGAGAAGAAGACCGTGGAGGCGAGGGCGACGGTGATCATGACGTCTCCGGCGCCGTTCACCGCGTGCAGTTCGATCAGCTTGCCGAGGCCTGACTCGCCCGCTCCGTGCGCGTGGGTCGCCTTGCGGATGCCGCGCGCCGTTCCCGTCACCGGAAAGTGCAGGGCACGCCCGACCGCACGGACGGAACCGCTCACCCGGCCCGATCCGCCACTCCGGCTGCCTCGCTTGGTCCCGCCCACTGCCACCCCGTCATAGTGCCCCGAGATAGGGGTGCGTAGTGGGGTTACCGCGCGTATGGGCGCGTGCGGGTCGCGGCGGGGGACGCGACCCAGAATATGGACGGCCCCTTTCCCAGCCGACCGAGACGGGCGGGCGGGTGGGCACATTCCGGCGCGGAGCGCCGGAGAGCCAGCCGCGGAGCGGCGGAAGACAGGGGCGCGGAGCGCCGAAGATGGACGCCGCGGAGCGGCGAAGAGCCGGGCGCGGAGCGCCGGAGAGCCGGCCGCGGAGCGGCAGAAGACAGCGGCGCGGAGCGCCGAAGAAGACGCCGCGGAGCGGCGAAGAGGGCCGCCGGTGTGGGCCCAGGGGCCAGGAGAAGGTAGCGTGCGTTACGCGCCTGCGGCGATTGTTCTCGGCCGCGCGCCTCTCGGCCATCCCGCAGAATGGATGGTGTAGGTGCGCCCGAGCGCGATCGGGCGCGGACGTCGACGCGGCCCACCGGTCCGCTCCGTCCGCTCCCCCGCCGAGGAATGGCGCACCCGTGAGACGGCGTAGGAGAGAAGCGATACCTGTGAGCGCAGCGACAACGCGAAGCCGCATCCCCGACCGCCTGTGCGCCGAGGCCGTCGACCTCGCGCGCTCCGCCGCCGAGGAGGCCGCCGCCCCCGGCGTCGTCGGCGAGCACGTGGGGCTGGTCTCCGAGGGGGACCGCGTTGTCACGCACTTCTTCGAGTGCAGCGAGCCGGGGTACCGGGGGTGGCGCTGGGCCGTGACCGTCGCCCGCGCCTCCCGCGCGAAGTTCGTCACGATCGACGAGACGGTGCTGCTGCCCGGGCCCGACGCGCTGCTCGCCCCCGAGTGGGTGCCGTGGAGCGAGCGGCTGCGGCCCGGCGACATGGGGCCGGGCGACCTGCTGCCCACCGACGCCGAGGATCTGCGGCTGGAGCCCGGTTTCTCCGGTGAGGACGAGCCCGCGCCGAACTCCGCGGTCTCCCACGACATGGCCGAGCTGGTGGAGGCGGAGGACGCGGAGGTCACCGCCGGGACGCCCGCGCATCTGCCGGTGGCGCCCCGGCGGGGCTCGATCGCGGCGGTGGCCGAGGAGCTGGGCCTGCGGCGGGCTCGTGTCCTGTCCCGCTACGGCCTGCATGTCGCCGCCGATCGCTGGGAGGAGTCGTACGGGGCGAAGACCGCGATGGCGCAGGCCGCGCCGGCGACGTGCGTCAGCTGTGGGTTCCTGAACCCCATCGGGGGGTCGCTCGGGCAGGCGTTCGGTGTCTGTGCCAATGAGTTCTCGCCCGCGGACGGGCATGTTGTCTCTCTCTCGTACGGGTGCGGTGGGCACTCGGAGGCTGCGGTCATGCCGAAGCCTCCGCGGCCTGCTCCGCCGGTGATCGACGAAACCCGCGTGGACCCGTTCCCCCTGCGGCCCTCCCCGGATTCCGGGTTGGTCTCGATCACCGCGGACGAGTCCTCGGCCGAGCTGGGCCACTCGTAACCCAAAGGCGTTTCTTCGCCCCCTCCGCCCCTGCCCGTCCCGTACCTGGGGCTCCGGGCGGAGGGGGCGAAAAAAGCGCGGTACCTTCGTGCGGCGGCGGTCGAGCCCGGCGTGCAGTCGCGTACCGCGAGAGGGAGAGTGACACGGTGAGCAAGTTCGTGCGGCCGGCAGCCGAGGGCGCGGACCCGTTCGGGACGGCACGCCTGCGACGCGGGGTGCTGGACGCCTGGGCGACCAGCCCGGCCCGGTTCCGCGAGGACGCGAACGCCGAAGAGGACCTGGTCCTCGGCGGCTACCGGGACCGGCTCGTCGTCGAGCTCGCCCAGAACGCCGCCGACGCCGCCGCCCGTGCGGGCGTCCCCGGCCGCCTCCGGCTCACCCTCCGCGGCGGCGTCCTCGTCGCGGCCAACACCGGCGCCCCCCTCGACGCGGCCGGCGTCGAGTCGCTCTCCACACTCCGCGCCTCCGCGAAGCGGGACTCGCACGCCACGGCCGTCGGCCGCTTCGGCGTCGGTTTCGCCGCCGTCCTCGCCGTCACCGACGAGCCCGCGGTCGTCGGCCGGCACGGCGGCGTCCGCTGGTCCCTCGCCGAGGCCCGCGAACTGGCGGCGGACACCGCCCGGCACAGCCCGGGCCTCGGGGACGAGATCCGCCGCCGCGACGGCCATGTGCCCCTGCTCCGGCTGCCGTTCGCCGCCGAGGGCACCGCCCCGGACCCGTACGACACCGTGGTGATCCTGCCCCTGCGCGACCCCGCCGCCCAGGATCTCGCCGAGCGGCTGTTGCGGAACATCGACGACGCCCTGCTGCTCGCCCTGCCCGGCCTTGACGAAGTGGTCGTCGAGACCGGCGGCGACGATGTACGAACCCTGCGCCGCCGTACCCACAAGCACAGCGTCGTCGTCGAGGACTCGCGCGAAGGCACCACCCACTACCGCACCGTCTCCCACAGCGGCCCCCTCGACCCCGCTCTCCTCGCCGACCGCCCGGTCGAGGAGCGGCTGCGTCCGCACTGGTCCGTGACCTGGGCCGTGCCCATGGACGACGACGGGGCACCCGCCCGGCCCCGTACCAGCCCCGTCGTGCACGCGCCGACCCCCAGCGACGAGCCCCTCGGCGTACCCGCCCTGCTCATCGCCTCGCTCCCGCTCGACACCACCCGGCGGCATGCCGCGCCCGGCCCGCTCACGGACTTCCTCGTGGAGCGCGCGGCGGACGCGTACGCCGAACTGCTGGCCGCCTGGCGCCCGGTGGACACCGGGATTATCGACCTCGTGCCCGGCCCGCTCGGCAAGGGCGTGCTGGACGGCGCCCTGCGGCAGGCGATCCTCGACCGGCTGCCCCGTACCGCCTTCCTGCCGCCCGCGGTCCCCCTGGACCGCGCCCCGGACGCCCCCACCGAGTGGACCGAGGGCAGTGCCGCGGAGACCCCGGCCGCCCTGCGGCCCCGCGACGCCGAGGTCGTCGAGGGCGCCGGTGCCGAGACCGTGCGCGTCCTCGCCGAGGTGCTCCCCAGCCTGCTGCCCGCCGGGCTCGAACGCCGGGTGGAGCTGCGGACGTTGGGCGTCGCCCGCGTTCCGCTGACCGAGGCCGTGGACCGGCTGGCCGGGCTCGAGAAGGACCCCACCTGGTGGCGGCGGCTGTACGACAGCCTCGCCGGGGTCGACCCGGACCGGCTCTCCGGGCTGCCCGTACCGCTCGCCGACGGGCGTACGACGATCGGGCCCCGGCAGATCCTCCTGCCCACCGCGGACGGGGCACAGGCGGCCCCCGACACCCTCGCCCGCCTCGGCCTCAAGGTCGCGCACCCGGACGCCGCCCACCCGCTCCTGGAGAAGCTGGGCGCCCTCCCGGCCACGCCCCGCGCCGTGCTCACCACCCCGCAGGTGCGGGCCGCCGTCGCCGCCTCCCTCGACGACGAGGGCGGCTGGGACGGCTGGGAGGGAGACGCCCCGGGCGCCGAGGAGCTGGCGGACACCGTGCTCGCGCTCGTCCGCGACGCCGGTCTCGAACCCGGTGACGAGCCCTGGCTCGGCGCCCTCGCCCTCACGGACGACGAGGGCGAACTCGCGCCCGCGGGTGAACTGGTGCTGCCCGGCAGCCCGTTCGCGCAGGTCATGCGCGAGAGCGAACTCGCCTACGTCGACTCCGAGCTGGCCGACCGCTGGGGCGAACAGCCGCTGGCCGCCTGTGGCGTGCTCGCCAACTTCGCCCTCGTACGCGCCACCGATGTCGTCCTCGACCCGGACGAGCTGGAGCCGCGGGACGGCGACTTCGCCGAGCCCGACGACGCAGGACTGCTCGACGCCGTCGACGTGTGGTGCGAAGACGTCCTGGACCGGTTGCCGGACTCGCCGGTGCCGCCCGTCGCCACCGAGATCGTCGCCGTACGGGACCTGGATCTGGTGGACGACGAGCGGTGGCCGCAGGCCCTCGCCCTGCTCGCGCAGCCGCCGCTGCGGGACGCGCTGACCCAGCCGGTGCGGATCCTGCTGCCGGACGGCACGCACGAGATCGTCCGTCCGTACACCGCCTGGTGGCTGCGCGGGCATCCCGTGCTCGACGGGCGGCGCCCGGCCGGACTGCGTTCCACCGGCGGCGATCCGCTGCTGCACGGCCTGTACGACGAGGCCGACGCGACCGGCTTCGACGACGAGCAGGTGCTGCGCGCGCTGGGCGTACGGACCTCCGTGGCCGCCCTCCTTGACGAGCCCGGTGGCGCCGCCGAACTGCTCGACCGGCTCGCCGACCCCGAGCGCGAGGTCTCGGGTGCCCAACTGCACGCCCTCTACGGCGCGTTGGCCGATCTCGATCCCGAGCAGGTGACCCTGCCGGACGAACTGCGGGCCGTCGTCGACGGTGAGGTGCGGGTCGTGGACGCGGCGGACGCCGTCGTCGTGGACTCGCCGGACCTGCTGCCCTTCACCGGCGGGGTGCCGCTGCTTCCCGTACGGCCGTCGCGTGCCGCCGATCTCGCCGAGCTGTTCCAGGTGCGGCGGCTGAGTGAGTCGGTGACCGGGAAGGTCGACTCGGAGGGCACGGAGCACGACGTACCGGAGTCGGTGCGGGTGCTGCTCGGGCCCTCGACCCCCACCTCGTACGTCGAGCACGAGGAACTCGTCGTCGAGGGCATCGAGATCGACTGGCGGCGCACCCGGGACGGGGTGCTGCACGCCGCCACCCTGGAGGGTGTCGCGGCCGGGCTCGCCTGGGCGGCCGGTCAGTGGCCGCGCCGCTTCGAGGTCGCCGCACTGCTGGAGGACCCGTCCCGCACGGAGGAACTGGCTCGGGACCGCTGGTTCGACTGAGAGCCTGTGTGCAAAGCCCCGTCCGGATCAGGCGCCTCGGGCCCGGGCGCGGGTTTGTACACAGGCTCTGAGGTGCAAGGGTGATGGGTTGGGGCCGTACGGGGTGATCTCCGTGCGGCCCCGGACCGTTCGGGGCCAGTCGATGTGATCTACGTCATGCGCCCACAAAATCTACCCGGGCCGTACAACCATCCCCGTGCCTCACAGATCTGATCACGTGAGTCAACAGACTCCACGATCACTTGGGCCCCGCGTGAAGACGACACGGGCGGGCCCCTTTCTCCACTTGGGGATTGCATGCGTATTCGAGCCACCGTGGCCGCCGTCTCCGGCGCCCTGGCCCTCTCCGCTTTCGTCGCTCCGGTGGCACAGGCCGCCGACGCCCCGGCCTTCGACAAGCCGGCCGCCTCGTCCGTCTTCGGCGCGCACGCGAAGTCGGCGTTCGCCGCTTCGGCCGAGTCGGCCGAGCCGACGGTCTCGAACGTCACCATCAACGGTGGCAAGGAGCTCGTCATGGGCACCGCGACCGTGAAGACGATCACGGTCTCGCTCACCGCCACGCACGCCTCCGGCATCGAGGACGCGTACATCGACCTGTGGCACGGCGCCGACCTCGACCACATCGACGGTTACCTCGGCCCGAACGAGTACCCGGCGACCTGCACGGCCTCCAGCGCCACCACGTCCAGCTGCAAGCTGACCATCACCGTCGACCCGCAGCTCGACCTGTACAAGAACACCCTCTCGGGTGCCTGGCACGTCACGGCCGCCGCCCTCGCCAAGGACGGCAGCATCTACGGCAACGACTTCTACAAGAACCACTACATCAAGCGTTACTCCAAGATGACGGTGAACGCCTCCCCGGAGCCGGTCGCCAAGGGCAAGACCCTGACCGTCACCGGCAAGCTCACCCGCGCCAACTGGGAGACCGGCACCTACACGGGCTACGGCACCCAGAAGGTCAACCTGCAGTTCCGCAAGGCGGGCACCAGCACGTACACCACCCTCAAGACGGTCTACGCCGACTCGACCGGCTACGTGAAGACCACCACCACCTCCACCAACTACGACGGCTACTGGCGCCTGAACTACGCCGGCAGCGCCACCACCTCGGCGGTCTCCGCCACCGGTGACTACGTCGACGTGCAGTAACCCGTAGCGAAGCTACGCGGGGAAGCGGCGGTCGACCCACCTCCACAGGAACTCCAGGGCGGCCGCCGCCACCGCGGCGATACCGACCGCGATCCACGGCATCGCCGTGCCGACCAGCTTCAGCGCGAAGAAGCTCTGCAACCCGGGCACCACGAGCACCAGCAGGAACCCCGCGCCCATCGCGGCGACGAGGCCCACCCGCCACCAGGTGTACGGCCGGGCGATGATCGCGAGCACCCACATCGCGATCAGGAAGAGCGTCAGCGTCGCGACGCTCGTCTCCGCGTCCAACGCGCCCTCGCCCGTGTAGTAATGACGGGCAATCAGATACGTCGCGAACGTGGCCGTCGCGGCGACGACTCCGCCCGGGATCGAGTACCGCATCACCCGCCGTACGAAGTGGGGTCTCGCGCGCTCCTTGTTGGGGGCGAGCGCGAGGAAGAACGCCGGGACGCCGATGGTCAGGGTCGACAGCAGGGTCAAGTGGCGGGGCAGGAAGGGGTATTCGACCTGCCAGCACACCACCAGGATGGCCAGCAGCACCGAGTAGACCGTCTTCACCAGGAAGAGGGTCGCGACCCGGGTGATGTTGCCGATGACCCTGCGGCCCTCCGCGACCACCGAGGGCAGCGTCGTGAAGCTGTTGTTGAGGAGGACGATCTGGGCCACCGCCCGCGTCGCCTCCGAACCCGAGCCCATGGACACGCCGATGTCGGCGTCCTTGAGGGCCAGTACGTCGTTCACACCGTCGCCGGTCATCGCGACCGTGTGCCCGCGTGACTGCAGAGCGCCCACCATGTCCCGCTTCTGCTGCGGGGTGACCCGCCCGAACACCGTTCCCTTGTCCAGCGACTTCGCCATCTCCTCCGTCTCGTCGGGGAGGTGGCGCGCGTCCACGACCGAGCCGGTGAGCCCGAGCTTTTCGGCCACCGCGCCCACCGACACCGCGTTGTCGCCGGAGATGACCTTGGCCCTGACGTCCTGGTCCGCGAAGTAGCGCAGGGTGTCCGCCGCGTCCGGGCGCAGCCGCTGCTCCAGGACGACCAGCGCGCTGGGCCGGGCGCCCTCCTTCACCTTGGGGTCGTCGAGGTCCTTGGCGGCCCGGGCGAGCAGCAGCACCCGCAGCCCCGCCTCGTTCAGCCGCTCGGTCTGGGCGAGCGCCGGGGCCCCGGCGGGCAGCAGGACGTCGGGGGCGCCGAGCAGCCACGTACTCGACTCGCCGTTGCCCTCGCTGAAGGACGCCCCGCTGTACTTGCGGGCGGAGGAAAACGGCAGCGATTCGGTGCAGCGCCACTCCTCGCTGTCCGGGTAGGCGGCGATGACCGCCTGGAGGGAGGCGTTCGGCCGCGGGTCCGACTCACCGAGCGCGCCGAGGACCTTGCGTACGTACGACTCGTCGGCGCCCTGGAGCGGCCGCAGCTCGGTGACGTCCATGCCGCCCTCGGTGAGCGTGCCGGTCTTGTCGAGGCAGACGGTGTCGACGCGGGCGAGCCCCTCGATGGCGGGAAGTTCCTGCACGAGGCACTGTTTCCGGCCAAGTCGGATGACGCCGATCGCGAAGGCCACCGACGTCAGCAGCACCAGCCCCTCCGGGACCATCGGCACGATCCCGCCGACGGTCCGCGCGATCGAGTCCTTGAAGCCGTGCTCCTTGACCACCAGCTGGCTGACGATCAGGCCGATCGCCGTCGGGACCATCATCCAGGTCACGTACTTGAGGATCGTGGAGATACCGGACCGCAGCTCGGAGTGGACCAGCGTGAACCGTGACGCCTCCTCGGCGAGCTGCGCCGCGTACGCCTCCCGCCCCACCTTCGTCGCCGTGAAGGCGCCTCCGCCCGCGACCACGAAGCTGCCCGACATCACCGTTTCGCCCGCCTGCTTGACCACCGGGTCGGCCTCACCGGTGAGCAGCGACTCGTCGATCTCCAGGCTGTCGGCCTCGACGCAGGTGCCGTCGACGACGATCTTGTCCCCTGGCCCGATCTCGATCAGGTCCCCGAGCACGATCTCCGACGTACTGACGGCGGCGGCGACTCCGTCCCTGCGTACGGTCGGTTTCGCCTCGCCGATCACCGCGAGCGAGTCCAGGGTCTGTTTCGCCCGCCACTCCTGGATGATGCCGATCCCGGTGTTGGCGATGATCACGTACCCGAAGAGACTGTCCTGGAACGGCGCCACGATCAGCATGATCAGCCAGAGCACGCCGATGATCGCGTTGAACCGGGTGAAGACGTTGGCGCGGATGATCTCGCCCAGGGAGCGGCTGCTGCGCACGGGGACGTCGTTCACCTCGCCGCGCGCGACCCGTTCTGCCACCTCGGCGGCGGACAACCCCTGTGCCCGCCGGGAGGGGGGTATGGGCACGGGGTGAACGGGATCGAGTTCGGCGCCCGCGTCGATGTGCGTCATGCATTCGACGGTACGTGCGGATATACGGCTTCACCCGTTGAGTGCCCGAAAGATCCGACCAGGGGAGGACGGGGGCGGCGGGGAGTGATGCCGTGGTTGTAGGTGCTCCTAGGGGAGGCGGTTACTCCGCGGCAGCGGCCGACTGTTCGGTGCCGGAGCCGGAGTGGGTGCCGGTGTCGGCGGCGGCTCGCTTGAGGGCGGCGGCTCGCTTGCGGACGTACCAGATGCCGATCAGGCCGAGGCCCGCGCCGGCCAGGCACGTCCACACCCACCAGAGGTGCCCGTGGTCGTCGAACCAGCCATAGAACGGCAGTTGCACCAGGAAGAGGACGAACCAGAGGATCGTGCCGCCCGTGATGGTGGCGACGACGGGGCCCTCCAGGGGCTCCGGCGCCTCGTGCTTGGGGGTCCACTTCGCCATGTGCACAGCTTACGAGGCCCTGGACCGGGTCTGATCCGGCCCCACCCGTGGCCTTGTATGCCAACGGTCTACGCGCGGTATGCCAACGGTCTACGCGCGAAGATGGCCAATTGGACTTCATATGTTCATACTGAAGCGGTCTGTGCTTGGCTCCTTCTGTTCGTACGAAACACCAACAGAAACCTTCGCGAAACCTGTTTGGTGATGGCCGGAACGCCAGACTCGATCATGTTCCCAGCCCGGCGCCGTTCCCGCCCGGCGCCCTGACTGGCCACCCAGGCCCCGCACGTGAGGTCATGCATGTCCACCTCGGCCCCCACCAAGGCCCCCACCCCGGAGCAGCCGGAGCCCCGCCCCGCGCAGGGCGCTCTCGACCGCTTCTTCAAGATCTCCGAGCGCGGCAGCACGCTGCCCCGCGAGATCCGTGGCGGTCTGGCCACCTTCTTCGCGATGGCCTACATCATCGTGCTGAACCCGATCATTCTGGGCAGCGCGAAGGACATGTACGGGCACCAGCTGGACAACGGCCAGCTGGTCACCGCGACCGCCCTGACCGCCGCGTTCACGACGCTCCTCATGGGTGTCATCGGCAACGTGCCGATCGCGCTGGCGGCGGGGCTGGGTGTGAACACGGTTGTCGCGCTCCAGCTCGCGCCGCGGATGTCCTGGCCGGACGCGATGGGCATGGTCGTCCTCGCGGGCTTCCTCGTGATGATCCTGGTCGCCACCGGTCTGCGTGAGCGCGTCATGAACGCCGTGCCGCTGGGGCTGCGCAAGGGCATCTCGATCGGTATCGGCCTGTTCATCATGCTGATCGGCCTGGTCGACTCCGGCTTCGTCACGCGTATCCCGGACGTCGCGCAGACCACGGTCCCGCTCCAGCTCGGCGGCGACGGCCACCTCAACGGCTGGCCCGTGCTGGTCTTCGTCCTCGGCACGCTGCTCACCCTCGCGCTGATCGTGCGCAAGGTGCCGGGCGCGATCCTGATCTCGATCGTCTCGATGACGGTGGTGGCGGTCGTCATCAACGCGGTCGCGACGGTCCCCTCCTGGGGTCTGACGACCCCCACGTGGCCCGGCAACCCGGTCGCCACCCCCGACTTCGGTCTCGTCGGCCAGGTCAGCCTCTTCGGCGGCTTCGACAAGGTCGGCGTGCTGACCGGCATCCTCTTCGTCTTCACGGTCCTGCTGTCGACGTTCTTCGACGCGATGGGCACGATCATGGGCGTAGGCGACGAGGCCAAGCTGACCGACGCGCAGGGCCAGATGCCCGGCATCAACAAGGTCCTCTTCGTCGACGGCATCGCGGTCGCCGCGGGCGGCGCCACCTCCTCCTCGGCCACCACCTGCTTCGTGGAGTCCACGGCGGGCGTCGGCGAGGGTGCCCGTACCGGCTTCGCGAACGTCGTCACCGGCGCGCTCTTCGCCGTGGCGTTGTTCCTCACCCCGGTCGCCACGATGGTCCCGTCCCAGGCCGCCACCCCCGCGCTCATCGCGGTCGGCTTCCTGATCATGTCCCACTCGGTCAAGGAGATCGACTGGGCGGACTACACGATCGCCATCCCGGCCTTCGTGACGATGATGATGATGCCGTTCACCTACTCGATCACGAACGGCATCGGCATGGGCTTCATCACCTTCGTGGTGCTGCGCCTGGCCGCGGGCCGCGCCCGCGAGATCCCGGCCGCGATGTACGTGGTGGCGGCGGTGTTCGGCTTCTACTACCTGATGCCGGCCCTCGGTCTCACCTGACCGTCTCGCCCGACCGGTGGGACTTACGGGCTTACGTGTCGACGCGTGCTGATGCGCGTCACGTGACCCCGTAGAACTTCTCTGTCTCCTCGACCGCGGCCTGGAACCGCTCGTCGAAATCATCGCGGATGAGCGTCCGGACGACATAGTCCTGGACGCTCATTCCGCGTTTGGCGGCATGGTGCCGGAGCCGGTTGAGCAGCTCTCCGTCCATCCGCAGGCTGAGCACGCTGGTCCCCATGGAGTCGAGGGTCGCCGGAGTGCGGCGGGCGATGGGTCACTTTCCGGAACGGGCTCACTCATATGAGTGATGTTGGGGTTCAGTGGCGCGGGACATGGGCAATGCGGTGGTCTTTAGGGAGAGTAATGAGTTACTCTAAAGACATGCCTGACCTCACCCATGGCGACGACGAGGCCGCCGTGAACGCCTTGCGCTCCGCAGTGATGCGGTTGTCGCGTCGACTCAAGCACCAGCGGGTCGACGAGTCACTGAGCCCGACCGAGATGTCGGTGCTCGGCACCCTTGCCCGTTGCGGCACCGCCACGCCGGGCGAGCTCGCCCGCAAGGAGCATGTGCAGCCGCCGTCGATGACGCGGATCGTCGCGCTGCTCGAGGCCAAGGAGCTTGTCAGGCTGGAGCCGCACCCCGACGACCGGCGCCAGAAGGTCGTCACCCAGACCGACAAGGCCGAGGCGATGCTCGAGGAGAGCCGGCGCAAGCGCAACGCGTTCCTGACCGGGCTCGTCGAGGGTCTCGACGAGGACGAGTGGGCGAAGCTCCGCGAGGCCGCCCCCGTCCTGGAGAAGCTGGCGCACCTGTGACGACCCGTGTGCCCTTGCCGCCGCCTGGGTGCGACCCCCGGCGATGGCAAGGGCACACGGCCACGCCCCCCGGGGACGGGCACTGTCACAGGCACCGAACGAACACCGCGACCGATGACCTCGTCGCAAGGAGGTGAACCCCTTTGAGTACGGGACCCGGAACACCTTCCGCCCCCGCACCAGCCACCCACGACTCCCCGTCCACCCCCGAGCCGTCCGCGCCCTCCGAGGCCGCCGCGGCACCCTCCGCTGCCCGCAAGTCCTCGATGTTCAGCTCGCTGAAGGTCAGGAATTACCGCCTGTTCTTCATGGGCCAGGTCGTCTCCAACACCGGCACCTGGATGCAGCGCATCGCCCAGGACTGGCTGGTGCTGAGCCTGACCGGCTCGTCCGCCGCGGTCGGTATCACCACCGCGCTGCAGTTTCTGCCGATGCTGCTCTTCGGGCTGTACGGCGGTGTCCTCGTCGACCGGCTCCCCAAGCGCCCCGCGCTGCTCGTGACGCAGACGGCGATGGCCGTCACCGGCCTCGCGCTCGCCTTCCTCACCCTCTCCGGCCACGTCCACGTCTGGCATGTGTACGTCGCCGCCTTCGCCGTCGGTCTCGCCACGGTCGTGGACAACCCGGCCCGCCAGTCCTTCGTCTCCGAGATGGTCGGCCCGGACCAGCTGCAGAACGCGGTCAGCCTGAACTCGGCGAACTTCCAGTCGGCCCGCCTGGTCGGCCCCGCGGTGGCGGGCCTGCTGATCACGAGCGTCGGCACGGGCTGGGCCTTCCTCTTCAACGGCCTGTCCTTCGTGGCCCCCATCGCGGGCCTGCTGCTGATGCGCGCCCGCGAACTGCACGTGGTCAAGCGGGCGCCCCGCGGCAAGGGCCAGCTGCGCGAGGGACTCGCGTACGTCGCAGGGCGCCCCGCGCTGATCTGGCCGATCGTCCTGGTCGGCTTCATCGGCACCTTCGGCTTCAACTTCCCGGTCTGGCTGTCGGCGTACGCGGACGACGTCTTCCACGCGGGCGCCGGAGCGTACAGCCTCTTCAACACGCTGATGGCGGTCGGCTCGCTGGCCGGCGCGCTGCTCGCCGCCCGCCGCGGCAAGGCCCGTACGCGCATCCTGATCGCGGCGGCGATGGCCTTCGGCGTCCTGGAGGTAGCCGCGGCCGTGGCCCCGTCGCTCTGGCTCTTCTCGCTTCTGATGATCCCGATCGGCATCTTCGGCCTGACGGTGAACGTCACCGCGAACACCGCGGTCCAGATGGCCACCGACCCCGCGATGCGCGGCCGCGTGATGGCCCTGTTCATGATGGTCTTCATGGGCGGTTCGCCGCTGGGCGCGCCCCTCGTCGGCTGGGTCACCGACGCCTACGGCCCGCGCGCCGGCTTCGCCTTCGGCGGCCTGGTGTCGCTGGCGGCCGCGACGACGATCGGCCTGATCCTGACCCGCGTCGGCGGCCTCCGCCTCGCTCTCGGCTGGCACCACGGCCACCCTCACGTCCGCTTCATCCCGAGAGAGCGGAGCGAACAGAACGAGGAGCAGCTGGCGACGGTGGCGTGACGGACCGACCGGCACCTGGGGCCGGCTGAGCGAGGAAGCTCGCCCAGTGATCCATTCCCTGGAAGGGTGACGCCATGAGACTCTTTGCGGCGGTACTGCCCCCAGAAGGCGTGATCCGCGAACTCGCCTCGGAGATCAATGAGTTGGAGCGGCTGCCGGGGTCCGAGCGGCTGCGCTGGACGGGCCGCCCCGGCTGGCACTTCACGCTCGCCTTCTACGGCGAGGTGGACGACGAGATCGTCCCTGAGCTGCAGGAACGGCTGGCGCGCGCCGCTCATCGTACGGAGCCCTTCCCGCTCTCCCTGCACGGCGGCGGCCACTTCGGCGGGCGCGCGCTGTGGGTGGGCGCCGTGGGGGGCACCGAGACCATGCGGCTGCTCGCCGACCGGGCGGAGGCGGCGGCGCGCAAGGCCGGCGTCGACATGGGCGAGCACCGCCGCTACCGCGCGCACCTGACGGTGGCCCGCAGCCGCGGCGACGCGGACTTCAGGCCGCACGTCACCACCCTGCACGCCTTCGCCGGGCAGGAGTGGACGGTACGTGAGCTGTGTCTCGTCCGCAGCAACCTGCCGACGTCGGGGGTACGGGGGGAACGGCCCCGTTACGAGACCATCGCGAGCTGGCCGCTGGGGGCGGCCGCCGGGCCCGAGGAAGCCGCCGGTTAACCTCGACTCCGTGGACCCGAAGACCCGAAACCGGATCATGGCCTGTGTGCTTGTGCTGATGTTCGTCGTGGTGGCGCTGGCGTCGGCGTTCCAGTAGACCGCCGACGCCACACCACACCTACCGCCGCGTGCCCTGTCGGGCTACCAGGCGAACTCTTCCGGGGCCGGTCCCGGCCCTCGGGCTGTGCCGTCCCGGGGGCAACCCCAGGACCCCCGGCCGGTTTACCAGGCGAACGCTTCCGGCGCCGGTCCCGGCCCTGGGCTGTGCCGTCCCGGGGGCAACCCCCGGACCCCCGGCCGGGCTACCAGGCGAACGCCTCCGGCGCCGGTCCCGGCCCCGGGAAGATCTCGTCCAGGGACTCCAGGAGCTCGTCCGACAGCTCCAGCTCGACGGCGCGCAGCGCGGACTCCAGCTGTTCGGCGGTGCGCGGGCCGACGATGGGGCCGGTGATGCCGGGCCGGGTCAGCAGCCACGCCAGCGCGGCCTCCCCGGGCTCCAGGCCGTGCTTGTCGAGCAGATCCTCGTACGCCTGGATCTGCGCGCGCATGGCGGCGTTGGCCAGCGCGTCGGCCGCCCGGCCGGAGGCGCGCCGCCCGCCCTCGACCTCCTTCTTGATCACACCGCCGAGGACACCGCCGTGCAGCGGTGACCAGGGGATGACCCCGAGCCCGTACTCCTGCGCGGCCGGGATGACCTCCATCTCGGCGCGCCGCTCGGCGAGGTTGTAGAGGCACTGCTCGCTGACGAGGCCGTAGCTGCCGCGCTGTACGGCGATCTCGTTGGCCTGCGCGATCTTGTAGCCGGGGAAGTTGCTGGATCCGGCGTAGAGGATCTTCCCCTGCTGCACCAGCACGTCGATCGCCTGCCAGATCTCCTCGAAGGGAGTGGAGCGGTCGATGTGGTGGAACTGGTAGATGTCGATGTAGTCGGTCTGGAGCCGCTTGAGACTGGTGTCCACGGCCCGCCGGATGTTGAGCGCCGACAGTTTGTCGTGGTTGGGCCAGGGCTCGCCCTCGGGCGCCATGTTCCCGTACACCTTGGTGGCCAGCACGACCTTGTCGCGCCGCTCACCGCCCTTGGCGAACCAGTTCCCGATGATCGATTCCGTACGGCCCTTGTTCTCGCCCCAGCCGTACACGTTCGCGGTGTCGAAGTAGTTGATCCCCGAGTCCAGCGCCGCGTCCATGATGGCGTGGCTGTCGGCCTCACCGGTCTGCGGACCGAAGTTCATGGTGCCGAGGACGAGCCGGCTGACCTTGAGTCCCGTGCGTCCGAGCTGCGTGTACTTCATGACTGTCTAGCCAACGGGGTGAAGTGCGCTCTAGGCAAGCACCTTCTCGTTGACCTTCATGCCGGGTGTCCCGCTGGCCTTCCCGCTGGGCGGAGCGAGTCCAGGAAGGCCGACCAGGTGGTGGGGGTGAGGGTGAGGGTGGGGGCGGTGGGGGTTTTGGAGTCGCGGATGTGGATGGTGGTGGGGGTGAGGGCTATCTCTAGGCATTCGCCGCCCTGGCCGCTGCTGTAGCTGCTCTTGAACCAGTTGAGGTCCGAGCTCATAGTTCGCCTGCCACCTCGCTGATCAACTGTGCCGATTCCTCCGGGTTGAGGGCCTGCGCCCGCAGAATGCCATACCGCGCGAACATGTTGCCCAGGTCCGGCTGTTCGCTGACGAATTGACTTGCTCCTCGGGCTGAAGCCCGAGGATTCTGGCCTTCTCGTCCGTTGCTGTGCCGCTACGCGGCACAGGGTTCGGGCGGGAATCCGTGGCTTCCTGTTTCTTCGCGCTGTGCCGGGACGAGTCCTGGTCTTACCGGCGCTCCGCAGGCTGTCACCGCCCGTCCGGCGGCCGTTTTGACGTTCTTCGCGGCATTGTGGTCCCGGTCGTGGACGGTGCCGCAGGCGGTGCAGGTCCATTCCCGGACGTTCAGGGGCTTGGGGCCGTCTTTGGTACCGCAGGCCGAGCAGGTCTGGGAGGTCGGCTCGAACCGGCCGATCTTGACCAGGGTCCGCCCGTACCGGGCCGCCTTGTACTCCAGCATGTTCACGAACGCCGACCATCCGGCGTCATGGACACTCCTGGCCAGCCTGGTGCGCGCGAGTCCTTGGACCGCCAGGTCCTCCACGCCGATCGCTTGGTTGTCGCGGATCAGCTGAGTGGAGAGCTGGTGGTGAAACTCGCGGCGGGCATCGGCCACCTTCGCGTGGGCGCGGGCGACCTTCAGACGGGCCTTGGCCCGGTTCTTCGATCCCTTCTGCTTGCGGGACAGCTCCCGCTGGGCCTTCTTCAGTTTCTTCTCCGCCCGGCGCAGAAACCGAGGAGAGTCGATCTTCGTCCCGTCGGAGAGGACGGCGAAGTGGGTCAGGCCCAGGTCGATGCCGACCGTCTGGTCGGTGCCGGGCATCCGGGCGGCGTCCGCGCCCGGGTCGGTGTCAACGACGAACGAGGCGAAATACCGTCCGGCCGCGTCCTTGACCACGGTGACCGAGGAGGGCCGCGCGGGCAAGGTCCTCGACCACTTCACCTTCACCGCGCCGATCTTCGGGAGGTTCAGCCTCCCGGAACCAGTGATCGACCAGCGGGCATTGGCCGTGAACCGGATCGACTGACGGCTGTCCTTGCGGGACTTGAAGCGGGGCGCACCGGTCTTCGCGCCCTTACGCTCGCCCTTGAGGGAGGCGAAGAAGTTCTTGTAGGCGGCCTCCACGTCACGCAGGGACTGCTGGAGCACCACCGAGGAGACCTCGCCCAGCCAGGCCCGTGAAGCGGTCTGCTTCGCGGCGGTGATCAGCTTCTTGGACAACTCGCCGGCCGTGGGGAAGGGTTCGCCCGCTCTGCGGGCGTCCTCGCGAGCACGCACGGCATCGTTGTACACGACGCGGGCGCACCCGAACGCCCTGGCCAGCGCGAGGCGTTGGCCAGGTTCCGGGTACAGCCTGAAGGCGTACCGAAGCTGCATGCGGTGATCGTACGAACGAGCGCCGCCCGCTACCAGAGGGAACGTATGAACGGTCGGTACTCCCTTGAAACCAGGCAGGACAGAGCGGGCCGAACGGGGGAGGCGTTGCCCGGCCTCTCCGGATCGGACCCCGTGACGCTCCGCGCCGGCCGTGGTGGCGCCTGCGCTCTCATGCTCCGCAGGACAGCACCCGTGACGCTCCGCGCCACAGTCACAGATTCGCTTCACCACCGGCCTGAAGGCCGATGCACTGCGAATGAATCCCGGTAGCCGTTACTTGGTCCTTCGACGTAGGCGATCCGCTCAGGCTCAGCACCTTCCAGCAGAATCATCGGCCCGTCCAGCCCGGCGTGGATCTGCCGGGCGGTCGGCAACACCTGAATGGCAATGTTGCGCCGCTTTCCGATCTCCAGGATGTGGCCCAACTGTTCCTTGAGGGCCTGCTCGCCTCCGAGAGGGCGCCTGAGCACGTGCTCTTCCAGTACGAAGCCCGCGATCGGTGCGGGTTTGCGCGTCAGGACTCGCTGCCGGTCGAGGCGTGCTGCGAGCCGAGCCTCCATCTCGTCGTCCTCCAAAGGCGGGCAGTGCACCTCGAAGGTCGCACGCCCGTACACCGAGGTCTGAAGGAGGCCGGGGATGAGGTGGTTGGCGTACATGTAGATCGCGGTCGCCTTGGCCTCCAACTCCGCGTAGTCCTCGAACCACGACGGAAACCGGCTGACCTTCAGCTTCGCCCCCGTAGCGACAAGTGCACCTTGTGCACCCAGAGCTTCGTCAGCGATCTCAATGAGATGGCCCTTCGGAGCCCGCTCTCCCCGCTCCACCATGGCCACTTGGGACTTGGAGTACCCCACGTACTTGCCCAGCGACTCCTGCGTCATCCCGGCACGCTCGCGGAAGAACCGCAGCAACGAGCCGAACATCTCCAGATTCCCCGACCGTTGATCACTTACCTGCACAACGACCTCCCCAAGTGCACGGCCCTGCACGGTCATTGCGACACCCTGGTCACAGTATGTAAGCGACCGTGAGCATTTGCTCCATGAACGCGAAAACCTTCCCCCCGGACATCCACTCCTGGATCCCCGCTACGGGCCACGCCCTGCGCCACGCGGGCATCCACTTCGACGCCGTACGCGTCGGCGCACCCCTGGCGGAGCGCGTCGCATCGGAGCTCATGCTGTGCACGGACTTCGCGGCGGGCCCGATCGTCAGAGAGCTGACCGGCGAACGGAACCACTACTTCCTGTTGCCCCCGCAAACCGTGACGGCGTACGCGTGGCCCCCCGGCGTACGCCCCCTGACCCGCGGTGACCGAGGATTGGCGTACGTGGGCGTACCGGCGCTCACCGGCATGACGTTTCCGTTGGACTGGCGCTGCCTGCCGTCGCCGGAGGTGCCATTCGTGGGCGTGGAACTGCTGCACGAGGTGGTCGTCCGGCTGACCCGGTGGCGGTGAAGTGGCCGTTGGGGCCGCCCGCTCGCTTCTAACCCGCCTCACCGATCTCGGCTGGCCCCCGGCGTCCCAGCTGGACATCGGGGGCATCACCACCGCACGCGGACAGGAGCACTTCGCCCTGCTGTTCATGGGCATCGCGGGCGGTCTGGGTGCCCACACGTTCAACATCAAGGTGGTCACCCGCCCCTCTGCCTAGGGCCGGCCGTCGCGGAACCTTTCAGCCGCCGGTGGTCTTGAGCGTGCCGGTGACGCGGAGGGCGTTGTCGGTGGTGAGGCCGAGGCGGGCTGCCCAGGCGAGGGCGTCGTCGAGGGTGGCGTCCGCCTCGGCCAGGCGGGCGGCGGCGACGGTGGGTGGCACTCCGCCCTCGTCCAGCAGGGTGGCCCACTGGCGTCCGGTGAGGGAGAGGTAGCGCAGGTCCGTCAGGTCGGCCAGGACGCTCGGGTCGGGGACCTCGGCCCCGGAAAGGTCGAGGCCGCGCAGGTGGGGGACGGCGCGCAGCGGGGTGAGGTCGGCCGGGACGGTGGTGGTCAGGTCGAGGGAGGTCAGGTGGGGGTGGCCCGAGAGCGGGGTCAAATCACCGTTGTCGAGGGTGACGCGCAGGGATTCGACGGGTAGTTCGCGCACCGGCGTCAGGTCGGCGGTGGTGGAGCGGTTGAGGTGCAGCCGGCGGAGGTTGGGGGCGGCGGTGAGCGGGGCGAGGTCGACGAGGCCCTTGGCGTCGTTGATGTGGATGGCCTGGAGCGTGGGCGGGACCTCGTCGGGGGTGTCGCCGATGATCTGCTGGGGGTCGGGATCGCAGGAGGGTTCGATCAGGGAGATGTGGTCGCCGTGCTGCTCGTATGCGCCTTGGTCCAGCAGTTCCAGGTAGTGGCCGAGGAGTGACGTGATCGAGTCGGCGACGTAGGCGGGCCCGTCGTCGTAGTCGCGTCCGGTGCTGATGACCTGGCCGGGGCGGCCGTCCCGGGCCGGGTCCGTGTCGACGGCCAGGAAGTTGCCGTCCTCGCTGGTGCCGAAGCGCAACCAGCCGGGGTGGCCTCCGCAGCGACGGACCGTATCGGTGGGGGTGGTGTCGAAGACGACGCCCTCCCATTCCAAGTCCCAGCCGTACCAGGGCCGTTCGCCCCCGCTCCAGTCGGTGTGCTCGGCGACGACGCTCTTCAGCGGAAGCCAGGCGTTGCCCTGGAACAGGTAGCGGTTCTCGTAGCCGATGCCGTCGCCGTCGGCGATCATGTACAGCGCCCGCAGGTCGGCGGGCAGACGGCGGCCGAGGCGGCGTTCGGCTTCGTCGATCGCGGCGGCGGATGCGGGCGGGGGCAGCTGGTCGGGGTGTCCCAGGATCGCGGCGCGCCGCTCGAGGTAGGCGCGGAAGCGGGCCACGGCCAGTTCGGGGTCGCCTGCCGGCGCGGCGGTGCCGGGCTCCTGGTGCAGGCCGGGCTGGGGCAACCGGTAGTCGGGGTCCAGGACGACCTGGAAGCCGCTGCCCAGTCCGTTCACCCGGCTGATGGCGTCGGTGAAGGCGACGAGCTGGTACTCACCGGACGGCCGGCACTGGATCTCCAGGCTGACGGGTTCCCACCCGCGGTCTTCGCGCACCGCCTCCGCCAGTGCCATGAGTTCCACGTAGGGGCTGGGCATGCCGACGTTCCACTGCTCACTGCGGCGGGAGTAGCCGCCGGTCACCGAGGTACCGCCCCGTCCCGCCCGGCCGTGCAGCACCGCGTGCGTCCAGCCGTTCGGTGCCTTCGCGACGATCGCCTCGACTATCGGTCGTACCGCCTGATCCACCATGCTCCGCTCCCGTGCTGTCGATGGTGCCGAGCATCATGGCAGCGACCACTGACAGGGAGACTGCGGGTGCCTCGCAAGCATCGCGTCACAAGGATGTGAAGCAGGCGCGATGCATCAACGGCCCTGCCACGGCCCCCACTTGCGGGGCACTGCGTGCTGGGGTGATCTGGAAGGTGTCACAACTGCCGGGGGTGATCGGTCTCTTCTGTAGCGGCGCGTCCAACGGGGGACCGAGGGTAGCCGTCGGTCTGCAGCCACGGCAGCGGTCCGCGCATGCCCCCATCAACACGCCGTTACGCATCCAACGTAGTGAGAGGATGGTTTGCATGTCGTACCCGACGCAGGTGTACACGGGAGATAACGGCGAGATCAGCGCGAATTTCCGGCCGTCGAACACCCCACCGAATGTCGGAACGGCCGGCAAGGACGCCATTCACTACTTGGCGACCACGGTCATCACACGGGGCGAGTTCGGGCTCTATCGATTCGAGATGAAGGCGAAGGCCGGCGGCCCCAAGACCCACTACCACAAGACCATCTCGGAGTCCTTCTACATCCTCGAGGGCACCGTTCGTCTTTTCAACGGCGCAGAGTGGATCGACGCGCAGAAGGGCGACTTCCTGCATGTGCCGCAAGGCGGACTGCATGCCTTCCGTAACGACTCCGACGCTCCTGCCGAAATGCTGCTGCTCTTCACACCGGGCGCGCCGCGCGAAGAGTACTTCGAGCAGGTGTCACAGCTGGCCGATGCCACGGATGAAGAGCGCGCCAGGTTCTTCGACAAGCACGACTCTTACTTCGTGGAATAACCGGCAGATTCCCCTCGCGTACCGCAGTCGCCGACGGTACGGTCCGTCTCTCCGGCCCCTGCTCACTGGATCGACGGGCGCGCGGTGCCCGTGGACGGCCCGGTCCTCAAGGCACGGCCGAGGATGTCGGCGCGGCCACGGGGTACGGGCCGGTGACTCCGGCGGGTATCGCGACGGGCACCGCCCGGGGATCCGCGTCTGCGATCAGGCGTTCAACGACGGCACGAATCAGACGGAGGGGTCGGTCCTGCTCGCGACCGGCGCCGCCTTCCCACCCTGCACAGTGAGGATGACGGACCATGACGGCTCATGGTGATCTGCCCGCCCCGCAACGAGGGCTCCTTGTCACGCACTTCCTGACCGTGCGCGACGTGGAGAGATCACGGCGCTTCTACGCCGACGTGTTCGGCGGCGAGGTCGTGATGGAGGAGAACCCGGCGATCGTGAAGGTGGCCAACAGCTGGATCATCATGAATCCTGGGGGTGGCCCCACCCCCGACAAGCCCGGCGTCACCCTCGAGGTGCCCCAGAGCACCGAGCGGGTGTCGAGCTTCCTCAATGTCCGCGTCGCCGACATGGCCGCCTTCCACGCCGACGCGGTCGCCAAGGGCGCTCACTTCCTCACCGAACCCCTCGACCGCGGTGCGGAACTGCGCTGCTACCTGCGCGATCCCGACGGCTACCTCATCGAGGTGGGTCAGTCCACCGGCCTGCTTCACGGTCTCCATGCCGATTGACCCACCGGTCCGCACCCCTTCCCTGCCGAGCAAGGGGCCGACATAGATCAAGGCCCAGGTCTCCGGGTTCACCCCCGCCGACCTGGGCCTTGGCTGTGTCCTGACACTGGTGGGCGCGGACGGTTTCGAACCGCCGACATCCGCGTTGTGAGCCCAGAGGTGCTCTACGGGACGTTTGCCGTGGTCGTGTCGGCTGCGACCGAGGTCCTGCCCCGACGGCATCTCTCAGCCGCTGGGCACCGTCGTTGACCGTGGCTGACCGCCCGTTGCGGCACGCGTCCGCCCGAAGCCGCGCGATGAATGAGGAGCCGAGTAGCTGTGGCTGCGGTACCGCTGATGCGCACATCCCGGGCCGAATCTAGACTGACGAAGGCATGAAGAGTCCCGATTAGGGAGATATGTACCATGGCCAAGCGAGGCAACAAGCGACGCGGCCGTAAGAAGAAGAAGGCCAACCACGGCAAGCGTCCCAACGCCTGAGCCGACCGAGCGCGCCGCCGAGGGCAACCACGCTGGAAGCGCCTCCGGCAGGATCAATCTGCGCACACGGCTCCGGAGGGCGCTTCGGTCCTAGATCTGTGAAGACGGACCCTAGTCGCGGGGGAACTCGTCCGTCTTGAGGGTGAGGCCGAGGAGGGTGGTGGTCATGTCGACGGCTGCGCCGAAGGCGACGGTCGTCTCGGCGAGGTAGTCGCCGTCCTTGGGCTGGGTGTAGAGGTGGCACTTGCCCTGGTAGGGGTCGGCGATGAGGTAGACGGGCACTTCGGCGTTCGCGTACGCGGTCTTCTTGGGGCCGTAGTCATTTGATGCCGTCCCCTTGGAGATGACCTCGGCGACGAACTCGACGTCCTCGCAGTGCCACAGTCCCTTGGGGTCCTTTTCGGCGTCCTCGGCCACGAGTGTCACGTCGGTGGCGAACCCGTTGAGATGTCCCGGGTAGTCGATGCGGACGTCGGACTTCACGCGCTTGCGCGGGTACTTGGTGCGCAACTGCTCGTAGATGTCCGCGATGATCTCCCAGTGGGTGTCCCGCTGCGGCGACATGAAGATGGCCCCCTCGACGATCTCGACCTTGTATCCCTCGGGGGTGGTCCGCTCGATCGACTCGAACAGGGCGTCCAGAGTCAGCTCGTCGTTTTCCTCGGCCATCTCGATCCTGTCTTCAAGGACGGTCATCGTGGCGCTCCTCCCCGGCCGCGACTCGGTCGAGTGCAGCCGCGCAGTTCAACGATACGTACGGGGACCGGGGTACGCCCGGATTCGGTCGGACGATCTCGGCCAGGTACGGCCCGCCCAGGTGCCACGCCTGGTACGTCGCCCCCGCGAAGCCCACCAGCCTTCCTAAGGGATCCCCAGCTCGAAGAGCACATACCCCGCGTACGAACCCGACGCGACCGCGGCGATGCCGAGCAGTGTGCACAGCAGCGGCAGGCGCAGGCCGCGCAGTTGGACGGCGAGAGGGATGAGGAGGGGGAAGGCGGGGAGCAGGTAGCGGGAGACGTTGCCGAATATCTGCTGGCTGCCCAGGACCAGGGCGAAGGTGAGGAGCGTGTAGACGGTCAGGACGGCCGGCGGGCGGAGGCGGATCAGGAGGGGGATCAGGAGCAGGCCCAGCAGGATGGTCATCGCGCCGATGATGTCCTCGTAGGGGAACGCGAAGAGGTAGTCGAAGTGGCCCACCGCGATGGAGGTGAGGACGTCGAGCGTGTGCTCGCCGTAGTCGAAGGTGTGGGCCCAGGCGCCCTCCTGGAGGGTGAAGTAGCCGCCGAGGTCGCCCATCCGGTTGCCGACCCAGAGCAGGTAGCCGACGAGTCCGAGCGGCGCGATCAGCATCGCGGTCCACGGGCGTGCGAGGTCTTTCTGGCGGCGGTGCAGCGCCAGTAGCGCGGCGACGGTGAGGGCGGCGATGAGGGCGACGGAGGTGGGGCGGTTGAGGCCGGCGGTGAAGGTGAGGATGCCCGCGGTGAGCCAGCGGCCGTTCATGACGGCGTGGCACGCCCAGACGGCGAGGGCGACGTAGAGGGACTCCGAGTAGGCCGACCACTCCATGCCGGAGCCGGGCCAGACGGCCCACAGCCCGGCCGCGGCCAGCCCGGCGCGCCGGCCGCCGAAGCGGGCGGTGACGGCGTGGATGCCGAGGGCGGCGACGAAGGAGGCGACGACCGAGACCAGCATGCCGGCGCCGTACAGACCGAGCCCCGTGCATGCGGAGACCAGCCGCATCGTCGCCGGGTAGAGCGGGAAGAACGCCGCCGAGTTGCCTTCGAGGGTGATCAGTCCTTCGGCGTCGGGAATGGGGACGAGCGCGGGGTCATACCCGTGTGCGGCGATCTGCTGGTACCACCAGCCGTCCCAGCTGGCCAGCACGTCCCAGGCGTGGGCGCCGCCGCCGAACCGTGAGGGCTTCTTCCGGTAGTCACCGGTGCGTCTGTGCCGGAGTCGTACTCGGGGACGTCGGGTTCACCGCGGGCCGCGGAAGGGGAGACTGCGGCCTGTCGTCGACGGGGTCGTGGGGAAGCAGGAAGAAGCCGATGCCGAGTCCGGCGACGGCCAGGACGGAGCCGACGGCCTTCTGTGCCGCGCGGGCGCGGCGCCGGGCCCGTACCCCGGACCGGAGACGGTTCTGGTGCGCCGGCCCGAAGGGGGTGGATTCCTGGGCGTCGCGCATCATCCGCGCCAGCTCCCGTTCGAAGTGATCCATGGTCTCCCGTTCACCCCACCGGCTCGATGACATCGGTCAGGATCCGACGCAGCCGCGCCACGCCACGCGACGCATGGGACCGAGCGGTGCCCACCGGGCACCCCAGCACCTCCGCGACCTGTCTCTCGGGCAGGTCCTGGTAGTAGCGCAGCACCACCGCGGCCCGCTGCCGCGGCGGCAACTGGGCCAGCGCGGCTTCCAGCCGCGAGCGCTCCACCACGGAGGCGGACACGTCCCCCGCCTCCGCCAGGTCGGGCAACCGCTCGACCGGGCGCTCGCCCCACCAGCGCCGCCGCGCCGAGCGTGCCGCCGCACGCGCCAGAACCTTGCGTACGTACGCCTCCGGGGCCTTCTCCGCGATCTTGGGCCAGACGAACCAGAGCTTGACCAGGGCTTCCTGGAGCAGGTCCTCGGCCCGGTGCCGGTCGCCCCCCACCAGCAGACGGGCGAGGTGGAACAACGCCGACCAGCGGGCTGCCACGAACCCGTCGAACCCCTCGGCCCGACTCTGTTCCATCCGCACCGTCCCCGTTCTGGCCATCCCCCTATGCCTAGAGAAAGACGGTGGCCCCCTCGCCGCGATGCACTTGACCCCTGTGATCAGGGTCACATCCTGGATTCGGTCAGGCGGTTTCGGCCGGGTACGGCTCGCCCAGGTCCCACGCCTGGTACATCGCCTCCGCGAAGCCTTCCGCGATCTTGTGTTCGCCGCTCGCGTTCGGGTGTGTGCCGTCGTAGGTGTCGACGTGGATGTCGTACGACGGTGGTGGGGACGCCAGGAGGAGTGGGGAGCGGGGTTCGTCGAGGTCGGCGACGGTCTTGGCGAGGAGTTCGTTGAAGGCGGTGACCTCGGCGGCGAAGGGGGCGTCGGACTCGGCGCGGACGTTCGGGATCACCGGGAGCAGGACCATGCGGACGCGCGGGTTCGCGGCGCGGGCCTCCGCGATGAAGGTGCGGGTGTTCGCCGCCGTCTGGGGCGCGTTGGTGTAGAAGCCGAGGTCGATCAGGCCCAGCGACACCAGCAGCACGTCCGCCCGGTGCGAGCGCACCGCCTCGCCGATCAGCGGGGCCATGTGGAGCCAGCCCTCGCCCCAGCCGGCCAGGTGGGCGCGGGGGAAGTCCGGGTCCGCGTACTCGTACGAGTCGGGGGACTCCGTCGCCTTGTCGTAGAGCGTCTCGCGCGGACCGACGATCTTGAACGGGCCTCCGTACGTCGCACGCAGGTGCTGCCACATTCGATAACGCCATGTGTGTTCGCCCGCGCTGCCGATCGTCATGGAGTCGCCGACGGGCATGAACCTGAGCATCCGCTCATCATGGACGATCTGCGGAGGCGTCTTGGGCCGTCAGGGTGTGAGGCTGGACACGCCGCAGGGAGAGCCGTGAGGCGCGCGGGCGGGGTGAACCGGCGGCCGGGATGGCAGGCTTGGGCCATGCGCCGATCGCTTCCGTTCCTCGCCGGGGCCGCAGCCGCAGCCGCCGTCGTCGCCCTCGCGGCGCCGGCCGAAGCCGCCGACGGGGACGCCAGGTTCACGATCAGGGACCCGAGGATCACCGAGTCCAGCGGACTCGCCGCCTCGCACGCACACCCCGGCATTTACTGGACCCACAACGACAGCGATGACGGCGCGTACCTCTACGCCGTCGACAGCGGGACCGGCGAGACCGTCGCCACCATCACCATGACGGGGGTCGGCACCCCGCGCGATGTCGAGGCCATCTCCATCGGCCCGGACGGCGACCTCTACGTCGGTGACATCGGCGACAACCTCGGCGGCACGTGGTCGTACGTGTGGATCTACCAGCTGCCCGAGCCGAAGGAACTGAAGGACCAGACGATCCGCGCCACGCAGTACGTCGTGAAGTACGCGGACGGGCCCCGCGACGCGGAGGCGATGATGGTCCACCCGAAGACCGGCCGCGTCTACATCGCCGACAAGAAAGAGGACGGAGGCCACCTCTACGAGGGCCCCGCCCAGCTCTCGCCCTCCGGTACGAACGTCTTCCGGTCCGTCGCCGCCATCGACCTCTGGGCCACCGACGGCGCCTTCTCGCCCGACGGCGAACAGCTCGCCGTACGCGGGTACTTCGGGGGGATCGCGTACGACTGGAACGGTGGCAGGATCAAACGGCAGGGGCGGCTGAACGTACCCCTCCAAGGGCAGGGGGAGTCGCTCACGTACTCCGCCGACGGGTCGAAGCTCATGTACGGCAGTGAGGGCGCGGGCAGCGGTGTGGAGCCGGAGAGCGTCCCCGGAGCCGGCGACGGCAAGTCCCCGTCCAAGGACGGCAGTTCGGCTTCCACGGACGAGGGCGCGGACAGGGGCGACGGCATGACGGGGAACGTCAAGGTCGGCGTGGTCGCCGCCGTCGTCCTGTGCGCGGTGTTCGGGATCCGCCGACTGCGGCGCAGGGGCTGAACCGCCGCCGCGCAGGGGGCTGAACTACCCCTCCAGCGGCCGTACCTCGTAATGCAGTGTCGGCGCTCCCATCACCTTGTGGGCGAGCGGTACGAAGACGCCTTGTACCAACGGGTACTTGCGCCGCAGCAGCTTCGCCGCGTGCTTGTCCTCCTCGCTGCCCTGGTCGAGCAGCCGCGCCCGGGCGTGGATCTCGGGCCCGATGGGCGCGCCGCGGAAGGTGGAGGGGGCGATCTCCACCTCCGGGTTGTTGCGCATGCGCTTGACCTTCCAGGCGGTGCCCGGGGTGCGGAAGTACGCGTGGTCACCCTCTACGGCGATGTTCACCGGCGTGCCGACGCCGGTGCCGTCTTTCTTGTGGCTCGTCAGCAGGACGGCGTACTGCTTGGCGAGCGGCGCGAGCTCGGGGCTCGGAGTCGGAGTGGTCATGTATCCATAGAGGCACCGGCGGCGGGGCTTGTCACCCCTGCCGCGCCGAGCGTGAGCTGTACGGCGGCTTGAGACGAGAAAGGGGCGCCCGGTGTTCACCGGGCGCCCCTCATCGACGTACGCGGAAGGTCAGAGCTTCTCGATCACGTAGTCGACGCACTTCGTCAGCGCCTCGACGTCCGCCGGGTCGATCGCCGGGAACATGGCGACGCGGAGCTGGTTGCGGCCGAGCTTGCGGTAGGGCTCGGTGTCCACGATGCCGTTGGCGCGCAGGGTCTTGGCGATGGCGGCGGCGTCGATCTCGTCGGCGAAGTCGATCGTGCCGATGACCGCCGAGCGCTTGGCGGGGTCGGCGACGAACGGGTTGGCGTACTTGCTCTCCTCGGCCCAGCCGTACAGGGTGCGCGCGGAGGTCGCCGTACGCCGGACCGACCAGTCCAGTCCGCCCTGGCCGTTGATCCATTCCAGCTGCTCGTTGAGGAGGAAGAGGGTGGCGAGGGCCGGGGTGTTGTAGGTCTGGTTCTTGCGGGAGTTGTCGATGGCCGTGGGGAGGCTGAAGAACTCCGGCACGTGGCGGCCGGAGGCGTGGACGCGCTCGGCGCGCTCGATCGCGGCGGGGGAGAAGACGCCGATCCACAGGCCGCCGTCGGAGGCGAAGGACTTCTGCGGGGCGAAGTAGTAGACGTCGGTTTCGGCGATGTCGACCGGGAGGCCGCCGGCGCCGGAGGTGGCGTCGACGAGGACGAGGGCGCCCTCGTCGGCACCTTCCACGCGCTTGATGGGCATGGCGACGCCGGTGGAGGTCTCGTTGTGGGTGAAGGCGTAGACGTCGACGCCTGCCTCGGCGACGGGCTCGGGGTGGGTGCCCGGCTCGGAGGAGACGACGGTGGGTTCGGCGAGCCAGGGCGCGAGCTTGGCGGCCTTCGCGAACTTGGAGCTGAACTCACCGAAGGTGAGGTGCTGCGACTTGTTCTCGATCAGGCCGTGGGTCGCGATGTCCCAGAACGCGGTGGAGCCGCCGTTGCCGAGGATGACCTCGTAGCCGTCGGGGAGCTGGAACAGCTCGCGGATGCCCTCACGCACTTTGCCGACCAGGTTCTTGACCGGGGCCTGGCGGTGGGAGGTGCCCATGAGGGAGTTACCGGTCGCGGCCAGCGCGTCCAGCGCCTCCGTCCGCACCTTGGAGGGGCCAGCGCCGAATCGTCCGTCGGCGGGCTTGATGTCAGCGGGGATCTGGATATCAGCCACGGTCAGGAGCGTAGCCGCTCCAGCAAACCTGGGCGAAACGCCGTCCGTCGGATGAGACAGGCTTAGCCCGTCCGGCGTTTGAGGACGAGCGCGAAGCGCGATACGGGGGTTTGGGGGCGGAGCCCCCAAGGACGGGACGGGTAGGGGCGGAGGGGGCGAAAAACCGCTTGGGTCGGCCGGGGGCTTACCGCGCGGGAACCGGCGTGAACCGCACAGGCAGCGAGGCCAGCCCCCGCAGCCACGGGGAGGGCCGGTGGGCCAGGGATTCCGCCGGTACGGCAAGGTCGATGTCCGGCAACCGGTCCAGCACGACCTCGATCCCCGTCCGCGCGATCACCTCCGCGACCTCCTGCGCCGGGAACGGACAGCGATGCTCCCCATGCCCGAAGGAGAAGTGCGCGCTGTTGCCACCCGTGAGGGCGGAGCCGTCGGTCCGGACCTGAGGGTCGGAGTTGGCGCCCTGGAGACCGAGCACGAGGAGGTCGCCCGCGCGGATGCGGCGACCGGCGAGCTGGGTGTCCCGGGAGGCCCAGCGACCGGCCACGTTCTGCGTGGGGGTGTCCTCCCAGAGGACCTCGTTCATGGCCTCGGCGACACTGTGCCGTCCGCCCAGGAGAGACGCGGCGAAACGGTCGTCCGTCAGCATCAGGCGCATCGAGTTGCCGATCCAGTCGGCGGTCGGCTGGTGGCCGGCCGCCAGCATGACCATCAGGTCCTGGACGATCTCCTCGTCCGTGAAACCGGGGCCGTCTCCCGACGGACCCGGCGGACCCGGCGGTCCGGGACGCCCCATCGCGAGCATGCGCGACACGACGTCGTCCGCGGGCTCCGCCACCCGGTCGGCCACCAACCGCGCCACGGACGTGGCCAGATGCTGCCGGCCCGCAAGGGCCCGCTCCCGTCCGTCGGCCATGTCGTTGAGGGCGGCGACGAGGCCCGGCCCCTGTTCCTCCGCGAAGCCGTAGAGCGTCGCGAGGACGCGTACGGGCAGGAGCGCCGCGTAGTCCCCGATGAGGTCGGCCTCGCCCGTGGTACAGATCGCGTCGATCAGTTCGTCGGCGAACGTCTCGGCCTGGGCGCGCAGCTCGAAGGAATCGACGGCTTCGAGCGCGTCGCTGATCACCGCGGCCCGCTCGCGGTGGCGTTCGCCGACCGTGAAGAAGACGGAGGTCTGCTTGCGGCCGATCACCGGCAGCAGCGGCCAGTCGTCGGGGATGCGGTCCCACTGGTTCCACAGGTCGGAGTCCCGGCTGAACAGCACGGGATCGCCGGTGACTTGGTGCAGTTCGCGGTAGCCGAGCACCAGCCACGCCGGTACGTCGCCGTCGAGCACGACCGGGACCACGGCACCGTGATCGCGCCGCATCTCCCGGTAGAGCTCGGCGGGTTCGGTCTGGAACCGGGGCCCGCTGAGGGGCACGGGGGCGGGCAGGTGTGCCGACACGGGTGCGGGGACGTGCGCGGGCACGGGTGCGGGGCTCACAGCGCCAACTCCGGGGATCGTACGGGCGTCGGAGGTGCCGGCGCCTCCCAGGGCGTACCGGCGCTTCCGTTGGCCTGGTCGTCAAAGGGCGCGGAGTGCAACGAGCACCTGCTCCAGGATGTGGGGGTCGGGACCAGCGGCCTTGCGCGGGTGACGGGCGCTGACGCGGCCCGCGGCGAGCAGGTCGGTGAGCAGGACGCGGGTGATGGACAACGGCAGCCTCAGCCCGGCGGCGATCTCCGCGACCGTCGTCGGCCGCTCGCACATCCGCAGGATCGCGGCGTGCTCCGACTGCATGCCCGCCATCGGATCGCACTCCGCGAACACCCGCGTCACCAGGTCGAAGGGGGTGTCGGGCCCGGACCGGCTGCGCCCTCCCGTGATGGTGTACAGCCGGTCGGGCGCGTCGTCCCTGCCCGGCCGGATCATGACGTACGGGGCCTCGGGCTCAGGTGTTCGCCCAGTTGCTTCACGAGCTCGCTCATGTTGTGCCCGACCAGACCGGCGTCCGCGTCCTCGGCGGTGACGAGGGCGAGGTGCGCGCCGTCGCCCGCGTCCACGATGAACAGGATCCCGCCGTAGAACTCCGCCATGGCGGACCGCACGCCCCCGCTGCCGTCGCCGAACTCCACGGAAGCCCCGAGGGACAGCGACTGGATTCCGGCGGCGATCGCGGCGAGCTGGTCGGCCTGGTCGACCGAGAGTTCCGGGGTGCGGCACAACTTCAGTCCGTCGCGGGAGAGCACGAGCGCGTGCCGTGCGCCCGGGGTGCGCTCAAGGAGGCCTTCGATGAGCCGGAAGAGCTTCTCGTCGGCGGTGGTGGTGCTGGTGGTGGTGGTGGTGCTGGTGCCGGTCATGGCTTGGGGGTGCCTTCCGGGTGCGTGTGCGGTTGCGTGTGCGGCTGCGGGTCCGAGTGCGGGTCCGAGTCCGAGTCCGAGTCCGAGTTCCAGTTCAAGGGAGCGGCGGGGGATGCGGGGGCTGTGTCCCGTACGGCTAGTTCGCCCCGTACGGACTCCCGGATGGACTCCCGTACGGGCTCTTCGGCGCCCGCCGCCGCACCCCGTACCGCCTCCCGGAAGCTGCCGAAGCGGGCCGCCGCACGCGCCTGGGAGTCGTCGTCGGCGGCGGTTCGGGGTTCCGGGTCGGCCTGGGGCGGCGGCGTGGCGTGCGGGAGGGCGCGGCCGCGGGGGCGCTTGGGGAGGTTCACGGCCGACGCCGACGGCGGGACCGGCTCGTGCCAGGGTGAGCCGTGGGCGGGCACCGGGTCCGGGTCGAGGTCGCCGAGGGCGCGGGAGGCGGCGTACGACACCTCGGAGAGCGGGGCGGCGGTGTACGGGACCTGGGGGAACGGGACGGCGGCGGGCTCGGGCTCCGCCGGCAGTGGCGTGGTCGGCCGTGTGAGGAGGTCCTGGGGGATCAGCATCAGGACGCCCGTGCCGCCGCGCGCGGAGGGCCGGAAGGAGACCTTCAGGCCGTGCTTGCGGGCGAGCCGGCCGACGACCGCGAGGCCGAGCCGGCCGCCGGTGAGCCCGCCGAGCCCGGCGGTGTTCTCGGCGTCCGCGGACACGGCGCGCTCGGCGCGGCGCAGCTGCACGTCGCCCATGACCAGGCCGCTGTCCTCGACGGAGACGATGACACCGGCCGGGACTTCCTCGACGTACACGTGCACTTCGGCGGTCGGCGGCGAGAAGTTCGCGGCGTTGTCGAGGAGTTCGGCGAGCGCGTGCATGACACCCTCCGCGGCGTGTCCGGCGACGGTGGCCTCGCTGGCGGAGTGCACGCGCACGCGCTGGTAGCCGCCGATGCGGCCCATCGCGCCGCGCAGGATCGACTCCATGACGATAGGGCGGGCCCAGCGGCGCCCCGAGCGCGCGCCGGTGAGGACGGCGACGGAGTCGGCCAGGCGGCCGGCCTGCGCGGTGCGGTGGTCGAGGTGGAGGAGGTCGGCGAGGACGTCCTCGTCGGAGTGCTTCTCCTCCATGGCACGCAGGTCGGCGAGCGTGCCGGTGGCCAGTGCCTGCATACGGGCCGCCGCGCCGGCGGTCGCCGAGATCGCGGCGGCCCGTTCGTCGGCGGCCTGCCGGGCGCGCTCGGCCTGCCGGGCGTTCTCCTCGGCGAGACGGGCGAGTTCGCCGGTGAGGTGCTCCCGCTCGGCCGCGAACTCCTCGGTGAGGCGCAGGCGTTCCTGTGCGGCCGCCTCGGTCAGGTGCGCGCGTTCCCGTGCCGCCGCCTTGGCGAGGCGGGCCCGCTCGCGGGCGGAGTCGTCGGCCAGCCGGGCCCGTTCCTGGTTGAACTCCTCGGCCAGTCCCGCCCGTTCCTGCAGGAGGCGTCCGGCGTCCTGGGCGATGGCGCCGAGGCGGCGGCGTACCAGCTTCGACGTCTGTACGGCGCGGGAGGCCACGGCGACGGCCGTGCACAGTAGCACCGCGGCCGTGCCCGCGCCCCAGGCGAGGGGTAAGCGCACCGGGTCGGGCGCCAGGGAGACCGCGCCGACCACCGCGAGCGCGGCCGGGACGGCGGCGATCAGGGGAGCGGGCGCGACGGCGCGGAGCGGGGGGCGTTCGCCGGAAGCTAAGGGCGCGGTCATCAATCAGGTCCTCGGTCGGGTCATCGGTCGTGCTCTGGGGGGAGAACGTGTCCTCGATCGTGTCCTGGTCGAGAAGCGACATCTGATGCTCAACTGACCGTCACTATATGGGAGTTCGTGATTGAATTGGGAAGGTTCCGCAAGGATGGCCGCCCCGCGTGCCGCCTCGGTTTCCCGGTCGGTCCGTGATCCGGGTGCGCTGCCGGGCGCGCGGCCGACGGTCACTGTCAGTGCCCGGATGCATCCTGGGGGCATGACGGATTTCGGGGAGCAGGACGCGACCGACCCCGTAGGGCTTCGGGCCGCGCTGGAGAAGGCCGTGTGCGGCGAGGTCGCCTTCGACGCGACCGCGCGGGCGCTGACCACCATGGACGCGTCCAACTACCGGCGCGTCCCGCTCGGCGTCGTGTCCCCGCGCGACGCCGACGACGTGGCGGCCGCCCTCGCCGTGTGCCGCGCGCGCGGCGTGCCGGTGGTGGCGCGCGGCGGCGGCACGTCGATCGCCGGGCAGGCCACGGGCACGGGCATCGTCCTGGACTTCACGCGTCACATGAACCGGATCGTGTCGCTCGACGCGGAGTCCCGTACGGCCGTCGTCCAGCCCGGTGTCGTACTCGACCGTCTCCAGGACGCCGCCGCCCCGCACGGCCTGCGCTTCGGCCCCGACCCCTCGACCCACAGCCGCTGCACCCTCGGCGGGATGATCGGCAACAACGCGTGCGGGTCCCACTCGGTGGCCTGGGGCACGACGGCGGACAGCGTGCGGGAGCTGTCGGTGGTCGACGGCCAGGGGAATCATGCCCGGCTGGGGCGGGGTTGGGCGGGCGCGCCGGACGGTCTCCGTGCCCTGGTGGAGGCCGAGTTGGCGCGCCTGCGCACCGGTTTCCCGGATCTGCCGCGCCGTATCTCCGGGTATGCGCTGGACGCCCTGCTCCCCGAGAAGGGCGCGGACGTCGCCCGCTCCTTCTGCGGCTCCGAGGGCACGTGGGGCGTGCTGACGGAAGCGGTCGTACGCCTTGTCGAGGCACCGCGCGCGCGGTCGCTGGCCGTCCTGGCGTACGCGGATGAGAGCGCGGCGGCGGAGGCGGCCGCGGGGCTGCTGCCGCACCGGCCGATGACGGTGGAGGGGATGGCCGCCGACCTCGTACGGGCGGACGCGGGGCTGCCGCGTGGCGGTGCCTGGCTGTTCGTGGAGACGGGCGGCGCGTCGGAGGCGGAGGCACGCGCGCGTGCGGAGGCGATCGTGCGCGCGGCGGACGTGACGGACGCCCTCGTGGTCACCGACCCGGCCGGGCAGCGCGCCCTGTGGCGCCTGCGCGAGGACGCGAGCGGTACGGCGACGAGGATGCCGGACGGCAGCGAGGCGTGGCCCGGCTGGGAGGACTGCGCGGTGCCGCCGGCCCGGCTGGGCGCGTATCTCCGGGACTTCAGGAGACTGCTCGCCGCCCACGACCTGCGCGGCACTCCGTACGGGCACTTCGGCGACGGCTGCATCCACGTCCGCATCGACTTCGACCTGATGTCGCCGCGGGGCGTGGCTCGTTTCCGTCGCTTCTCGGAGGAACTGGCGGAGGTGGTCGTGTCCCACGGCGGCTCCCTGTCCGGGGAGCACGGGGACGGGCAGGCGCGCGCGGAGCTGCTGCCCAAGATGTACGGCGCCGAGATGGTCGGCCTCTTCGAGCGGGCGAAGGGCATCTGGGACCCGGACGATCTGCTCAACCCCGGGATGCTGGTGCGACCGCACCGGCTGGACGAGAACCTGCGGTTCGCGGTGCTGCCACGGAAGCCGGTGGACGTGGAGTTCGGCTATCCGGCGGACGGCGGCGATTTCTCGGCGGCGGTCCGCAGGTGTGTGGGAGTCGCCAAGTGCCGTACGACGGAGGTGTCGTCGGGTGGTGTCATGTGCCCCTCCTACCGGGTGACCGGCGAGGAGGAGCACTCCACGCGCGGGCGGGCGCGGCTGCTGCACGAGATGCTCGCGGGTGAGGTAGTGACGGACGGCTGGCGGTCGACGGAGGTCCGTGACGCGCTGGACCTGTGCCTGTCCTGCAAGGGGTGCAAGTCCGACTGCCCGGTGGGCGTGGACATGGCCACGTACAAGGCGGAGTTCCTCCACCACCACTACGAGGGGCGGCGGCGCCCGGCCGCGCACTACGCGATGGGATGGCTGCCGGTGTGGCTGTCCGCGGTGACCCGGACGCGCTCGGCGTGGCTGGTCAACTCCCTCGCCTTCGTACGGCCGTTGGCCGCCGTCGCCAAGCGTCTTGGCGGGATCGCGCCCGAGCGGGAGATCCCGAAGGTGGCGCGGGAGACGTTCAGCCGGTGGTGGTCACGGAGGTTCCGGGACCGGGCACGGGCGTTCGTACGGGACGCGCGGCGGGGGGAGCGACGGCCGTTCCCGGGGTTCGGAGGGGACACCGTCGTGGTGTGGCCGGACACCTTCACCGAGTTTCTGTCACCGTCCGTCGGGCGTGCCGCCGTACGGGTCCTGGAGGCGGCCGGGCTGACGGTGCTGTTGCCGCCGACGGTGGGGACGGGGTTGGGGGCGCGCGGGGGCGGCGGGTTGATCGGGGACGGGATCTCCGGCCGCATGGGGTTCGGCATGCTGCCGTTGCGCCGTCACCGCGTGTGCTGCGGACTGACGTACGTCTCGACCGGGCAACTCGACCGGGCCCGCACGGTGCTGCGCCGGACGCTGGACCTGATGCAGCCGTACCTCGACATGGAGGACACCTCGGTCGTCGTCCTGGAACCGAGCTGCGCGGCAGCCCTCCGCACGGATCTGCCGGAGCTCCTGCCCGACGACCCGCGCGCGGCGCGTCTGGCGTCCGCGGTGGTGACGTTCGCGGAGGCCCTGGAACGCCACGCCCCGCACTGGACCCCGCCCCGGCTCGACCGCCCGGCCGTGGGCCAGACCCACTGCCACCAGCACGCGGTCCTCGGCGACGCCGCCGAGCGCCGGCTGCGCGCGGCGGCGGGACTGACCGGTTCCCTCGCGGGCGGCTGCTGCGGCCTCGCGGGCAACTTCGGCTTCGAGAAGGGGCATTACGAGGTGTCGAAGGCCTGTGCGGAGGAGCAACTCCTCCCGACGGTACGGGCGGCCACCGACGACACGGTGATCCTGGCGGACGGCTTCTCCTGCCGTACGCAGCTGGAGCAGTTGGCGGGGCGACGGGGGCGGCACCTGGCGGAGGTGCTGGCGGAGGGGCTGGAGGGGGACGGACACCCGTCTGGACGGGGACGGGACGGCGGTGGCTGACCAATGAGGCGGCGGGGCCGGGTCCTTGCGGACGCGACCCCGGGCGGCGGGAAGGGTGTCAGCCCGCCCAGACCTCGGCATCGTCGGCCGGAACGGTGGTGGCCAGGCCCAGTTCCTTGCGGGCGGCGACCGACTTGTTCGGGTCGATGCCGGTGAAGGCCGGGTCGTAGGCGATGTAGAACGCGTCGGCGTCGGTGGCGTTCGCGGCCTCCTTCCAGTGGCCGGCGGTCTTCTCCAGCTGCTCGCGGAGCTTGCCGGCCTCCGTGCCCTCGATGCCCTTCAGGCCCTCGAGGTGCGCATCGAGGGCGGCCGAGACAGCCTTGGCCTGCGCCTTGTAGCCGTCCAGGTCGTCCTCGACGTTCTCCTTGTCGGGCTGGTTCGCCCACAGAGCGTTGTAGACGGCGTTCGAACCCTTCAGGTACGCGGCCTGCTCGGACTTCAGGGACTTCGCGTCGGCCTTCAGCGAGCCGGTGAACTTGCCCGATTCCTTGGAGTAGGCGCAGCTCACGGCGCGGTCACCCGTTGCCCAGCTCTCCTTGGTCGGGGAGTAGGAGAAGATGCTGACTCCCTTGGGGAGCGCCCAGGTGTCCGGGGAGAACTTCTCCGCCTCGACGGGGCACCGCTCGTCGACGATCGCCGAGACCGCGTCGTCGCCGGGGAAGGTCTTCCCCTCGTCGAGTTTGAACTCGCCGACGACCTGACCCTGGTGCGCCTCGTCACAGGGCACGATCTCGACGGCGAACGCCTCGCCCGTCGCCTTGCCGTTCGGGTTGTAGCAGTCCCCGGTGCTGAGCGAGTACACCGACCGCTGGCGGGCCACCTTCTTCGCGCCTTCCTTGGCGCTGTCGGCGAGATCCGAGCAACCCACCGCGCCGACGGCGAGCAGGGCGACGACAGCAGATATGCCCCGCGGGGGACGGGGTCGGGTACGGGCCATCATGACGTGCACATCCTCTTATGGAAATCTAACGAATATCGCGCGCATCGTATGCGCTTCGGGTGACGGGAGTGTGTGAAGGTCCTTGCCGGTCAGGCGGTTGCTCGCAGCGCACGGGCAAGTCCCCGTCCTCCGGAGCTCCGCGCCGACGCCCGACCCGGTTCACGCAGCGGTGACGTGGCGCTACGTGCCCGGCCGGTCCTCGGGCAGTAGGTCCAGCGGCAGCAGGCCGCCGCCGCCCTGCACTCTCCCTTTGCTTGTCACGGACCGTCTGACTCTCAATGGACCGCAAGGGTTGTATGCGAGGCGTTCTACGACCTGCCGTCGTGACGACGTTGGGCTCCTCGCGCCGTTCACGGCTTTCGCGGACCTGTCAGCGCGGCAGGTCGTGCAGGGTCTCGGTGGTGCGTCCCGCCAGAGAACGAAGCAGTAGGGCACCGCGCTCTTGGGTCGGATCGGACGAAACCCCATCACGGCTCGCAGAAGCCTTTCGCGAAGGACGGCTCACAGCCGTTGTCCCGCAACAACGTATTTTCCAAGGACTGCGACGCTTTTGAGCTGACCGTGCTGACTTGGCCTCGGTCAGGAGGCGGTCTCGTACGCTGACGGGATCAGCCCATGTGAAGGAGCCCTGCACATGCCCCTCCGCCTCCAGGCCATTGCCCGCGCCGAACACCTGGCGTTCGTCAGGACGCGCCCGTCGGCGAGTCATATGCAGGTGCCGTCATGGGGCGACGTGAAGCCGGACTGGCAGGCGGAGAGCCTGGGATGGTTCGACGGGGCGGGGCGGCTGGTCGGGTCGGGGCTCGTGCTGCTGCGCCCGCTGCCCAAGGCGAAGCGGTATCTCGCGTATCTGCCCGAAGGGCCGGTCATCGACTGGCACGCCCCGGACCTGGCCGAGCGCTGGCTCGAACCGATGCTCGCGTACCTCAAGGCGCGCGGCGCGTTCTCGGTGAAGATGGGTCCACCCGTGGTCGTACGCCGATGGAGCGCGGACGCGGTCAAGGCCGCGATCGCCGATCCGGCGGCGCGGCGGCTGGGGGACGTGGAGGCGACGACGTACGAGCCGGGTGCCGTCGAGGTCGCCGAACGGCTGCGCGGCATGGGATGGCAGCGGGCGGAGCCGGGCGGCGAGGACGGTTTCGCGGCGGGGCAGCCGCGCTACGTCTTCCAGGTCCCGTTCGCGGGAAGGTCATTGGACGACATCCACCAAGGCCTCAACCAGCAGTGGCGGCGCAACATCAAGAAGGCCGAGAAGGCGGGCGTGAAGGTGGTGCGGGGCGGTTACGACGACCTGCCCGCGTTCTACGCGCTCTACGCCGAGACGGCCCGGCGCGACCGCTTCATCCCGCGCCCGCCGCCCTACTTCCAGCGCATGTGGAACGCGCTGACGGCCGAGGATCCGGAGCGTATGCGTCTGTACCTCGCCCACCACGACGGCGAGGCGCTGTCCGCGGCCACGATGCTGACCGTCGGCACCCACGTCTGGTACTCCTACGGGGCCTCCACCAGCCGCAAGCGCGAGGTCCAGCCCAACAACGCCATCCAGTGGCGCATGATGACCGACGCCCACGCACTCGGCGCCGCCGTGTACGACTTCCGCGGCATCACCGACACCCTGGAGGAGTCCAACCACCTCCTCGGTCTCCTCCGCTTCAAGGCGGGGGCGGGCGGTGAGGCCGTCGAGTACCTCGGCGAGTGGGACTTCCCCCTCAACCGGCTGCTGCACAAGGTGCTGGGCCTGTACATGTCGCGCCGCTGAGCCCGTCCGCACTCGCAGCCCTTCCGGGGGAACCGTAAGCTGCGAAAGAGGTTCACATCCCTGACGCGGTCCATTACTCTGGACTTCGCGGTGCATCTTGATGAACTGGATGAGCTCAATCCCGCAGCCCGACGAACGCGTCTCGACCCCACCTCCCTGGACGGCCCTCCGTGAACCACTCCAGCGCTGACCTGCCCGCGTCGGCCGTCGCCGCGGCCGCACCCGCCGTGGTGCCGGCCGACGGCCCGGCGACGACGCCGGCGAGCCGTTCTCAGGGATCCCGGGGGTGGGGCGCCCTCGGCCCGGTGGGCCTGGTGCTCGCGGGAGGGATCTCGGTCCAGTTCGGCGGGGCGCTCGCGGTGAGCCTGATGCCGAGGGCGGGTGCCCTCGGCATCGTGACGCTGCGGCTGGTCGTGGCCGCGATCGTGCTGATCGCGGTCTGCCGCCCGAAGCTGCGCGGGCACTCGCGCGCCGACTGGGGCACCGTCGTCGTCTTCGGCATCACGATGGGCGCGATGAACGGACTCTTCTACCAGGCGGTCGCCCGAATCCCGCTGGGCCCCGCCGTCACACTCGAAGTCCTCGGCCCGCTCGCCCTCTCCGTACTCGCCTCCCGCCGCGTCGTGAACCTCATCTGGGCCGGCCTCGCCCTCGCCGGCGTCTTCCTCCTCGGCGGTGGAGGCTTCAGCAGCCTCGACCCCGTAGGTGTCGCCTTCGCCCTGTCCGCCGGCGCCATGTGGGCGGCGTATATCGTCTTCAGCGCGCGTACGGGCCGACGCTTTCCGCAGGCCGACGGCCTCGCCCTCGCGATGGTGGTCGCGGCGGTGGTGTTCCTCCCGCTGGGCATCGTCGAGTCCGGCCCGAAGCTCCTGAACCCGACCACGTTCGCCTTGGGCGCCGCCGTGGCCGTTCTCTCTTCCGTGCTCCCCTACACCCTCGAACTCCTCGCCCTGCGCCGCCTGCCCGCCTCCACCTTCGCCATCCTGATGAGCCTGGAGCCGGCCATCGCCGCGACGGCAGGCTTCCTCGTCCTCCACCAGGCCCTGAACGCCACCGAGGCCGCCGCGATCGCCCTGGTCATCGCGGCGAGCATGGGAGCGGTGCGGACACAGGTGGGCCGGGGGAAGGCGAAGGGGCTGGAGACCGTTTCCTGACCATCGCCGCGCCGCGACGAGGTGCCCGCCACCAGAGTCGGAGCCACGCCCTGAGCCGCCCGGCCCATCTACTGCGAGGCGCCCGACCCCCTTCTCTGAGCCGGATCTCCGCCTCGCTGGTACCGCGCGCAAGCCTGATGATCACGGCCGAGATCGTTGTGCTGCTCTGGCCTCACCCGGGTGAACTCGCCTGGGCGGTCCGTCGGTTCACATCATGCAAGCATGCTTGCTTGTTTTTCTGACCGCTGTCATGCTCCGAAGCGCACCACGCCGCACACCGCCGTGCCCGAGGGGAGCGCCCTGTGTCCGATCCGACGTCCGTGATCGACGACCTGCGTGAGGAGAGCGAGGACCTCGACCGGCTGGTGCGCGAGTTGGGCGACGACGAGTGGCGGCTCGATACGCCCGCGGCCGGCTGGACCGTCGCCCACCAGATCGCCCACCTCGCCTGGACCGACCGCTGCGCGCTGCTTGCCGTGACGGACCCGGAGGCCTTCACCCGCGAGGTGGAGAAGGCGATCGCCTCGCCGGACGGGTTCGTCGACGAAGGGGCGGAGGAGGGCGCGGCCAAGCCTCCGGACGAGCTGCTCGCTGAGTGGCGGGCGGGGCGTAAGGCTCTCGAGGACGTCCTGCGTGCGGCACCCACAGGGGCGCGCTTCCCCTGGTACGGCCCACCCATGTCGGTCGCCTCCATGGCCACCGGCCGTCTTATGGAGACCTGGGCCCACGGGCAGGACGTGGCGGACACCCTCGGCGTGGTCCGCGCACCCACGGACCGGCTCCGGCATGTGGTCCGCATCGGGGTGCGGGCCAGGGACTTCGCGTTCGCGGTGCACGGGCTGACCGCGCCCGCCGAGGAGTTCCGCGTGGAAATCCTCGCCCCCTCCGGGGAGTTGTGGGCCTACGGTCCGGAAGGTGCCCCGCAGCGCGTCACCGGCCCCGCCCTCGACTTCTGCCTCCTGGTCACCCAGCGGGCCCACCGCGCCGACCTCGCCGTACGGGCCGAGGGGCCCGATGCCGACCGCTGGCTGGACATCGCCCAGGCCTTCGCCGGCCCGCCCGGCGCAGGCCGCCCGCCCAAGGGGGCGGCCGAGTGACGCTGCGCATCGGCAACGCCTCCGGCTTCTACGGCGACCGCTTCGACGCCCTGCGCGAGATGCTCACCGGCGGCCCGCTGGACGTCCTCACCGGCGACTATCTCGCCGAGCTGACGATGCTGATCCTGGGCCGCGACCGGCTGAAGAACCCCGCGGGCGGCTATGCGCGCACCTTCCTGCGCCAGCTGGAGGAATGCCTCGGCCTCGCGCACGAGCGCGGTGTCCGTGTCGTCGCGAACGCGGGCGGCCTCAACCCGGCCGGACTCGCCGACGCCGTACGGGAGTTGGCCGGCCGGCTCGGCATCCCGGTGCGCGTCGCCCATGTCGAGGGCGACGACCTCACCGAGAGGTACCCGCACAGCCTCGCCGCGCACGCCTACCTCGGCGGTGCCGGAATCGCCGTCTGCCTGCGCGAGGGCGCGGACGTCGTGGTGACGGGGCGGGTGACGGACGCGGCGCTCGTCACGGGGCCTGCCATGGCCCACTTCGGCTGGGGGCCGCGTGCGTACGACCGGCTCGCGGGCGCCGTCGTCGCCGGGCACGTCCTGGAGTGCGGCACCCAGGCCACCGGCGGCAACTACGCCTTCTTCGCCGACCACGACCCCGCACGCCTTCGCCACCCCGGCTTCCCGCTCGCCGAACTCCACGAGGACGGCACGAGCGTCATCACCAAACACGACGGCACCGGCGGCCTCGTCGACATCGGCACGGTCACCGCGCAGCTCCTCTACGAGACGCAGGGTGCCCGGTACGCGGGACCCGACGTCACCGCCCGGCTCGACACCGCCCGGCTCACCCAGGAGGGCCCGGACCGCGTCCGGATCGAGGGGGTGCGCGGCGAGGCCCCGCCCCCCGCCCTGAAGGTGGGGCGCAACCGGCTCGGCGGTTTCCGCAACGAGGTCGTGTTCGTCCTGACCGGGCTCGACATCGAGCGCAAGGCCGCCCTCGTGCGCGACCAGATGGAGGCCGCCCTCGACACCGCCAAGTCCCGCCCCGCGGACATGCGGTGGGACCTGGCCCGCACCGATCACCCCGACGCCCTCACCGAGGAGACCGCGAGCGCCCTGCTCCGGCTGGTCGTGCGGGACGCGAACCAGGAGGCGGTGGGGCGGGCGTTCAGCGGCGCCGCCATCGAGCTCGCGCTGGCCAGCTATCCCGGATTCCATGTGATGGCACCACCTGGGACGGGCGCGCCTTATGGGGTCTTCGAGGATGTGTACGTCCCCCATGGTGCCGTCCCTCATGTGGCGGTTCTCCACGACGGGCGACGGGTTCCTGTGGCGCAGGCCGACGACACCCTCGTACTCGAGGACGTTCCGCAGCCGCCGCTTCCCGAACCTCTGTCGCCGGAGGGACCGACCCGTCGTGCCCCCCTCGGGCTTGTCGCCGGCGCCCGCAGTGGGGACAAGGGTGGGAATGCCAACGTCGGGGTGTGGGTGCGGACGGATGACGCCTGGCGGTGGTTGGTTCATCAACTGACAGCTGACAGATTTCAGAATCTGATAACTGAAAGCCGTCATCTGAAAGTTGTCCGTCACACACTGCCCAACCTCCGCGCCCTCAACTTCGTCGTCGAAGGCATCCTCGGCGAGGGCGTCGCCGCCCAGCACCGCTTCGACCCCCAGGCCAAGGCCCTCGGCGAATGGCTCCGCTCCCGCCACCTGGACATTCCGGAGGCCCTGCTATGACGGTCCTTTCCTCCGCGCTCGACATCAACGGCCCGGACTACAAGGCGAACCGCGAGGCCATGCTCGCCAAGCTCGCCGAACTGCACGCCGAGCACGCCAAGGCGCTCGCGGGCGGCGGCGAGAAGTACGTCGCCCGGCACCGGAAGCGCGGCAAGCTGCTCGCCCGGGAGCGCATCGAGCTGCTGCTCGACCCGGACACGCCCTTCCTGGAGCTGTCGCCGCTCGCGGCCTGGGGGAGCGACTATGCGATCGGCGCCTCGCTCGTCACCGGGATCGGGGTCGTCGAGGGCGTGGAGTGCCTGATCACGGCGAACGACCCGACCGTGCGCGGTGGCGCCAGCAACCCCTGGAGCCTGAAGAAGGCCCTGCGGGCCAATGACATCGCGCTCGCCAACCGGCTGCCCTGCATCAGCCTCGTCGAGTCGGGCGGCGCGGATCTACCGTCCCAGAAGGAGATCTTCATCCCCGGAGGTGCCATCTTCCGGGACCTGACCCGGCTGTCCGCCGCCGGGATCCCGACCCTCGCCGTAGTCTTCGGGAACTCCACCGCCGGAGGCGCGTACATCCCCGGCATGTCCGACCACGTGATCATGGTCAAGGAGCGGGCCAAGGTCTTCCTGGGCGGGCCGCCGCTGGTGAAGATGGCCACCGGCGAGGAGAGCGACGACGAGTCCCTGGGCGGCGCCGAGATGCACGCGCGCGTGTCGGGTCTCGCGGACTACTTCGCCGTCGACGAGCAGGACGCGCTCCGCCAGGCCCGGCGCGTGGTCGCCCGCCTCAACCACTGCAAGGCATACGGCGATCCGGGCCCGGCCGCCCCTCCGAAGTACGACGAGGACGAGCTCCTGGGCATCGTCCCCGGCGACCTGAAGCACCCCTTCGACCCACGGGAGGTCATCGCCCGCATCGTCGACGCCTCCGACTTCGACGAGTTCAAGCCCCTCTACGGGACCAGCCTCACGACCGGCTGGGCGGCGCTCCACGGCTACCCCGTCGGCGTCCTCGCCAACGCCCAGGGAGTGCTCTTCAGCGCGGAGTCCCAGAAGGCGGCCCAGTTCATCCAGTTGGCCAACCAGCGCGACATCCCCCTGCTGTTCCTGCACAACACCACCGGCTACATGGTCGGCAAGGAGTACGAGCAGGGCGGCATCATCAAGCACGGCGCGATGATGATCAACGCGGTGAGCAATTCGCGGGTCCCGCACCTGTCCGTCCTGATGGGCGCCTCCTACGGAGCCGGCCACTACGGCATGTGCGGGCGCGCCTACGACCCGCGCTTCCTCTTCGCCTGGCCCAGCGCCAAGTCGGCCGTCATGGGCCCCCAGCAGCTCGCGGGCGTCCTCTCGATCGTCGCGCGGCAGTCGGCCACCGCGAAGGGGCAGCCGTACGACGAGGAGGCCGACGCGGCGCTGCGCGCCATGGTGGAGCAGCAGATCGAGTCCGAGTCCCTGCCGATGTTCCTGTCCGGGCGGCTGTACGACGACGGGGTCATCGACCCGCGCGACACCCGCACCGTCCTCGGCCTGTCCTTGTCCGCGATCCACACGGCGCCCTACGAGGGCGCGCGCGGTGGCTTCGGCGTCTTCCGGATGTGAGGGACCACCCGTGATCACTTCTGTCCTCGTCGCCAACCGCGGCGAGATCGCCTGCCGGGTCTTCCGCACCTGCGGTGAGTTGGGAATCCGAACCGTCGCCGTGCACTCCGACGCCGACGAAAACGCCCTCCACGCGCGCGTGGCCGACGCGGCGGTACGCCTGCCCGGCGCGGCGCCCGGGGAGACGTATCTGCGCGGCGACCTGATCGTGAAGGCGGCCCTGAGCGCCGGCGCGGACGCCGTGCACCCCGGGTACGGCTTCTTGTCCGAGAACGCCGACTTCGCGCGTGCCGTCCTGGACGCGGGCCTCGTCTGGATCGGGCCGCCCCCGGAGGCGATCGAGGCCATGGCGTCCAAGACGCGGGCCAAGAAGCTGATGGGGATCGAGCCTCTGCGCGAGGTCACCGAGGCCGATCTGCCCGTCCTGGTGAAGGCGGCCGCGGGCGGCGGGGGACGCGGGATGCGCGTCGTGCGCCGTATCGACGACCTGCACGCCGAGCTCGAGGGCGCGCGCGCCGAGGCGACGAGCGCCTTCGGCGACGGTGAGGTCTTCGTCGAGCCCTATGTGGAGGGCGGCCGGCACGTCGAGGTGCAGATCCTCGCCGACGCGCACGGCACGGTGTGGGCGCTCGGCACGCGCGACTGCTCCCTCCAAAGGCGCCACCAGAAGGTCATCGAGGAGGCACCGGCACCCGGCCTCTCGCCCGCGCTCACCGAAGAACTCCACGCGCTGGCCGTACGCGCCGCCCGCGCCGTCGACTACGTCGGCGTGGGCACGGTCGAGTTCCTGGTCGCCGACGGCAAGGCGCACTTCCTGGAGATGAACACCCGCCTCCAGGTCGAACACCCCGTCACGGAGGCCGTCTTCGGCATCGACCTCGTGGCCCTCCAGATCCGCGTCGCCGAAGGAGCGCGACTCGAGAACGACCCTCCACGCGCGCGTGGCCACGCGATCGAGGCCCGCCTGTACGCCGAGGACCCGGCGCGCGCGTGGGCCCCGCAGACCGGCATCCTGCACCGCCTCGCCGTCCCGGACGGCATCCGCCTCGACACCGGTTACACCGACGGCGACCCCATCGGCATCCACTACGACCCGATGCTCGCCAAAGCCGTCGCCCACGCCCCCACGCGCGCGGAGGCCCTCCGCAAACTCTCCGGCGCCCTGGAGAGGGCGACGGTCCACGGCCCGGTTACGAACAGGGACCTCCTCGTACGGTCCCTGCGGCACGAGGAGTTCACGGCGGCCCGGATGGACACGGGCTTCTACGAGCGCCACCTCGCCGCTGTGACGACATCCGCTCCGGACCCGTACGCCCCCTTGGCCGCCGCCCTCGCGGACGCCCACGGCCGCTCCCGGTTCGGCGGAGGCTGGCGCAACCTCCCCTCCCAGCCGCAGACCAAGCGCTACCTCATGGCGGGCACCGAGCACGAGGTCCACTACCGGCACACCCGCGAGGGCCTCACCGCCGAAGGGGTGCGCGTGGTGCACGCCGACGCCCGTCTCGTCGTCCTCGAAGTGGACGGCGTACGAAGGAAGTTCGAGGTCACGCGGTACGCCGACCAGGTGTACGTGAACACCACCGCTCTGACCGCCCTGCCGCGCTTTCCCGATCCGGCCGCCCAGCAGGCCCCCGGCTCGCTGCTGGCTCCCATGCCCGGCACGGTCGTCCGGGTCGCCGAGGGGCTGGCCGTAGGAGCCGCTGTGGCGGCCGGAGAGCCCCTCGTATGGCTGGAGGCGATGAAGATGGAGCACAAGATCTCCGCGCCCGTCTCCGGCACGCTCAGCGCCCTGCACGCCGCCCCCGGCCGCCAGGTCGAGGTCGGCGCCCTGCTCGCCGTCGTACAGGAGGAACAGCCCGAATGAGCGCCACCCTGGAAACCGAAGAGCACAAAGCCCTCCGCGCCGCCGTCGCCGCGCTCGGCAAGCGCTACGGCCGCGACTACCTCGTCAAGGTCGTCGCCGACGGAGGTCACCCCGACGAACTCTGGTCCGAGGCCGCCAAGCTCGGCTACCTCGGCGTGAACCTGCCGGAGGCGTACGGTGGCGGAGGCGGCGGCATAGCCGAACTCTCCATCGTGCTGGAGGAGTTGGGGGCGGCGGGCTGCCCGCTGCTGATGATGGTCGTGTCGCCCGCGATCTGCGGCACGGTCATCGCCCGCTTCGGCACGGAGGAGCAGAAGCGTGCCTGGCTGCCCGGACTCGCCGACGGCACCCGCACCATGGCCTTCGGCATCACCGAACCCGACGCGGGCTCCAACTCGCACCGCATCACGACCACGGCACGCCGCGACGGCGACGACTGGATCCTCACCGGCCGCAAGGTGTTCATCTCGGGTGTCGACATCGCCCACGCGACGCTCATCGTGGGACGTACGGAGGACGCGAGGACGGGCCGGCTCAAGCCCTGCCTGTTCATCGTCCCGCGCGACGCCGACGGCTTCGAGCGGCGGCGGATCGACATGGAACTCCAGGGAGCGGAGAAGCAGTTCGAGCTGACCCTCGACGACGTACGGCTGCCCGCCGACGTCCTCGTCGGCGACGAGGACGCGGGACTGCTGCAGCTCTTCGCCGGGCTCAACCCCGAGCGCGTCATGACGGCCGCGTTCGCGATCGGCATGGGACGGTACGCGCTCTCCAGGGCCGTCGCGTACGCGCGCGAACGCACCGTCTGGAAGGAGCCCATCGGCGCCCACCAGGCCATCGCGCACCCCCTCGCGCAGTCCCACATAGAGCTCGAACTCGCCCGCCTGATGATGCAGAAGGCGGCGCTCCTGTACGACTCCGGGGACGACGTCGCGGCCGGGGAGGCCGCCAACATGGCCAAATACGCGGCAGGCGAGGCCTGCGTGAAGGCGGTCGACCAGGCCGTGCACACCCTCGGCGGCAACGGCCTCACCCGCGAGTTCGGCCTCGCTTCACTGATTACGGCGTCGCGCGTGTCTCGTATCGCACCGGTCAGCAGGGAGATGATTCTCAACTACGTCTCCCATCAGAGCCTCGGCCTGCCCAAGTCCTACTAGGGAGCCGTGCCAGTAGCCGTACCACTAGGCGGCCGCACCAGTAGGCCGTACTAGTAGGGCGTATCGCCACGTCGCGCGTCGCACGTCGTGGACCGGCAAGTTGTGTACCGGCATCGCTCGAGGAGGAACCATGTTCCGCAGCGCGTACGCAGATGTCCCGGCCGTCGAGGAACCCATCCACGAAGCCGTCCTGGGCGGTGCCGCCGAGCGCGGCGAGACACCCGCGCTCGTCGACGGCGTCGACGGGACCACGCTCACGTACGGTCAACTGGACCGCTTCCACCGTGTGCTGGCCGCCGCGTTCGCGGACGCGGGTGTCCGCAAGGGCGACGTGCTCGCCCTGCACAGCCCGAACACCATCGCCTTCCCGACGGCGTTCTACGCCGCCACGCGCGCGGGGGCGTCGGTCACGACCGTGCACCCGCTCGCCACGCCCGAGGAAATGGCCAAGCAACTGCGCGACAGCGCGGCCCGCTGGATCGTCACCGTCTCGCCCCTCCTGGACACCGCCCGCGCGGCCGCCGAACGCGCGGGCGGGATACGGGAGATCTTCGTCTGCGACCAGGCACCCGGGCACCGCTCACTGATCGACCTGCTCGCCACCACCGCACCCGAACCGCGGGTCGACATCGATCCGGTGGCCGACGTCGCGGCCCTCCCGTACTCCTCGGGGACGACCGGCGTCCCCAAGGGCGTGATGCTCACCCACCGGTCCATCGCCACCAACCTGGCGCAGCTCGTGCCGTCGATGCCGATGGGCCCCGGCGACCGCATCCTGGCCGTCCTGCCGTTCTTCCACATCTACGGGCTGACGGCCCTGATGAACGCCCCGCTGCGGCAGGGCGCGGCCGTCGTCGTCCTGCCCAGCTTCGACCTGGAGACGTTCCTCGCGACCATCGAGAAACACCGCATCAACATCCTGTTCGTGGCACCGCCGATCGTCCTCGCCCTCGCCAAGCACCCGGCGGCCGCCCGGTACGACCTGTCGTCCCTGAAGCACATCATTTCCGCCGCGGCGCCCCTGGACGCGGATCTGGCGCAGGCCGCCTCGCAGCGGCTCGGGCTGCCGCCCATCGGCCAGGGCTATGGCATGACCGAACTGTCGCCCTGTACCCACCTGGTGCCCCTGAACACCCCGGACGCGCCCCCAGGGACGGTCGGCAAGCTCGTCGCCGGTACCGAGATGCGCATCGTCTCGCTCGACGACCCCGACCAGGACCTGGGCGTCGGTGAGGCCGGCGAGGTCGTCATCCGCGGCCCCCAGGTCATGAAGGGCTACCTGGGACGCCCCGACGCCACCGCCGAGATGATCGACAAGGACGGCTGGCTGCACACGGGAGACGTCGGCCGGGTGGACGCCGACGGCTGGCTTTTCGTCGTCGACCGCGTCAAGGAACTCATCAAGTACAAGGGCTTCCAGGTCGCCCCCGCCGAACTCGAAGCACTGCTGCTCACCCACCCCGGCATCGCCGACGCCGCCGTCATCGGCGTCTACAACGACGACAACAACGAAGTCCCGCACGCGTACGTGGTCCGCCAGCCGTCCGCGACAGACCTCTCCGAAGGAGAGGTCATGATGTACGTCGCCGAACGCGTCGCCCCCTACAAGAGGGTCCGCCACGTCACCTTCATCGAAGGCGTCCCCAGGGCGGCCTCCGGGAAGATACTCCGCCGCCACCTCCGGGAGCTGCCGTGACGGCCCTCGTCCACACCGCCCACGACCGGGCCGTCACCACCCTCACCCTCGACTCGCCCGGCAACCGCAACGCCCTGTCGGCCGCGCTCGTCGGCCGGCTCGCGGACGGGCTCACGCGGTGCGGCAAGGACAGCGACGTACGCGCGGTCGTCCTCACCCACGCCGGGAACACGTTCTGCGCAGGCGCCGACCTGCGCGACCCGCCGGACCCCGACGTCCTCGTCGGGCTGCTGCGGCAGATCGTCGAGCTGCGCAAACCGGTGCTGGCCCGGGTCACCGGGCATGTCCGGGCAGGCGGGCTCGGCCTGCTCGGGGCGTGCGACATCGCGGTGGCCGGCGCGGGCGCCAGTTTCGCCTTCACGGAGGTACGCATCGGCGTCGCGCCCGCCGTCATCTCCCTGCCCCTGCTGCCCCGCACCGACCCCCGCGCCCTCGCCCGCTACTACCTCACCGGCGAACGCTTCGACGCCGCCGAGGCGGTCCGCACCGGGCTCCTGACAGCGGCCGGCGACGACGTCGACGCCGTACTGGCACCCGTCCTCGACGGCCTGCGCCGTGCCTCCCCCCAAGGCCTCGCCGCGACGAAGGACCTGCTCACGGCTAAGGTGCTGGAAGCCTTCGACCGGGACGCGGCCGGCCTGACCGCGCTCTCGGCCGAGCTGTTCTCCTCCGCGCAGGCCCGCGAGGGAATGACGGCCTTCCTCGAACGACGGGATCCCGCATGGGTGGTGTGAGCACGACAGAGCACGCCGCGCGCCTTCCGCACGTCCCCAAGCAGGACCGCAGCCGGGCCACCCGGCAGCGGCTCCTGGAAGCCGCCGTGGCCTGCCTCGCCGAACACGGGTGGGCGGGCTCCACGGTCTCCGTCGTCGCCGAACGCGCCGGCGTCTCCCGGGGCGCCGCCCAGCACCACTTCCCGACCCGCGAAGACCTGTTCACGGCGGCCGTCGAGTACGTCGCCGAGGAACGCTCCACCGCCCTGCGCGCCCTCTTCCCCGACGGCGCCGCCGACCGCCGCGTCGTCGTCGCCGCCCTCGTCGACCTCTACACCGGCCCCCTCTTCCGCGCCGCCCTCCACCTCTGGGCCGCCGCCTCCAACGAGGACCAACTCCGCCCGAAGGTCACGGAACTGGAGGCCCGCGTCGGCCGCGAAACCCACCGCATCGCCGTCGACCTCCTCGACGCGGACGAATCCCGGCCGGGCGTACGGGAAACGGTCCAGGGCCTGCTGGACATGGCCCGCGGCCTCGGCCTCGCCAACCTGCTCACGGACGACGGGGGGCGACGCGAGCGGGTGGTGGGGCAGTGGGGCGCGCTGATGGAGGAGGCGCTGGGCTGAGGGCGTTGTCAGTGGTGGCGCGTAGCGTGGGAATCCGGTGACAGGCAGCGGGTGAACACGGGGGCAGGGCCATGGGGGACCACTTTCTTCTGGAACTGGCGGGAGTTCAAGCCCGAGTTCCGCGCCGAGATATCCGGCGTCCTCGGCGGACAGCGCACGGCGTACGTGTGGGGCAAGCTCTGAGCGAGCCGCCGGGCACCCTCAGGGGCTGAGCCGCTCCACCCGCCAGCTGCCGTCCGGCTGGGCCACGTAGCGGAGCCGGTCGTGCAGGCGGTTCTCGCGGCCCTGCCAGAACTCGACCGCCTGCGGCGCGATGCGGAAACCGCCCCAGTGCGGCGGGACCGGGACCTGCTCGCCCTCCGGGTAACGGGCACTCAACTCCGCATACGAGGCGTCCAGTTCGGCGCGCGAGGGGATGACCGAGGACTGGGCGCTGGCCCAGGCGCCCAGCTGGGAGCCGTGCGGGCGAGTGCGGAAGTACGCGGCCGTCTCGTCCCGTCCGGTGCGCCGCGCCGTGCCGGTGACGATGACCTGGCGGGCCATCGGATGCCACGGGAAGAGCAGCGAGATGTACGGGTTCTCGGCCAGCTCGCGGGCCTTGCGGGAGTCGTAGTTGGTGTAGAAGACGAAGCCCTGCTCGTCGTACTGCTTCAGCAGCACCGTGCGCGAGCTGGGCCGGCCCTCCGCGTCCGCCGTGGAGACCACCATCGCGTTCGGCTCGTGCACGAACCCGTGCATCGCGGCCTGCGCGGCCTGTTTGAACCAGCGGTCGAACTGGTCCATCGGATGCGCGGGGAGGTCCGCCTCGTCCAGACCCTCGGCCCGGTAGTGGGCGCGCATCGCCGCGGGGTCGGCGTCGAATTCTTCGGCAGCGGACTCGGCCTCGGCGGCCTCGGCCGCGCGCTGGACGATGGGCTCGGAGGCGGATTCATCTGGGAAGCGGTCGTTCACGCGGTCATCTTGCCGTATGCGCCCGCGCAGGGAACCGCCGAGTGCGCCCTCCCCCCGGATGGGCGTATGCGCCCTCGCGTCGGCTCGCCCGTCCGCCCTCTCGTCGGATCGCCGTGTGAACCCTCGCATCCAAGGGGAGTGTGCTTCATCACTGCGTGGCACTGAGTGCCACGCGCTCTCCCCAAAGGTGGCACTCAGGGATATCGTGCTGGTGCCGTTCCGGTTGGATGACCGCCAGCCGCACGGGGCATCACCGGGGTGACCGCGTCGGACCGCGAGCCGTCTGTGGACCTGGCCGCGGAACCGGACCGGACACGTTCACCCCCGTCCGGCACAGGGTCGTCACCACCCCCGCACCACAGGACCACCACCACAAACCATCCGTCTGTCGTACACATCATGAGGAGCCGCCTGATGTCCGACTTCGTACCCGGACTCGAAGGAGTCGTCGCGTTCGAGACGGAGATCGCCGAACCGGATAAGGAGGGCGGCGCACTCCGGTACCGGGGCGTCGACATCGAGGATCTGGTCGGCCACGTCTCCTTCGGAAACGTCTGGGGACTCCTCGTCGACGGCGCCTTCAACCCCGGCCTGCCGCCCGCCGAGCCGTTCCCGATCCCCGTCCACTCCGGCGACATCCGCGTCGACGTGCAGTCCGCGCTCGCCATGCTCGCCCCCGTCTGGGGCCTGCGGCCCCTCCTCGACATCGACGAGCACCAGGCCCGCGAAGACCTCGCCCGCGCCGCCGTCATGGCCCTCTCCTACGTCGCCCAGTCCGCCCGCGGCCAGGGCCTGCCCATGGTCCCGCAGAGCGAGATCGACAAGGCGCAGTCCGTCGTCGAGCGCTTCATGATCCGCTGGCGCGGCGAGCCCGACCCCAAACACGTCGCCGCCGTCGACGCCTACTGGACCTCCGCCGCCGAGCACGGCATGAACGCCTCCACCTTCACGGCCCGCGTCATCGCATCCACGGGCGCCGATGTCGCCGCCGCCCTCTCCGGAGCCGTAGGAGCCATGTCCGGCCCCCTGCACGGCGGCGCACCCTCCCGCGTCCTCGGCATGATCGAGGACATCGAACGCACCGGAGACGCCGAGGCCTACGTCAAGCAGGCCCTCGACAAGGGCGAACGCCTCATGGGCTTCGGCCACCGCGTCTACCGCGCCGAGGACCCCCGCGCGCGCGTGCTGCGCCGCACCGCCCGCGAACTGGGCGCCCCCCGCTTCGAGATCGCCGAAGCCCTGGAGAAGGCCGCACTCGCCGAACTCCACGCCCGCCGCCCCGACCGCGTCCTGGCGACGAACGTCGAGTTCTGGGCCGCCATCGTCCTCGACTTCGCCGAGGTCCCGGCCCACATGTTCACGTCGATGTTCACCTGCGCCCGTACGGCCGGATGGTCGGCGCACATCCTGGAACAGAAGCGCACGGGCCGCCTCGTACGCCCCTCCGCACGCTACGTGGGCCCCGGTACTCGCAGCCCCCAGGAGATCGCGGGATACGCGGACATCGCGCACTAAGGACGTCCGGGCGTGCGGGGTCCGTGTCCGGGTCCTGCCCCAGCCGTACACCGGTCATCACGCGGGCGTCAGCAGCTCCGCGTGATGACGGGCGGCGACCAGCGGATGGGCGCGCAGCTTGCCCTTCAGCTCGTTGAACCCGTACTCGGCGAAGAGCGGGTTCGCCGGATCGTCGCTGATACCCGGCGCGGCGGATGCGTGCGGGAAGGGCAGCGGCTCGACCCGCGCGTCGAGCCGCGGGTTGTAGAAGAACGGCACGGAGAACCGCTCGGTGGCCCCGGCCGGACTCACCACCCGGTGATTCGTCGCGACCAGATACCCATTGGTGGCCACCTCCAGCAGCTCACCCAGATTGACGACGAACGCCCCCGGCAGCGGCGGCACATCGTGGAACAGCCCGTCCTCCCGCTGCACCTGAAGCCCGCCCACCTGATCCTGCAGCAACAGCGTCAGGAACCCGTAGTCCTTGTGCGCGCCGACGCCCTGATCGGCGCCGTCACCCGCGCTCCCCGGGTACCGCACCAGCTTCAGCTGCGGATGAGCCCGCTCGCCGAAAATCGGGTCGTAGAAGTCGGCGGGCGCCCCGATGGCGGCGAGCAGCTCGTGCAGCAGCCGCGCCGCGACCTCGCTCAGCCGGTCGATCCACGCCAGCGCGGCCGTCCGCAGCTCGGGCAGCACGTCGGGCCACTGGTTCGGCCCCTCCAGCCACCAGTACGCGGGCTCACCCGGCCCGGGTGTGCGAGTAGCCCGCTCCGCCCCGATGTCCAGCTGATCCCGCCAGTCCCGACTGCCGCCGGTGCGCTCGTCCCCCGTACGCGTATACCCCCGGAAATGGGGCGAGTTGACGTTGTCGATGGCGAGCCGGTCGGTTTCCGGGAGCGCGAAGAACCGATGCATGGCCTGCAGTAGAGCACCGGTCTCGGCCTCGCTCACCCCATGCCCGACGAGCTGGAAGAAGCCCACGTCATGGGCGGCACTGTGCAACTGCGCGTGCAACCGGGCACGGGCCTGGGGACCGCGGTCGACCGCGGAAAGATCAATGACCGGAAGTTGCTGGTACGGAGACTGGGACGGAGATGGAGACTGCGCCTGAGCGTGAGAAGACGTGTTCGTCGACATGAGATGAGTCCGCGGGGTCTACGGGTGCCCGGGCGCCTGCCAGGGGCGGGGCGGGCCACGGGTGCCAAGTGGAATGAAGGCGGGAGAACATGCGCGAGGGCATGTGAAGGGGCTGGGTCAGGCAGAGCGCCGACAGCCCATGCTTGTGACGCGCACGAAGTCCACGTGCAGGCGTCGAACAAGCATCGGAAGCATGGTCCAAGCGTACTGCGGGCCCACGGATCCGCCTGTGCCCCACCTCACACACCCACAGAAACGCAGACGACCCGCGAGCTCGGGTCCCTCCGCCTCAGGCGGAGGAGCCGGCCGGACGTACCGGCGAGCTCGCGGGTCGGGTGACTGCTGGAGATTGGGCCGGCTGCACGCTGCTGTCACGCGCTGGTCCGGCACCGCACTGGATGTGGTGACGGGCCGCTAGCCCGCAGCCACCTCTCCTGTCCGGTTTTCATACATTCGCCGAACCACCTCCCTTCCGGATTGGCCACACTCTAGGAAGCTGAGGCATCCCGTTCAACCGGTTTTTCGAGACGGCGATCAGCCCACTCAAGTCGTCATCTCATTTGGGTGACTCAATAGGCTGTGGCTCGTGGCGGAATGTGGTTTGAAGCCTCCCCCCTCAGTCTCGGGCCACACCCCTCTCCACCGCCCTGCCTTCGTCTCGTAGCCCGGCGCGGATCGCCGAGTCCTCCGCTTCCCGGGAGAGGTCCGCGCCGGGGGCGGCCAGCGAGCGTGAGGGGGTTGGTTGGGGCGGGCGGGGCGGGATTGTGGCGTACAACGATTTCGTCCAATCTTTGGGGAAGGTGGTGTGGGCTGGGTCACGTTCGAGTTGAATGATGGCGAGTGAGTGAACTGTCGCGCCGTACGAGCGGACGCAGCCTGCAGGGGGTCCAGGTGAGTGCTTCCCGGCGTAGTGGGACCACCGATGAGCTGGGGCCGGACGAGCCCGAGCGGGATGGTTCCGATCTGCTTGCCGCGCTGTTGGACGGGATGGACGCGGCATTGTGTGCGCTCGATGCCGATGGGGTCGTCACCCATTGGAATCGCGAGGCCGAGCGCATTCTGGGGTGGACCGCGGCCGAGGCGGTGGGTCGGCGCGGGTTTGCCGGGTGGGCCGTGCGGACCGCGGACGCCGAGGAGGTCGAGGGGCGGCTGATGTCCGCCATGCAGGCTCCCGGGCGGCAGGTGAACGAGTTCGCCCTGCTGACCAAGGACGGCGGGCGGGTGCTCGTGCGGACGCAGTCCGCCGCCGTGCTCGGGCCCGACGGGAAGCCCGCCGGGGTGTACTGCGCCTTCAGCGAGGTGCACGCGCAGATCGATCTCGAGCGGTCCATCGCGCTGAGCGAGGCGTTGTTCGAGGACGCCAGCTGGGGTGTGGTGCTGGTGGACGCGGATTTGCGGCCCGCTGTCGTCAACGCTCACGCGGCGCGGGCGCTGGGGACCGGGCGTACGTCGGTTCTCGGGCGGCCCCTGGGGGAGCTGCTCTCCCAGGGTGTGGAGGAGCTGGAGAGCGCGCTGACCCATGTGCTGGCCGAGGGCGCGCCGCCCGCTCCCGCCGAGATGTGGGTGAGTGTGCGCACGCCGGAGGGCGAGAAGCGGCGGTGCTGGCGGAGCGGCTTCCTGCGGCTCGCCTCGCCGCTCGCGGAGGAACCCGTTCCGCTGGGTGTCGGGTGGCTCTTCCAGGACGTGACCGAGGCCAAGCACACCGAGCAGGAGGCCGCCCTGCTGCGGTTCCGGGCCAATCAGCTGCACCGCGCGGCGCGCGCCGCGGCCGAGTGCGAGGACCCGGGGGAGGCCGCCACCGTCCACCTCGACTTCGCGCTCGCCGGTTTCGCCGACTACGCGCTGATCGACCGCGTGGCCGAGGGCTCGGCCCAGGACGGCGAGGGTCCGGTTCGGCTCGTACGGGCCGCCGCCACGCCCGCCGGGGCGCCGGGGCCGAGCGTGCTGACCGGGAAGGCGGGGCTGCCCGTGCGGTACGGGGAGGGGCATCCCGCGTTGCAGTGCGTGGAGCGCGCCGGGTCCGTACGTTCCAGCGCGGGCGCCGTCGCTCCCGAGCAGGCGCGGGAGTGGGCCGTGGCCCGCCAGTGGCCGCCCGAATCCGTGCACGCGCTGTGCGCGGTGCTGCGCAGCCGGGGGCGGACGCTGGGCGTCGTGACGTTTCTGCGGGGGGCGGGGCGCAACCAGTTCGAGCGGGCGGACGCGACGTACGCGGAGGATGTGGCCGTACGGATCGCCATGGCCCTGGATCTGGAGGAACTGGTGGGGCGGTCCTAGTTCCGTCCAGTTCCTGGTTCCGTCCAGTTCCTGGGGCCCCTGCCGCCGTCTGCGGCGCCCGGCCGTCCGTGGCCCCCGAAGCGCCCGTTCGGCCGTACGCCCGTCACTGGTGCCGGTAAAAGATCCGGTCCCCGTACTCCGTCATCACGCGCCTGTTCCACTCGTGGCCGCCGTCGACGTTGCCCGAACGGAGCAGCGGTGGCTCGATGCCGCGGTCGGCGAGGGCGCCGGCGGCCGTGGCCATGACGGCCTGGAGGAGGGCCGTCGTGACGACGGTGGAGGCGGGGGCGAAGGGGGCCGCGATCGCGTCGGCGGTGAGTTCCGCGTCGCCGACCGGGATCCTCGAGTCGAGGACGATGTCGCAGTGGTCCTTCAGGTACGTCCCCGAGGCGTGCCGGGACGTCGTCTCGGAGGCGTACGCGACCGAGGTGACGCCGATGACCTTCACGCCCAGCGCGCGGGCTTTCATGGCCATCTCGACGGGGAGCGCGTTGCGGCCGGACAGCGAGATGATCACGAGTACGTCGCCGGAGCGGACCGGACTGGATTCCAGGACGGCGCTCGCGAGGCCGTCGACGCGTTCCAGGGCGGAGCCGAGCGTCGCGGGCATGACGTCGACGCCCACGACCCCGGGGACGACGAGCAGGTTCATCAGGGCGAGGCCGCCCGCGCGGTAGACGATGTCCTGCGCGGCGAGCGAGGAGTGTCCGGCGCCGAAGGCGAAGAGCCGTCCGCCGTCGGCGACGGTGTCGGCGATCAGCGTTCCGGCCGCCTCGATGTCCCCGGCGTCCTCGTCCCGGACCTGCTGCAGCAGGCCGATCGCGGCGCCGAAGAACTGCCCGGCCAGCTTGCTGTCGCTCATCGGCGAAGCCCCCTTGGACGTCTCGTGGCCAGAGGCGGGTGAGCGGTCGAACCGGCGGCCCGGCGCAGCCGTACTCCCGTCGTGTCGCGGATCACGTTGCGGTCTGGACCAGTGCTGTGTCAATACGGCCCCCGCTGCGGTTCGCGGGGGGCGACACTGGGCAAGGGGCGCCGGGTCGCATCCGTCCCGGCCGCGCCCCCGTGGGCCCGTACGGCCGCGGAGTCACGCGGTGGCACGCGGTGGCACGCGGTGGCAGTCGTCACCGCGTGGTCGCGACGGCGAGGCACGGTTGTCAGTGGTATGCGTCAGAATTGAGTTCAGGGCCAGCGCACGCGCCGGTGAGCCATCGAGTCTCCGGCAGAGCTAATCGAGGGGCACGAATGTCCGGACTGATCGACACCACGGAGATGTATCTCCGCACCATCCTCGAGCTGGAGGAGGAAGGCGTGGTCCCCATGCGCGCCCGGATCGCGGAGCGGCTCGACCAGAGCGGGCCGACGGTCAGCCAGACGGTGGCGCGGATGGAGCGCGACGGCCTGGTGGCGGTCGCCAGCGACCGGCACCTGGAGTTCACCGAGGAGGGACGGCGGCTGGCCACGCGCGTCATGCGCAAGCATCGCCTCGCGGAGTGCCTGCTCGTCGACGTGATCGGCCTGGAGTGGGAGCAGGTGCACGCCGAGGCGTGTCGCTGGGAGCACGTGATGAGCGAGGCCGTCGAGCGGCGTGTGCTCGAGCTGCTGCGCCACCCGACCGAGTCGCCGTACGGGAACCCGATCCCGGGTCTGGAGGAGCTCGGCGAGAAGGACGGTGCCGACCCGTTCCTGGACGAGGGCATGGTGTCGCTGGCCGAGCTCGACCCGGGTTCGGACGGCAAGACCGTGGTCGTTCGGCGTATCGGCGAGCCGATTCAGACGGACGCGCAGCTGATGTACACGCTGCGGCGGGCGGGCGTGCAGCCCGGCTCCGTGGTGAGCGTGACCGAGTCGGCGGGCGGGGTCCTGGTGGGCAGCGGCGGCGAGGCCGCGGAGCTGGAGGCGGACGTCGCCTCCCATGTGTTCGTGGCCAAGCGCTGACTTCACCCCCCGGCTGTCTTTCTGGCGAAGCGCCGGCGTCACCCCGCGGCTGGCACCGTGGCCAAGCGCCGGTGTCACCCCGGCGCACTGCTGACTTCCCGGCACCCGCGAGGGGCAGCCCCCGGGCGCCGGCCGAGGGGACCGGCATCGAACCGACCCCCCACGTCGGACCCGGGGTGCTCGCCGCACCCCCGTGCCGGGTGTGACAACACCCGTGACACCAGAGGCAGTTGTGATCCTTCCGCGACCCTACTGAAACCAAGATTCAGTGTGCGGAATCGCAGCGCTCGGACCGTTTGCGTGCGAGGCTATCGCGTGAGGCATATGACCTGAGGGCTCTTGACCGTGTCCGAGAGCAAGTCTGGAAGCTTGTCCGAGAGCAAGTCCGGAAGCGATGGGGCGCGGTCGGAGAGGGGGCGGGAGGATGTGCCGCAGACATGGAGAGGGCCCCGGCACCAGATGGCGCCGGGGCCTGTCCTCCCCTGTGCTGACCCGGAGCCCCGAGCTCTCAGGGTCATTCCCCTCGGACCGGTTTCCCCGAGCGGTCCGCCTCCCGCTGAAGATCTCCCCTCGGCGACGGCGGTCAATCCTGGAGCATGGTCACTCGAATGAGGGGTGTTGCAGCCAGGAAGGCCATTTTCGAAACCTCATTCGATAACGTGGTGGCGCAGCAGGGGTACATCTAGAGAGCAGCACAACCAGCAGGAGCAGCGGTACGACGGCGGTAGGAAGCGGTACGAGTGGACCGGCCGGTTCGAGCGGGAGTGTGCCGGTCCGAGCGAGCTAGGGGGGTGCCAATACCGATGGTGCGGCGCATCGACGTGACGGGAGCGGGCGGCGTACGCCTCGCTGCCTGGGAGTTCGCCGAGTCTCCCAAGATCGACCCTCCGAGGGCCTCGGAAGAGCCTGGCGTGCTGTTACTGCATGGCCTCATGGGCCGCGCCTCGCACTGGGCGTCCAGCGCCCGCTGGCTCTCCGAGCGGCACCGCGCCGTCGCCCTCGACCAGCGCGGCCACGGCCAGAGCGACAAGGCGCCGGAGGCGGAGTACACCCGCGAGGCATACGTCGACGACGCCGAGGCCGCCCTCGAGCAGCTCGGCCTCGCCCCGGCCGTCGTCATCGGCCACGCCATGGGCGCACTGACCGCCTGGCAGCTCGCCGCCAAGCGCCCGGACCTCGTCCGCGGCCTGATCATCTGCGACATGCGGGCATCGGCCCTGGGCGCCGCGTCGCAGCGTGAGTGGGAGGCCTGGTTCAAGGCCTGGCCCGTCCCCTTCGCCACGCTCGCCGACGTACGCAAGTGGTTCGGTGAGGACGACCCCTGGGTGGAGCGCCCGAACCCGTCCCGCGGCGAGTTCTACGCCGAGGTGATGCACGAGTCCCCGGACGGCTGGCGCCCGGTCTTCGAACCCGAGCAGATGCTCAAGTCCCGCCAGACCTGGGTGTACGACGCCCACTGGGAGGAACTCGCGCAGGTCCAGTGCCCCGCGCTGGTCGTACGGGGCCTGGACGGCGAGCTCGGCCGGGCCGAGTCCCAGGAGATGGTCCGCGTCCTGCCGCGCGGCCAGTACGCGGAGGTGGCCGACTCCGGCCACCTCGTGCACTACGACCAGCCGGAGGCCTGGCGCGCGGCGATCGAACCGTTTCTGGACGGGGTCCTGACGAGCTGAGCGTTGCCCGGAGCCGGGGGTGCCCCTGGCTTGGTTGCGCAGCCCGGCGCCGACGGGGTGCCGCCTGCGCCCACACGTGCCGCCTGGGGGTCCCCCACGCCCTTAAGGCAGTGGGGGAGGCACGACTGCCCGCAGGCTGGGCCAGTCAGCCCTTGCTCACCGCCGCCAGGATCTCCGGCAGCCGCCGAGCCGTCCGCGGTGCCGCCAGCCGTAGTCCGAGCACCGTGATCAGGGCCCCGTACCCCGCACCCAGCGGCAGCAGCAGCCACGTCCAGCTGTCCCCGTCGGCCGTGACGTTCAGCCAGATCGTGAGGGCGATGACCGGGGCGGCCAGCAGGGCCGCCGCGATCATGCCGCCGAAGATGGAGATCCAGGCGAGGCCGGCCTGACCGGGGGCCACGTTCTTGTAGCCCTCCTGCGGGATCGAGTACGCGAAGCGGGCCGACGACCAGGCGCCGGTGGCCAGCATCGCGCCGAGCAGCGCGAAGGAGAGGCCGAGCACCTCGGGCAGCCTGGGCCAGTCGCCGAGCATCGCGGTCGTCAGGACGGTCACGAGGGTCGCGTACGGCAGGGTGATCACCAGCAGTGCCAGGGCGCGCCCGCGCAGTTCGACGTACGCGTCGCGCGGGGACGAGATCGTCATCGCGACCATCCAGAACGCGGACGTGTCCTGCCCGAACTGGTTGTACATCTGGATCCCGAGCATCCCCGCCGCGAAGCACGCGAAGTAGATCGAGCCGGTGCCCTGAAGTGCGTTGAACACCGGCACGATCAGCCCGATGGCCAGCGATGTCACCCACGCGGCCTTGGTCTTCGGATCGCGCCACACATACCGCAGGCTGCGCTCCATGACGGTCCCGGTGCGCCCGGCGGGCAGCAGCCGCGCGAGCCCCGACGACCCCCGCTCGCGCGCGGCGGGCTCGGCGGCCTGCAGCGTCGACCCGTCCGGCGACGTCATCAGCCGGGTCAGATGCCGTGCCCACAGCGCCAGCAGCCCCGCCAAAGCGGCCACACTCAGCGCCAGTTGGACGGCCGCGACTCCGTACGCCCCCTCGCTCGCCGAATCCACCGCGTCGATCGCCGACGCGGGCGGCACCCAGCGCAGTACGTCCGCCGCCGGGTCGAGCTGGGAGAGGCCCCCCGCCGAACCGAGCCGCTGCGCACCGAAGTTGACCAGCTGCGCGCCGATCGCGATCACCAGGCCGCTCAGCACGGCCAGGTCGCGGCCCTTGCGGCTGGACAGCAGCCGGATGTTGGCGGCCGCGACGGCCCGTGCCAGGGCCACGCAGACGAGCAGGGTCAGGACCACGGCGACGACCGCGGTGACGTACGCCGCCGTTCCGCGCGCCACGGCGATGACCGAACCGAGGAGCAGGCACAGGGTGAACAGCGGCCCGATGCCCACCAACGAGGCCGCGAGCAGCGCCCGTACCAGCGGGCGCGGGCGCAGCGGCAGCATCACCAGGCGCGTCGGATCGAGCGTCTCGTCGCCGGCCGCGAAGAACAGCGGCATCACGGCCCAGCCGAGCGCGAGGATCGAAACGAGCAGCATGGCGATGGTGGTGGCGTGCGTGTTGCCGCGCAGCATGATCAGGCCGAGCAGCTGGAGGGCGGCGAACAGCAGGACGAAGACGACGGAGGTGATGTACGCGGCTCGCCGTCCGGCCGACTGCCGCAGCCCGTTGCGCAGCAACGACAGCTTCAGCCGTACGACGGTGGGGGTGATCGACGCGGCGGAGGCGCGGGTGGCGGTGGTGATCGTCGCGCCCGAGCCGGCGTTCGTGCTCGCGTTCGCGCTCGCGTTCGCGCTCATCGGGCGGCCCCGCCGCCCAGCCAGTCCAGGTCGGTTCCGGCGGAGCGGCCGTTCGCGCCGACCAGTTCCAGGAAGGCCTGTTGCAGCGAGGGTGCGCTGCCCCGCACCTCGGCGAGCGGGCCGTGTGCGCGGATGCGCCCGGCGGCCAGGACGGCGACCCAGTCGCAGAGTGACTCGACCAGTTCCATCACATGGGAGGAGAAGACGACCGTGGCGCCCGACGCGGTGTAGCGCTCCAGGACGCCGCGGATGGTCTGCGCGGAGACCGGGTCGACGCCCTCGAACGGCTCGTCGAGGAAGAGGACTTCGGGGTTGTGGAGGAGGGCGCAGGCCAGGCCGATCTTCTTGCGCATGCCCGTCGAGTAGTCGACGACGAGTTTGTGCTGGGCGCCCGCGAGGTCGAGGACGTCGAGGAGCTGGGTGGCGCGCTTGTCGACCTCGGCGCCGGGCAGACCGCGCAACCGGCCGGTGTACGCGAGCAGTTCGCGCCCCGAGAGTCGTTCGAAGAGCCGGAGTCCTTCCGGGAGGACTCCGATGCGTGCCTTCACCTCCACCGGGTCGCGCCACACGTCGTGGCCCACGACCTCGACGGTTCCCTGGTCGGGCCTGAGCAGCCCGGTCACCATCGAGAGTGTGGTGGTCTTTCCCGCCCCGTTCGGCCCGACGAGGCCGATGAACCGGCCCGCGGGCAGCTCCAGATCGATCCCGGCCACGGCGATCTGCTCCCCGAACCGCTTCCAGAGCCCCCGTACACGTACCGCGGCCACGGCCGCCTCTGTTCCCTCGGTCATGCAAGCACCATACGGGGGAGTAGCGTCCCTTCAGGGGCGCGGGGAACTGCGCGAGCAACCACGAAGAGGCCGCAGTCGCCGAACAACCGGACGGGGCAGGACGGAATGCGGCACCTACCGATCTCGCCCGCAGGCGTAGGCGAGCGGCGAGATGAGTTCCTCCGCATCCGGCAGCCACCGGTTCACGGCAGTCGGCCGGCAGGCCCACTGCACCGCGCCCCGCGAGCCGAACCGGGTCGGCGGGGCGGCGACGTACGCCCCCTCCCCGAGGGTGACGAGGTCGAGCGAGGCGGGCGGCCAGCCCAGCTTCCGTACGAGATCGGGGACCTTGGCGGTGGCGCCGGGGAGCACGAAGAAGTGCATGCGCCGGTCCGGGGTGCAGGAGACGGGGCCGAGGGTCAGCTCCATGCGGCGCATCCGGGCGAGGGCGAGACAGCCGGCCGTCTCGGGCACCTCGATCGCGTCGAACGTGCGCCCCGTGGGCAGCAGGATTGACGCGGAAGGCCGCTTCGACCACATACGGCGCGCGACGGTCGCGCTGCCCGTCGCCTGCGTCGGCCAGTCCTCGCGCGCCGGGTGCGCGCCGGGTGCGGCGCACACGGGCTCGCCGCAGGAGCAGCGCTGCACCCCGTCGACGGCTTCCAGCCAGGTGCCGGGGAGCACGTCCCAGTGGCGTTCCTCGGCGTAGCGCACGGCGGTTTCCTGCAGCGATTCGCCACGCTGCGTGGGGATCTGAGCGGTCTCGGTGCCTGCGATGGTCTCGTCCACGCTGAACTAAACTCCCGGGTCCACCTCGGGTTACGGGGGCCCGCCCGTCTCCCGCCACCACCCTTCCGGGGAAGGCCCTTTGGTCATGCTCCTTCCTTTTTGCGCGGGGGAGGAGCATCGATTTCCCATGTGGGGCGCATGGATGCACGTGTGGGGGCGCGCATGGGCAACGGCAGCGGGGGGTGGGTAACCAGGGGAGGGGTCGGGCAACCGCCTTTACCCCGGCAATCCTCACATGTCTCGCATCTTCGTTATGTCGGCGGGGCATTGATCTTCATGGCCGACTTCTTTCGGTGCGGTCGGCCACACGAAGACACATCAACTCGGTGCGTGGGCAGGCACCGCAGCCACAGGGGGTACGCCATGGCCGCCAGGCCTCTCGTCGCGCGGCAGCCGAACGAACGACTGCAGGCGCTCATCCAGGAAGCGGGCTGTTCGAACGCCGGGCTGGCCCGCCGGGTCAACATGTGCGGCGCGGAGCACGGTCTCGATCTGCGCTACGACAAGACGTCCGTGGCGCGCTGGCTGCGCGGACAGCAGCCACGCGGACGTGCTCCGGCGATCATCGCGGAGGCGCTCGGCCGCAAGCTGGGCCGTACGGTCACGATCGACGAGATCGGCATGGCCAACGGCAAGAACCTCGCATCCGGCGTCGGTCTCCAGTTCTCGCCGACCGTACTGGGGGCCATTGAGCAGGTGTGTGAGTTGTGGCGCAGCGATGTGGGGCGCCGTGACTTCCTGTCCGGCTCGTCCGTCGCCGCCTCCGCGCTCGTCGAGCCGAGCCGTGACTGGCTGATCTCCGCGCCGGACTCGCAGGTGGCGCGTTCGGCGGGGCCGCGCGTCGGGTCCTCGGACGTCGCGGCGGTCCGCGCGATGACGCAGGCGCTCGTCGACCTCGACCACCAGTACGGCAGCGGGCATGTGCGCCCGGTCGTCGTGCACTACCTGAACAGCGTGGTCTCCGGGCTGCTCGCGGGCTCCTACCGGGAGGCGGTCGGGCGCGAACTGTTCGCCGCCGTCTCGCGGTTGACGGAACTCGCTGGCTACATGGCCATCGACACCGGCCAGCCGGGGCTCGCCCAGCGCTACTACATCCAGGCGCTGCGGCTCGCGCAGGCAGCCGGGGACCGCGGGTACGGCGGATACGTGCTCGCCGCGTCGATGAGCCACCTGGCGGCGCAGCTCGGAAACCCGCGCGAGATCGCGCAGTTGGCGCGCGCGGCGCAGGAGGGGGCGCGCGGGCGGGTCACACCGCGGGCGGAGTCGATGTTCTACGCGGCGGAGGCGCGCGGGCACGCGCTGCTGGGCGACGCGCGCGCCGCCCAATTGGCGTCCGGGCGGGCGGTCACAGCCCTGGAGGGCGCCGACGCGGCGTCCGGAGACGACCCGGCGTGGATCGGGCACTTCGACGAGGCCTACTTGGCCGACGAACTGGCGCACTGCCACCGTGACCTGGGCCAGGCGGAGGCCGCCGCGCGGTGCGCGGAGGAGTCCCTCGCCGGACACCCGGAGTCGCGGGCCCGCCGCCGGGCGATCGGCTTCGTCCTGCTCGCCACGGCGCAGGTCCAGCAGCGCGAGGTGGAACAGGCCTGCCACACGGGCCTGCGCGCGGTGGAGCTGCTCGGCACCCTCCGCTCCAACCGCGGCGCCGAGTACCTCGACGACTTCCAGCAGCGGCTCGAGCCGTACCGGGAGGAGCCGGTGGTACGGGAGTTCGGGGCGCGGATGGAGCTGCAGGCGGCGGCGTGAGCGTGGGTGAAGGGACGCGGACCGACGTGGGGCGTGCGCGCCCCGCGTGCAGGTAATGCCTCACGCCCTGCGTGTGTGTGAGGCCTTGCACCCTGCGTGTGTCTGTGGCCTCGCGCCCCCGTGCAGGAAAGGCCGCGCGCCTCGCCCGAGTTCAGAATCACACGGCCGGCGTGAAGGCGCGGCCGCGCACCTCTGCCGTGCGCTGGTGAACGGATGGCGTGGGCGGGTGTGAACGCCGGGGAAACGTCCGCGCCGATAGAGGGAGGTGACATATACAGCGCGACGAGGGGCGGATTCGTTACCCATGTCACAGCGGCGGAGATCACGTCCAGCGCTGCGTGGCACCGGGTTGTGGGGACCCGGTAGCGTGAGCCGACGATTTCCCGAAGGTCCCCCATTCGTAGGAGTCCCGGTGACGCAGAGTGGACAGGGCGAGGAGCCCTCGGCGCGGCCCGCGCGCGAAGGCGTCGTGCTGCCCTCCGACGGCAGCGCGCCCCTGCTGCCGGGTATGACGGGCGACCGTACGACCCCGGCCGGCGGTCAGGCCTGGGGCCAGCCGTGGGGTCCCGACGGCCCTGACCAGCCGACCACCCCCGCCCCGGGGCCCGGTCAGGGCTGGGGAGCGCCGGGGAACGAGACCCAGGCGTGGGGGGCCACCGAGCCGCCCCAGTCCGCCCCCGTCCAGGACTGGGGCACCCACGACGCGTCCCAGGGCTGGGCGCCCCAGCAGCAGCCCGGCGCGCACGACCACCAGCAGCAGAGCTTCGCGCCGCAGCAGCCGCAGCAGTTGCAGCAGCCGCCGTCCGGCGCCGGTCCGCTGCCGCCCGAGGGCGCGCAGGCGACGTCCTACGGCGCGCAGAACGGTTACGCGCCCGGGGCGCAGGGCGCGCACGTGGGGGACGGGTACGGCGGGTACGCGGCCCCGGGCCAGCAGGCGCCGCAGTTCGCGCACCCCGGGAACGCCCTTCCGCAGGGAGCGGACGGGTACGGAGCCCCCGGAGCCCTGCCCGCTTCTTCCGCCTCGCCCTCCCTGCCGGCCGCCGCGCAGGCGGCGCCGCTGCCGCCCGCGGGTCTGCCGCTGCCGGCCGCCGCCGATGACGGCGCGACCCAGTACATCCCGCACATCCCGGCCGCCCCGGGCGCCGACGAGGGAGCCACTCAGTACATCCCGCCGGTGGGCCCGGGTGCGCTGCCGCCCGAGATGCCGGCGGAGGCGACCCAGTTCCTGGGACAGGCGCCGCAAGGCGGTGCCGCCGGACCGCTGCCCCCCACCGCGAACCCGGACGCCGAGGCGACGCAGTTCATGGCCCCCGTCCCCGCGCAGCCGGAAGGGGCGCCGTACGGGATACGGCCGGGTGCGCCGGAGGAGCGGCAGCCCCCGGCGGAGTTCGACAACCTGTTCCGCAGTGAGCCGGAGAGCCCCGGGGCGACGCAGCAGATGCCGCGCTTCGACCCGTCGGCGCCCCTGCACGGCGCGCACGCCCCCGCCGCATCCGGCGGCCGGGCCGCAGCACGGCGCGCCGGAGCGTTCGACGGCGAGCGTGGTGGCGGCGGACGCGGTGGCGGACGCGGTGGCCGCGGCGGCTCGCGCGTCCCGCTGATCGCGGCCGTCGGCGTCGGTATCGCTGTGCTCGGCATCGGCGCCGGCGCCCTGCTCAGCGGCGGCGGCACCGACGGCGAGGACGACAAGAGCAAGACGGTGTCGGCGACGAGCCCGGCCACGGAGTCGGCTTCAGCGTCCGCCGACCCGGTGAAGGCGCAGGCCGTCGCGCTGGACAAGCTCCTGGCGGACAGCAGCGACAGCCGCGACTCGGTGATCAAGGCCGTGGCGAACGTGAAGGTGTGCCAGAACCTGGACCAGGCGGCCAGTGATCTGCGCGACGCGGCCAAGCAGCGCGGCGAGCTGGTCACCCGGCTCTCCGCCCTCTCCGTCGACAAGCTGCCCAACCACGCCGCGCTGACCGCCGCGCTCACCAGCGGCTGGAAGGCCTCCCAGTCGGCCGACAACCACTACGCCGCCTGGGCCGACCAGACCGCCGACAAGAAGGGCTGCAGGAGGGGCCAGGCCCGCACCACCGCACAGACGCAGGCGGGCAACCGGGCCAGCGGCACCGCGTCCACGGAGAAGGAGAAGGCCGCGAAGCTGTGGAACTCCATCGCGTCGACGTACGGCCTGACGCAGCGGACGCGCACCCAGCTCTGACGGGTCCCGCTGGCCGGAACCGGGTCGCGCCGGTCTGAACCGGATCGCGCCGGTCTGAACCGGATCGCGCCGGTCTGAACCGGATCGCGCCGGTCTGAACCGGATCGCGCCGGTCTGAACCGGATCGCGCCGGTCTGAACCGGATCGCGCCGGTCTGAACCGGATCGCGCCGGTCTGAACCGGGTCCCGCCGGGCCCTCGGGGGAAGCCTCCCGGGGGCCCGGCGGTCCCGCCGTACCTCAGCCCGCGTTCTCCAGCGTCTTCGACACATTGACGAACCCACGCCGCGCCGACGACACCAGCTGACCCTCGCGTACGACCTGGAAGGTCACGTGGGCGTTGACGAGGCGCGGGAAGTCGACGGCCGCGATCATGTCCTCGAAGCGCCAGCTGAGCGTCGGGGTGAGCCCGCCCGTGGTCACCTTGAGGCCGTCGTCGAGGGCGCGCTGGATCGAGCGCGCGGTCACCTCACCGTCGCCGAGCGACTCGACGACCGTCTTCAGCACGGTGTACCCGATCCAGGTGGTCTGCACTCCGGCGTCCGTCGGGTCGATCCGGTTGTCGCCGAAGGCCTGCTCATTGATCACCTTGCGCATCGGCTTCCAGCGCGCGTCGTTCGCGTTGGGATACCAGCCGGTGACGTAGGAGCCCTCGTACGGGCTCGACTTTCCGCCGGTGGCGTCGAGGACCGACTGGTCGATGCTGCCGAGCACGGTGCCTGTGCGCACCGCCGGGTAGTCCTCGCGGTCGCGCCGGAAGGAGTCCATGAAGGTGTCGGTGCGGTCGCCGAGCGCGGGCACCACGCAGCCCCGCTGGGACGGGTCGACGGTCGTGCTCTCGAGCGCCTGCTGCGTCTGCCGCGAGTACTCGGTCGCGTCCTCGGCGGCCCGCTGGTCCGAGGCGGCCTCGTGGCCCCTCGACCTCAGGCCGGAGTCGAGCAGTTTGGGGAGTTCGTCGCCGGCCGTGGTGTCGGGGCGTATGAGCGCGACCGGGCCGCAGTCCTTGCCGAGCTGTTCGCCGAGGCCGGCCAGCAGCGCGGGCTCGCCACCGTTGATGGGGTAGGAGAGGGGGCTGCTGAACTCGTCGTCGGTGACGCCGTAGCCGCCGATGTACGGAATGCCCGCGCTTTCCAGCGGGGCGAGGAACGAGCGGCCGTGCTGGCTGTAAGAGCCGACGACGGCGACGGCGTCCGCGTCGACGGCGCGCTGGGCGCAGCGCGCGGCGTCCACGGAGTCGTTGTGGTCGTTGCAGGTGATGACCTTGAGCTCGTGTCCGTTGATGCCGCCGTGGGCGTTGACCCAGCGGGCGTAGGCCTGTGCCATCGCGGGCATGCCGGGCTTGTTGGTCGCGCCCGTGTTCTCGGGCGCCCAGGTCATGATGGTGATGGGGTCGTCCTCGGGGCCCCCCGTGCCAGGGATGACCCCGCATCCGACGGCCATCGACACACACGCCGCCAACGCGCCCACGGACAGCAACGTGGCCTTGACGGGCCTGGGGAGGACGGGTGTGCTGGTGCGGGTACGTCGCCTGCCGGTCATGGACACGCACGATTCCCTCACATCACTAACCCGGGTGTGATCCGTGGTCAATGGAAGGTGACGTAGAGATGAATTACGGGGGCCGATGATTGGATTTTCGGTGAGAACGTACGATCGGTGACCGTGCAACGTTCGGAGAACTCTTCCCGTCGCGGCCGTCGCTCATCCACCATGGGCGGCATGCCACTCAACGACATGCCGTGGTGGCGCTGGCGCAGCAATGTGCGCTCCGCGCTGCACATGCTCGCCGACCCCGCCTTCCAACGTGATGTCTGGCTCGCCGGGATCGACGGGTACGGGGACGTCACCGACGCCGTGTACCGCCTTGTCGAGGACACCTGGCTGGACAGCTGGTCCGCCGAGAAATACGTCGGCACGATCTTCCGGGACTCCCAGGAGGCGGCCCTCGTCGACACCGCCGTACTGCGCGTCCTGCGGATCATGCACCAGGTCGGGCCCGACGCACCCGTCTCCGCCTACCTCGACCACCACGGGTGGCCGGAGGCCGTCCGCGCCGCGCGCGACGCGCATGTGCGCCTGGCGGGGAGCGACGGGGAGGACCCGGACGCCCCGCCGCGCACGCTCGAGGTGCTGCGGATCCTGACGCGGTCGGCGTAGGGACTCCGGAACTCCCGAACGCCCGGACGCCCGGGGATGCCGCGCAGGCGTTCCGGAGACGGGCGAGGCCGTGCGGTGTGGCGGACGGGGCTGTCCGGGAGGCGGGCGAGGCGGTGCGGTGTGGCGGGCCGGGCTGTCCGGGAGACAGCCAGAGCCGTGCGGGTGGCGGGCAGGGCGTCCGTGTGGAGGGTCAGCCGTCCGTCCCGGACGGCTGATATGGGACCCTGTCCTGCATGAATGAGCAGTCCGTCCGCGGGGCCGCCGCACCTGCCGCCGAGCAGTACGTCCTGACGATCTCCTGCCCGGACAAGCCGGGAATCGTGCACGCCGTGTCGAGCTACCTCTTCATGACCGGCTGCAACATCGAGGACAGTCAGCAGTTCGGCGACCACGACACGGGACTGTTCTTCATGCGGGTCCACTTCTCGGCGGAGGCGCCGGTGACCGTGGACAAGCTGCGCGCAAGCTTCGCGGCGGTCGGTGACTCCTTCCACATGGACTGGCAGATCCACCGGGCCGAAGAGAAGATGCGCGTCGTGCTGATGGTCAGCAAGTTCGGCCACTGCCTGAACGACCTGCTCTTCCGCGCCCGTATCGGCGCCCTGCCGGTCGAGATCGCCGCCGTGGTTTCCAACCACACGGACTTCGCCGAGCTCGTGGCGTCGTATGACATTCCCTTCCACCACATCCCGGTGACGAAGGACACCAAGGCGGAGGCCGAGGCGCAGCTCCTGGAGCTGGTCCGGGGTGAGAACGTCGAGCTGGTCGTCCTTGCCCGCTACATGCAGGTGCTGTCGGACGACCTGTGCAAGCAGCTCAGTGGCCGCATCATCAACATCCACCACTCCTTCCTGCCGAGCTTCAAGGGCGCGAAGCCGTACCACCAGGCGCACGACCGGGGTGTGAAGCTCATCGGTGCCACCGCGCACTACGTCACCGCCGACCTCGACGAGGGCCCGATCATCGAGCAGGAGGTCGAGCGGGTCGGCCACGGCGTAACCCCCGACCAGCTGGTCGCCATCGGCCGCGATGTCGAGTGCCAGGCCCTGGCCCGCGCGGTGAAGTGGCACGCGGAGCGCCGCATCCTGCTGAACGGACGCCGAACGGTGATCTTCGCGTAGAGGGCGCTCCTTCAGCCCGACGGGCAAAAATCAGCCCCTCCGGCGTTTGAGGAGCGGGGTCTGGGGCGGAGCCCCCAGGTACGGGACGGGCAGGGGCGGAGGGGGCGAAAAAGCTCGGCAGCCCCCGCCCACCACCTACATCCGGCTCAAAGACGCCGCAGCGAACAGCACATCCCGGATCGCCTCACGGTCGCCGTCCTGCCCGGCGGCGGCCTCCTCGGGCGAGACATGCCCGGCGGCCAGCCGGCAGAACTCGACCCCGTCCAGCGCGACATGCGCCACCTCATGCTCGGCGGCCCCCACCGCCCCGGGAGAGTCGAGCGGGATCAGCCACTCCCCACCCCCGAACCCCTCGATCTCCAGCCGCAGGCTCCGCCCCGGCTCCCCCGCCTCGACGAGATGCTGGTGGGCCGGGGCGGACGACAACCCCGCCCGGCGCCGCTCGGCGAGCGACCCGGGCAGCATCCGAGCGGCCAGGTCGATCATCCGGTGCAGATGCCGCGGCGCGGGCGGCTCGTACGGATAGTCCACGGCGTCCGCGATGTCCCCCGCGTGCACCCAGCACTCGAAGGCCCGGTCCAGCATCGCGTCGCTGAGCGGCAGCTCGAAGCCGCCGTACGGCACGGCCAGCCGCCCGGAACCTCCCCCACGCTCGGCTTCGCTCGCGCGGGAGGTGCCCCCAACCGCGAACGACACCGTACGGACGAGGTTGTGGCTCTGCTCCCGCCAGGGCCCGCGCACGGACCGCGTCGGCGGGAAGTGCGACGCACGCCAGAACGCCTCCGTGCGGCCCGCGGGGGTCGCGTCCTCGGCGGCGGCCGCGGCCGGGCCGAGCGGGTCCTCCAGGCCCAGCGCCACGGCGACGAGACCGTCGACGCTCAGCAGATGGGCGATGACCCCGGCGACCGTCGTACGACGGCTCACGGGCCCGTCGCCCATGAACCAGCGCAGCCGCACGGGCGCGTGCCACTCGGCGCCGCCTACGTCCTGCAGCAGAGCGTCGAGCCGCGCGACCTCCGCGTCGTACGGAGTCGCCCACTCGGGCACCGGGATGCGCGGCGGGCGCCGGTCGAGGCAGCCCTGCAGGACCCGTGTGCGCAGCGTCGGGTCGAGGTCGAGGCTCTCGGCCGGGTGCAGCAGTCCCACCGCCTCGCGCAGCCGCAGTGCCTCGTCCGCACACGAGCCGCACTCCCCGAGGTGCTCCTCGACGGCCGCCGTCTCCTCCGTCGAGCAGGCGGCCAGCGCCCACGCGCCGAGCAGCGACTTCAGTACGGGGTGCTCGAGGACGACCGGCGCGGGCTCGGCAGCGGCGGCCGACGCCGGCGTGAGCGCGGCGGCAGGCTCGGGCAGCGGCAGCCCGCCGTCTTCGACGGAGGAACGCGGCAGCGGTATACGCGGGGGCGGCCCCGAGTCCTCACCGTCACCGCGAGCTGACCCGCCGGGGCCCTGAGGTCCCTGGGGTCCTTGAGACCCCCGCGACCCGTCACCCCCACCGGCGGCGCCCCCGCCCGCCCTTACACCGGCCTGTCCCTCGTACCCCTCATGCCTGTCCTGCCCGTCATGCCCGCCAGGCCCCTCACCCTCGCCGAACGCCTCGAACCGGTCCGCGCCTCCGTTCACCGAGCACCCCCGTATTCGGGCGGAGCGCCGGTGGTGCCGGTGTCATGGGCGGTGGACAGGAGCTGGAGGCCGAGGCGGAGCCGGCGGCGGGCCTCGTCCTCGGTGACGCCGAGGTCGGCGGCGGCCTGGCGGTAGTCACGGCGCTCGAAGTACGCGAGCTCAAGGGCGGCGCGCAGTGGGGCCGGCATGGACGTGACGATGTAGTCGGCGCGGGCGGCGACGGACGCGCTGCGCACCTTGCGCTCCAGCTCCTCGGTGGTGCCCCGGCCGCCCCGGGCGAGCGCGGCGGTCTCGGTCGCGCGCAGCCGCTGCACGGCGAGGCTGTGGGTCAGCGTGGCGACCCAGGAACGCATCGGGCCCTGTTTGGGGTCGTACGCGTCGGGGTTCTCCCAGATGTGGGCGAACACCTCGCGTGTGATGCCGTCCGCGGCCTGCTCGTCCCCGAGTACGCGGTGGGCGAGGCCGTGCACGAGCGAAGCGAACCGGTCGTAGAACTCACCGAGCGCGGCCGCCTCCCCGCGTGCGAGCCGTTGCTGCATCTTGCGGTCCCAGCGGGGCGGTGCGTCCTTCTTCGCCATGCGGCCCCCTCGCCCTGGTCGTGCCCGGCGCCTGTCCCAGTTCAGCTTGTGTGCCCTGCTGTCTCGAATGTAGTCGGCACGTCCGACAGCACACGCCCCTTTACTTCAATGCGCGCCCCTGAACGGCCCGTAGATGCTGAAAGTCAGCCGCTCTTACTCATCGAATCCGATCGAACCAGACCGTAGGCGTCCGAAATAGATCGCTCGCTCCGCGTTTTCGACCGTACACAGACGTTTCTTCCTTCGCGGACCGGTGTTTCATGGGACGACGGCGGGGCAGCCGCGCTGAAGGGAAGCGTAGGAACTGCTTCCGCTTTGGATGGGCGAGGCGAGCGAGAGGCGTTGTGGTGACGCTCAGGATGACCGACGGCGACGAGGGTGAGTGGGCCGTGCTGCGGGTGGCGGGCGAGCTGGACCTCGTGACGTCACCGGTGCTGCGCCAGCGGGTGCACGACGCGGTGGCGGAGGGCCGCCGCAGTCTTGTCCTCGACCTCTCCGAGGTCCTCTTCTGCGACTCCAGCGGTGTCGGCGTCCTCATCGCCACCCGCCGGCTCCTCCGCTCCTGCCAGGGCCGCCTGCGCCTGATCCTGCCCGCCCAGGGCGCGCAGGAGGGCTCCCACGTCAACCGTGTCCTCGCCGCCCTCGGCGTCCGCCGCCTCTTCGACGTGTACCCGGACGTCCCCACGGCCGTCGACGAGGAGTCGAGCCCCCTGTCGGCGTGACGCCGTTCCACGCGACGCCGACCGCAGCACCGACCGTCGGCATGACTCCGCTCACCCAGGCCGGGACACATCACCACACAGTTGTCCCAGAATTCCCGCGGTCTTGGTACAACCGTCGTTTTCCCTCTCGCGCGGTGGCCATCGCGTCGTACGCTCCGTCACGGATGAACCCCCAGTCCGGAACAGAGTCCGGCTGAGATGTGAGGCGGTCCCAACACACATGGTCAGCACCGAGTACGAGCGCCGGATTGCCGCCCGGTTCGCCGGCTTCGACCAAGACGGCAATGGCTACATCGACCGGGAGGACTTCAACGCCGCGACCAAGGCGGTCCTCACCGAGTTCGGTACGACGGCCCGCTCCGACAAGGGCCAGGCCCTGTACGTCGGCGCCGAGGCGTTCTGGCAGGGCATGGCCGGGATAGCGGACCGGGACGGCGACCAGCGGATCACCCGCGAGGAGTTCGTGAGCGGCGCCGTGAAGCGGCTGCGCGACAACCCCGACCGGTTCGCCGAGATCGCCCGCCCCTTCCTGCACGCGGCCCTCGCGGTCGCGGACGCGGACGGGGACGGCCGGGCCACCGTCGCCGACACCGCGCGCGTGCTCAAGGCCCTCGGGGTCCGCGAGGACGTCGCCGAGACGGCCGCCGCCGCCCTCGACGCGGACGCGGACGGCAAGGTCGGCGAGACGGAGATCGTGTCCGCGTTCGCCCGCTACTTCACCGTGCCCGAATAGCGTTCGCGCAGCTTGTACTTGAGTACCTTCCGCAGGGTTTCGTTGCGCGGAAGGGCGTCCACCACCTCCAGCCGCTCCGGCAGCTTGTGGACGGACAGCCCTTCCGCGCGCAGGTAGGACGTCACGGCGGACAGGGTCAACTCGTCGGCGCCCGGCGGCTGTTCCACCACCGCGCACACCCGCTCCCCGCGCTCGGCGTCGGGCAGACCGATCACGGCGGCATCCCCGACGGACGGGTGCCGGTGCAGCAGATCCTCGATCTCCTTGGCCGAGATGTTCTCGCCCTTGCGGATGATGATGTCCTTCAGACGGCCGGTGAGGACCAGGTGCCCGCTCTCCGTCAGATACCCCACATCCCCGGTGGCCAGGAACCCTTCCCCGTCGAACGCCTCCGCCGTCTGCGCCGGGTCCAGGTACCCCTGGCACACGGCTTCCCCGCGCAGCCGTACTTCGCCGTCGACGCCGTACGGCTGAGACGCGCCCTTCCCGTCCACGATCCGTATCTCCATCCCCTCCGGCGGCCGCCCCTCCGTCGTCGCCAGGTTCTCCGCCGTGTCGTCCGGCGCCCCCATCGTGATCATCGGGACCTCGGTCATCCCGTACCCGTGGGTGAGCTGTACGCCCATCTCGCGGACGACGGAGTGGTAGACCTCGGGCGGCTTCGGCGCCCCGCCGCCTGCGAGCAGGCGCAGACTCGGAATCACCGGCACGCCCGGCCGCTTGCGCTGTTCGGCGAGGAACATCGAGTAGAAGGCGGTCGAACCGCCCGCCACCGTCACGCCGTGCCGGCGATAGCCCTCCAGGGCGGCGGGCAGCGCGAAGTGCTCGAACATCACCGCCGGGAAGCCGTACAGCAGCAGCATCACCGTGTAGTCGGGCCCGGCGATATGGGCGTACGGGAACGCCATCGAGCCCACGTCGTCGGCCGACAGACGCAGCGCGTGCGCGAGGCACGAGCCGCCCGCGATCAGCGATCGGTCCGTGTGCAGGACGCCCTTGGGGTCGGAGGTCGTGCCCGAGGTCCAGTAGATCCAGCGCACGGAGGTGCCGTCGGCGGGCGGAGCGGGGAGTACGGCGGGGTCGCCGTCCGGCAGGACGTCGTACGCCTCGAAGACGCCCTTCGCGCCGAGCCGCCGCGCCATCGCCGTGTGGTCGAAGCCGCGCCACTCGCCCGGGACGGCGACGTACTCGGCCTGGGACTCCCGTAGCGCGAAGCCCACTTCGCGGTCGCGGTAGAAGGGGATGACCGGGGACTGTACGGCGCCGAGGCGGGCCAGCGCGAAGGACAGCAGCGCGGTCTCGATACGGGTGGGCAGCTGCCAGGCGACCACCGTGCCGGGGCGTACGCCCATGTCGTACAGACCCGCGGCCACCCGCTCGGAGCGGTCGCGCAGTTCGCCGAAGGACAGCGAGCGGTCGTCCTGGAGGAGGACGGGCCGGTCGGGGGTGAGGGCGGCGCGGCGTGCGACCAGTTCCCAGAGCGTGCGCGAGGCACCCAGCGCGTGTGCGGTGTCGTTCACGACGAGCCTCCCCTGCGGCCATGTACCTGACGGGCTGTCAGATGGTGGCCAGAGCGTAGGCCGCACCGCCTTGTCGGTCCAGAGGTGCGGGACTAGCCTGCTTCCTGGAAACTTTCTGACGGTCCATCAGATTCATAGGGACCGGCAGGCGGGAACGCCCGCCGGGCGGAGGGGAACCATGACGGAACTGCCCCGCATCATCAGCGTCGACGACCATGTGATCGAGCCCGCGCACCTCTTCGAGACCTGGCTGCCGCGGAAGTACCGCGAGCGCGGCCCGAAGCCCCTCACCGCCGGCATCGGGGAACTGGCCTACGTCGGCGGCAAGTACCGGATCACGATGGACCCGGAAGGACCGCCCACCGACTGGTGGATCTACGAAGACCTCGAGTTCCCGTACAAGCGCAACATCGCCGCCGTCGGCTTCGACCGCGACGAGATGACCCTGGAGGGCATCACGCGCGCGGAGATGCGGCGCGGCTGCTGGGACCCCGTCGAGCGCCTCAAGGACATGGACCTCAACCATGTCGAGGCCAGCCTCTGCTTCCCCACCTTCCCCCGCTTCTGCGGACAGACGTTCGCCGAGGCGCACGACAAGGAGGTGGCCCTGGCCTGCGTGCGCGCGTACAACGACTGGATGGTCGAGGAGTGGTGCGGCGACAGCGGCGGCCGGCTGATCCCGCTGTGCCTGATCCCGCTGTGGGACATCGACCTGGCGGTCGCCGAGATCCGGCGCAACGCGGCACGGGGCGTCAAGGCCGTGACCTTCTCGGAGATCCCCACCTACCTGGGGCTGCCCTCCATCCACACCGGCTACTGGGACCCCTTCTTCGCGGTCTGCCAGGAGACGGGCACGGTCGTGAACATGCACATCGGTTCGTCGTCGCAGATGCCCGCCGCGTCCCCGGACGCGCCGCCCGCCGTCCAGGCGTCGCTGTCCTTCAACAATGCGATGGCGTCGATGATGGACTTCCTGTTCAGCGGCGTACTGGTGAAGTTCCCGCGCCTCAAACTCGCCTACTCCGAGGGCCAGATGGGCTGGATCCCGTACGCCCTGGAGCGCGCCGACGACGTCTGGCGGGAGCACCGCGCCTGGGGCGGGGTCCGCGACCTCGTTCCCGAGCCCCCGTCGACGTACTACTACCGGCAGATCTTCTGCTGCTTCTTCCGCGACCAGCACGGTGTCGCCTCCCTGGACGTGGTCGGCCGCGACAACGCCACCTTCGAGACGGACTACCCGCACGTCGACTCGACCTTCCCGCACACCAAGGAGGTCGCCCTCGACCATGTGAAGGGCCTCGACGACGAGACCATCCACAAGTTGATGCGGGGCAACGCGATCCGCATGCTGGAACTGGACCTGTAGTGGACCTCGCGTGCACCCCGGAAGAGGAGGATTTCCGGGCGCGGCTGCGCGAGTGGCTCGCCCAGGCGCTTCCGTCGCTGCCCCCGAAGCCGTCCTCCGACGACTGGCCGGGGCGGCGCGCGTACGACCTCGGGTGGCAGCGGATGCTGTACGACGCCGGGTACGCGGGACTGCACTGGCCCGTCGACGCGGGAGGCCGGGGCGCCACCCCGACGCAGCACCTCATCTACCTCGAGGAGACGGAAAAGGCGGGCGCCCCCTACGTAGGGGCCAATTTCGTCGGCCTGCTGCACGCCGGACCCACCATTGCCTCCGAAGGAAGTGCCGAACAGCGGGCGCGCTGGCTGCCGCCCGTGCTGCGCGGCGAGGAGGTCTGGTGCCAGGGCTTCAGCGAACCCGGCGCGGGCTCGGACCTCGCGGCGCTGCGCACGCGCGCGTGGCGGCACGGCGACGACTACGTAGTGAGCGGGTCCAAAATCTGGACCTCTCACGCGGAGGTCGCCGACTGGTGCGAACTGCTGGTCAGGACGGACCCCACCGCCCCCAAGCACCGCGGCATCTCGTGGCTCGCCATGCCCATGGACGCGCCGGGAATCACCGTCCGGCCGCTGCGCACGCTCGCGGGCTCCGCCGAGTTCGCCGAGGTCTTCCTCGACGAGGTGCGCATACCGGTCGCCCACCGCGTCGGCGCCGAGAACGACGGCTGGCGCGTGACCATGGTGACCCTGTCCTACGAACGCGGCACCGCATTCGTCGGCGAGGTCGTCGCCTGCCGCCGCGTCCTTGGCGAACTCGCCCGCGAGGCTCGGAAGAACGGCCGCTGGGACGATGCCGTACTGCGCCGCCGTCTCGGCCGGCTCAACGCCGAGTTCCGGGCGCTGTGGCGGCTCACGCAGTGGAACGTCAGCGCGGCGCAGCGGACCGGCGGGGTGCCCGGAGCCGGCGGCTCGGTCTTCAAGCTGCGGTACTCGCACGCGCGCCAGGAGCTGTACGACGCCGCCGCCGAGCTCCTGGGCCCCGAGGCGCTCGACCTCGGCCGGGACTGGACCCTCGACCGGCTCTCATCCCTGTCGTACACCATCGCGGCCGGCACCTCGCAGATCCAGCGGAACATCGTGGCCGAGCGGATCCTGGGCCTTCCCAAGGGGCGGTGAGTTCGAAAAGTGGACTTCCAACTCACAGATGATCAAGAGGCGTTGAAGGCAGGCGTGCGGGAGCTGCTGACCGCGCGCTTCGGCCACGCCGAGCTGCGGGCCGCCGCGGACGGCGGGCCGCCCGCCCTCGACCGGGCGCTGTGGCGCGAGCTGGGCGAGGCCGGGTTCTTCGCGCTGCGCCTGCCGGAGGCGGACGGCGGAGTCGGACTCGGTCTCCCGGAAGCGGTGTTGGCCTTCGAGGAGGCGGGGCGGGTGCTGCTGCCCGGCCCGCTGATCGCGACGCACCTCGCGGCGGGCGTGGTCGACGGGGCGGCCACCGGCGAGGCCGTGGTGGCCGCCGTGGACGGGGTGCACGTGGAGTGGCTGGACCAGGCCGATGCCGTACGAGGAGACGCGGCCGGCGCACAGCCGCTGAGGTCGGTCGATCCGCTGACTCCGCTGCACAGGGTGCCTGCGGCCGGGGTTCCCCTGGAGGCCGACCCCGAAGCCGTACTCCTCACCTCCCTCCTCACCGCCGCCGAACAGCTCGGCGGCGCCGCCCGTACCTGCGAGCTGGCCGTGCAACACGCCCGGGCACGCAAGCAGTTCGGGCAGCCGATCGGGGCCTTCCAGGCGGTGCAGCATCTGTGCGCGCGGATGCTGGTGCGGGTGGAGGTGGCCCGCGCGGCCGTTTACGCGGCCGCCGTGACCGCCGACCCGGCGGATGTCGCGGCGGCCCGGCTGCTCGCCGACGAGGCCGCCGTGCGCGGCGCCCGCGACTGCCTTCAGGTGCACGGCGGCATGGGCTTCACCTGGGAGTCCGATGTCCATCTGCACCTCAAGAGGGCGTGGATACGGACGCAGCGCGCGGGCGGCACTACGGAGTGTGAGGAGATGTTGGCCGACGACCTCTTGGCCGGAGCGGGCTGAACGGGCCCTGTGCTGGCGCGGAGTGAGAAGGGCGCCGCCGAATGTCGCGGATCGTGGCCCACCGGAATCACGGAGCGTTGATACCGGGTTGTGTCCTACGCGTGACTTGTCACGGTCTGGAGTCGGCGCCGGGCTCCGGTACCTTGTGTGAGATGCGAGTGGTTCTGAGGCTGAGCCATCCCGGTGTTGCCCTTGGGGCGACTCCGGACCCGGCGATGCACGCCGCTCTCACGGCAGGGCGGACGTCCGCGCCTGCCAGTTCGACTCCCCGTAGCGAGCGTCGCACAGTATGCCGCACGCGTACTGCTTCGCGCTGGAATATGCCCGAAGCGCTTGTTGGGGTGACTGTACGTCAACCATGCTGTCTCGCAAGGGGATCACGTTCCGTGATCCTTGTTCTGGCCATGCAGAAAATGGCTACGATCGTGGCCCTTGTGAGGCGCGAGGCGATGTGTCCGCCGGTTCGGATGGTGTGAGCGGTGCAGGTGCTTCAAGTGCAGCTGGAGATCCGGCCCGACCCCGCGGAGGTGGGGCGAGCCCGGCGATGGACCCGTTCGCGGCTCACCGGGTCCGGGATAGAGGCCGATGAACCGCTCGCCGAGACGCTGATCCTGCTCGTCTCCGAACTCGTCACCAACGCCGTGGTGCACACCGGCTGTCCGGCCGTGCTGCGGCTGTCCCTGCCGCGCGGGGCCGAGTCCGACACCGTCCGCCTGGAGGTGGCCGACTCCAGCGCCCGGCCGCCGGCCCCCCGGCACGCCGACGGCGACGAGACCAACGGCCGTGGCCTGGAACTGGTCGACGGCCTCGCGGACCGCTGGGGCTGGAACCCCGAGGGTGCGGGCAAACGCATCTGGTGCGAGGTGGACCGCTGCAACTCGGGTGCCGCGACGGGGGCCGCGTATCCGGCGTACGAGGACTTCGCGTACGAGGCGGTGTAGGCGCCGGCGGGGCATGAAGCCCGGGACTTTGCGCGCGGGTGGGTGCACGGGTGTGTGCAGGTACGCACGCACCACCTGTACAGGGCCGCGGTTCTGACCGAATGCGCCCTGGCGTGCTTCCGTACGCGCCGTCGCAAAGGGGATGTGAAGTGATAAATCCCCGAACGGGTGTTGACGTGACGTGTCCGTTTGATCACGCTTGTGTTCAGCGATTCGCCGCGAGGGGACGGCGAGGATTTCGGTGACGGGAGTCCTCGGCGAGAGTGGGTCGCGATTCGGCGTCGGCTCCTACAGGGCCAGGAGGAGCAGGGCGGGTACGCCGGAGTCGGACGGCGGCGCGCGGTGCCGTGCTCGGGGCGAGCAGCGACGCGCCGCCGTCCGGCCGTACGCCAGGGCGGGGCGACCGCCAGTCAGAGCAGGGCGACCGGCGCCACCGGTGTGCCCGTACCGCCCACGAAGGGTTCGGGCATCGCTGACAGCAGGAAGGTGTAGCGCCCCTCTTCTCCACAGGCTGTGGACAACTCTTCGAGATTCCAGTTCTGGCCCTGAAGCATCCCCATCTCGACCAGGTGGAGCGCGTGCACGGGCAGCCACAGATCCTCGATCTCGGGCGGAAAGATCTCGAAGGTGAGGGTGTCGTTCGCGACCGCCGCGACATCGCGCGCGTGGAACCACTCCGGGGCCCGGACGGACAGCCCGGGTGACGGATACCCGTATCCGTGTCTGTCGCCCGCGAGATACACCTGGACCTGCCCCGTCCGTACGAGGACGATGTCACCGGCCCGCACCCGCGCACCCGCCAACGCCTCCGCCGCGTCCAGGTCTTCGGGCGTCACGGCGTGCCCGCCGTCCAGCCGGTCCTCGCCCCGCGCTCGCGCGACGTCGAGCAGGACGCCGCGCGAGACGATGTGCCGGGGCTTGTCGATGCCGCTGAACTGGGCTCCGCCGTGCGGGGTGATGGTGTCCGCAGGGCGGCCGTTGTAGATCCTCCCGGAGTGGGAGACATGGGTGAGCGCGTCCCAATGGGTCGCCGCCTGGAGCCCCATGGTCACGGCGTCGTCGCTGCACGCGACGGTGCCGGGGCCGAAGATCTCCTGGTTGATCTGCACCATGGTGTGCAGCGGATTGACCCGCCCGGGGATCACGCCGGTCTGCACGCCGTCGTGCCGAAGGGGGAGGGCGAGAGGAACACGCCGTCCCGTACGGACGCTCGCCGCCGCCTTCCTTACGACCTCGTCGGTGATGAGATTCAGGGTCCCGATCTCGTCGTCGGTGCCCCAGCGCCCCCAGTTGTTCACGCGCTTGGCGAGGCCCAGGAACTCGGCCGGCAGTGACATGAGTCCTCCCCGGGGTCTTGTCTCCAGGCATCTGACGGGTCGTAGAATCCCTCTCAACGAATCTAACGGACCGTCAGAAACTGCGGGAAGGGGCCGGGCGTGGGGAACTTCTTGGCAGGCAAGGTCATCGCCGTCACGGGAGCGGGACGGGGGATCGGCCGGGCCGTCGCCCTCGCCGCCGCGGCCGAGGGCGCGCGTGTCGTCGTCAACGACTACGGCGTCTCCATCGAGGGCGCCGAGCCGACGAGTTCGGTCGCCGACGCCGTCGTCAAGGAGATCGAGGCGGCGGGCGGGGACGCGGTCGCGGTGGCTGACGACATCTCGACGATGGCGGGCGGGCAACGGGTCGTCGACACCGCGCTGACGTCGTACGGGCGCCTGGACGGTGTGGTGTGCGTGGCGGGGATCCTGCGCGAGCGCATGCTCTTCAACATGTCCGAGGAGGAATGGGACCCGGTCGTCGCGACCCACCTCAAGGGCACGTTCACGGTGTTCCGGGCGGCGTCGGTGGTGATGCGCAAGCAACGCTCGGGCACGCTGATCGGTTTCACCAGCGGTAACCATCAGGGGTCCGTCTCCCAGGCCAACTACAGCGCCGCGAAAGGCGGGGTCATCTCGCTCGTGCGGAGCGCGGCGCTGGGGCTGCACAAGTACGGGGTGACGGCGAACGCGGTCGCACCCGTGGCGCGTACGCGCATGTCCGCGAAGGTGCCGGTGGAGCTGACGGAGATCGGCGAGCCCGAGGACGTCGCCGCACTGGTGGCCTATCTGCTCTCGGACCGCGCCCGCGAGCAGCGGATCACCGGGCAGGTGTACACCATCGCCGGCCCCAAGATCGCCGTATGGGCCCAGCCCCGCGAACTCCGGGCGGCGTACGCGGAGGGCTCCTGGACACCGGAGAAGATCGCGGACTTCCTGCCGGGGACGGTGGGGGTGGATCCGATGCCGCTGCTGGAGCGGGTGGAGGCGATGGCTCGGGCGGCGGGGGAGGGGGCGCGGCCGAATGAGTAGGTTTTTCGCCCCCTCCGCCCCTACCCGTCACGTCCTTGAGGGCCGCCCCCAAACCCCCGTGTCGCGCTGAACGCGCTCGTCCCCAAACGCCGGACGGGCTGCAAATACGGGACGGGCAGGGGCGGAGGGGGCGAAACAAAATCGGTGGCCCAACGTGAGGCGGAAACAGTGGAGTTCGGATTCGCTCCGGAGGACGAGGGATTCCGGCGGGAGGCGCGGGCGTGGCTCGAGGAGCATCTCGACGCCGGGCCCCCCGCTCGCCAGGACTGGGAGCGGGCGCTCGGCCGGGGCGGCTGGATCGGCCTCGGGTGGACCGAGGGCGGGTACGGCAACCGGCAGGCGACCCTGACCCAACAGGTCGTCTGGGCCGAGGAGTACGCGCACGCGAACGCCCCCACCCGCTCGGGCCACATCGGCGAAAACCTCCTGGCCCCCACCCTCATCGCCCACGGCACCCAGGAACAGAAGGCCCGCTTCCTCCCCACCGTCGCCCGAGGCGAGGAACTCTGGTGCCAGGGATACAGCGAACCGGGCGCGGGTTCGGATCTGGCAGGCGTGCGGACGACAGCCGTCCGGGACACCGACACGTACCACATCACGGGCCAGAAGATCTGGACCTCCCTGGCCCACGAGGCGGACTGGTGCTTCGTCCTCGCCCGTACGCAACCGGAGTCCACCCGCCACCACGGTCTGTCCTTCCTCCTCGTCCCCATGGACCAGCCGGGCCGCGTCGAGGTCCGCCCGATCCGCCAGTTGACCGGCACGAGCGAGTTCAACGAGGTCTTCTTCGACGGTGCGGTGGCACGCGCCGAGCACCTGGTCGGCGGCGAGGGAAACGGCTGGCACGTCGCGATGAGCCTCCTCGGCTTCGAGCGGGGCGTGTCGACCCTGGCCCAACAGATCGGCTTCGCCGAGGAGTTGGGGCGAGTTGTCGAGACAGCCGTCGAGACCGGCGCCGTCGCCGATCCCGTCGTACGCGACCGGATCGTACGTCAGTGGGCCGAACTGCGGACGATGCGCTGGAACGCCCTGCGCACGCTGGGCGGCCGGACGGATCCGGGGGCGCCCAGCGTGGCGAAGCTGCTGTGGGGCGGCTGGCATCGGCGGCTCGGTGAGCTGGCGATGCAGGTACGCGGCGCCGCGGCGGCGGTGGGGCCGGTGGACTGGGCGGCGGCAGCGCCGTACGAACTGGACGCGTTCCAGCACCTGTTCCTGTTCAGCCGGGCCGACACGATCTACGGCGGCTCGGACGAGATCCAGCGCACGATCATCGCCGAGCGGGTGCTCGGCCTGCCGCGGGAACCGAAGGGCTGAGGGAGTCGCGATGCGAGGCGTGATCTTCGATGGGAAGCGGCCCCAGGCCGTGGACGACCTGGAGATACGGGACCCAGGACCCGGCGAGGTATTGGTGGCGATCTCGGCGGCCGGGCTCTGCCACAGCGATCTCTCTGTGGTGGACGGGACCATACCGTTCCCCGTTCCGGTGGTCCTCGGCCATGAGGGCGCGGGCGTGGTGGAGGCGGTGGGTGTGGGCGTCACCCATGTCCAGCCCGGCGACCATGTGTCGCTGTCCACGCTCGCCAACTGCGGGGCCTGCGCCGAGTGCGACCGGGGACGACCGACGATGTGCCGCAAGGCGATCGGGAAGCCGCGGCAACCGTTCACGCGGGGCGGCCGGCCGCTGTACCAGTTCGCGTCCAACTCGGCTTTCGCGGAACGGACGTTGGTGAAGGCGGTGCAGGCGGTCCGGATTCCGGAAGACATCCCCCTGACGTCCGCGGCGCTGATCGGCTGCGGGGTCCTGACGGGCATGGGGGCGGTACTGAACCGCGCCCGCGTGGACCGGGGCGACAACGTCCTGGTCATCGGCACGGGCGGCATAGGCCTCAACGTCCTCCAGGGCGCGCGGATCGCGGGCGCCCTGAAGATCGTCGCGGTCGACTCCAACCCCGCGAAGGAGTCCCTGGCCCGCCAGTTCGGCGCGACCCACTTCCTGACCTCCACGGAGGGCGTGAAGGACATCCTCCCCACCGGCGCCCACCACGCCTTCGAATGCGTCGGCCGTGTCGAACTCATCCGCCAGGCCATCGACTCACTCGACCGCCACGGCCAGGCCGTCCTCCTCGGCGTCCCCCCGGCAACGGCCGAGGCCTCCTTCCTCGTCTCCTCCATGTACCTGGACAAGTCCATCCTCGGCTGCCGCTACGGCTCCTCCCGCCCCCAACGCGACATCGCCCTGTACGCCGAGCTGTACCGCGAAGGCCGCTTGCTCCTGGACGAGTTGGTGACGGCGACTTATCCGGTGGAGGACTTCGAGAAGGCGACGGAGGACGCACATGAGGGGAGGGTGGCGAGGGCGGTGCTGACGTTCTGAATCTTTTAGCCCGTCCGGCGTTTGAGGACGAGCGCGAAGCGCGATACAGGGGGTTTGGGGGGCGGAGCCCCCAGATACGGGACGGGCAGGGGCGGAGGGGGCGAACAACCCTAAGAGCCGGACCGGCTCCCGGACCCCGCCCGGAACGTCCGCCGATACGTAGTGGGAGTGACCCCGAGCACCGTCTGCAGATGCTGACGCATCGACTGGGCCGTGCCGAATCCGGCATCCCGCGCCACCTGATCGATCGACAGGTCGCTGGACTCCAGCAGATGCCGGGCCCGTTCGACGCGCTGCTGGGTGAGCCAGTGCCCGGGGCTGACGCCGACCTCCTCGCGGAACCGGCGCGTGAAGGTGCGTACGGACATCGACTCCCGCTCGGCCATGTCTCGCAGCTGGATCGGCTCGTGGAGGCGGCCGAGGGCCCAGGCGCGGGCGGCGGTCGTGGTGGCCGCCTGTGCCTCCGGCACCGGACGCTGGATGTACTGCGCCTGGCCGCCGTCGCGGTGCGGCGGAACGACGGTACGGCGGGCCACATCGTTGGCGACGGCGGCGCCGTGGTCGCGGCGTACGAGATGGAGGCACAGGTCGATCCCGGCCGCGACACCGGCGGAGGTGAGGACGTCACCGTCGTCGATGAAGAGCACGTCGGCGTCGACCCGGATCTTCGGGAAGAGCTGCTGGAAGTGCTCCGCGTGCATCCAGTGCGTGGTGGCCGGGCGGCCGTCGAGATAGCCGGCGGCGGCGAGGATGTATCCGCCGGTGCAGATGGAGACGAGACGAGTGCCGGGGCGGACGTGGGCGAGGGCGGCGGCCAGTTCGGGGGTGAGCACACCTTCCTCGTGGACGGGGCCGAGCTCGTACGACGTGGGGATGACGACGGTGTCGGCGGTGGCCAGCGTCTCCGGGCCGTTGCCGACCAGGACGGCGAAGTCGGCGTCCGTCTGGACGGGGCCGGGCGGCCGGATCGAGCAGGTGACGACGTCGTACAGGCTGCGGCCGTCCGCGTCGCGCGCCTTGCCGAAGATGCGCTGCGGGATGCCCAGCTCGAAGGGCAGCAGCCCGTCGAGGGCGAGAACGACAACGCGGTGTCTGGAGGGCGCGTTCGGCGCGGGTGATGCCTGCTGTTCGTCCATGGCCCGATCCTAGCGAATGCTGACCTTTGAGCCACTCGCTCGGGCGTACTCCATCCCTGAAGCTCTATGTCGTGACCCAGACAACCGAAGCCACCTCAGCCGCAGAGGACTCCCGACCTCGACCCCGGTTCACCCGCCCCTTCGGGCGCCGCATCCACCGGGCGTGGTTCGTGGCGGCCGTCACTTTCGTGACGATCCTCGGCGCCGCGGCCTTCCGTTCGCTCCCGGGGCTGCTGATCGATCCGCTGCACGATGAGTTCGACTGGTCGCGCGGCACGATCGGCGCGGCGGTCTCGGTCAACCTCGCGCTGTACGGGCTGACGGCACCGTTCGCGGCCGCGCTGATGGACCGCTTCGGCATCCGGCGCGTGGTGGCGGTCGCCCTGACGGTGATCGCGCTCGGTTCCGGGCTGACCGTCTGGATGACGGCGGCCTGGCAGCTTCTGCTCTGCTGGGGCCTGTTGGTGGGCGTGGGCTCCGGTTCGATGGCGCTGGCCTTCGCGGCGACGGTCACGAACCGCTGGTTCACGACGCGGAAGGGCCTGGTGACGGGCATCCTGACGGCGGCCTCGGCGTCGGGACAGTTGATCTTCCTGCCGATGCTCTCCTGGATCGTCACCGAGCACGACTGGCGCCCCGCCGCGGTGACAGTGGCCCTCGCCGCCCTCGCCGTCGTCCCCTTCGTATGGCTGCTGCTGCGCGACCACCCGGCGGACGTGGGCCAGAAGCCGTACGGGGCGAAGGAGTTCGTGCCGAAGCCCGAGCCGGCGCGGGGAGCCGCCCGGCGCGCGGTGACCGTCCTGTTCTCCGCGGTCCGCACGGGTCCCTTCTGGCTGCTGGCGGGGACGTTCGCGATCTGCGGTGCCTCGACGAACGGTCTGATCCAGACGCACTTCGTGCCCGCGGCCCACGACCACGGCATGCCGATCACGGCGGCCGCCTCGCTCCTCGCGGTCATCGGCGTCTTCGACGTGGTCGGAACGATCGCCTCCGGGTGGTTCACCGACCGCTTCGAGCCCCGCCGGCTGCTGGCGGTGTACTACGCCCTGCGCGGCATCTCGCTCCTCTTCCTCCCCATGCTCCTGGCCCCGACGGTGCACCCCCCGATGATCTTCTTCATCGTCTTCTACGGCCTCGACTGGGTCGCCACGGTGCCGCCCACCCTGGCCCTGTGCCGCGAGCAGTACGGCGAGGACAGCGCCATCGTCTTCGGCTGGGTCCTCGCCTCCCACCAGGTCGGCGCCGCCCTCGTCGCCTTCCTCGGCGGCGTCGCACGGGATGTCTTCGGCTCGTACGACGTGGTCTGGTACGCCTCGGGCGCACTGTGCGCGGCGGCGGCGCTGATGGCGCTGGTGATCCGCCGCCGACGGCCGGTCCAGATGATGCCCGCGCCGGCGACGGCCGCCTGAACCCGCACAACGGACCTGCAGGACGCACCTGCAGGACGCACCTGCTAGACGAACCGCCCCTTGTGGAACAGCAGTGGCGCCACGTCGTCGTCGCCGGTGCCGAGCGCGTCCACCCGGCCGACCACGATGAGGTGATCCCCGCCCGTGTGCACCGCATGGATCGTGCAGTCGATCCACGCCGCGGCGCCCGCGAGGCGGGGCGAGCCGGAGACCGGCGCCGCGTCGTACACGACCCCGGCGAACTTGTCCGCGCCGCTCACCGCGAAGCCGCGGCACAGCTCGCCCTGGTGCGCCCCGAGGACGTTCACACAGAAGGCGCCCGCGCGCGCGATCCGCGGCCAGGTCGTCGACGTACGGCCGACCATGAAGCAGACCAGCGGAGGGTCGAGGGAGAGGGAGGAGAAGGACTGGCAGGCGAAACCCGCGGGGCCCGGGTCGCCGTCGGCGGCCGCTGCGGTGACAACGGTCACGCCGGTCGCGAAGTTCCCCAGGACTCGGCGGAATTCGGCCTGATCGACCGGCGCGCGTTCGTCGTCGCCGACCGCGCGCAGTTCCGGGCGCGGCAACGCCTCCACGGGCCTCGCGGCGGCGGGGACTCCGGCCGACCTGAGGTAGCGGACCGCGGCGGCGGCCATCCCTGCGTGTCCCATCACGCCACCCATTGAAGCTGATGGGCCGTCAGATGAGAAGGGGTGTGCAAAGACCGGTGGCGGCCTGCGCATACGCTCCCGGCATGGGGTGGGGACACATACGCAAGAGGGGCGCGGCGCTCTGGCCGGTGGCCGACATGACCATGGCCACGGCGGCCGGTGCCGCCCAGCTGCCGGGGGCTTTCATCCTCTGGTGGATCGTGGCGTCCACGGTCAGCGACGACTACAACGCGGGTTACGGCGGCGCCTTCGGCCTGCTCTGCCTCTTCGTCCTCGCCCCGCTGTATCTGCCGGTGCTGGGACTGCTGCACGCCGCCGCGCACACCATGCCGGCCACCGTCCTCGCCCGCCGCGCCCCCGGACCACGCTGGGCCCGCCACCTGCTCGGCACGGCACTCCTCGGCGTGTTCTGGGCGGCGGTGACCGCCCTGCTCTGGGACGGGCCGTTCCTCGCGACCGCCGTGTCCCTCGCGGCCCTCGGCGTCCTGCCCGCGCTCGCCGTGGCCTACGCGCGCAGGCGCGCGCGGGTCACCGGGCAGCCATGGGGGCTCTTCGGCGCCTGGTGGCGCGCGGCGCTCGCCGTCCCGGTGCTGTGCGTGGCGGCCTTCGGCGGCGGCGCGCTGGCCACGGTCACGGGCCTGATCGAGGAGTACGAGCCTCCGGTGCTGTCCGCCGCCCGGCTCACCGGCGAGTGGCACGGCGACGACGGGGCGGTGCTGCGGCTGCGCTCCGGCGGGCGGGCCGAGGTGACCCGGCTGCCGGCCGAGGGCGAGTTCGCATTCGGGGCGGACGAGGTCTACGTCCGGTGCGACGGCTACGGCACGTGGCAGCTCGACCGCGAGGGGCGCTACGACACGTACACCGGCAAGGGCCCCGAGGAGCGGGACGGTGTCGTCGTACGACTGGACGGCGGATGCCGGCAGGAGACGTACTGGACGATCGGCGGTACGGAGCACGAGCCGGAGCTGTTCGTGCGATTCGGGGACCCGGACGCGGGGGAGTTGTGGATCCTGGCGAAGGCCTCCTGACCGCCTGCCTGCTTACCTCCCCCTGGAAACCCTGCCTGCTTACCTCCGCCTGGAAACCCTGCCTGCTCACCTCCCCTTGAACACGGGCCCGCGCCGCTCAACGAAGCTCGCCACGCCCTCCCGGGCATCCCGCGTCGTCATGTTGATCTCCTGCGCGGCGGCCTCGGCGGCGAAGGCGGTGCCGCGGTCGGTGTCGAGGGAGGCGTTGACGAGCTGTTTGGTGAGGGCGAGGGCGCGGGTCGGTCCGGTGGCGAGGCGTTCGGACCACGTGCGGGCGGTCTTCTCCAGCTCGTCCGGCGGTACGACCCTGTTGACGAGGCCGATCCGTTCCGCGTCCGCGGCCGTCAGCGCGTCGCCGAAGAACATCAGTTCCTTGGCGCGCTGCGGGCCGATGAGCCGGGGCAGCAGATAGGCCCCGCCGCCGTCCGGGACGAGGCCGCGCCGCGCGAACACCTCGATGAACTTGGCCGACTCCGCGGCGAGCACGAGATCGCACGCGAACGCGAGGTGCGCACCGATCCCGGCCGCCGTGCCGTTGACCGCCGCGATCACCGGTTTCTCGCAGTCGAGGACGGCGGCGATCAGGCGCTGGGCGCCGAGTCGGAGGGTGCGGGAGATGTCACCGGCGACCCGCGCTCCGGGTACCGGCTCCCCGGTCAACCGCGCCCCGGGTACCGGCCCCCCGGCCACCGGCTCCCCGCCCGGCGTCCCCCCGCGCAGGTCCGCGCCCGCGCAGAAACCGCGGCCCGTCGCCGTGATCACGACGGCCCGTACGTCCGGGTCGGCGGACGCCGCCGCGAGCAGCACGATCACGCGTTCCCGCTGGTCCCAGGTGAGGGCGTTCATCGCCTCGGGTCGGTTGAGGGTGATCCACGAGACGGCATTGTCAGTGGCGTGAAGTATCAATGAGTCGAGGGATTTTTCCGGGTGTTCGGGAGATCCGGTGGATTCAGGAGATCCGGGGAATTCAGGGGATTCACGGGGGGAGTCGGGCATGGGGGTACTCCTTTTCGTATGGGGGGTGGTGAACGTCTTGGTGCGGGGGGTGGCGAGCGTCTTCGTACGGAGGGCGGTGAGCGCCATGGTGAGGGGCGGGTGGGACCGCTCAGCGGCACACCACCAACGCGTCCAAGGCCACCGCCCCCTGCCCCCTGGGCAGCACCATCAGCGGATTGATGTCCAACTCCGCGATGTCGTCCCCGAGTTCGAGCGCCATGCGCTGCACCCGGAGCACGACTTCGACGAGTGCGTCGACATCGACGGGCGGCCCGCCGCGCACTCCGTCGAGGAGCGCCCGCCCCCGCAGTTCGGCCGGCATGGCCCGCGCCTGGTCCTCGCCGAACGGCGGCACGCGTACGGCGGCATCCCGCAGCACCTCGACGAGGACGCCGCCGAGCCCGACCGTCACGGTCGGCCCGAAGAGCTGGTCGTGCGTGACGCCGACGACCATCTCGACGCCCCGCTCGACCATCTGGCACACGAGCACCCCGTCGAGCGAGATCCCTTCGTAGCGCGCGATGTCGGTCAGCTCCCGATAGGCGTCGCGGACCTGGCTGGCGGAGGTCAGCCCGGTCTTCACCAGGCCGAGTTCGGTCTTGTGGGCGATCTGCGCGCCGGACGCCTTCATGACCACCGGATAGCCGACCAGGCTCGCCGCCCGTACGGACGCCGCCGCGCTGGTCACCAGCTGCTCGCGCGGCACACGGATCCCGTACGCGCGCAGCAACTGCTTGGCCGCGTGCTCGCTCAGCTGCCTGCCCGGGCGCATCAAGGGCTGCGCCTTGCGGAAGGAGGGCGAGGGGGTGCGGGGCGCCTCGTCGAAGGGGGAGCGGTACGCGGAGACGAACCGGTGGTGGTCCAGGTAGGCGCGGACGGCGGTGATGCAGTTGGCGAACGTACGGAAGGTGGCGACCCGCGACGACCCGAGCAGTGTCTCGCGGTACGCGGCCTCCGTGCCGACCGGCGACCCCCACACCACGCACACCAGCTTGTCCGTCTGCTCCGCCGCGTCCACCAGGTCCTGCGCGAGCTTGTCGCTCATCGGCGGGAAGGGGCCGGTGATCGGGCAGATCAGCACGCCGACGGCCGGGTCGGCGAGGATCGCGTCGATGATCTTCCGGCCGCGCCAGTCGCCGACGGGGTGGCCGCCGTTGTCGACGGGGTTGGCGACGTTCAGGTACTCGGGTATCCACTGGTGCAGTTCGGCCTGCTTGGCGGAGGTCAGGGTGGGCAGGGTGAGCCCTGCCTCGCTCGCCAGGTCCGCGAAGTGCGCGCCCGTGCCGCCCGAGATCGAATAGACGACGACGCCGTCGGCCCGCGGGGTGCGGGCGCGGGCCAACAGGGCGGCGGTGTCCTGGAGTTCGTCGAGTCCGTCGACACGGATCACGCCGTACTGCCGCAGCGCCGCGTCCACCACCTGGTCGGCGCCGGTCAGCTTGCCGGTGTGTGAGGCGGCGGTGCGGGCGCCGGTCTCGGTGCGGCCGACCTTGACGGCGACGACGGGCACTCCGCGGCGTGCGGCGCGGTCGGCGGCGAGCAGAAAGGAGCGGCCGTCCTTCAGCCCCTCGACGTAACAGGCGATGGCGCCGATCTCGGGCTGCTCGGAGAAGTAGGAGAGGAAGTCGGCGGTTTCCAGATCGGCCTCGTTGCCGGTGGGCGCCCAGTGGGAGAGCCGCACGCCCAGTTCCTGCATCGCGAACACCGGCCGTCCCTGGTGGCCGGACTGTGTGATGAGCGCGATGGCGGGACCGTCGAGGTCGTCGCGGAACTTCTCGAAGGCGTTGAGGTTGGTGTTGGGCCCGAGCAGCCGCATCCCGGAGCGGCGGACGGCGGAGGCGAGCCGGGCCTGTGCGGCGGCGCCCTCGGTTCCGGTCTCGGCGAACCCGGAAGCGAAGACGACCGCGAATTTCACCTTGGCCTCGGCCAGTTCCTCGATCACGGGAAGGGGGTCGCCGACAAGGAGTACGGCCAGGTCGACCTGCTCGGGCAGGTCCGCGACGGAGGGGAAGCAGGGTATGCCGAAGACGGACTGACGGGTGGGGTGCACCGGGTGCAGCCGGGCCCCGACCCGCTCGGCCCAGGCGATCAACTGGCGGGTGATGCCGGTGTTCGGCCGTCCCTCGGCTTCCGAGGCGCCGACGACGGCCACGGACTCAGGGCGGAAGAAGCGGTCCAGATCGGGTACGCCGGCGTACAGCGGACGGCCGCTGACGTCCAGGTCGTCGACCTCGGCGGGCCGGCCGTGCACGACCGGTGAGGGTTGCTCGCCGCAGGCGATGGCCCGGGCCCGGCGGGAGTCGGTGGTGAGGGTGCCGTGGGTTGATCCAAGCATCGGTCCGCCCGCTCCTGTGTGACAGCCACTGATAACTGACGTAGTGTCAGATTACTGAACTGACGTCACGTCAGGAACCGTTGTGCGGGCAAAGTCGTGCGGTTTCTGGCGGGGCGCCTTCTGCCGGGGGGTGGGTCGGGGCCGTGCCGTGCCGGTACATCCGCCCGTCGCCGCTGAATCAGACGTTGGCCTGTAGGGAGACGTTTCCAGATCCGGGCGTAAGCGACGGGCATGTGATGTACCGGCACGGCACGGCCCCTTCCACGCGCTTGCGACTGCGGGTGCACCCCCTCAGCCCGTCCGGCGTTTGAGGACGAGGCCGTTCAGGCCGACAGCGGGGGTCTGGGGGCGGCAGCCCCCAAGTACGGTGGGGGTCCCCCCGCTCTGGGGGTACCTCCCAGGCCCTTAAGGCACTGGGGGAGAAGCCGAGAGTGGGGGAGGGTAGGGGCGGCGGGGGCGAATAACGTCGCCGCCTGCGGCGGGCAGGTGAGGGGCCGTGCGTGGCGGCTGCGGGCCGTGGCGAGGGCGGTGGTTCAGCGAGACGTGCCCCGTGCGGAGGCAACCCGCCGAGCGATCGCCTTCGCGATCTTCTCGGCATCGAGGGCGAGTTCGCGGAGCATGCCGCTGATGGGGTTGGTGAAGCCGGTGAAGTACAGGCCGGGGGCGTTCTCCGGGGTGCGGGCGCCGCGCACGACCGGGCGCCCGCGGTCGTCGAGCACGCCGAGGTGTCCGACGATGCCCTCCAGCGCGCGCCGGTAACCCGTGGCGGCGATCACGACGTCCGGGCCGATGCGGTTCCCGTCGGCGAGGGCGACCTTGCCGTCCTCGAAACCGTCCACCGCGGCCACGATCTCCACCCGGCCCTCGCGGACGGCGTCGATGAGGCCGACGTCCTGGACGGGGATGGACCCCTCCTCGACGCGGGAGTAGAGCCCGGTGTCGGGACGCGGCAGCCCCTGGGCCGACAGGTCCGGCACGCTCAGCTTGGCCATCGGCTCGGCGAGGCGGTCGACAAGGCGAACCGGCAGCCGTCGTACGAGAATCCCGGTGAACTGGGCGGCCCAGCCGGCCGTCGAGCGGCGCACGATGTGCGGGGCGGTGCGGACGGAGAGCCGTACGCGCTCGGCGCCGCCGTTGATCAGGTCCACGGCGATTTCCGCGCCCGTGTTGCCGACGCCGACGACGAGGACGTCGCGGCCGGTGTAGGGGGCGGGGTTGCGGTACTCGCCGGCGTGCAGGAAGTCGCCGGTGTATGTGTCGCGCCCCGGCCAGTCGGGCACGTGGGGCGTGTGGTTGTAGCCGGTGGCGACGACCACCGCACTGCCGGTCAGTTCCCGCCCGCCGGTGGCGTGCAGCAGCCAGCCGTCGCCGTCCGGGGCGGGCTCGACGCGCGAGACCTCGACGCCCGTGACGATCTCCAGCTGGTGGTGCTCGGCGTACTTCTCCAGGTAGCGCACCACGTTGTCGCGCGACACCCACCGCCCGAACGAGCGCGGTATCGCGAGCCCTGGGAGCGCCGACAGGCGTCGCGTGGTGTGCAGATGCAGCCGGTCGTAGTGACGCCGCCAGGACGCCCCGACGCCCGCCGACTTCTCGAGCACGACGGCTCGTATGCCCTGCGTGCGCAGCGCACAGGCCGCCGCGAGACCGCCCGGGCCGCCGCCGATCACGTACACGGGGCGGTCTTCGTGGGACGGCACCGTGCGGGGGGTCGAGGGAGCAGTCGAGTCGGCCATGAGCGCGAGCGTAATCACGTCCCCAGTTGATAGGTCTCGGTCAAGACCGGAATCGGTTGCGAACTGATCACGGCTGTAGGAGGAGTGGGTGGGGCCGGTGGCGTAGGTCACTTGGTTGTGGTGAGGGCGTGGAGGGGCGCGGTCGCGTACGCCTCCCGCGAGGGCGGCGATCGGCCGCGAACCCCTTGCGGGGGTGCTCTCCGTACGCTGAACTGACGTACCGTCAGATATCCGCGCGCGGCAGGAGGTTCGGCCATGGACACGATCTGGCTCGGCGGGGCGGAGTGGCTGGCCGTGCTGCGGATCGGGCTCGGGCTGTGGTGGCTGGAGAGCTGGCGGCACAAGGACAAGAAGGGCTGGTTCGAGCGCGGGACCGGGATCGCGTGGGCGGCGGACGTCGCGGCCAAGCACCGGTGGCACGCGGTGCGCTCCGGCTTCGACGTGGTGGTCTCGCCGCGCCCGAGGGTGATGGCGTACGTCGTCGTGTACGCCGAGCTGGCGCTCGGGCTGGGCCTGGTGGCCGGACTGCTGACGCCGGTCGCCCTGGTCGGAGGGCTTGTCCTGAACGTCCTCTATCTCGTCCTCATGATCCACGACTGGGCCGAGCAGGGGCAGAACTCGATGATGGCGCTGATCTCGGTGGTCGGGCTGTTCGGGATGTCGTGGCAGACGTGGTCGCTGGACAGCGCGCTGGGACTGTTCCAGTGAGCGGGGCCGCGCAAAGTGCCGGCGCCGCGGGGTTCGACGTCCCCGAGGTGGACGCCTTCACCCGCCCCTACTGGGACGCGGCCGCGAAGGGGCTGCTGCTGCTCCGCCACTGCGCCGCCTGCGACCGGGCCCACCACTACCCCCGGGAGTTCTGCCCGCACTGCTGGAGCGAGGACGTGCGCTGGCGGCCCGCGAGCGGGCGCGCCACGCTCTACACCTGGTCCGTCGTGCACCGCAACGACCTGCCGCCGTTCGGGGAGCAGGTGCCGTACGTCGCCGCCGTCGTCGACCTCGCCGAGGGCCCCCGGATGATGACCGAGGTGGTGCAGTACGAGGAGGGAGCGCTGCGGATCGGGATGGAGCTGCAGGTCGCCTTCCGCGCGGGAGCGCCCGTCTTCCGGCCCCGGCCGCCCCTGTCCTCCGTGCCGGGGCCGGATCCCGAGCGGCGCGACGGGAGAGGGCGGAGCGGCACGAGGTGAAGGGGTGGGGGCCCCGGGCGTGACCCCCGCGGCCCGACGCGTTTGAATGGCTGGATGGCCGACCTCCACGAGCAGTACGCCATCCATCCCTTCCCCGAGCTGCGCGGCCACGGTCTGCGGCTGCGCTCCTGGGACGCGGAGTCCGACGTCGACGTCGCGACGTGGCTGCGCGGGCTGTCCGACCCTGAGTTCCAGCGCTGGAACACGCCGCTCAAGTTCATCCGGGACATCGACGGCGCCCGCGAGTCGCTCCGTGCGCGGGCGGAGAGCGCGGAGCGCGGCACCGCGGTCGCCTTCTGCGTCACGGACGCCGACACCGGCACGCCGCTCGGCCACATCGGCGTCAACGACATCGACTACGTCGCCGGCTGTGCGCGCGTCGGCTACTGGGTCCTCCCCGAGGCCCGCGGCCGCAAGGTCGCCACCCGCGCCCTGCTCCTCGCCGCCCGCTACGCCTTCACCGACCTCGCCCTGCACCGCCTGGAGCTCGGCCACGCCGTCGGCCACGACCTGTCCTGCCGCGTCGCCGAACGCTGCGGATTCGCGTACGAGGGGACGCTGCGGGGCGCGATGTTCGCGGCGGGGCGGCACGACGCGTTCCGGGACGTGCATCTGCACGGCCGCCTGGCAACAGATCCGGAACCGACGGCTCCCGACCTCGCGGAGGGACGTCTGCGGTGAGGGCGCTCGACCGGCCTCACGGCCACAGCAGCTCCTTGACCCAACCGTCCTTGGTGCGGCGGTAGGCGAGGCGTACGTGCCGTCGCCGGGCGTCTCCCTGGAAGAACTCCACCTCGTCCGGGCAGAGCCGGTACAGCGTCCACGTCGGGGCCGGGGTGTCCGGCTCCCGGGCCGCCCGCTCCCACGCCGCGTCCGACGCGCGCGCCAACTCCTCCTCCGAGGACAGGACTTCGCTCTGGTGACCCACCAGCGCGGCGGCCAGCGCCCCCGTGGAGCGGGCGTGCAGATCCGCCTGGCCCTCCTCGGGCGGCGCCACGGTGACGGGGCCGCGCAGCCGGATCTGCCGCCCCTGGGCGGGCCAGTAGAAACCGAGGGCCGCGTACGGCCGCGCCGCCAGCTGCCGTCCCTTGCGGCTCGTGGCGTGCGAGGCGAAGGCCCAGCCCTCGGCATCCGCCCCGTGCAGCATCACCGTCCGCACGTCGGGCAGCCCGTCCTCGTCCGCCGTCGCCAGCGACACCGTGTGCGGCTCGGTCTGCCCGGCCGCCACCGCCTGCGCGAACCACGCGGTGAACAGCGGCAGCGGCTCGTCCGGCGCCGCGCCCGGGTCGAAGGACGGCAGCTCCGTGTCCCACACCCGCAGCGACCTCAGCAGCTCATCAAGATCCGGTTCCATGCCCCGAGTATCACTCCGCGCGGCGCCTCGGTCCGCGCCGGTGCCGGGTCCTCAGATCGACCCGAGGTCGGCCGACACCCAGCGCTCGGGCCGCATGCGGATGACCAGCTGCTCGCCGTGGTTCTTCAGAGCGAATTCGACATAACCCTCGACCTTCTCGGCCGGCACGTACCGGGCGGTGAGCTCCCGGAGCTTCTCGACGGTCGCGGGGGCGGAGTCGATCACCGGGCCCTCCACCGACACGTACCGGATGGTGGGTTCGATCCGGTCGACCATCAACGTGAACCGGCCCGCCTCGCTGATCAGCGCGTTCTTGCGGGACTCGAGTCCGGTCATGATCCAGATGTTGCCACCGGGCTCGTACTGGTACCAGATCGGCACGGTGAGCGGGGCCCTCCCCGCCCCGGAGTCCACCGCCAGCGCGGCGACATGCGGCTCGGCCAGAAACTGCTCGCGCTCTTCATGGGACAGTGCCATGTCATGCTCCTCCGAGTCGTTGCTGTCCTGACGGAGAGCACCGGCCCGGGGGTCGTCATTCCCGTCCCAGTACCACCGTTCCCGAGGAACAGAACCACCCGCCCGTACCCGACACGACCGCCATTCGGGGCACCTCCCCGCCCGCCCGCCGTATCTGCCGCCGCCCCGCCTCTCCCCGCAACTGACGTACGGCCTCGACGAGCAGGAACAGTCCCCGCATACCCGGATGCTGCGCCGACAGCCCGCCCCCGTCGGTGTTCACCGGCAGCTCGCCGCCCTCCACCCGCAGCCGCCCCTTCTCCACGAACGCGCCGCCCTCCCCCTTCCCGCAGAACCCGAGATCCTCCAGCGTCACCAGCGTCATGTACGTGAAGGCGTCGTAGATCTCCGCGAAGTCGATCTCCTCGGGGCGTACGCCCGCCCGCTCGAAGGCGAGCCGCCCGCTCACCGCCGCCGGGGACACCGTGAAGTCCGGCCATGCGGACATCGTCGTGTGCGAGACGTGCTCGCCGGTGCCGAGGATCCACACCGGGCTCGTACGGCAGTCGCGTACGTACTCCTCGGCCGCGAGCAGCACCGCCGCGCCGCCGTCGGAGCGTATGCAGCAGTGCAGTCTGGTGAAGGGGTCCGCGATCATCGGGCCGTCCAGCACCTCGTCCACCGTGATCGGGTCCCGGAACATCGCCTCGGGATTCAGCGCCGCGTTCGCCCTCGCCTGGACCGCCACCTGCGCCAACTGCTCGATGGTTGTGCCGTGTTCGTGCATGTGGCGGCGGGCGGCCATCGCGTACTTGGCGATGAGCGTGTGACCGTACGGGACCTCGAACTGGAGGGGGCCCCGGGCGCCGAAGGAGAGATTGCCGGTGCGGCGGCCCGCCTTGATGTCCGCGCGGGCCGTGGAGCCGTACGCGAGGAGTACGGCGTTCGCGTGGCCCGCCGCGATCGCGTCGGCCGCGTGCGCCGCCATGACCTCCCAGGTGGAGCCGCCGACGGAGGTGGAGTCGACCCAGGTGGGGCGCAGCCCCAGGTACTCGGCCACCTCGATGGGCGCGAGCGTGCCGAGCCCCGCCGACGCGAAACCGTCGACGACCTCCCTGCCGAGCCCCGAGTCGGCCAGCGCCCGCCGGGCCGCCTGGGCGTGCAGCGCGTATGGGGTCGTGTCGTCCACGCGGCCGCAGTCGGAGAGGGATACGCCGACCACGGCGACCTTCCGGGTTCGGGTCCCTGATCCCATGAATCTGACGGTACATCAGATGGTTCCTGTGCGGCAGGCGTCGCCCCTCTGGGCATCCCGGCCTTCCCGCCCTAACATGACGGCCCGTCAAATCCGGAGGGAAGTCCGGAGGGGAAGGCAGGGAAGGAAGCCATGGACGCCAGCTTCACCGCCGAACAGGACGAGATCCGTCGTACCCTCCGTGAGCTCCTGCACAAGCGGTGCGGGGCGGAGGAGGTACGGGCCGCCGTCGCCGGTCCCGCCGGGCACGACCCCGCCCTGTGGGCCGCCCTCGCCGACCAGCTCGGTATGCCCGGGCTCGCCCTCCCGGAGGCGTACGGCGGCGTCGGCTGCTCGGTGACCGAACTCGCCCTCGCCGGTGAGGAGACGGGGCGGACTCTCGCTCCCTCGCCGCTCCTCGCGACCGCCGTCCTCGCCGCCCCGCTGCTGCTCGCCCTCGGTACCGAGGCGCAGCGCGCCGAGCTGCTGCCCCGGATCTCCTCCGGTGCCCTGACCGCCGCCCTCGCCGTACCCGGCGCCGGGCTCGCCACCGCGCTCGCCCTGACCGGCGACAACGGCGGCGACTGGGCGGGTGGCGGGCGCGCGGGCGGCGTACAGGCGAGGCGGGACGGCGCAGGCGGTGGGGGTGCGGGGAGCGGCGGGGACGGTCGTGGTCGTGCCGGCTGGCGGCTGTACGGGCAGGTCGACCAGGTCCTCGACGGGCACAGTGCGGGGCTGCTCGTGGTCGCCGCCCACACCGGTGGCTTCGCCCGTTCCCGCACCCTGCTGTTCCTGGTGACGGGGGACGCCGCCGGGCTCGTCCGCGTACGGCAGACCGCCCTCGACGCCACCCGGCCGCAGGCGCGGCTTGAACTGCGGAACGTAGAAGCTGAGTTGCTCGGCGAGGACGGTGCGGACGGTGCGGACGGGGCGGGCCGTTCGGGCGGGACGGACGTGCTGGGCGCCCTCGCCGCCGTCGGGGACACGGCCGCCGCCGTGCTCGCCGCGGAAGCCGTGGGCGCCGCCGACCGCGCCCTGGAGCGGACGGTGGAGTACGTGCGGCAGCGCGAGCAGTTCGGCCGGGCGATCGGGTCCTTTCAGGCGGTCAAGCACCGGCTGGCGGACGTGTACGTGGCGGTGCAGGCGGCGCGCTCGGCCGCGTACTACGCGGCGTGGGCGACCGCGCACGGGGAGAAGGCGGGCGGACTCGCGCTCGCCCAGGCACTGGAGGCGCTCCGGACGGCTGCCGCCGAGGGCATCCAGCTGCACGGTGGCATCGGGTTCACCTGGGAACACGAGGCCCACCTGTACTTCAAGCGCGCCGCCGGCGACGAGCTGCTGTTCGGGCCGGTGCACCGGCTGCGGGCGCACGCGGCCCACATGGCGCGGCTCTTCGAGCAGAAGGAGGTGGCCGTCTGATGGTCATCGGTGTGCGGGCGGTGCGGAAGGTGTCCTCGACCCGGGGGTTCGCCCTGGTCGCCCCGCATGTGATCCCCGCGCTCGACCGGGCCGTACACCGGCTCACCCGCGGCAAGGCGCTGCTCAGCGCGCTGATGCTGCCGGGGGTGATCCTCACCGCGACCGGGGCGAGGAGCGGCCTTTCCCGGCGTACGCCCCTCGCCTGCATGCCCGAGGAGGGCGGGCGCGGCTGGATCCTCGTCGGCTCCAACTTCGGCCGTACGGACCACCCCGCCTGGACCGCCAACCTCCTGGCCCATCCCGACGCCGAGATCAGCCGGAAGGGCGAGGACATCCCCGTAACCGCTCATCTGCTTCAGGGGGAGGAACGGGACGCGGCGTGGAAGGCGGTACTGGCCTTCTGGCCGCCGTACGCCACGTATCAGGCGCGGGTCGACCGGGAGATCCGGCTGTTCCGGCTCGTACGGCGCTGATCGCAGCGGGAACCCTCCGCTGCCGGGAAACTGTCTCCACAGCGCAGCAGGCGGCAGTCCACATGGTGAACTGCCGCCTGCATGACAGGAGTTGGGTGTGCGAGAAGTAAAAGGGGAAGAGGGCGTTACCTGGTCGGCTTCTTGCCCGTCACGCCGAGGTACACCAACAGCGCGAGATTCGGCTTGAGTTCAGCCTGCTTGACGCCCCACGTCTGGAAGCCCTTCTGGTGCGAGGCCACCGCCGCGAGCATGGCGACAAGGGAACCGGCCATGGCCGCCGGGTTCACGTCCTTGTCGACCTTGCCCTTGGACTGGAGGTCGGCGACCGAGTCCGAAAGGGAGTTGTTCACGGAGTTCAGAATCTTCATACGGAGCTTGTAGAACCGTTTGTCGCCCTCGGCGGCGCCCAGATCGACGACCCGGAGGATCGCGTCATTCTTGCGCCAGAACTCCAGGAAGCCGTCGACGAGTTCCTGGGCGGTCTGCCAACCGGCCTTGCCGACCCAGGACCGCCCTTCGAGCAACTGGGTCAACCCCGCGCCCTCCGCGGCCATTTGCTCGGCGATCTCCAGGACGGCGCCTTCGACGTCCGGGAAGTACTGGTAGAAGGTCGCGGGTGAAGTCCCCGCCTTCCGGGCGACATCAATGACTTTGACGTCCCGGTAGGGCGAAGAGCTGAGCATCTCGCTGAGGCAGTCGAGCAGCTTCTGCCGGGTCGCCTGCCCTCGTCGTCCGGCCACGCGGCCGTCGACGGTACGCACTTGTCCTGTCATGCCGTCAGCTTACCGAGGGGTGATCGGAGCGCGATTCGGCCGACTGCAAATGGGGTGCGGCCGTGCGAAAGGCCCGGAAGAAGTGGGGGGAACAGGAGCGAAGAAAGGGCGAAGAAGAGACGAAGAGGGGCGCGGGTGAAGCGTGGGCCGCGGTACGCGGAGCGTGGCCGTCGTACGCGGGTGCCCGGCGCGCTCGCGGCGTAAGCCACCGCGCGCGGTGGATGAAACACCATTAGCTTGGCCGTATGGCCGTATTCACCGAAGGCGCCCCTTGCTGGGTCGACGCACAGCTCCCCGACGTGGACGCGGGCAAGCGCTTCTACGGCGAGCTCTTCGGCTGGACCTTCGCGAAGGGGTACGGCCCCTCCGGTCTGGCCTACCTCGGCGGCGAGCCCGTCGCCGGGCTCACGCCCAAGACGGACGGCCGGATGCCCACCGTATGGACGGTGTACTTCGCGACGCCCGACGCCACCGCACTCGCCCGGCGGATCACGGACGCGGGCGGGCAGCTCATCACGACACCCGAGCCGTTGGACTCCCTGGGCACGATGGCCCTCGCGGCCGACCCGGAGGGCGCCGTCTTCGGCCTCTGGCAGGCCGACACCCTCTCCGGCTTCGGCAAACGGCACGAGCGGGGCACCTTCTGCTGGGCCGAGCTGTACGCACGGGACACGATGACCGTGGACCGGTTCTACGGCTCCCTCTTCCACGACGCCCTCTTCGGCCCCGACGCGTCCCCCGACTTCGGTCGCGCGCTGGTCTCCAGCGTCTTCCTGGCCGAGATGCCGCCGCACTTCCTCGTCCATTTCGGCGTCGAGGACTGCGACGAGGTAATCGGTACGGTGAATCGGCTCGGCGGCCGGATCCAGGCGACACCCTTCGACACGTCGTACGGACGGGTGGCCGTGGTCACGGACAATCAGGGGGCGTCGTTCGCCGTACTCCAGCGGTGAGACGGGGACTTCGGCGGTGACACGTGGGACTTCGGCGGTGAAGCGGGGCTTTTTGCCCCGAGACACCCCGATCCGCCCCCGAGTTCGCAACCTGTGGCTCCGCCAGGAAGAATCGGGGTGCGTGCCGCCATGGCGGTGCGGTGGTGAGACGCTGCACGGGGTCGCGTTCACATGTGGATGACGCGGCCCGTACGGGGAGGTGGCAGGCAAGTGGTGGATCAGCTGACGCAACACGATCCGCGGCGGATCGGGCCGTTCGAGGTGCTGGGGCGGCTGGGTGCCGGCGGCATGGGGCTGGTCTATCTCGCGCGCTCGGCGTCCGGCCGGCGCGTGGCGATCAAGACGGTCAGGACGGAACTCGCCGAGGACCAGCTGTTCCGGGTCCGCTTCACACGGGAGGTGGAGGCCGCGCGGGCGGTCTCCGGCTTCTACACGGCGGCGGTGGTCGACGCCGACCCCCGCGCGGCCGTGCCGTGGCTGGCCACCGCGTACGTGCCCGCGCCCTCGCTCGAGGAAATAGTGAACGAGTGCGGGCCGCTCCCGGCCCAGGCGGTGCGCTGGCTGGCGGCAGGCGTCGCGGAGGCGCTGCAGTCCATCCACGGCGCCGGGCTCGTCCACCGCGACCTGAAGCCGTCGAACGTGCTGGTCGTCGAGGACGGGCCGCGGGTCATCGACTTCGGTATCGCGTCCGGCGTCTCGAACACCCGTTTGACCATGACGAACGTCGCCGTCGGTACGCCCGCGTACATGTCACCCGAGCAGGCGAAGGACTCGCGCAGCGTGACCGGCGCGAGCGACGTCTTCTCGCTCGGCTCGATGCTCGTCTTCGCCGCCACGGGGCACGCGCCCTTCCATGGGGCCAACCCCGTCGAGACGGTCTTCATGCTGCTCAGGGAGGGCCCGGACCTGTCGGGGCTGCCCGACGAGCTCAGGCCGCTGATCGAGTCCTGCATGCAGATGGGGGCGACGGGCCGTCCCAACCCGGCCGACCTCCAGGCCCAGCTGGCACCGCACCTCTTCGGCTCCGGTTCCGACGACAGCGGTACGGCGTCGGCGTGGCTCCCCGAGCGGGCGGTGGCCCTGATCGAGGCGCGCCGCGGCGGCCGTCCGCCCGTGAAGCCGCAGACGGGGAGCCGTAGCGGCGGGGGGCGCGCGGTCGTGCCTCCGCCTCCCTCGCACGCCCCCGTGCCCGTAGGGGCGCCCGACAGCGGTCCCGTACGCCTCGCGGGCGCGCAGGTGCCCATCGGCCCCGGCCCGCGCGTCGCGGACGCCCGCGCGGCCGCCGTGAAGGCGCCTCCTCCGGAAGCCGGGCTCGCGGCGTCCTGGTCCCGGCCGCGCCCCGGCGTGAACGGCGCGGACCCCGCGCCCGCCGCACCCACGGTCGCGCCCCCCATGCCCGACTCGCCCTCCGGCTGGCGTCCCTGGCGCTTCCGTATGTCGAACGATGTCTGGGGTACGCCCTCGGTCGCCGACGACCTGGTCTACGTCACCTCCTTCGAGGTCCACGCCCTCGATGTCGCGACCGGCCGGCGCCGCTTCAAGACGCGGGACGTGGCCTGGTCGATGGCGGTCGCGGACGGCCGTATCCACGCTTCCGACGGGCCGACGCTCTTCGCGCTGGACGCAAGGGAGGGAGCGGACCTCTGGCGGCTCTCGACGGACGCCTGGGTGTATTCGTTGAAAGCCGGGCACGGGACGGTTGTCACCGGCACGCGCGGCGGCGGCGTACAGGCCTGGGAGGCCTCCAACGGCCAGAAACTCTGGGAGATCACCGGCGCCCAGACCGACTTCGAGTCCCCGGAGGCCGGGCCCGCCCTGCACGACGGCACGGTGTACGTCTGGAAGGACGCCCGCCTGCGCGCCCTGGAGGCCCGTACCGGCGAGGAGCGCTGGTCGTACCCGATCGGCGACGCGGCGTCGTGCGGGGGAGTGCCGGTGTGGATCGCGTCGGCTCCCGACGGATACGTGTACGTCACCGCGGGCACCCGGGTCCTGGCCATCGACGTGGCCAGCGGCCATGTCCGCTGGCACTTCGAGGCACCCGCCGTCTTCCTCTGTCCGCCCACCTTCGCGCCGGGCCCGGCGGTGACGGGCGGCGGCGTGTATCTCGCCGACTACCTCGGCACGGTCTACGCCCTCGACGCCACCGACGGCCGCGACCGCTGGCGCATCGCCACCGAGTCCCGCGCCTCGGTCGAGCCGGTGCTGGTGGCCGCCGGGCACGTGCACGTCGGCAGCGGCAAGGGGCTGTACACGCTGGACGCGGTCACCGGTACGCCGAAGTGGCGGTTCCAGGCCGGGGGTGACCTCGTGGGCGCCCCGGCCGTGGCCGACGGCCGCATCCACTTCGGGTCCACCGACCACCTCCTCTACACCCTCAAAGCCGACGACGGGCGACTGCGCTGGAAGCTCGCCACGGGTGGCGAGATCACCGGCGCCCCGGTGGTCAAGGACGGCGTCGTGTACGCCTGCAGCAAGGACCGCTGCGTGTACGCGCTGGACGCGGAGAAGGGAACGGGGACGGCACGGACGACGTGAGATTCTCAGCCCGTCCGGCGCCTCCCCATCCCCGGGCGGCGAAGGTTTCAGCCCGTCCGGCGTTCGAGGACGAGGCCGTCCAGGCCGAAGCGGGGGTCTGGGGGCGGCAGCCCCCAGGGACGATGGGGGTCCCCCCGCTCTGGGGGTACCTCCCAGGCTCTGGTCGCCTCGGTGGACGCATGCGACCTCGGCCCGAAGGCCACACCGGCGAGTTGAGAGGCGGAGGAGCGGGCCGGGGAGGGGGCCGGATCACCGTACGCGGTACTCCCGCCCCCTCCCGCGGAACAGCTCCTCCTGGCGCCGTGCGGGAAGATTCCCGAGAGAGATGAGCTGGGGCGCGTGGGCGAGGGCCTGCGCGCGTGCGGCCTCCTTGGCCAGCCACAACGCCCGCACGGTCCCCTGCACGGCCTCCGCCGGATACGAGGCGATCACGCCGGCACACGAGACGGCCGCCGCCAACGCCCCACCGTCCGGCGCGAGTTCCGACACCAGCCCCACCTCATACGCCCGCCGCGCGGACACCCGCTCGGCCGTCCCCATCAACGCCATCCGCGCCACCTCCCCGAACGGCATCCGCTGCGCCATGGAGATGGACTCGTACGCGCTGACCATCCCGTAGGTGGTGTGCGGATCGAAGAAGGTCGCGCTCTCGCCGGCGACGACGAACTCCGACTCCCCGAGGAGATAGAAGGCGCCCCCGCAGGCCATCCCCTCCACGGCGGCGATGACGGGCTTCCACAGGTCGTTCGCCTTCGGCCCGATCGCGACGAGCGGATCGTCCACCATGTAGGGAGAGTTGGGCTGCTGCACGACCACGTCCCGGTCGATCCCCGTGCAGAAGGCCCGCGTGCCCGCCCCGGTGATGACGAGGGCCCGTACGGTGTCGTCGTACCGGAACTCCCGCCAGGCGACGGCAAGTTCGGCGGCCAGGTCGAGATCGATGGCGTTGAGCTTCTCGGGCCGGTCGAGGGTGAGGACGGCGACCCCGGTGTCCTTGTCGGCGGCAACGCGCAGGCCTCCACCACTCATGGCCGCTCCAGGACCCAGCGGGGTACGGACACACCATCGCTGTCCGTGAAGACCACCTGCACGCGCGCCCCGATCCGAATCCGTTCCGGGGAAAGGGAGTTGAGAGGCTCTCCGGGGCCACTCACCAGATTCCCCACGAGCCGTATCCTCGGCGCCTCTACCAGCTCCACCACGATCGCGTTGTACGGGGCCTGCTCCGCGTAGCCGGGAAGCAGTGGGGGATGCGGGATGACGTACGACCACACGCGCCCCCTCCCGCTCATCCTGCGCCACTCGCTCGCGAAGGAGCGGCAGTGCGGGCAGCAGGGCCGGGGCGGAAAACGGAGCTCGCCGCAGTCGGCGCACGCCTGGACGCGGAGTTCGCCTTGGGCGGCGTACTGCCAGAAGGGCGCGCCGTCGTCGTCGACGACAGGTGTCAGCATCTCAACTCCTCAGGAGAAGGGCGGAGGTCGGGACCCCTTCCCCCGCCGTGACCAGGCAGGTGGCGGCCCCGGGCACCTGCGCGGTACTGGTGCCCCGCAGTTGCTTCACGCCCTCGTTGATGAGGTTGAAGCCGTGGACGTAGGCCTCGGAGAGCCCGCCCCCGCCGGTGTTGATGGGCAGCCGCCCTCCCATCTCCAGCGCGCCCCCCTCCGTGAAGGCCGCGCCCTCGCCCCTGCCGCAGAAGCCGTAGCCCTCCAGGGACAGGGGTATCAGCGGCGTGAACGCGTCGTAGATCTGCGCCACATCCACGTCGTCCGGCGTGAAGTCGGCGTGTTTCCACAGGTGTCGGGCGGCGGTCCAGGCAGGCCCGGTGAGCGGGTCGTCGTTCCAGTAATTCACCATGCCGTGGTGCTGGGCGGGCAGCCCCTGGGCGGCGGAGTGGACGTACACGGGCCGTTGCGGGCAGTCCCGGGCCCGCTCGGCGGACACGACGACACATGCCAACGCGCCATCGGTCTCAAGGCAGTTGTCGTAAAGGCAGAGGGGCTCGCTGATCCACCGGGAGGTCATGTACATCTCCCGGGTGAGGGGCCGCTCGTACATGATCGCGGCGGGGTTCTGGTTGGCCCTGTTCCGGCAGGCGAGGGCGACATGGAACAGGTGGTCCCGTGTGGCCCCGTACTCATGCATGTAGCGGCGTGCCAGCATGGCGATCTCGTCGGCGGGCCGGAGGAGCCCGAAGGGCCGGGTCCACTGGGCCGGGGTGGGCAGTTGGGAGGCCGTGTTTTTCCACGGACGCGGCCCGGACCCCCTCTTCCGCGACCGCCAGGCGACGCCGACCGTCGCCTGACCGGCGGCGATGGCGGCGGCGAGATGCGCGACGGTGGCGCAGGAGCCGCCGCCCCCGTACCCGACCTTGCTGAAGAAGGTGAGGTCGCCAAGACCGACGGCCTTGGCCACCTCCACCTCGTCCGTCTCCTCCATGGTGTAGGAGGCGAGCCCGTCGACTTCGGCGGGCGCGATCCCGGCGTCGTCGAGGGCGGCGAGGATCGCCCGGCAGGCCAAGGCCTTCTCGGACTCGGGGAGTTGCTTGGCGAAGGGGGTCTGCCCGATCCCGACGACGGCTGTGGCGTCCTTGATCCCTGGCATGCGTCGTACACCTCCGCAGACGTCCTGATGCTCCCGGTGGCTGACAGGGCGTCAGGCTACAGCTAATCTGACGGGTAGTCAGCTAGTGGGCGGGAGGTCGGCTGTGCGCGGAGACCTGGAGTGGGGCAGCATCCCGGGACTGGTGCGGTCGGCGGCGACGCGCTTCGCCGGCCGCGAGGCGGTCGTCGAGGGCCGTACCCGTATCTCGTACGAGGAGCTGGGCGCCCGCGTCGAACGCGCGGCGGCGGCGTGCATGGCGAGCGGGGTGCGCAGGGGCGACCGCGTCGCCATCTGGGCCCCGAACACCCTCGACTGGATCGTCTCCGCCCTCGGCGCGGTGTCGGCGGGGGCCGTACTGGTCCCCCTGAACACGCGCTACAAGGGGAGTGAGGCGGCGTATGTCCTTGAGCGGAGCCGGGCGCGCCTGCTCTTCGTGACGGGAACCTTCCTGGGGACGTCGTATGTGGCGTCCCTGCGCCGAGCGGCGGGCGACGGCCCGGGAGAGGGTCCTCTGCCCGGCCTCCCGCACCTGGAACAGGCGGTGGTGCTCGCGGACGACGCCCCCGCCGGCTTCCGTACCTGGAAGGACTTCCTGGCGGGCGGGGAGGGGGTAGGGACGGCGGAGGTACTCAGGCGGGAGGCGGCCCTGTCCGGCTCCTCCCCCTCGGACATCATCTTCACCTCGGGGACCACGGGCCGCCCGAAGGGCGTGGTGATCACCCACGCGCAGACGCTGAGGGCGTACGAGGTGTGGAGCGAGCTGGCCGGGCTGAGGCGGGGCGACCGCTACCTGATCGTGAACCCCTTCTTCCACACCTTCGGCTACAAGGCGGGCATCGTGGCCTGCCTGATGCGCGGGGCGACGATGATCCCGCAGCCGGTGTTCGACGTGGATACGGTGCTCGCGAACGTCGCGTCGGAACGCGTCTCGGTCCTCCCCGGCCCGCCCACCCTCCACCAGTCGTTGCTGGACCACCCCTCCCGGGAAGCGTACGACCTCTCGGCGTTGAGGCTGGTCGTGACGGGCGCGGCGGTGGTGCCGCTGCGCCTGGTGGAACGCCTGCGCTCGGAACTCGGCGTGGGCACGGTCCTGACGGCGTACGGCCTCTCCGAGGCAAGCGGCATCGTCACGATGTGCCGCCGCGGCGACCCACCGTCGGTGATCGCCTCGACCTCGGGCCGCGCGATCCCGGGCACGGAGATACGGGTCGACGCACCCCTCGGCTCGCCCGGCGATGTCCTGGTCCGCGGCTTCAACGTCATGCGCGGTTACTACGAGGACGAGGCGGCGACGGCGGAGGTGCTGGGGGAGGACGGGTGGCTGCGGACGGGGGATGTGGGGGTGACGGACGCCGACGGCAATCTCCGCATCACGGACCGCATCAAGGACATGTTCATCGTCGGCGGCTTCAACGCGTACCCGGCGGAAATAGAGCAGCTGCTGGGCCTGCATCCCGATGTGGCGGACGTGGCGGTGATCGGCGTCCCTGACGGACGCCTGGGCGAGGTCGGCAAGGCGTTCGTGGTCCGCCGGGCGGGTGCCGTCGTGACGGCCGACGACCTCATCGCGTGGTCGCGACGGGAGATGGCGAACTACAAGGTGCCGCGGGTGGTGGAGTTCGTGGGGGAGCTACCGCGGAACGCGAGCGGGAAGGTGGTCAAGGGGGAGTTGCGGGGGTGGTGAGGGGGCCCGGGGCTACCGATGCATCGGCGCGCCAGGCGAGGGTGTAGAACGCGTAGTACGCTCGCTGTATGGGCAGTAACAGGGAAGTCCCGCTCCGGGAGCTCAATCAGCAGACCTCGCGCGTCATGGCCCGCGTCGAGGCGGGGGAGACGGTCACCATCACCAAGGACGGTGTGCCGATAGGGGACATCGTTCCGCACGGGGTGCGAGGCGGGGTTCGCACGGGGCGGCCCGCGTATGCCTTCAGGACCGACCCCATGGGGCTGCTCGACCTTCCTGACCTGGGCGGACCGGCGCTGAGCGACGACGAGATCGACGAGACGCTGCGAGGAATGGGCGCAGGTAATGACTGAGGTCGCCGTGGCCATCGCCGACACCAACGCGCTCTACCGCCTGTTCACGCCGAAGGACCCGCGCCATGCCGCACACCGCGAGGCTCTCGCTCAGGTCGGTCATCTCGTCGTGTCGCCTATGGTCCTCACCGAACTCGACTACCTGCTCACGGAGCGGGTGGGCCCCAGAGCGTCGATGAACGCCCTGGACTTCATCGCCGGCCAGGCGGAGGCGCGGCGCTTCGAGATGCCGGACGCGGCGCCGCACCTTCGTGGCGCGATGGCGGTGATGCGTGGCTATGAAGACGCCGGAGGCGGCAAGGGAGTTGGGCTCGCGGACGCCATGAACGTGGTCCTGGCGGCCGCCTTCCAGACCACCTCGATCTTCACCACGGAGCGCCACTTCCGCATGATGCGGCCCCTCACGGGGGAGGGGGCGTTCCGGCTTCTGCCGGGTGACATCTGACGTGTGCGGCCCCATCGGTGAGGTGCTTGTCAGGGCTGGTGGCTGTCCAATGGGGCCGCGACCGTGTCCTGCGGGCTCACCGGCACGCTGTTGTCGGCCAGCGCCGGGCTCGCGGCGGCGGCGGTGGCGCCCAGTACCAGGGCGATGGTGGCGACGATCTTCTTGGTGCGGGTCATCTCGGCTCCTGTTGGGGAGGGGACTTCCGAACACCGAGTGACGCTAGCGTCAGGGGGGACGATTGTTCGAGTCAGTCGAACGGCTCCCGCCATGGATCGACCTGAACCTCCCCCTTGACACGCCTCGGCCGCGACGGCTCCCCCTCCGCGCCGCCGCGGCCGATCCCCGTCGGGATGGAGGTCTACTTGTTGTCCAGGTCCAGCGCCGGCGGGACGGGTGCGTGGCTGTCCAGGGTGGTGATGGCGTCCCCGCTGGGGGGGACGGGCGCGTGGCTGTCCATCGTGGTGATGGAGTCCCCACTTGGCGCGGGCGCGTGACTGTCATCCGTGGTGGCGACGGCGTCCGCGCTGGGCGGAACGGGCGCGTGGCTGTCCAGGGTGGTGATGTCCTCGTTCTTCTTGGCATCGCTCATTGCTGAGAACTCCCATGGAATTGAAGGTCTTCTGTACGGAGCGCCCGTTCGGCAACTCCCCCGTGGGTCGCCGAACGGGCGCTCCTGGGCCGTTCACCATATAAGTGAGGCCCACGCCGATCCGTCTGCCCCCCGACGCGACGGCTCGATGTACCGAGACTGGCAGTTGCCCATAAACGTTCGATGAACGCCGCCCGGTACCGCCTCAGGCCGCTGCGATGGGGTTGAGGAGGCTGCGCAGTTCGGCCGCCTCGGGCGCCCCCGACTGCTCATGAATGGTGAGCGCCTCGTTCCAGCAAGCCCGCGCGCGGTCCACTTGCCCCAGACCTTCGAGCGCCCTTCCGAGGAGGGTGAGCACATTCGCGCGCATCCAGTCGCCGCCGATGCAGCCCGTGCTGAGAGCCTGCTCGGCGTGCTGTGCCGCCTTGGCCGGCCTGCGGGCGGCTAGGTGGACCTGAGCGATGCGGAAGTGAGTGGTTCCTTCCCAGAGGCGCTGGCGGTTCTCGATGAAGATTGTGAGGGCTTCCGTCAGCTGTTGCAGTGCCTCGTTGCCGCGGCCCGCGTAGCCGAGGGCGATTCCGAGGGCGTACCTCGCGTTGGCGAGCCGGACAGTCAGGCCCAGCTCGTCGTAGATCGCAATCCCCTGTTGGACGAGTTCTATCCCCGCCGAGGTGCGGTCCATGGAGACGAGGACACGTGAAAGGTTGCACAGGGCACTCGCCTCGCCGGGGCGGTTGCCATCGGCGCGGAAGGAGTCGATCGCCTTGAGGAGATGGGCTTCGCCGGCGGCGTGCTCGTTCCTGCAGATGGCGATGATGCCCAGCTCGTTGGGCGCGTTACCGCTGGTCCAGGGATCCTTGGCAGCTTGGCCCAGTGCAGTGGCCCGCTCGGCCTCTTCGGCGGCTTCGTCGAAACGCCCCGCCGTGCTGAGCACTTGAGTGAGCGTGACTCGACAACGGCCCGCAGCGTGGGCGTCGCCCAGAGCGTCCGCGGCGTCCCGCGCGGCTCTGGTCGCGGCTTCATAGGTCAGCGAACTGGCACCGGATTCCGTCAAGTCCTTGGCTGCCAAGAGGAGATCAACCCCTCGTCGCAACGTTTCCGGCCCGAGGGACTGCTGAACGCACGCCAGAATGCAAGCCGCCTCGGAGTGCAGCCAGTCCAGCGCCTTCCCATCATCGCTGAACTCCTGGCCAGGGTGCCGGGTTACCTCAAGGTGATCCACGGTCCGGTCCCCAGGGCGCTCAATGGCGTACACCCGTGCCGCCGTAGCCAAGTAAAAGTCCAGCAGTCTGGACATAGCCGCACCCCGCTCACCCGGCGGCTGCTCATCCCTCTCCGCACAAGCACGCGCGTAGAGCCGCACCAAGTCGTGGTACCGGTACCGACCAGGAGCCGCCGACTCAAGCAGCGACATATCCACCAGGGACTCCAGCAGATCCTCGGTGTCATCCACCGGAAGATCCAGCACAGCCGCCGCGGCCGCCAGCGAGATGTCCGGCCCGTCCGCCAGCCCCAGCAGACGGAAGGCGCGGGCCTGGGCCGGTTCCAGCTGGCCGTACCCCAGCTCGAAGGTCGCCTTGACCGCCAGGTCGCCGGCCTGCAGTTCGTCCAGGCGGCGGCGCTCGTCGGCCAGCTTGGCCGCGAGTACCGATACGGTCCACGTACGGCGCGCGGCCAGGCGTGACGCCGCGATGCGGATCGCCAGGGGGAGGAAGCCGCACGCCGCCACCACGTCCAGGGCGGCTTCGCGCTCGGAGGCGACCCGTTCCTGGCCCACGATCTTCGTGAAGAGCTGGAGTGCCTCCTCGGGGGACATGACGTCGAGGTCGACCAGATGCGCGCCCGCCAGGTCCACCATCCGCACCCTCGACGTCACCAGCGCCGCGCAGCCCTCCGTCCCCGGCAGCAGCGGACGTACCTGCGCCGCGTCCCGCGCGTTGTCCAGCAGGACCAGTACCCGGCGGCCGTCCAGGACCGAGCGGTACAGGGCCGACCTCTCCTCCAGGGAGTCCGGGATCGCCGGGTCCGCCGTGCCCAGGGCGCGAAGGAACGCGCCCAACACCGTCTCCGGCTCCGCAGCCCGCGACCCCGCGCCCTGCAGGTCCACGTACAGCTGCCCGTTGGGGAACGAGCTCCGCGCTTGGTGTGCCACATGCACCGCCAGGGTCGTCTTGCCCACGCCCCCGATCCCGGCCAGCGCCGAGACCGCCATGACGCGGCCTTCGGCGGAGGAGGCGGAGGCCAGGACGTCGCTCAGTTCCTGGACGAAGGAGGCTCGGCCCGTGAAGTCAGTGACGGTCGCGGGCAGTTGAGCGGGGCGGACCGGGGCCGCGGCGGGTTCGGCCGCCGGGGCGGACGGTTCCGCCAGGCCCGGGTCCGCCTGCAGGATGCGCTGCTGGAGTTCCTTCAGGCCCGCCCGAGGGTCCACCCCCAGTTCGTCGGCCAGCAGGCGTCGCGTGTCCGCGTACACCGCCAGGGCCTCGGCCTGGCGGCCGCTGCGGTACAGCGCGAGCATCAGCAGTTCGCGCAGCCGCTCGCGGAGCGGATGCGCCGCCGTCAGCGCCGTCAGCTCGGAGACCGCCTCCGCGTGGCAGCCCTGCTCCAGGTCCATGTCCAGCCGAGATTCAAGGAGTTGGAGGCGCCATTCCTCCAGGCGCGTGCGCTGCCTCTCCGCGTACGGGCCCGGCACGCCCGCCAGCGTCTCGCCGTCCCACGTGCCGAGCGCGTGGCGCAGCAGCTCGCGGGCCTTGCAGAGATCCCCGGTGTTCCGCGCCTTCTCCGCGTCGGATGCCCGTTCCTGGGCCTCGGCGAGGTCCAGCGTGCCGACGCCCGGGGTCAGGCGGATCGCGTAGCCGCCCGACTCGCTGACCAGGACGTTGGTTCCGAGTGCCTTCCTCAGGCGCGACGCGTACGTCCGTACGGCGGCCAGTGCCTGGGACGGGGGCTCTTCCCCCCACAGCGCGTCGATGAGCTCGGATGCCGTCGCCGTGCGGCCCTCGCGGAGCAGGAGTGCGGCCAGCAGGGCGCGTTGCTGCGGGGACCCCGCAGGCAGGGGATTCTCCCCGCGCCAGGCGCGCACCGGCCCGAGCACGCCGAAGCGCAGCGCCGCGGGCTCCTCAGAGCCGGGACGCGACTGCTCCGGTACTCGCGGCACATCGTCCATCGCTGCCCCTGCCGAAACCCAACCGAACCCACCGAACCGTCAGTACAACGAGGCCAGTTTGCCTTGTTCACGGCGGATGCGTCAGCCGTGCGAGACAGCGATCACAGGGCGCCGCACGGTACACCACAACGTCCTCACATGGTCTCCCCACACTTTCGCGCAGGTTCGCTCGGCCGTAGCCGCCAAAGCCCCGCATCGCAACAGCTGACGGACCGTCAGATCGGCGCTACCGTGACCCGTATGGAGACCACCAACACCCCTGCCGCCTTCCCCGACATCATTTCCGTGGACGACCACACCGTGGAGCCGCCGGACGTCTGGCGCGACCGCCTCCCGGCGAAGTACCAGGACACCGGGCCCCGCATCGTCCGCGCACCGCTGAAGGAAATGACCTTCCTGGGCGGCAAGTTCGCGCCCGTCATGGGCGTCCCGGGCGACGACGGGCCCATCGGCGACTGGTGGGTGTACGAGGATCTGCACCGGCCGCTCACCCGCCTCGACACCGCCGTCGGCTACAGCAGGGACGAGATCAAGCTCGACATCATCACGTACGAGCAGATGCGACCGGGTTCGTACGACGTCCCCCAGCGTCTCGCCGACATGGACGTCAACCACGTCCAGTCCGCGCTCTGTTTCCCCACCTTCCCGCGGTTCTGCGGGCAGACGTTCACCGAGGCCGAGGACCGTGAGCTGGGACTGCTGGGGGTCAAGGCCTACAACGACTGGATGGTGGAGGAGTGGTGCGGGCCGGCCGCCCGCGGTCGTCTCATACCGCTCACGCTCGTCCCCCTCTGGGACCCCGTTCTTGCGGCGGACGAAGTACGCCGCAATGCCGCCCGTGGCGTACGCGCCGTGGCCTTCTCCGAGATACCGCCGCACCTGGGGCTGCCCTCCGTCCACACCGACGACTGGGACCCGTTCCTCGCCGCGTGCGACGAGACCGGCACGGTCATCGCCATGCACATCGGGTCGTCGAGCCGCATGCCGTCCACGTCCGCCGACGCCCCGCCCGCCGTCGGCTCCACCATCACCTTCGCCAACTGCTGTTTCTCGATGGTGGACTGGCTGATGAGCGGGAAGTTCGAGCGTTTCCCGAACCTCAAGGTGATGTACGCCGAAGGTCAGATCGGGTGGATCCCTTACATCCTCGAACGCGCCGACGTGGTCTGGGAGGAGAACCGCGGGTGGGGCGGCGTCGCCGACAAGGTCCACCGGCCGCCGTCCGAACTGTTCGCCGACCACGTCTACGGCTGCTTCTTCGACGACGCCTTCGGCCTGCGGAACCTCGACGCCATCGGCGTCGGCAATGTCCTCTACGAGACCGACTACCCCCACTCCGACTCCACCTGGCCCAGGTCCAGGGAGGTCGGCGAGGCGCAGATGGGGCACCTGGAGGCCGACGTTGTGGAGCGGATCGTACGAGGTAACGCCATCGAGCTGCTCGGGCTGACGGAGGACGGCCTGTGGGACGGCGCCCCATGAGCCTGCTCTACGGGATGCAGCTTCCCGTCCAGTCGCAGAGCACCCTGTACGCCGAACCCTGGGAAGCCGGCGCCGGTCCCGCCGACCTCGTCGAGATCGCCCGCGCCGCCGACCGCACCGGCTTCGCGTACATAGCCGTCTGCGACCACGTCGCCATCCCGCGCCGTCTCGCCCCCGCGATGGGCACCATCTGGTACGACCCCGTCGCCACCCTCGCCCACCTCGCTGCTGTGACCGAGCGAGTACGGCTGCTCAGTCACGTCGCGATCGTCGGGCTGCGGCATCCGCTCGTCACGGCCAAGCAGTACGCCACCCTCGATCACCTCTCGGGCGGACGGCTCATCCTCGGGGTCGGCGCCGGGCACGTGGAGGAGGAGTTCGAGGCGGTCGGGGTGGACTTCCGGCAACGGGGAGCAGTGCTCGACGAGTCGATCGACGCGCTCAAGGCGGCCCTCGGGCCTGATGAATTCCCTGTCCATCACGGGAAGTTGTACGACTTCGAAGGGCTCGGGCAGCGGCCCCGGCCCGTGCAGGAGCGCGTGCCCGTGTGGGTCGGCGGTTCCTCGCCCGCCGCCGTACGCCGGGCCGCCGTCAAAGGGGACGGCTGGCTGCCGCAGGGCGATCCGCGCGACCGGCTGCCCGCGCAGATCGCCCGGCTGCGGCGCCTGCGCGCCGAGGCAGGTGTCGAGGAGCCCGTGACCATCGGCGCCATCACCGAGCCGTTGTACGTCGGTGAGCCCTGCTGGCGCGTCGGGCGGCGCACGATCCATGGCGCCCCCGAAGCCCTCGCCGAGTCGCTGCGGGCGTACCGCGCCATGGGTGTGCACCAGATCCAGGTGCGGTTCCGCAGCCGCGGTCGTACCGAACTCACCGACCAGATCGCGGCGTTCGGCTCGGAAGTCGCACCCCAACTCGACTAGGGAGTCAGCCATGGGCAAGCTGGACGGACGCGTCGTCCTCATCACCGGTGCGGCGCGCGGGCAGGGTGAGCAGGAGGCGCGGCTCTTCGCCGAGGAGGGCGCCGAGGTCGTGGTGGCGGATGTGCTCGACGACCAGGGGGAGACCCTCGCCAAGGAGATCGGCGCGCGGTACGTCCATCTCGACGTCGGTCAGGAGGCCGACTGGCACACGGCGGTGGCGGTCGCGAAGAGCGCGTACGGCCGCATCGACGGGCTCGTCAACAACGCCGGCATTCTCCGCTTCAACGCCCTCCTCGACACGCCCCTCGACGAGTTCATGCAGGTCGTGCAGGTCAACCAGGTGGGCTGCTTCCTCGGGATCAAGTGCGTCGCACCGGAGATCGCCGCGGCCGGGGGCGGCACGATCGTCAACACCGCCTCGTACACCGCGATGACCGGCATGGCGGCGGTGGGCACCTACGCGGCGACCAAGCACGCGATCCTCGGGCTCACCCGGGTCGCCGCCATGGAGCTGGCCCGCCGGCGGATACGCGTCAACGCCATGTGCCCCGGCGCCATCGACACCGCGATGTCCAACCCGGCCCAGCTGGACCCCGGCGGGAACGCCGAGGACATGCTCAAGGCGCTCGACGAGCTGTACGGCAAGCTCGTGCCGCTCGGCCGGATCGGGCGCCCGGAAGAGGTGGCCCGCCTCGCCCTCTTCCTCACCGGCGAGGACTCCTCGTACATCACCGGGCAGCCGTTCGTGATCGACGGGGGCTGGCTGGCGGGGGTGAGCGTTCTCTGACGCAGCGTCAGGTATTGACGCTCCCTGTGCGCGGTGGAACAGTCGGCGACAGATGGAATCTGACGGTACGTCAGAGGAAAATACTGGGGACGGTGAATCTCCTTGGAATTCGGGCTCTTTGTACAGGGATACGTGGGCAAGCGGGCCGAGACCGATCCGCTCGCGGAGCACAAGGCGCTGATGGAGGAGACCGAGTACGTCATCCAGGCGGACAAGTCCGGCTTCAAGTACGCCTGGGCCTCCGAGCATCACTTCCTGGAGGAGTACTCCCACCTGTCGGCGAACGACGTCTTCCTCGGCTATCTGGCGCACGCGACGGACCGCATCCACCTCGGCTCCGGGATCTTCAACCCGCTGGCCCAGGTCAACCACCCGGTGAAGGTCGCCGAGAAGGTCGCCATGCTCGACCATCTCACCGAGAACCGCTTCGAGTTCGGCAGCGGGCGCGGCGCCGGCAGCCACGAGATCCTCGGTTTCCTCCCCGGCATCACCGACATGAACTACACCAAGGAGATCTGGGAAGAGACCATCGCCGAGTTCCCGAAGATGTGGCTCCAGGAGGAGTACGCCGGGTTCCAGGGCAAGCACTGGCAGCTCCCGCCGCGCAAGGTGCTGCCGAAGCCGTACGGGACGTCGCACCCCGCCATGTGGTATGCCGCCGGGTCGCCGCCCTCGTACGCCATGGCCGCCCGCAAGGGACTCGGCGTGCTCGGCTTCAGCGTGCAGAAGGTCGCCGACATGGAGTGGGTGCTCCAGCAGTACAAGACCGCGATCGTCGACGCCGAGCCGGTCGGGGACTTCGTCAACGACAACGTGATGGTGACGACCACCGCCATCTGCGCCCCGACGCACGACGAGGCGATACGGATCGCGGTCGGCGGCGGGCTGCACTACCTGCCCTCCCTCGTCTTCCGCTATCACGACACCTTCCCGCGCCCCGAGGGCTTCCCCGTCTGGCCGGAGACGCTGCCCGAGTACAACGCCGAGTTCGTCGAACTCCTCATCGAGGAGGAGCTGTTGATCTGCGGCGACCCGGACGAGGTGCTGACCCAGTGCAAGCGCTGGGAGCAGGCCGGGGCCGACCAGCTGAGCTTCGGGCTGCCGGTCGGGGTGCCGAAGGAGGAGACCCTCCAGACGATCCGGCTGATCGGCGAGCACGTGCTTCCGAAGATCGACACGGATCCGGTGCATCGGACGACCCGGTTCCGGCAGTCCGCGTAGCAGTCCGCAGTCCGCGTAGCAGTCCGCACAAGGGGGTGCTGGGAAGATGCTCGACCATCTGGTCAAGGGCGCGACCGTCGTGGACGGCACGGGCGCGCCCGCGTACACCGCGGATGTGGGGATACGGGACGGACGCATCGCGGCCATCGGTCCGCACGTCACGGAGGAGGCCCGGTCCGCCGAGAACGCGCACGGTCTCGTCCTCGCCCCCGGCTTCGTCGACCCGCATACCCACTACGACGCCCAGCTCTTCTGGGACCCGTACGCCACCCCGTCCCTGAACCACGGGGTCACGACGGTCGCGGGCGGCAACTGCGGGTTCACGCTCGCCCCCTTGAACCCGGCAAGGCCCGAAGACGCCGACTACACGCGCCGCATGATGTCCAAGGTCGAGGGCATGTCCCTGGTCGCCCTGGAGGAGGGCGCGCCCTGGAACTGGCACACCTTCGGCGAGTACCTGGACGCCCTGGAGGGGCGGATCGCCGTCAACGCGGGCTTCATGGTGGGGCATTGCGCGCTGCGGCGGTATGTGATGGGCGCGGAGGCGGTGGGCGGGCAGCCGACCCAGGAGCAGCTGGGCGAGATGCTCGCGCTCTTCCACGAGGCGATGGACGCCGGTGCCTGGGGGCTGTCCACCACCCAGTCCTCCACGCACTCCGACGGCGACGGGAGGCCGGTCGCCTCCCGGCACGCGAAGCCCTCCGAACTGCTCGCCCTGGCGAGGGCCGTGGGGGAGCACGAGGGCACCCAGATCGAGGCGATCGTGGCCGGGTGTCTCGACCAGTTCAGCGACGCCGAGATCGACCTGTTCGTGGAGATGAGCGCGGCGGCGGGCCGCCCGCTCAACTGGAACGTCCTGACGATCGACGCCGCCGTCCCCGGACGCGTCCCGCGCCAGCTGGAGGCGAGCGAGCGCGCCCGCAAGGCGGGCGGCCGCGTCGTCGCGCTCACCATGCCGATCCTCACGCCGATGAACATGTCGCTCGGCACCTTCTGCGCGCTGAACCTGATCCCCGGGTGGGGGCCGATCCTGGGGCTGCCCGTCCCTGAGCGGATCGCCCGGCTGCGTGACCCGGACGTACGGGCCGAGATGCTGCGGCAGGCCGAGAGTAAGGAGGCGGGCGTCTTCCGGCGGCTCGCCGACTTCGGGCGGTACGTCATCGGGGACACGTACAGCGCGGCGAACGAGGGCCTGACCGGGCGGGTCGTCAAGGACATCGCGGCCGAGCGCGGCCAGGAGCCGTTCGCGTGCCTCGTCGAGATCTGCACCCACGACAACCTGCGTACGGTGCTGTGGCCGATGCCCACCGACAACGACCCCGCGTCGTGGGCGCTGCGTGCCGAGACCTGGCAGCACCAGGACGTCCTGCTCGGCGGCTCCGACGCGGGCGCCCATCTGGACCGCATGTGCGGAGCCCCGTACACCACCCGGTTCATCGGCGACTGTCTGCGCGGCCGGAAGCTGGTGACGCTGGAGCGGGCCGTGCAGATGCTGACGGACGACCCGGCGCGGCTGTTCGGGCTGCGGGAGCGCGGGCGTATCGAGGAGGGGTGGCATGCCGACCTGGTGCTCTTCGACCCGGAACGGATCGACGCCGGCAAGGCCACCCTGGTGCACGACCTGCCGGGCGACAGCCCGCGGCTCGACTCCAAGGCCGTCGGCATAACGGCGGTGTGGGTCAACGGAGTTGAGGCCATCCGGGAGGACACGGTGACGGGTTCCGTGCCCGGGAAGGTGCTCCGCTCCGGGCGGGACACGCGGACGGTGAGCACCACATGAGGGACGGGCAGCGCTTGTTCATCGGCGGTTCGTGGGTGGTGCCCGACCACGGCTACTACGAGGTGATCGACCCGGCGACCGAGGGTGTCGTCGGTCTGGCTCCGGAGGCCTCGCGGGATCAGGTGCACGCGGCCGCCGCGGCGGCCCGCGAGGCCTTCGAGGCGTGGTCGCGCACTCCTGCCGAGGAGCGCGCGGCGGTACTGGCCCGCGCGGCGGACGTCATCCAGCGCCACTTCGTCCCGTACGCCGAACTCGCCCAGGCCGAGAGCGGCGCGACGACGGCGACAGCGCGCGGCATGCAGGTGGGGGTCGGGGCGGCCCGCTTCCGCCGGTACGCGAAGGTCGAGCCGGCGGAATGGGCGCTGCCACCGCAGATCAACGAGGCGGGCCCCTTCGGCAAGGCGGCCGTGATGGGCGCGCTGGCCGTACGCCAGCCGGTGGGCGTGGTCACCTGCGTCACCTCGTACAACAACCCCTGGGCGAACCCGGTCGGCAAGATCGCGCCCGCGCTGGCCATGGGCAACACGGTGGTGGTGAAACCGGCACCCCAGGATCCTCTGTCGGTGTACCGCATGGCGGAGGCCCTGGAGGCGGCGGGCGCTCCGCCGGGCGTGGTGAACGTGGTCAGCGGTTCCGGGGCGGAGGCCGGCGAGGCCGCGGTCGACTGCGCCGACGTCGACATGGTCAGCTTCACCGGCTCGACGGCGGTCGGACAGCGCATCGCCGAGGTGTGCGGGCGCGGCATGAAGCGGCAGTTGATGGAACTCGGCGGCAAGGGCGCGGCGGTCGTCTTCGACGACGCCGACCTGGAGTCGGCGGTGTCGGGGATCGGCACGACGTTCTCGTTCTACAGCGGGCAGATCTGTACGGCGCCGACGCGGGTGCTCGTGCAGCGGGGCGTGCACGACCGGCTCGTCGGGCAACTGGCCGAGTACGCCGGGCACTTGAAGGTGGGCGATCCGCGGGAGCGGGGGACGGTCGTCGGCCCGGTCATCTCGGCGGCCCATCGCGACCGGGTCGAGTCGTACGTCGAGCTGGGGCGGAAGGAAGGCGCGCGGGTGGTCGTGGGCGGCGTACGCCCCGCCCTCTCCAGCGGCTTCTACGTCGCCCCGACGCTTCTCGCGGACTGCGCCCCGGACATGCGGGTGGTCCGCGAGGAGATCTTCGGCCCGGTCGTCGTCGTCCTCCCCTTCGACGACGAGGAGGAGGCGATCACCCTCGCCAACGACTCCGACTACGGCCTCATCGACTACGTCTGGTCCAGCGACATCGCCCGCGCCTTCCGCGTAGCGCGCCGGCTCCGCGCAGGCGGCGTCGGCATCAACACCGTCGGCCGCAACATGGAGGCCCCGTTCGGCGGCTTCAAGAAGAGCGGGGTCGGCCGCGATGTGGGCTCGTACGCGCTGCATGCGTACAGCGAGGTACAGGCGGTGGTGTGGCCGGGGTGACGCGTGCCGACCCCGCCGACCTCGTCACCGCTCCCCGGCGTACCGCCGTCGAGTGGGTGGGCCTCATCGCCCTCGCACGGCACGCGGTGCCGCTCACCACCCTGGGGACGGCCGTGGGCATCTTCGTTCCCCGGGGCCGAGCCCGGCGGGGTCTGTGTGGCGGTGTGGGACTCGGACCCGAGCGTCCCACCAGAGTTCGCCAAGGAGCCCGGGCCGCACCGCGGGCACATCTGGAACATCTGCGGTGAGGGCGCGGTCCCCTTCGGCGCCGAGTTCGGCTTCACCACGGGGGAGCCCGGATTCGCCGGATGGGTCAGGCACTGGGCCGCCGACAGGCCCTGGTTCGACGCGGCGCAGTGAAACGCGCGGCGCCGTCACGTCCGCCGGCACCGCTCCTGATCAGTCCCCCAAGAAGACCGGATTCGTGAACGCCGCCAGCGCCCCCGGCAGCGGACCCACCGCCACCTCATGCCGCACTTCCGCCCGCACATACGACGCGTACGAAGCCGTCGTCCTCCACTCGACCGTCCCGGATCCGGACACCGGCAGCGGCGCGCTCGTGAACAGCACGCCCTGGTCGGTGACGAAGCGGACCGTGCACCGCGGGACGCCGGTGGCCTCCAGGCGGACCGTCACCGGGGTGTCGCGGTCCACGCGCAAGCGTTCGCCGATCCCCGCGTGTTCCCCCTTCGAGCCCGTCGCCGAGAACGCGAGCGACACCGTCTTCGACTCGGCCACGTACGACCGCCCCGCGCGGATGCCCTCCTGGATGGCCTCGCGGGTGAGGTCGTCGGCGAGGACGACCGTCTGGGGGGTGCCGACCGGGTCGGGGTCGCGGTGGGCGTCGCTGTTGCCCATCGCCGGGATCCAGTCGTGGCCCTGGCGTACGGACGAGACCAGCATGTTGTCCCAGTCCGCGAGGGCGACCTCGTCGTCGGGGGTGTACGTGCCGTTCCACACCTCGACGGCGTCCGCCTCCCCGAAGCCGAACTTCCAGTTGCAGCCGATGCAGGTGGCGTGCGGGTGAGCCGGGACGACCAGGCCCCCGGCGCGGCGGATCTGGCGCGCGAACCGGCCGAAGCGGTTGTCGCGGGCGCGGTAGCGCCAGTCGATGAACGTTCCGGGCTCGGTGCCGAGCGCCAGCACATGGCCGTTGCGCGTCGTCACCTCCTCGCCCACCATGATCAGCAGGTCGTCGCCGGCCTCCGCGGCCCAATGCGCGTGCGCCGAGTGCGTGTTGTGCTCGGAGGAGTTGATGAAGTCCAGGCCCGCGGCCCGGGCCAGCGCCGCGATCTCCGCGGGGGTGCGGCGGCCGTCCGAGTACCAGGAGTGCAGGTGGCAGTCGCCGCGGTACCAGTCCCGGCCGCGGCCCTTCGCCCGCGTGGGCGGGTACGTCGCCTTCGCCGCGTCGGCGGGCTCCCCGTACGTGAGCGTGATCGTGATCGCGTACGGCAGTCCCTGCGGCGCGACCGTGTACGGGCCGAGCGCGATGTGCCAGGTGCCCGGGCGGACCGGGCCGGGGAGGTAGCCGGGCGTCGCGTCGTCCGCCCGGATGAAGAACTCCGTGCGCGCCCCGCCCGACCAGCCGCGGAAACCCCGGCCGCCCAGTTCCGTGCCGCGCTCGTCGAAGATGCCGATGTCGAGGGCGTTGCCCGTGGTGCCGGCCGGGACGGGCGGCTTCTCGTAGGTGTAGGCGACCTTGATCTCCCGTACGCCGGACGGGACTTCGACGGGCAGGTACACGAAGTCCGGGGAACCGAGCGGCAGAGTGCCGCGCACCGTCCGGGTCTCGGTGTTGTGAAGGTCGTCGGCGCCTTGCGCGAAAGTCACGCTCCCCAACGTAAGCGCGGCAGCCGCTCCCGTCACGAACAGGGCACGTCTTCCCATTCCGTTTCCGTGGTCGTCGTCGCACATGCTGCTGCTCCCGGGGTTGTGTCGCGCTGGCAGTGACATGACATCGTGTGGCCCAAACGAGGCACCTACAAGCCTGGTATTCAGCCGTGAACGCCGATGCACGGGAAGGGAATCGGCAGCTTTCACAAAGGCCGACAGCGGGGACGAAGGCTGACCCGAGTCCCCGAGTCCCCGAGTCCCCGAGCTCCGAGCCCCCGAGCTCCGAGTCCCCGAGTCCCCGAGCTCCGAGTCCCCGAGCTCCGAACCGCCGAGCTCCGAACCGCCGAGCTCCGAACCGCCGAGCTCCGAGCCCTCGAGTCCCCGAGCTCCGAGCCCTCGAGCTCCGAACCGCCGAGCTCCGAGCCCCAAGGCACGCCCGGCGCTCCCTCCGCCGGCCCCGCCCCTCGACACCAGGAGCACGCCGTAACGACCCGCCGCGCCCGACGCATACGCTCGCGCCCCTGACGCCGATCACCGCGATCGTATGCTCGAAGGATGACGACTTCCGCGACCTCTGGAACCGGACCCACCGAGAACTCCCTGCGTCGCGCTCTCAAGCGCGCCCGCGACGGCGTCGCGCTCGACGTCGCCGAGGCGGCCGTGCTGCTGCAGGCCCGCGGCGCGGACCTCGACGACCTGGCCGCGTCCGCCGCGCGGGTGCGGGACGCGGGCCTGGAGGCGGCGGGCCGCCCCGGCGTCATCACGTACTCGAAGAGCGTGTTCGTCCCGCTGACCAAGCTGTGCCGGGACAAGTGCCACTACTGCACCTTCGTCACCGTCCCCGGCAAGCTGCGTCGCGCCGGGCACGGGATGTTCATGTCCCCGGACGAGGTCCTCGACATCGCCCGGCGCGGCGCCGAACTCGGCTGCAAGGAAGCCCTCATCACCCTCGGCGACAAGCCGGAGGACCGCTGGCCGGAGGCCCGGGAGTGGCTGGACGCGCACGGGTACGACGACACGATCGCGTACGTACGGGCCATTTCGATCCGCATCCTGGAGGAGACGGGCCTGCTCCCGCACCTCAACCCGGGAGTCATGTCCTGGACCGACTTCCAGCGGCTGAAGCCGGTGGCGCCGAGCATGGGCATGATGCTGGAGACGACGGCGACGCGCCTGTGGAGCGAGCCGGGCGGCCCGCACTACGGCTCCCCGGACAAGGAACCGGCCGTCCGCCTGCGCGTGTTGGAGGACGCGGGCCGCTCCTCCGTCCCCTTCACCAGCGGGATCCTCATCGGCATCGGGGAGACGTACGAGGAACGCGCCGAGTCTCTCTTCGCGCTGCGCCGCGTCTCCCGCGCGTACCACGGCGTCCAGGAGCTGATCATCCAGAACTTCCGCGCCAAGCCGGACACGGCGATGCGCGGGATGCCGGACGCGGAACTGGACGAACTGGTCGCCACGGTCGCGGTGGCGAGGCACATCATGGGCCCGGCGGCCTGCCTCCAGGCGCCGCCGAACCTGGTCGACAGCGAGTACGGGCGGCTCATCGGCGCGGGGATCGACGACTGGGGCGGGGTCTCGCCGCTCACCATCGACCACGTGAACCCGGAGCGTCCGTGGCCGCAGATCGAGGAGCTCGAGGCCAAGTCGGCCGCGGCCGGTTTCGCACTGCGGGAACGCCTCTGCGTCTACCCGGAGTTTGTGCGGCGCGGCGAGCCCTGGCTCGACCCGCGCCTGCTTCCGCACGTACGGGCGCTGGCGGACCCCGAGACGAGTCTTGCGCGCGAGGACGCGGTGGTCGAGGGTCACCCGTGGCAGGAGCCGGAGGAGGCCTTTACGTCCTCGGGCCGCACCGACCTGCACCACACGATCGACACCACGGGGCGTACGTCCGACCGCCGCGACGACTTCGACGCGGTGTACGGCGACTGGGAGGCGCTGCGCGAGGCGGCGGCGCCCGGCATGGCGCCGTCCCGCATCGACACGGACGTACGCGCGGCGCTCGCGACGGCCGCGGACGACCCGACCCGTCTGACGGACGACGAGGCACTGGCCCTGCTGCACGCGGACGGTCCGGCCCTGGACGCCCTGTGCCGGATCGCGGACGACGTCCGCAAGTCGGCGGTCGGCGACGAGGTGACGTACATCGTCACCCGGAACATCAACTTCACGAACGTCTGCTACACCGGCTGCCGCTTCTGCGCCTTCGCCCAGCGCCGCACGGACGCGGACGCGTACACGCTGTCGTTGGAGCAGGTCGCGGACCGGGCGCAGCAGGCGTGGGACGTCGGCGCGGTCGAGGTCTGCATGCAGGGCGGCATCCACCCGGACCTGCCGGGGACGGCGTACTTCGACATCGCGAAGGCGGTCAAGGAGCGGGTCCCGGGGATGCACGTCCACGCCTTCTCCCCGATGGAGGTGGTGAACGGCGCGACCCGCACCGGCCTGTCCGTCCGCGAGTGGCTGACGTCGGCGAAGGAGGCCGGTCTCGACTCCATCCCCGGCACCGCCGCCGAGATCCTCGACGACGAGGTCCGCTGGGTCCTGACGAAGGGCAAGCTGCCCACGGCGACCTGGATCGAGGTGGTCACGACGGCCCACGAACTGGGCATCCGCTCATCGTCCACGATGATGTACGGCCACGTGGACCAGCCCCGCCACTGGCTCGGCCACTTCCGCACCCTCGCGCGCATCCAGCAACAGACCGGCGGCTTCACGGAGTTCGTCACCCTCCCCTTCATCCACACCAACGCCCCGGTCTATCTCGCCGGCATCGCCCGCCCCGGCCCGACCACCCGCGACAACCGCGCCGTCGTCGCGATGGCCCGCCTCCTCCTCCACCCGCACATCCCCAACATCCAGACCAGCTGGGTCAAGCTGGGCACCGAGGGTGCGGCGGACATGCTCCGCTCCGGCGCCAACGACGTCGGCGGCACGCTGATGGAGGAGACCATCTCCCGCATGGCGGGCTCCTCCTACGGCTCGTACAAGTCGGTCAAGGACCTGATCGCGGTGGCGGAGGCGGCGGGACGTCCGGCGCGGCCGCGGACGACGCTGTACGGAGAGGTACCGGAGGAGCGGCAGCGCACGGCCGCGGCGTCCGACGGTCATCTGCCGGAGCTGCTGCCGGTGTTGGACTGAGCCCTGGGGCGACGCGCACGGGCTGGTGTGCCGGCCCGTCGCGCGGGCTGGTGTGCCGGCCCGTCGCGCGGGCTGGGAGGATGCCCCGACCGCAATCGAAGGCAGGGGGAAATGACCATGGCCGTGCTCGTCTTGTCCGCTGTGCTGGTGCTCGTCGTCGGAGGATGCGTCTGCGTCGTGTGGGCGGCGCGGGGCGGCCCGCGCTGGGTGCGCGTGGTGGCGGCCGCGACCCGGGCGGCGGGCGAGCTGCTGCATGTGTTGGCGCGTACGAGCGGGAGTTCGAGGCAGGGGCAGCGCGGCGGCTCGGACGACTAGGCAGGGATGGCAGGGATCCCGACGGGCTCCCAGCGCCCACTTGTTGAGCCAGAATGATGAAGCACGGGCTCTGAGGCGGGCGGACGAGGGGACGTACGGGTGGCGCAGGCACGGCCGTCGATGCAGCAGCTGATCCTGCAGCGCAGGCGGGCCGGATTCGTGGGGCGGGGTGCCGAACGGGCCGCGTTCCGCGAGAACTTCGACGTGCCGCCGGAGGACGAGCGGCATCGGTTCCTGTTCCATGTGCACGGCAACGCGGGCGTCGGAAAGACCTTCCTGGTAAGGGAGTTGGAGCAGCTCGCGCGGGAACGCGGGGCCGTGACCGCCTACCTCGACGAGGGCGTGGGCAGCGTGCCCGAGGCGATGGCGGCGATCAGTGCGCAATTCGCCCGGCAGGACCACCGGTTCAAGGAGCTGGACCGGCTGCTGGCCACCCATCGGGAGCGGCGCCACGAGGCGGAGTCGGCGGTCGTGGAGACGCTCGAACCGCAGCCGTCTCCGGCCAGTATGGCGGCCGCCCGGGCCAGTCTCGTCGGGCTGGGCCTGGTGCCGGTCGTCGGCTCGTTAGCGGGTGCCCTGGACGCGGCTCAACTCGCCCACGGTGCCGACCGGTTGCGCGCCGGGCTCAGCGCACGCTTCCGCAACCAGGACGACGTCCAGCTCGTCCTGTCGCCCGAGCGTGTCCTGACACCGGTGCTGCTCGGCGAGCTGGCCGAGGCCGCCGCCGGCGCCCGCTGGCTCGTCCTGTTCTTCGACACGTACGAGCGGACCGGCCCCTTCCTCGACGGCTGGCTGCACGAGGTGATGACGACCGACCGGCACGGGGCGCTTCCGGCGAATGTCGTCGTCGTGACCGCCGGGCAGCGGCCCTTCGACACCGCCCGCTGGGGCGGCTTCGCGGACTTCGTGACGGACGTACCGCTCGGGCCGTTCACCGAGGCCGAGGCGCGCGGGCTGCTCGCCGACAAGGGAGTGCTGGCGGAGCCGGTCGTCGAGGAGGTGCTGCGGCTCACCGGCGGGCTGCCCGTCCTCGTGTCGACGCTCGCCGAGTCCCGGCCCGGCGACCCCGACGACGTCGGCGATCCGAGCGCGACGGCCGTGGAGCGCTTCCTGAAGTGGGAGCAGGACCCGGTACGGCGGGCCGCCGCGCTGGCCTGCGCGCTGCCCCGGCGGCTGGACGCGGACGTCTTCCGGGCCGCCGTGGACTGCCCGGACGACGAGGTGGACGCGCTGTTCGGCTGGCTGCGCGGGCTGCCGTTCGTCAGCGACCGCGGGGACCGGATCCAGTACCACGACGTGGTCCGTTCCCCGATGCTGCGGCTGCAACGGCGGCGCTCCCCGCGCGGCTGGGCCGAACGGCACACCCGGCTCGCCGAGACCTTCGCCGGATGGCGGGCGGAGGCGGAAACCGGCCTGCCTGGCGACGAGGTGTGGGGCAGCGAGGAGTGGCGGGAGCTGCGGCTCGCCGAGTCGTATCACTTGCTGTGCGCGGGGGCGCGGACCGCGCTGCCCGTCGTGCTGCGCGATGTCGTCGACGCGTGTGGCGAGGGCGCGGTGGTGGCCCGGCGCTGGGCGCGGACGCTCGTCGAGGCGGGCGAGGACGCGGATGCGGAGAGCGTGGCGAAGTGGGGGCGCGACCTGCTGGAGGAGCTGGAGAACGGCACCCACGACACGCTGGGACTGCTGCTGAACCGGGGCGGGCTCGACGCGCGCGGCCAAGCCGTCGCCCGGATGCTGCGCGGCCTCGGCCACCGCGTGGACCGCGACTTCGCGCGGGCCCTCGTCGAGTACGAGGCGGCCCTCGCGCTCGATCCGGAGCTGGAGCGCGCCTACTACGGCCGTGGCGTCACCCGCGCCGAACAGGGCGACTACGAGGCCGCCGTCGCCGATCTGGACCGCGCCGACGCCCTGCGTCCCGGCAAGGCGCGGATCCTGTTCGTGCGCGGCGACTACCACCGGATCATGGGCGACTACGAGCAGGCCGTCGCCGACCTCGACCGTGCCATCGCGACCGACCCCGGACTCGCGGGCGCCTGGGCCTCCCGGGGCGTGACCCGGCACAGCAGGGGCGACACCGACGCCGCCCTCGCCGACCTCGACCGTGCCCTCGAGCTCGACCCGCGGCACGTCTGGGCGCTGGTGCGGCGCGCCCGCGTACGGCGCTCGCGCGGGGAGCACACCGAGCAACTCGCCGATCTCGACCGGGCGGTCGAGCTGGGGCCCGAGCTGGCCTGGGTGGCCTGCGAACGCGGCGACGCGCTGCGGGTCGCGGGCCGCAACGAGGACGCCCTCGCCGACTACGACCGGGCGATCGAGCTCAACGACACCTACGCGTCGGCGTACGCGAGTCGGGGCGTCTCCCGCACCCGGCTCGGCCGCCACGACGAGGCGCTCGCGGACCTGGACCGCGCCGTGGAGCTCTACCCGTCGTACGCCTGGGCGCTCGTCCAGCGCTCAGCGGTGCACCGCCGGCTCTCCTCCTACGAACCCTCGTACGCCGACGCCGAGCGGGCCGCGGAGCTGTGGCCCGACCAGGCGTGGGTGCTGTGGAACCGCGGTGAGGCGCTGCGCTGCCTCGGCCGCTTCGAGGAGGCCCGCACCGACCTGGACCGGGCGCTCGAACTCGACCCCGGCAACGCGTGGGCGATCGGCTGCCGGGGCGCCGTCCTGCACGAACTGCACCGGTTCCAGGAGGCGTTGGCCGACCTGGACCGGGCCGTCGGCCTCGATCCGGACGGCGGCTGGTACCGGATGCGGCGGATCATCACCCTGCTGGCCGTCGGCCGGCCCGAGGACGCCCTGGCCGGTCTGGAGCACTACCTCCGGGAGGGCGACGACCTGGCCTGGGCGCACCACACGCTCGCCCAGGTCCATCTGCTGTACGGCCGCACCGAGGCCGCCAAGGACGCGGTGGCCGCCGCCTTCGCGCACGGCCTCGAAGAACCCACCGGGCTCGAGGAGCTGGCGAGGGCGCAGCGCAGGTCCGGACAGTGGGCCGAGGCACGGCGCACGGCCGAGCGGATGCGGGGGCGCCACGAGGCGGGCGGCGCGTTCTGCCTCGCCATGACCGTCGGCGGCCACGACGGGGCGGACGCCGCCCGGCCGCTGTGGCGGGAGGCCGCCCGGCTGTCCTCCGGCTGGGAGCTGACGAGCGACGCCGCCGACTTCCTGCACGCCGTGATCGACGCGGGCCTGGAGGACTGGCCCGCCCTCGACGACCGGCTCACCCGGCTGCTCGCCGAGCCCCGCGAGTGGATCGACGTCGCCTGGCTGGCGGACCTGCTGAGCGAGGTCCGCGACAGCCCCGGCGCGGACCGGGCCCGCCTTGCGCCCCGCCTTGAGCGGGTGACGGGGGAGCGGGACGCGATCAGGGCGCGGTACGCCGGGACGGATGAGGCGCCGTAGCCGGCCAGGGTGACCGAAAGGGCCGGTCGAACAACGCTAAGAAGTGATCTGTTGCGATCTGGCCGGTCACATGGCGCATACCGTTCGGGGCCCACAGCCGACCGTTCCCGTTCGTTTACAGTGCTGAGCTGTCGGTCGTACGGACGGTGCCTAGGGAGGTCTCGGTGAGTGCGACAGCCGGTGCCGTCTGGGGCCGTGCCGAACAGCAGGACTTCCGCAGCCGGGTGCGCGGAACGCTGCTGGGCGTGGCCGTCGGCGACGCCCTCGGCGCGCCGCTCGACGGGCTCAGCCTGGAGGAGATCCGGGAGGCGCACGGCGCGGAGGGCCTCACCGACCCGGCCTTCGGGTACGGCCGACGCGGCGCCGTGACGCACCTCACTCAGCTCACCCTCTTCAGCGTCGACGGGCTGATACGCGCCCAGGTCCGCCGCGACACGGGCGCCTGGCATCCGCCGACCGACCTCCACCGGGCCTACCGCCGCTGGGCCGCCACCCAGAGCGACTGGGGGCCCGACGAACGCCGCAAGGACGACGGCTGGCTGGCCCGCGAGGAGTGGCTGTACGCCCGCCGCGACCCCGCCCGCTCCTGTCTGCTCGGCTTCGGCGACGAGACCATGGGCACGCTGGACGCGCCCAAGAACCCCGGCGAGCTCGGGCCCGAGGCCACCGCCCGCTCCGCGCCCTTCGGGCTGCTCGTCGGCTGGGAGCCGCAGCTCGTCATACAGCTGGCCGTCGAGTGCGCCGCGCAGACGCACGGCCACCCCACCGCCTACCTCTCGGCGGGCGCGTACGCCGTGATCGTGCACGCCCTGGCCCGCGGCGAGAGCCTCGACGCGGCCGTACAGCGGGCGCTCGCGATGCTGGCCCCGCGTCCGGGCCACCAGCCCGTCACCGAGGCGCTCCAGCACGCGCTGGGGGCCGTACGGCAGGGGATGCCCTCGCCGGGGCGGGTGGAGGAGCTCGCCGGGGCCGGTACGGCGGAGGGGGCGCTCGCGGTCGCCGTGTACTGCGCGCTGGTGGGGGAGGACGTGCGGCACGGGCTGTGTCTCGCGGTGAACCAGGGCGGGCCTTCGGGGGTGTCGGGGGCGCTCACCGGGGGGCTGCTGGGAGCCCTGCACGGCGAGACGGCCCTTCCGCCGGCCTGGCTGGCCGAGCTGGAGGGCCGTCCCACGGTGCTGGTCCTCGCGGACGACTTCGCGATGGAGATGACGCAGGGGCCGGCGCTGCATGGGCCGGGCAGGTCTACTCCCGGGTGGCTGGCCCGGTATCCGCGGGGGTGAGGAGTCCCGTACGGCCGGGATCGTGCGCCCGTACGCCTGCCAAGGGCGCGCTCGCCCTTACCGCATGAGTTCGCCCGCGTTCACGAGCAGCGACTGCCCCGTGATCGCGCGCGCCCGGTCGGACACCAGGAACACCGCGGTGTCCGCCACATCCCCGTCCGTGGCGAGTTCGGGCAGGGCCATCCGATCCGTGAGCCGCTTCAGCACGTCCGACTCCGGTACGCCCTCGGTATGGGCCGTGAAGCGCACATACGCCTCGACGGGCGGGCCCCACATCCACCCGGGCAGCACGGTGTTGACCCGTATCCGGTGCGGGCCGAGTTCCCGGGCGAGGGAGTACATGGCGCTGGTCAGGGCGCCTTTCGACGCCGCGTAGGCGGCCTGGCGCACCTGGCTCGGCGCGGCCACGGCCGACTGCGTCCCGATGATGACCACCGACCCGCCGCGCTCCTTCAGCGCCGGCAGACAGGCGCGCGTCATCCGCAGCGTCCCCAGCAGATTGACGTCGATGACCGACTGCCAGGTGGCGAAGTCGGCGTCCTCCAGTCCGCCGAAGTAGCTGTCCCAGGCGGCGACATGGACGACGGCGTCGATCCCCGCGAACCGTTCCGTCGCCAGCGCGGCCAGTGACCGGCACTGTCCCTCGTCCGTGATGTCCGTCGCCCGGTACGCCGTGTGCACGCCGTCCGGATCGAGTTCGGCCGCCGCCTTGGCGAGGTTCGCCTCCGTACGCGCCCCGAGCACCGCGTTCCCGCCGTCGCGCACTACGGCCGCCGCGACCTGATGCCCGAGACCGGCCCCGACCCCCGACACGACGACGGTCTTGCCCGAGAGCAGTGACATCGGAGGCCTCCCTGAGTCCGGTGCGGAGTCTGGCGCATTGCCTGACGGGGCGTCAGAGTATGGGCGTCGACCGGAGGAAGGAAGGGGAGCGACGTGAGTGAGGAGACCCGCAGCGAGGTGTACGCGGAGCTGGCCGCCCTCGGCCCGTACGGCGTCCACCCGGGCCACGCCCTGATCACCATGGTCGAACCGCACCCGGGCCACGAGTACGCGTACAACCGCTGGTACGAGGACGACCACTACTACGCCGGCGCGATGGCCATGCCCTGGATGTACGCAGGGCGCCGCTGGGTGGCGACCCGTGACCTCCAACTCCTGCGCTACCCGGAGAAGTCGGCGGTCGCCCAGCCGGTCACCACCGGCTGCTACCTCTCCACGTACTGGGTCACCGAAGGCCGTTACGACGACCACATGAAGTGGACCGTCGGCATCAACAAGCGGCTGAACCGCGACGGCCGCGTCTTTCAGGACCGTACACACGTCTTCACCGCGTTCCAGGACCACGAGGCGACGGTGTACCGCGACGGTGCCGCGGGACCCCGCGACTTCCACGCCCTCGACCACCCTTACGCGGGCCTGGTGTTGGAGGTCATCGACGCGGAATCCGCAGAGCAACGCGCCGAGTTGGTGGAGTGGCTGCGCTCCCGTCACCTCCCCAAGCGCCTCGCCGGCTCACCCGCCGCCCTCGTCACCCTCTTCCGGCCAACCCCGCTCCCCGGCGACCGCATGACGTACGTCAAGCAGGTCGAGGGCGTCGGCATCCGGCTGACCCTGCTGTGGTTCCTGGAGGCCGATCCACGGGAGTGCTGGGAGGAGTACTTCACGGGGCTGGACGCGGGGGTCGCCGCATCAGGACTGGGGAGGGTGGAGTTGGTGGCGCCGTTCATTCCCACGGTGCCGGGGACGGACACGTACGTGGACCGGCTGCGGTAGGGGGCAGGTGCCGGGCGGTAACGCCGAGCCCCCTCGGCCGGGACGGCGGGCCAGTCGAGAGGGCTCTTTCGGTGGTGCGTATGGAGTTGTCATCGATGCGTCAGCCGAGGTCGAACGCCCCCCGGCCGACCGATGTCACAAACGTGTTCCAGGAGACCGCGGGGAAGGCCAGCGTGGGGCCCTCCGGGACCTTGGAGTCCCGCACGGCCATCGCCGCCGGAACCGGGGACTTGACCTCGACACACGCGCCGTTTCCCGTGGAGTACGAGGACTTCGTCCAGGTGTCCGTGGCGCCTTGCTGAATTGCCATGTTTGCTCCGCTTGACCAGTGGTGAGTTGCTGTCGCCGCCCGTGTGGTTCACGCCGAACCCACGGCACGGTTTGCGCCAACGCTGTTACCCGATGGCGTGATCGACGCTACTCGCCAACATCGCTATGCGGAGCGACTATTCACTCGACTGGATGGCATATTCCAGTGAGGCCTTCCGTCCGGGCGAGGCGAAGGTGTACCGTACGGCCCTCGCCGCGCCGGGCGGGTTCTGCCGGCTCTCAGCGCCCGTACTCCGCGTACTCCTTGGCGATGCCCGCGATGAACTGGCGGGACTGATCCACATTCAGGGCCTGGGCCCGCAGATGCTCGTACATCACGCTGTACTTCTGCACGTCGGCGGCCTTTTCCAGATAGAGGTCGCTGGTGACACCCTCGATGTAGACGACGCTGGAATCCGCCGCGTCGGGGAACTCCAGGATCGCGTACTGGCCGTTGAGGCCCGGATGCGCGCCCATCTCGAACGGGATCACCTGCACGGTGACGTGCGGGAGCTGGGACTGCTCGACCAGATGCTCCAACTGCTCGCGCATCAGCGACCGGTTGCCGACAACCCGGCGCAGGGCCGCCTCGTCGAGCACGGTCCACAGGCGCAACGGGTTCTCCGGGGCGGAGATTCGTTCCTGCCTGCGCAGCCGTACCTGGACGCGCTTGTCGATGTCGCCGGTGGCGGTCTCCGGGAGCGCGCCCACGATGAGCGCCTCCGCGTACGGGCGGGTCTGGAGCAGTCCCGGGATGACCTGGGGGTCGTAGACGCGCAGTGACGCGGCGTCGGTCTCCAGGCCGATGTAGACGCTGTACGGGATGTCGCCGAAGGAGTGCCACCAGCCCTGCTGGCGGGAGTCCTTGGCCATCTGCATCAGCGACTCGACGATGCGCTGGTCCTCGACCTCGTACACCCCGCACAGATCGCGGACGTCGCGCTGGCTGATGCTGCGCCGTCCGTTCTCCAGCCGACTGATCTTCGACTGGGAGACGAGCAGCCGTTCGGCGACCTCTTCGGCCGTCATGCCCTTGAGCTCACGGAGCCGGCGCAGCTCCTGGCCCAGCCGGCGCCGCCGGACGGTGGGATTGACATTGGACGCCACGGGACGTGCACCTCCGGCTGCGGGCCTCTGGTTGCCACTATGCGTATCTGCTGCTGAGCAGACTGCCACCAAGGTGTTTTCTACCGCTGGGAAACAGCGGATATGCGCTGCGCACACGCCGGTTCGGGGAGCCGGCGCGTATCGGCGGCGCGTATCGGCGTGTGCGAGTGTCGCTTGTCGCCGTGTTGCGAGCGTCGCTCATCGCCGTGTGCTGGCGTACCAATGCGGCCGCGCGGGGCGGTGGGGCCGTGTCGTCGTCCGGACGTACGGCCTTGTCGCCCCGCGCGAGCCGACGGCTCCCGAACCGGGTCATAGGGGACTGCGGTGCGGCGCTGAGGTACTGACGGTGCTGCTTGGTACTGGCGGTGCTGGTCCTGCGTGTGGTGCCGGGTGCCGTGGGACTGCGGCTCAGTGGGCCACGACGCGCGCCATGGAACCGCGGCGCGGTTGCATCGGAACACCGCGGGCGGGTTCCGGCGCGGACCTGACACCGGTGGTGGCCGTACGGCCTGCCGATGCCGGGCTGCGGCGCGGCTGTGCGGCCACACCGTTCTGAACGTCCATGACGGCGTGCGCCACGAGGCCGCCCATGGGGTCGTGCCTGATCAGGTCCCGCAGCCGGGAGCGGGACGAGCGTCCCTCGTTCCCCGGATACAGGTGCTTGCCGAGACCGACCGCATGGGCCAGCGCGGCGAGCGCCGCGGTCCGCGGGTCCGGCGGAACGCCGGTGCGGATCGCGTTGTCCAGCCGGGACCTGATCTCCCGGCTGATCGCCGTGTCCGTCGCCTGATAGCGAGTCGTCGGCAGCACCCCGCACATCTGGCCGGCCACGGCATGCACCATGCCGCACCTCTCCAGATGCGAGAGGTAGGTCTGACGGAGCCCCAGCCGGGGTCCGCCAATCCAGTTGACCGCGCGTACGGGTGCTCCGCGTCGGCGAAGCAGCTCCAACGCACTGTCCAATGTCGGATCTCCAGTCGGCCGTGGGGCCACCACGGCGATACGATCCCCGTCTGGGGCTATCCGTCCGGCCAGCGCCAGCTCCACTAGCTGTGCTCCGGCCAGACCTAGGTCGAGCGACTGCGGCTGCGCGGTGGTACCCGTGGTCGGGTCCAACGCCAGCAGCAGAAGCTCCTCCGGAAGTGTTCTGCGGCTCCTGCCCATCCATGCCTCCCCGCGTGGATGAATGACAGGGTGACCCCTCTCACATTGGTCTGTCGAGAGTGCCTGACCGGAATGTAGTGGAACCAGTAGGTATGTCGTTCTCGTCTAGCGCGGGGGGTAAGCCCTCACACAGGACACTGGTACATGGTTCGGACAGCGGTGTCCGGGCGGCGGTTGAAGAGTTTTGCCGGTTCGGTTGGGCGCGCGGAGGGCGTGCGCCGCATGGAGGAGGCATCGGTGGCGGGCGAGTCCCCCGACAGGTCGAAGCAGCACGAGTCGTCGGCATCGGCGTCGTCGGCAGAACCGACGCCGGGGGCCCCGGCGTCGGTTCCGGGTCCGGCGCGCGGAGTCGCGTCGGCGTCGGTGTCGGCTTCGGCGTCCGCGTCGACCCCGGCTTCGGCTTCGGCCTCTGCTTCGGCCGACCCCCGTCTGGCGGTGGCCCGTGAGCGGGCGGCCGCGGTACGGGGGGATCAGGCCACGGCCGTGTTCTCCACGAAGGCCTTGACGGAGCCGGAGGCCGACGGGGCCTCGGACGCCGAAGAGAAGGGCACCGAGGGCGACTCCCGGCTGCGTGCGGCCGTGGCCGCGTGGGTGGCGGGGTCGGGTGACGCCGCGGCGGCTGAAGGCGACGGCGGTTCCGGGGGCGGCTCGGGGGCTGCGGAGCGCGGCGCCGGGGCGGAGCCCGCGGACGCGGACGCGGACGCGGACGCCAACGCCAACGCCAACGCCAACGCCGACGCGGACGCCGACGACACCGGCGCGGACGCCGATGGTGGCGCGGACGGTGCTGCATCCGAGGCCGAGGAAGCCTCTGGCGAGGCGTCAGTTCGGGATGCGACGGCCGACGCGGACGCCGACGACGCGCAGGACACCTCCGGTGAGGCTTCCGTCACCGATGAGCCCGGGGACGAGCCCGACGCCGAGAGCGCCTCCGGAGCCGACCCCAAGACGGAGGCGGAGACCGGGACTGAGCCCGCGTCGGAGGACGGGCCCAAGTCCGGGGGCGGGAGCGCGTCCGTCGGCGCCGTCAGGGCCGGGGACGACAACACCGAGGCGGAGTCCGGGACGGAGTCCGGGACCGAGTCCGCGCCCGCACCCGCGTCGGAGGACGGGCCCAAGTCCGGGGGCGGGAGCGCGTCCGTCGGCGCCGTCAGGACCGGGGATGACAACACCGAGGCGGAGTCCGGGACCGAGTCCGGGACCGAGTCCGCACCCGCGTCGGAGAACGAGCCCAAGGCGGAGGCCGGGACCGAGGCCGGGACCGAGTCCGCGCCCGTATCCGCCTCCGCCTCCGAGGACGCCCCCAAGCCCAAGCCGCGCGGCGCCACTTCGGACAACGACGCGGCCCCCAGCCCGAACGCCTCGGCGAAGAGCGCCCCGGAGGACTCCCCGAAGAGCCCCTCGGGCGGCTCCCCGAAGGCCACCTCCGCGGACTCCGAGCCCGTCGCCGCCGAACCCCAGGTCGACCAGCCCACCGCCGTCTTCAAGGCCGTACGCCCGCCCGCGGTGGACCAGCCCACCACCATGCTCAAGTTGGGCTCTGCCAAGCCGGGCGACAGGCAGGAGTCCAAGCGGGACGCGAAGCCGGAGTCCAAGGTGGACCAGCCCACCACCATGCTCAAGTTGGGCGCTGCCAAGCCCGGCGACAGGCAGGAGTCCAAGCGGGACGCGAAGCCGGAGTCCAAGCCGGACACCGATCCCGCCGCCGAGGGCACGAAGTCGAAGCCCGCCGGTGAAAGCGACTCCGAGCGCACCAGCAAATTCGTGGCCCTCAAGCCGCTCGACGAGCCCAGGCGCCCGGCGGCAGGCCCGGCGTCCCAGGCGGGCGTGACGGGCCCGGCGTCCCCGGCGCTCACGCCCCCGGAGGCCGGCCGCGTCAGCCCCGCCGAGGCCACCACGGCCCTCCCGCAGATCGGTCCCGAGCGCACCACCCAGCAGCCGCTGCCGCCCAGGCCGCCGCTGGACCTCCTGGCCGAGCTGACGAACACGCCGCCGCCCCCGGAGACCCCGGTCCGCACGATCGTGCGGCGCGTCAAGATCTGGACCCCGCTGGTCGTCCTGCTGTTGATCATCGGTGCGATCGTGCAGGCTGTACGCCCGCTGCCGACCCCCACCCTCACGCTGACCGCCGAGGAGACGCACGCCTTCGAAGGCGACAAGGTCTCCCTGCCGTGGCCCGGCGAGGGCCAGGGCTGGATGGACGTGAACGGCATCGGCACGATGGACAGCTTCGGTGAGCAGGAGGCCGTGCCGATCGGCTCGGTCGCCAAGGCGATGACCGCGTACGTCGTCCTCAAGGACAAGCCCCTGAAGGCGGGCGAGGACGGCCCGTCGATCACCGTCGACGCCACCGCCGAGAAGGAGGGCGGCTACGACGCGGACGGCGAGTCCACGCTCAACACCGTCAAGGCGGGCTCCCAGATCTCGCAGCGGGACGCGCTCTCGGCCATCATGATCCCGTCCGCGAACAACATCGCGCGGCTGCTGGCCCGTTGGGACGCGAACGGGTCCGAGCAGGCCTTCGTCGACAAGATGAACGCCGCCGCGAAGGACCTCGGGATGAAGAACACCACGTACACGGACCCGTCCGGTCTGAAGGAGACGACCGTCTCCACCGCCGAGGACCAGGTCAAACTGGGCAACGAACTGGTGAAGATGCAGGCCCTGATGGACATCACCAAGCTCCCGGAGTGGACCGACCCCTCCGGCAAGAAGTGGCGCAATTACAACACGCTCGTCCCGTTCGACAACGCGATCGGCATCAAGACCGGCTCCACCACCAAGGCCGGCGGCAACCTGCTCTTCGCCGCCACCAAGGAGGTCGGCGGCGAGACCGTCACCGTCGTCGGCGCGGTCCTCGGCCAGCACACGGCGCCGATCATCGACACCGTCAACGCTGTCAGCAAGGAGGCGATGCTCGCCGCCCAGGACGCGCTGACCGCCGACACGATCCTGAAGAAGGGCGACGTCGTCGGCTACGTCGACGACGGCCTCGGCGGCCGTACTCCGGTCGTCGCCACCAAGGACGTCTCCGCGGTGGGCTGGGCCGGGCAGACGGTCAAGCTGCAGCTGGCGGACGGGGGTACGACCCTCCCGCATGAGGCGAAGGCCGGAACCGAGGTGGGCGTCCTCACGGTCGGAGACGGTACGGGCGACGCCGTCGAGGTCCCCGTCGCGCTCCAGTCGGACCTCATGGAACCGGGCTTCGGCAAGAAGCTGACGCGGCTGGGCTGACGGCGCACCAGAACCGCCCAGCGCCCCTTCCGGTCCGACAGAACCGGGAGGGGCGTTCCCGTATGCGCGGGTCGTCCGTAAGCCGGTCATTGTGCACGGATCCCCTGTCACCGACGGTCATGAAGGGGCTTCGTAGTCGTCGTTCCGCTTTGGTCATCAATGTCGTGGGCGAATGTCAGTTCTAATGCTTTGATCACCCCTGGCAACGCTGTGATCGCTCACAGCCGAGCCCGGACCGACCATCCGTAGCGGGTAAGGATCAGGATGACCGACTTCAAGGGCCTGACCAGCCCACCCGGCGTCCTCTCGACTCTGCGCACAGCCTGTGCGCCGGGCCGGGAAACCCCCTCGGCCCGCGAGATCAAGGCGGCCCGCGCCGATGTGCGCTGCAAGGAGGAGACCGGGGTCGTGGCCGTCTGGTCCGCTGCCGAGACGAGGATCCAGCGGACCGCCATCGCGGCTCACTCGGCGGACTTCAGGGCCCTGACGGCGACCAGGGAGGCCCATCTGACCGCCGCCCGGCGGGTGGTGGACACCGCCGGGCGCTGACGCGCGCCGGCGGTCCCCCTCAGTAGCTCACTGCTTTCTCACTTCGCCCCGTTCTCCTCGTTCTTCCCGTTCTCCCCGTTTTTCCCGTCCTCCGCATCCTCGCATTCCAGCGCGGTCTTGCGGGACGGGCCGCCGTACGCGGAGCTGATCCGGACGTCGCCGGCCTTGTGGACCGTCAGCCGGGTGAAATGGCCTTCGTCGGCCAGGCAGCCGTTGTCCGCCCACAGCCAGGGCGAGTAGGCGATTCGTACGGTGACCGCGCCGGGCTTCGGCATGTGGACGACGAGATTGGCGCCGTCGGCGCTCACCACCGAGGCGGGCTTGTCGACCAGCGGGGTCGCGTTCTTCACCTGGTAGATCTTCCAGTTGGCGTCCTCCCACACGCGCTCCAGATAGTCCGGCTCGCTGGTCACCAGAGCGTGTTCGAGCTTGGCGGGGCCGTCCGGTTCACCGTTGACGAGGACGACGAAGCCCACGGCCCACTGGGAGAGCCAGGCCTGGTAGGCCTCCGCGGAGAAGGCGCCCTCCGGCACCTTGGTCCCGCCGTGCCCCTCGTAGAACAGGCGCCCGCGCTCGACGTCGGCCTGGCGGTTCCAGCCGCGGGCCATGTTGATGTAGGGCGCGAGGATGGCGGCTTCCCGGTGGTCGCGGGCCGGTACCACCTCGACGCGCGTCTGCTCGGCGCCCAGCCGCTTGAGCTCGTTCACGACACCGTCGGTCTTGACGGCCCACTCGGGAACCTTGGTGTTGGTGACGATGTCGGCGATGGTCTTGCTGGACAGCCAGGTCAGGGAGAGGGCCATGGCCACCACGCAGGCCACTGTGCGCCGCCGGGGTGTGAACCAGCCGAGGGGCAGTTGGGGCAGCCGGGCGGACACCGCGCCGTTTCCGCGCCGGCTGTCGTTCGCGCCGTTTCCGCGCCGAGTGTCGTCCGCGCCGTTTCCGAGCCGGCCGTCGTCCGCGCGGCCGTCGCACCGGTGCATCGCGATGGCGAGCAGGGCGGCGGGAGCGGCCAGTTCCGTGAGCCGTTCGACGTTGGTGCCGATGGGGGTGGGGATCAGATAGCAGAGGACCACTCCGAGCGCGTACACGGCGGCGCCGGACCGCAGTACCCGCCAGGCGCGCGGCGCCACCAGCACGACCACCAGGCTCAGGAGGACCGGCGGCCATATCCGGGCCAGAGGCATGGGCTGTTCGCCCTCGAACGGGAACAGCAGCGTGGTGACGGCGACGACGGTGGTCGGGGGCACGACGAGCGCGGCGGCCCGGCTCCACTCGCGCGACAGCAGGTTCGCGGCGCCGACCACGAGGAGGAACAGCCCGGCGACGGGGCTCCCCATCGTGGACAGCGCCGCGCACACGGCCGCCACCGTGAGGTGCCGCACGCTCCGCCCGCTCACCACCGCCAGAACGGCCGCCATGCCGAAGGCCGTGCCCAGCATGAACGTCGAGCGCCCCGAGACCACTTGGCACCACAGCGAGAACGTCACCGCCAGCGCGGGCCACACGGGTCTGCGTATGCCCGTGCGCACCACGACCTCACCGGCCAGCCATGACGCGGTGAGCCCCGAAAGTATCGTCATGGGCACCACGCCGCACGCCGCCATCACATACGGGGACAGCACGCTGTAGTTCACCGCGTGCAGACCGCCGTACCAGAACAGGTTGTACGCGGAGTCCGGGTACATCTTCGCGAACTCGGCCCACGCGACCTGTGCCGCCAGATCTCCGCCGCCGGTGGCTATGACGGCCCACCACACGAAGTACAGCGGCAGGGCGCAGACGGCGGCCGTGAGCGGCACTCGGTGGCGTACATGCCACGGCGCCCGTGTCCGGGCCGGCTTGTCGCCTCGCAGGACGGGGCGGCGTGGGGTCAGCTCGGCAAAGGCCACTGCGGCTCTTCCGTTCGGCTCGTACGGGCGGGTGTCTGTTGGGATAGACGCTAATAACCCGCTTCCAGTTGGCCGACAGGACCCTCAAGTGAGGGTCGGAGTTTGCCTGGATGATCACCATGTGACCGGACGGAGGAGGGAGTCGCAACGGCAGGTGAGCCGGATCGGCAGCAACACCCGCGACATCGTGCGTGGAAGCCGGGGCGGGGCTGAGGCCCGAGCGCGTTCAGGCCGCCTGGGGTGCGGTGGCCGGCTCCGGGGAGCCGAGGACGTCCTCGCCGTACAGGTCCCTCACCCAGTTGGTCTGGTAGATGGTCTCCAGATACCGCTCACCCAGATCCGGGGCGATGGCGACCGCGGTCAGCTTCCGTCCCTCCTGCCGGGCCAGCCAGTCCGCCGCGCCGCTGACCACCGTGCCGGTGGAGCCCCCGAACAGAAATCCACGCCTGGCCAACTGGTGACAGGCCCGGATGGTGTCGGCCTCCGTCACGCGCACCACATCGTCGACGTAGGACTCGTCCAGCAGCTGCGGCCGCCTGCTGGTGCCAAGGCCGGGAATCATCCGCCGGCCCGGGGCGCCCCCGAAGGTCACCGAGCCCACGCTGTCGACGGCCACGACGCGCACCGGCCGGTGCCACTCGCGGAAGTAGCGGGCGCAGCCCATCAGGGTCCCGGTGGTGCCCGCCCCGACGAACAGCACATCCAGGTCGGGGAACTGCCGGGCGATGGCAGGCGCGGTCCTGTGGAAGTGGGCCATGCCGTTGCTGGGGTTGGCGTACTGGTTGAGCCACAGATAGCGGTCGTCGGAAGCGCACAGCGCGCGGACGTGGTCGATGCGCGCGCCGAGGAAGCCGCCGACGGGGTCGGGCTCGGTGATGACGTGGACCTGGCTGCCCAGGGCCTCCATCATCAGCCTGGTCGCCAGGTTGCAGCGGGAGTCGGTCACGCACAGGAACTGGTAGCCCTTGCTGGCCGCGATCATGCTCAGGGCCACGCCCAGGTTGCCCGAGGACGACTCGACGAGAACCGAGTCCGGCGTCAGCAGGCCGTCGCGTTCGGCGGCCTCGACCATTTCGGTGGCGGCCTTGAGTTTGATCGATCCGGCGAAATTGAAGCCCTCGCATTTGAGGAACAGCGGGTGCCCGATGATTCCCTCGAGGTCGACGTAGAGGTCGTCCTCGTTGAATTCCTGGGGAACGGATATGACGGGCATGGTTGTCTCCTCGACTGCGGCGGGGGTGTCTCCCGGCCGCTGTCCGTCTCGGCCGGGAAGATCTCGGCGGCGAGTGGGGGCTCGCCGGAACACCTCCAGTACGGCCGAATCTGTGCCGCCTTGTCATGCCACCGAAATTCGGGACTTGACACGCACCCTGTTCGCGCTTTAAAGGCGGTCCACCTGTTCGCGCTTAAAGGGCGGTCAGCGAAATTCCCGGGCGATTTCGATTTCCCGCAGATTGATCGGGTGTCTGTGATCCGCGGTCGTGCCTGTGATACGCGGTCGTAAGCCGGGCGACGCGCACAGAAAGCAAGGGAAAGCGGGGCGGTGACCGGTAGAGCGGTCGGGCTATCAAGAGCGGCGTACCTCGTCAAGCCCCGAAATTCAGGGGCAGGACAGGTACTCCCCGGCTGGGCCTACTGGAGGGGCGGGCGTCACGAATCCGTCCGCACCGACCGACGCTTACCGAACCGCCCTCAAGGAGCTCACGTGTCAGCGAAAACTGTGGAGGTCTTGCATGCCGATCCGGCTGACGTCTCCACCCCCCAGGACGGCGGGGACGCCGGCCCGGCGACCGGCCCCCAGAGGCTTCTGGCCGAGGTGCTGGCCGGCGTCCTGCACGTCGAGCAGGTGCCGGCTGACGGTCACTTCTTCAACGACCTGGGCGCCGATTCCCTGGTCATGGCCCAGTTCTGCGCGCGGGTCAGGAAGCGGGCGGACCTGCCGACGGTGTCGATGAAGGACATCTACCGGCACTCCACCATCCGGAGCCTGGCCACCGCGCTCGCCGACGCCGCGCCCGTCCCGTCCCCGGCCCCGGTTGCGGAGGCGTCGGCACCGGCGCAGACGCCGACCGGCGTGGGGGCGTCGTCCGACGCGGCGGCAGCGGCCGGTACGCGGCGCTACATCGTCTGCGGAATGCTGCAATTCCTGTTCTTCCTGGTCCATTCCTGCCTCGCCGCTCTCGCCGGTGCGGCGGGGTACGAGTGGATCTCCGCGGGCTCGGGTCTGCTCGACGTCTACTTGCGGGCGGTCCTGTTCGCCGGCGCGGGCTTCGTGGCTCTGTGCACGGTCCCGATCGTGGCGAAGTGGGCGCTCATCGGCCGCTGGCGATCCGGCGAGTTCCCCGTGTGGGGCATGGCCTATCTGCGTTTCTGGGTCGTCAAGACCCTGATCCGGACCAGCCCGCTGCGCCTGTTCGCCGGTTCACCGCTCTACGTGCTCTATCTCAGGGCGCTCGGCGCGCGCATCGGCAAGGGCGTCACGATCCTCTCCCGCACGATCCCGGTCTGCACCGACCTGCTCACCATCGGGGAGGGCACGGTCATCCGCAACGACGTGTCCCTGTCCTGCTACCGCGCCCAGTCCGGCCTGATCCGGACGGGCCCGGTCACCCTCGGCAGCAACGTGCTCGTCAGTGAGCACACGGTCCTCGACATCGACACCGCGATGGGCGACGGCGCTCAGCTGGGCCACGCCTCCTCCCTGCACACCGGCCAGGTGGTGCCCGACGGCGAACCCTGGCACGGCTCGCCGGCGCAGCCCACCGAGGTGGACTACCGGACGGTCGGGCCCACCGGCTGCTCCACGGCCAGAAGGACCGGCTACTGCCTGGTGCAGCTCCTGATTCTGCTGACGGTGTATCTGCCCCTGGCGATGGTCGGCGTGAGCGTCCTCCTGGCCGGCGTCCCGCAGCTTCATGGGCTTCTGAACCAGCAGTCGGCCGCCCTCACCAGCCCGGCGTTCTACGCCGACGCTCTGGCCGTCTCCCTGACCGTCTTCTTCGGCTCCCTGCTCGCCGGCCTCCTGGTCGTGGGCACCGTGCCACGCGTCCTCAACCGGGCCATCAAGCCCGGCAAGGTCTATCCGCTGTACGGCTTCCACTACGGCATCCACCGGGCGATCGTGCTGCTGACCAACAGGAAGTCCTTCACCACGCTCTTCGGCGACAGCTCCGGCATCGTCCACTACCTGCGCTACGTCGGGTACGACCTGTCCCGCGTCGAGCAGACCGGGTCGAACTTCGGCACCGAGGTGCGGCACGAGAACCCGTATCTGAGCTCGGTCGGCACCGGCACCATGATCGCCGACGGGCTGTCGGTCATGAACGCCGACTTCTCGAGCACGTCGTTCCGTGTGTCCCGTACGTCGATCGGGCCCCGCAACTTCCTCGGAAACCGCATCGCCTACCCCCCACAGGGCAAGACCGGTGACAACTGCCTGCTCGCGACGAAGGTCATGGTCCCCATCGACGGACCGGTGCGCGAAGGTGTGGGCCTGCTGGGCTCACCCAGCTTCGAGATCCCGCGCACGGTGATGCGTGACAACAAGTTCAGCCACCTGCAGACCGGCGACGAGCTGCGCCGCCGTCTGGCCGCCAAGAACAGGCACAACGCCGCGACCGCCGGCCTGTACCTGCTGGCGCGGCTGATCCACCTCTTCGTGATCACTCTCATCGCCATGGTCACAGTCGATCTCTACCCCTCGCTCGGCGCACCGGCGATCGCACTGGCCGGCCTTCTCACCCTCACGTTCACCGTCGTCTACTTCGCGCTGATCGAACGGGCCGCCGCCGGATTCAAGCCCCAGAAGCCGCTGTACTGCTCGATCTACGAGCCCTCCTTCTGGCGTCATGAACGCTTCTGGAAGATGGCCTCGGTCGACTACATCCAGATCTTCGACGGCACCCCCTTCAAGAACGTGATCTGGCGGCTGATGGGGGCCCGGATCGGCAAGCGGGTCTTCGACGACGGCTGCTTCCTCCCGGAGCGCACCCTCGTCACCATCGGCGACGACAGCACGCTGAACGCCGGGACCGTGATCCAGTGCCACTCGCAGGAGGACGGCGCCTTCAAGTCCGACCGCAGCACCCTCGGCAGCGGCTGCACCCTCGGGGTCGGCGCCTTCGTCCACTACGGCGTGACGATCGGCGACAGCGCCCTGCTCGCCCCCGACTCCTTCCTCATGAAGGGCGAGGAAATCCCCTCGCGCGCCCAGTGGGGAGGCAACCCGGCCCGCGACATGCCGGACAGCCAGACCCGTCTTGAGGCCCGCCAAGAACGCAACGCCGCCCACGCCGCCCCGGCACGCGGCAACTGACCCCGCGACACCAGCAACAAGCAGAGGAATAGTCCGATGGCAACGCATGTGAGTCGTACCCAGACCGGCCGGGAGTACTGGCGCGGCGTACTGACAGCCGGTGGTTTCACCCCCGCCCCGCGCTGGACCCTCCACCCGGTGACCGGCGAGGGGGAGTACGGGACACTGATCCCCGACGCCACCGTGACCGGGCTGCGACGACTGGCGGGCGAGCTGGCGGTGCCGCTCAGTTCGCTCCTGCTGGCCGCGCACGCCAAGGTGCTCGCGGCACTGTCCGGAGAGCGGGAGGTCACCACCGGGTACGTCGCCGAAGACGGCCGTCCACTGCCGTGCCGGCTCACGACCGCACCCGCCTCGTGGCGGGACCTGGTGCACAACGCCCACGAGGTCGCCGCGGACCTGCTGGCACACCAGGACATCCCGGCCGGTGGCATCGACGATCTGAGGCGCGAACTGGGCCTGACCGGGCCGTCGTTCGAGACCGTCCTCGATCCCACCGCGATCGACGGAGACCTCGCCGAGGACACAGCGCTGCGGGTGGGCATCGGTCACCACGACGGCCGTCTCGTCCTGCGGCTGCGCTACCGCACCGACGCGCTCGACGCCGACAGCGCCGCCCGCATCGCCGGTTATCACCTGACCGCGCTCGCGCTCATCACCGCCGACCCCGACGCCGAACACGCACGCCAGAGCCTGCTGTCCGCCGACGAACTGCGGTTCCAGCTCGAGGAACTGGCCGGACCGGTCCGGGAGTTGCCCGACAGGCGGATGCATCAGCTTTTCGAGGACCGGGTGCGGATCCATCCGGAGGCCGTCGCCGCCGTGCACGCCGGCCGGCAGTGGACGTACGGGGAGCTCAACGCCCGCGCGAACCGGCTGGCTCGCGCCCTGACAGCCCGCGGGCTTGCCCGCGAAGGCGTCGTCGCGGTGGTGACCGAACGCAACCTCGACTGGCTGGCCGCCGTCATCGCGGTCTTCAAAGCCGGAGGTGTCTACCTCCCCATCGAGCCGCACTTCCCGGCCGAACGCATCGCCGCCACCCTCTCCCGCGCCGCATGCACCCTGGTGCTGACCGAACCCGGCAGCACCGCCACCCTCGACCGGGCCGTCGACTCCCTGCCCGGAGTCGGCACACTCTTCGTCGGCACGGCCTACGAGGAAGGCCACGCCGACGACGATCTCGGCATCCACGTCACGCCCGACCAGCTCGCCTACCTCTACTTCACCTCCGGCTCCACCGGTGAGCCGAAGGGCGCGATGTGTGAACACGCCGGCATGCTCAACCACCTCTACGCCAAGATCGACGACCTCCAGGTCGGCGAGGGACAGGTGGTGGCCCAGACCGCGCCGCAGTGCTTCGACATCTCCCTGTGGCAGCTACTCTCCGCGCTGCTGGTCGGCGGGCGGACCCTGCTGGTCGAACAGGACGTCATCCTCGACGTACCCCGCTTCCTCGACACCATCGCGGACGGCAGGGTCACCGTCCTGCAGGTCGTGCCCTCCTACCTCGAAGCCGTCGTGACCGAGCTCGAACAGCGCCCCCGCACGCTGCCCGGCCTGCGGTACGTGTCGGTCACCGGCGAGGCGCTGAAGAAGGAACTCGCCGAACGCTGGTTCACCGCCCAGCCCCGGATCCGGCTGGTCAACGCCTACGGGCTCACCGAGACCTCGGACGACACCAACCACGACGTCATGGACCGAGCACCGGACCGCATCCTGCTCGGCCACGCGGTCAACAACGTGCAGGTCTACGTCGTCGACGAACACCTCACACCGGTGCCCCTGGGCGCCCCGGGCGTGATCGCGTTCTCCGGGGTCTGTGTCGGCCGCGGCTACATCAACGACCCCGAACGCACCCAAGCGACCTACCTGGCCGATCCGCACCGTGAGGGCGCGCGGCTCTACCTCGGCGGCGACTACGGCCGCTGGCACCCTTCGGGAAAGCTGGAGTTCCTCGGCCGCCGCGACGCCCAGGTCAAGATCCGCGGGTTCCGGATCGAGATCGGCGAGATCGAGAACACCCTGCTCCGCCACCCAGGCGTCCGCGACGGCGCGGTGGTGGTGGCCGAACGCGCCGACCGGAGCAAGCACCTGGTCGCCTTCTACTCCGGCCCGGAACCCCTCGACACCGGGACCCTCACCGACCGGCTGGGTGCCTCGCTGCCCGCCTACATGGTCCCGGCGGCCTTCCACTGGCGCGCAACCCTGCCGCTGACCGCCAACAGCAAGATCGACAAGAAGGTGCTGGTGGCGCTCGCCGCGGAGCTCGCCGCCACCGAGGACGGCCACGAGGCGCCGGCCACACCGGCCGAACGGCGGCTGGCGGCCGCCTGGGCGAAGGTCCTCGGCATCCCGCACGACCGGATCGGACGCCGCGACCACTTCTTCGACTGCGGCGGCACCTCCCTCTCGGCGCTGAAGCTCGCCATCGCCCTGGACCGCACCGTGTCCCTCAAGGACATCACCGCACACCCCGTCCTCACCGACCTCGCCGCCCTGGCCGACAACGAACGCCGGCGCCACGCAACCGAACTACTGACCTCCTCCTGAACCACATCGAGACCTCCTCCTGAACCGCATCGAGACCTCCTCCTGAACCGCATCGAAAGGAAAGAGCACCATGCCGTACCCGACCCCGGCGTCCCTCCTCCAGGTGGACCTGCACCCCGGCACACCCCCGATCCTGCACACCGACACCCCCGACGACGCGTCGGCCTGGGCGGCCGAGCACCACCACGCACTGCGCTCCCTCGTCACCGAACACGGCGCGGTCCTCGTCCGCGGCCTGCACCTGCGCGACGCGGACCACGCCGGCGCCGTCCTGCACCGGCTGGCCCCGGCACTGATGCCCGACAAGGAAGCCTTCGCCCCCCGCCAGAGCTACACCCCAGGCGTGTACTCCTCCTCGACATGGCCGCCGAACCAGCCGATGTGCATGCACCACGAACTCAGCTACACCCTCCAGCCGCCCGGTCTCATGCTGTTCGCCTGTCTGACCGCGCCCACCACCGGCGGAGCCACCGCCATCGCCGACGCCCCCAGCGTCCTGGAGGCATTGCCCACCGAGCTGGTCCACCGCTTCGAACAGGAAGGCTGGCTGCTCACCCGCACCTACAACGACGAGATCGGCGCCCCCTACGCCGAGGCCTTCGGCACCGACGACCGGAGGGCCATCGAGGATTACTGCCGCGCCAACGCGATCACGTTCGAGTGGCAGCCCGACGGCGGCCTGCGCACCCGCCAGCGCCGCCCCGCCGTGACGGCCCACCCGGTCACCGGCCGCCGCTGCTGGTTCAACCAGATCGCCTTCCTCAACGAGTGGACGGTCGAACCCGAAATCCGCGACTACCTCATCGACGTCTACGGCGCCGAGTCACTGCCGTTCAACACCCGCTTCGGAGGCGGCGACCCCATCGGCCCGGACGTCATCCAGCTCCTCAACGACACCTACACCGCCCACACTCTCCGCGAGCCGTGGCAGGCCGGCGACCTCATGCTCGTCGACAATGTGCGCACCGCGCACAGCAGGGAGGCCTTCCAAGGACCGCGCGAGGTACTCGTCGCCATGGCCGAGCCGCTACGCCCGGCCGAGTGCCTGCCGGCCTCCGAGGTGAGCGCCGGATGACCACCCACCCCTTGACCGCAATGGAGCCCGCCATGTCCCAGCCGCTCACCGTGCCACCGTTCGCGGTGATCTCCGGCGCCCAGGTCCAGCACGCCCTGCAGGGCCGGGAGAAGCAGGTCGTGGACCTCGTCGAGGCCACCTACCACCTGCACGCCGCCGGAGAGTCGGTCAACCCGCCCTCCTACTTCCTGCGCTTCCCCGACCGCCCTTCCTCCCGCATCATCGCGCTGCCCGCCTCGATCGGCGGCCAGGTGCGGGTGGACGGCCTCAAATGGATCTCCAGTTTCCCCGACAACGTCCAGGCCGGCATCCCCAGGGCCTCCGCGGTCCTGATCCTCAACGACCACGACACCGGCTACCCCTTCGCCTGCCTGGAAAGCTCCATCATCAGCGCCACCAGAACCGCCGCGTCCGCGGCACTGGCCGCCGGCCACCTCATCCGCGGCCGGCAACGCCCCACCCGCATCGGGTTCTTCGGCACGGGCCTGATCGCCCGCTACATCCACACCTTCCTGACCGCCGTGGGTTGGTCCTTCGACCAGACCGGCGTCCACGACCTGTCCCCCGAGAGCGCCGCCGGCTTCGGTGACTACCTTCAACAGAGCGACGCCGCCGGACAGATCACCGTGTACGACAGCCCCGAGGAACTCATCCGCTCCAGCGACCTCGTCGTCTTCGCCACCATCGCGGGCGAGCCACACATCAACGACCTGGCCTGGTTCGACCACAACCCCCTGGTCCTTCATGTGTCCCTGCGCGACCTGGCACCCGAGATCATCCTCGGCTCGACCAACATCGTCGACGACGTCGAGCACTGCCTCAAAGCCAACACCTCTCCGCACCTGGCCGAACAGCTCACCGGCAACCGTGACTTCCTGCACGGCACACTTGCCGACGTCATGACCGGACGGGTGACACCCCCCACCGACCGGCCCCTCGTGTTCTCGCCCTTCGGCCTCGGAGTACTCGACCTCGCCGTCGGCAAATACGTCTACGACGAGACGGCCCGCTCCGGGCAACTCCACGTCATCGAGGACTTCTTCCACGACCTGCGCCGCCACGGATGACCGGCCCACACAGTGGACCTTGCCCCAGGGGCAAGGTCAACAAGGCCGACCGGTGCTCAGCCGACGGCCTTCTCCACGGCGGCCACCAGCTCCGCGGACTCCGGCTCGGTCTGCGGCGAGAAACGCCCCACGACGCTCCCGTCCCGCCCGATCAGGAACTTCTCGAAGTTCCAGCGGATGTCGCCGCTGTGCCCCTCGGCGTCGGACGTCCCCACGAGCCGCTCGTACAGCCCGTGCCGCCCCTCCCCGTTGACCTCGGCCTTCTCGGTCATCGGGAAGGTCACGCCGTACGTCGCCGAGCAGAACTCGGCGATCTCCTCGGAGGTCCCGGGCTCCTGCCCGAGGAACTGGTTGCAGGGCACGCCGAGCACCGTGAAGCCCTGGTCGGCGTACCGCTCGTGCAGCCGCTCAAGACCCGCGTACTGCGGGGTCAGCCCGCACTTGGAGGCCACGTTCACAATGAGGACGGCCTTGCCCCGGTACTGCCCCAGATCGGCGGAACCACCCTGGAGGGCCCCGATTTCGACGTCGAGCACAGAGTTGTCAGTAGTCATAAGCGGATGCTAACTGCGCTCACCGACAGGCCCGTCAAACGCGCTGGGCTGTGACGAGCACCTCACCGGCCGCCGTCCGCGAGTACAGCACCGACCGCCCCGCCCGCCGCCGCTCCACCAGCCGCGCGTCCAGCAGCACCTTCAGATGGCGCCCGACCGAGCCGAGCCCCTGCCCGGTCACGGCGACCAGCTGGCTCGTGGACAGGGGCGAGTCGAGGAGGACGAGGACACCGGCGCGGGCGGTTCCGAGGAGCGCGCCGAGACTCTCGGGCACCACGGCCCGTGCCCCCGCGTCGGCCAGGACGCCCGAGCACGGATAGACGACCGCGTACCGCACGCCGTCCTCCCAGCTCACCCACCCCGCCTTGGGCGTGACGGGCACGAAGAGGAGCTCGGCTCCGGAGATCTCGCGCGGCGGATACTCGTGCGGGTTCACCTGGAGCCGGTTCCCGCCCAGCCACCGCGTCCCCGGCCGCAGCGCGTCCAGTGCCGCCGCCCAGCCGCCCTGGCTCAACTGCGCGGTACGGGCGACCACATCGGCCTCCAGGATGCGCCGCCGCCGGTCCCAGTACGGCCGTACGGACTCCTCCCATACGGAGGTGAGGAGTCCCGCGGCACGCGCGGGCAGATCGTCACGGTCGGCCAGTTCGTGGGGCAGCGGTCCGCCGCGCAGCGAGAGGGCGAGATGGGCGCGGGCGTCCTCGGGCGAAGCCTCCCGCACGCGGGCGACCTCGTCCTCGAAGGTCTCGTCGCCGTACGGGGTCGGGGTGAGGAAGTCGGCGATCCAGTCCCGCCCGAGCCCGGAACGTATGAGCAGCGCGGTGACGGGATCGGCGGCCAGCCGCTTGCGGTACGCGGGAAGATGCGCCCGCAGCCAGGCACGCTCACCGGGGTGGGTGGCCGCCCCCGCGTGCAGCGCCTTCAGGCTGGCGAAGGTCTCGGCGAGCGGCGAGATCACGAAGCGGCTTCCGGCGAGGGTGTCGGCGTTGACCTGCCACCAGCCCATGCCCGTACTTCCTTTCAGCCCTTGCCCGCACCCGCCATGCCCGCACCCGCTGCTCAGCCCGTGCCCGTACCCGCTGCTCAGCCCATACCCGCACCCGCCTTGCGCGCCGTTCACATGTTTCGCTCCTGCGCGAAACAATATCGACGGCCTCGTGCGCCGTCCGAGACTGCGCGCATGCGCAGCTACTCCGCCCTCTTCCGCACGCGGGAGTTCACCCCGCTGTTCGTGTCCACCTGTTTCAAGACCGCGGCCTCCACGGTGAGCGGTCTGGCCCTCGCCACGCTGGTGTACCGGGCCACGGACTCGCCGCTGCTGTCCGCGCTGAGCATGTTCGGCCCGTCGCTGGCGCAGGTCGTGGGCGCGACGACGCTGCTGTCGGCGGCGGACCGGCTGCCGCCGCGCGCGACGGTGGCGGGCATCGCGCTCGCGTTCGCGCTCGGCACGGCGGCGATGGCGACGCCCGGCCTCCCGGTCTGGACGATCTTTGTCCTGCTCCTGCTCCTCGGCCTGATCCAGTCGTTCGGCGGTGGAGTCCTGTGGGGCCTGCTGAACGAGATCCTCGCCAAGGAGGGCTACCTGCTGGGGCGTTCGGTGTTCAACATGATGAGCGGGATCGCGCAGATCACGGGGTACGCGACGGGCGGCGTCCTCGTCGCGACGCTGTCCCCGCGGATCACGCTCCTCACGGCGGCGGCGCTGTACCTGGCGTCGGCCATGACCGCCCGCCTGGGCCTGACCCGCCGCGCCCCGCGCGCCTCCGGCCGCCCGTCCGTCGCGCAGACCTGGCGCACCAACGCGCGCCTGTGGTCCTCGCCCGAGCGCCGCACCCTCTACCTCCTCCTCTGGATTCCCAACGGCCTGATCGTCGGCTGCGAGTCGCTGTACGTGGCGTACGCGCCGACCCGCGCGGGCTCGCTGTTCGCCTGCGCGGCGTTCGGGATGTTCGTGGGGGACGTGACGACGGGCCGCTTCCTCCCGCCCCGGGTGCGCGCCCGCCTGGGCATCCCGTTCCTGCTGCTCCTGGCGACGCCGTATCTGCTGTTCGCGCTGCGGCCGGGCGTGCCGTTGGCGGCGGTCGCCGTCGCGGTCGCGTCCATCGGCTTCGGCTCGAGCCTGATCCAGCAGGAACGCCTGGTCTCCCTGATCCCGGACGAACTGAGCGGTCACGCCCTGGGGTTGCACACGGCGGGCATGCTCACGATGCAGGGCGTGAGCGCCGCGCTGGCGGGAGCGGTCGCCCAATTCGCCTCTCCCGCAACGGCGATGACGGTCATGGCGGTTGCCTCGATCACCGTGACGCTGACGCTGTGGTCCGCCCTCCGTCGCCGTATCGCCGGGTCGCCGGATGGTGTGGTTCGCCAACACCCGGAGGTGTCAGCCCCAAGGGAAAGGCAATCGGGAGTGAACTCTCCCTGAACTGACGCAAGTTACGCGGCGGTGGTCACAACCACCCCAGGATCCCCAGGGTCGAACAAGGCGACCACAAGCGCGCACAGAAGCCCAGAACCTGCCCAAGGGGAAACCATGTTCAGTCGCCGTACCGCCGCCCTGCCGAAAGCGACACTGGCGCTCGCCGCCGCGACCGCTGCCGTGACCGCGGCGGTCGCCGTCCCGACGGCGCACGCCGCGACCGCGACCGCGACCGCCGTCGTCACCGGCCAGAAGCTCTCCTACACGGCGGCCGCCGGCCAGGCGAACAACCTGACCGTCTCCTGGAAACTCGGCGAGTTCGACGAGGGATCCCAGCTGTCCGACTACATCTACACCTTCGACGACACCGTCACGATCTCCCTGGGCGAGGGCTGTGTCCGTCCGGACGCCGCGGACGACACCAAGGCCGCCTGTACGGTGACGGAGCCCAACACCTCGGCGTCCGACCTCGACTCCCTGATCGTCGACCTCGGCGACGGCGACGACACCGTGACGGTCAACGCCAACAACAGCGGGTACTCGCGCATCTACGGCGGCGCGGGCGACGACACCCTGACCGGCCACGGCCGCGACGTCCTCTACGGCCAGGACGGCAACGACCGCCTGTCCGGAGGCGGCGGAGCCTACAGCGAGGGCGCGTTCGGCGGCGCGGGCGACGACGACCTCGCGGCCTGCGGCTACACCTGCCACGGCGGCACGGGCAACGACATCCTGCACGGCGGCATCAGCGAGCAGAACGCCGAGTACACCGACTACGGCAACGCCCTGTACGGCGACGACGGCAACGACAGGATCTATGGCAACGCCGGCACCGACCTCCTGGAGGGCGGCCGCGGCCACGACACCCTCTACGGCGGCACGGGCGCCGACAAGCTGTACGGCAACAGCGGCAACGACCTCCTGCACGGGGGCGCCGACAACGACACGCTCTCCGGTGGCCCGGGCACCGACCGGGTGTACCAGGACTGAGTCAGCGCCGCGCGGTGGCCGGGCCGCCGCGCGGCGGCTGGTCCTGGTGCCTGGTTCTGGTGCCTTGCGCCTGGTGCCAGTCAGGCTGAGTGGCTGTTGAACCAGTCGAGCATCGGGGTGCTCGGACATGCCGACCATCGTGGCGTTCGCGCACCTCTTCAAGGACCCGGTCCGCGTAACACAAGCGTCCCGGGACAGCACACCTAGCGGGTCAGCCTGCGGAGGGACGCGGGGCGCGCAGGTGCGCCCGCTGCTTCAGCTCGTCCTCGTCGACCAGCGTGTACATCGGTTGATCCGGCTCGCACAGCATGAACGCGACGAACTTGGCCGGCGCGTCCGAGAGGGCGTTGGCGTCCTGGTAGTGGATCACGTCGCCGCCCGGCTCCCAGAACGTCTCACCGGCCTCGACCACGCGCTCTGGCTCACCCTCGATCTCGAAGCGGACCGCGCCCTCCATCACGTAGCCGAAAGCCGGCCCCGCGTGGCGGTGCGGAGGAAGGCCGGGGTGACCGGGAGGCCAGTGGACGAGGATGGTCATCCCTGCAGCCCCCTCGGGAATGAAGGGCGGCTGGACCTCCAGCAGCATCTTGGGTCCGAACTCCTGCTCGACTGTCTCGTCCGCTGAGTCCTTCTCCGACACTGAAATACACCTCCGTAGGCCTGCCCGGAGCAGACGGTCTCGCGTCGGCCATCGGTTTCTGGGCCGTTGTACCGACCTCTCGTTCGGCGGTGACCGTGTTCGCCAATTCCGGGCTAACACAACGTGTTTCACGGAAAGTACGGCCCGCATCTGTGAAAAGCCGTGCGACTTCTGCCTCGTACAGATAGCACCCGCACCAGCGTGGCTCCTGCGGGCCGCCTCCGCAATCTGGGGCCGCGGTAGCCAGAACCGATTCAGACCGTGTTATGCGACTGCCGAAGGTTATGCGACTGCCGAAGCCGGAGCGTCTGCCGGGAACCAGCGGCCATCCGTCCAGGCACAAGCCGGAATTCCGCTTCGCCCGGCCGGAGAAATGGCCCGAGCCTGTGATCACCACCGTCGTGGACACCGCCCAAACCGATGCCGCGCGCGCCGTCGTCCACCGGCTTGAACCCTGCCTCGGCGTCGGCCATGCCGCCCCACCGGCTCATGACCACGGCTGACGCGACGCCAGATCAGACGACAGGCCGGCCTCTTCGAGGGCGGACGCCACCTCAGTTCTCGACTGTAGGCCTCAACTCAAGTTGTGCAAATCTGAGGTTTTGAAGTCGTCAACCGGTTCAGGCCGGTCAAGGAAGCTTCGGTAGGTATACGTTCCCGCCAAGTCCGTTGTGTCCATCGCAGTTTCCTGCCAGTTGCGACCTGCGTCATCCCGTTTCACACTAGACAGTGTTGAGCCAGGGCGGGACGCGGCCGCCTCTCAAGTAAGGCACGGCTCATCGAATTGAGGGAAGCTGGTCCGCCTGCTACCGCTGCGCGCAGATCTCTTCCTGCCCTGGCATCGGGCTCACCCTGCACTACTTCGAAAAGCTGCTGCAGCAGGCAGACCCACCTCGCACCCTGTGTTGGGCGGTTCGCCGACACCTGTCGCCGACCACGTGCTCACGCTCACGCTGCAATGCGTCCCGGCGTCCAGCGACACCGGCCTGCCCCCCACAGCCAGTGGCACCTCTCGACGAAGTCGAACTGAAAGACGTCCTCATGGAGGTGTACTCCTAGATGCGCACGCCGGTGTACGAGCTTCACATCCGCCCCATGTTCCGAGCGACGGACCGCGATCACATGGGTGTCGCCTTCGACCTGTGGACGTACGAGGATGTGGTCGCCCATGCGGACCAGATCCTTGACCGTCTGGGAGCGGATATGCCGCCGGTCTCGCTCGGCGGCCCGTGGCCGCAGGAGTGGATCGATCTCTTCAGGCGGTGGAAGGACAGTGGCCTCAAGCGCCTTGAGTTCGGTACGGCGCAATTCACCGTCACCCGCTCGGCCAGCGAGGTTACGGTCAAGGCGACGGGTACCTTTCCAGCGGCGGGCTTCACGGGGTGGCTGCAACTGGAGAGTGAAACCGACACGGCCAAAACCTACGTCCTGTACTTCGAACCACCGGATGCCCCGACGGCAGGTACTGCCGAAGAGTTCGAGTTCAAGGAGCAGTACAGCCCTTCGGACAATCGAGCCGTTTTCATCCACGACAGCACTGGCATCACCCAGCCCTGATCGCACAGGCGGCTTCAGCCTGTGGGGCCGTAGGTCCCTGGAGCCGAGCGCCCCAGCCACGATGTACCCCTTCTCTGACGTCAGGCGGCTGATTGCTCGGAGCGCGCACCCAGCGCGAGGCCATGAGCCACATGGACCGGCTGCTCAGGAAGCGCCCCGGTCGTCAGTAAGCGTGCTCGTTGGTGTCAGACGTGGATGTCAAAGGCCCCGGACCATGATCGGTCCGGGGCCTTTGCGCTGGTGCCCCGGCAGGATTCGAACCTGCGACACCCGCTTTAGGAGTTCGATCGCTGTGTGGCGCGACCGCGTGGAAGGGGCCCTCGTGGCTGCCTGGCGTTCCGGCTTGAGTCGCTGTTGTCCGGTCTCGTTCGGCCTCGTTGATGCCAGCTGGTGATGTCAGCCGGACGGTTTATACGCGGTGGGCTTTGCTCTTGCCTGCTCGCGCGCCTTGACGCGCAACGCCTTGAGACGGTCGTGGGTCGACGACGTGACGACGGCATCAGTGCCTGGACCTGGCGGACCTGCGGGAGCGAGTCGGCCGGTTCATGGACCGTTGAGCACCATGCGTAGCCGCAGGGGCCTGCCAGGTCCCAGCTCGGCGAGTGACCTGGTCGGCTAGCCGTTGACGCAGGCGTTGCCCGCCGCAGGATTGAGCAGTCCGATGACGTTCACGGTGTTGCCGCACGCGTTGACGGGGATGTCCACCGGGGCCTGTACGACGTTGCCGGACAGCAGACCGGGCGAGCCCGTCGCGGTGCCCACGGCCGAGTCCTTTGCCTTGACGGTCAGGGTCGTGGGGTCCGGGAGATTCAGGCCGACCGTGGTGATCGCTTCGGGGCGGTTGACGTAGGTTCCCGCCTTGTCAGCGGTGACATTCACCGTGACCGTGCAGGACTTGTCGCCGGCGGCCAGGTCGCCGCCGGTCAGAGCGACGGACGAGCCCCCCGCCGCCGCGGAGACCGTGCCGTTGCCGCAGGTCGTCGACGTGTTGGGGGACGGGGCCACGCTCACGCCCGCGGGCAGGCTGTCGGTGAAGCCGAAGTCGTTCTTCGCCGCCAGTTCACTGGTGTTGGTCACCGTCATGGTGAGCGTCGAGGTGCCACCCTCGTCAATGGTGGCGGGACTGAACGACTTGTCCAGCTGCGGAGTCGCATCCAGGATCCGGATGTTGTCGAAGGCGTGGTCGTTGCCGTTCCACTCTCCTTGCCCATTGAGCATCTTGATGCCCAACTGGGTGCCGTTGAACAGTACGGCTCTGTCGCTGGCGAACGACCCGGCCTTGAGCCCTCTCATTCCTCCGGGGTAGGGCTTGGATTTGGGGTCGGTACAGGGATTGATGGGGGTGGTGAAGGTCGGAATGTCCGGACCGCTGCCGGTCAGATAGAACTTCAGCAGCGGATTCACGAGTGCGCAATTATCCGCAGCTACGTCCACCGCGAAGGTGATGTAGCGATTCGGCTTCGTGATCGGGATCGGCTGCTCGGTCCGGAACTCCACCCGGTCGGAGCCAGGGTTTACAGTGTCGCTGTACGCCGACACCGCGTGGTTGGTCGGCGGATTCATCCCGCCGACCTGCCCCAGCGCATTGGCCATGTCCTTCAAATACTGCACCCACCGGCAGTTAGGCTGATCAGCACCAGTCTGGTTCAGGATGATGCCGTTGCACTGTCCGTGGTCAAGCCACGGTGGGTCGGCCGTGTACCTCTCGTTGAGCGGTGGAGCCCCAACGTAGTCCTCCAGGAAAGTCGGGGTGTCGCCTGTGTTGTTTTCGAAGTCCTCGACGAACACCGTGACCGGGGCCTGCGGGACTCCCGGAGTGCCGGATGCGCGAAGGGCGTCCACACCCGCCGGATTGCCCAGGGCCTGGGCTTGAGCGGTCGGTAGAGCGCTCGTGATCGCAAGTGCCACCAGGGACACTGATGCAGTGCGCGTACACCAAGAAAGCTTCGCTGCGGAAATTGCCGCCACCTCTTTTCCAATCACCACGGAGTACAAGCAACAGCGGACATGGGCAGAAATTGCGCAGCCCAGACCATTAGCTATGCACCCCGATAGGCAGGTCGCCTCCTTAATTCCAGCACACGCCCTCAATAAAGACGACCAGCGACCTCGACGACTGTATCTTTCACCGCGTTGGCCGATCTGGGAACGGACACTGTGGGTTTATATCGGAATTTCATCCAGCAATGAAATACCTAAATGCGCGCCTCCCAGAAATAGCCTGCGCATTCGAATTGAGGTCGGTGGAACGGGTTCCGCAGCCCAAGGTCAAGGACCGCCGGACCGGCGAGATCGCCACCGACAAGGACGGCGTCACGCTGATGACCGTGGAGGTCATGTTCTCCACGCCCGACGAGGTCGAGATCCTCAAGCTCACCGTCCCGCAGCCCGGTGTCTCCGAGGACCTGACCATGGGCACCCCGGTCGCGCTGACGGGCCTGGTCGCCTCGGCGTGGGAGAACGAGTTCAACGGCCAGAAGCGCCACGGCATCGCCTTCCGCGCGGTCGCCGTGACCTCGCTGGCCGCCGGTGCGTCGAAGCCCAAGGCGGCCTGACCATGACCTGGTTCACGGTCGCGCTGGTGCTGGTCGTCGCTGCCGCAGTCATCCTGCGGTGGCGGCGCCCCGCCTGGTACTGGCTGACCCGTCGCCCTCGCCGCCCTGAGAGTCGCCTTCCGCTACACCTCCGTCATGGACGCCTGCGGCCCGACCGTCCCGCCCTCCCGCCGGCGCCTCACCCTCGCCCGCATGACCAACCGCCCGGTCCCCGAGTCCCGCGCCCCGCGCATCCTGCGACTGCGGCCCACCCGGACCGGCCTCGGCCGCGCTGGTCGACCACGCCCGGAGTGAGGTGCGTGCGGCGTCGCGTCAGACCTTCTCGACTCGCACGGAGTGTCCCGCGAGGAGTTGATTCATGTCGTCGGTGTCGGAGGTGAAGACGGTTGCCTGAGCTCCCTGCGCGGCTTCCCGCCCGGCCACAGCCGCCAGAATGGCGTCGATGGCGTACTTGTGCCCATGCAGGCCGGCTGCCTTCAGCATGTCGCGAGCCTTGGCGATCACCTGGTCGTCCGTGTGCACGACGCGGATCCGGGACAGGGTCCAGTTCCACAGTGCCTGCCTCGACGTTTCGCGAGGGTCCCATGCCTCCAAGGACGTGAGCGCCGAGGTGACGATCGGGATGTCGAGCCGCGGAGCCGTCTTGATCAGCGCAGTCATCTCCCGATCGCCCTGGACCGCCTTGGAGAGAGCCTCGGAGTCGAACACGAAGACGCGCTGTCGCGGCCGGTGCAGCTTGGCTCGGGCGGTGCGGCTCACGTGGCGTCGTCCGAACGCGAGCGCTGCTCGTCATGCCAGCCGTCAATGGCGGCGATGCGGTCCAGCGCTGCTTGCTGCTCGTCGTCCGTCACGGCGCCGTGCTCGTCTTCGAGGCGTTCGGCCAACTCGCGCAGTCGGTCCATGGCGTCCTGATGAGCGGCGGCGGCCGCGATGTAGCCGGACACCCCGCGCGCGTCGACGCGCTCCTTGATCGATTCCACCAGCTCTTCCGGCACGGTGATGGTGATCTTCCGGGTTGCCATACTTCAAGTATGCCATCCGCGCCAGTGACCTCGCGGGTTGGTCACGCATGGGCCTTCGTCGGTTGATCGCGCACGGCTAGGGAAGCTGGTTCGGGCCCTAAAAGACACGGGGTCGGCCTGAGCCTCTACCAGATCATCCGCGAGCTGCAGACGCTTCTCGCGATCTGGACTGGCGCGTGCCCCACCTGCCACCGCTACCGCGACATACCCACCCCGACCCGACCTGATCAAGCATTACTAGAGTGGCGGCATCATGACTACGGACCCTGCCAGTCCCGCATGCCAGTCTGCCCCTCTGAATCGGACGCCCACCGCGTCCCCGCCGCCCGGCGGGCGCACCGCATGGGCCGCATGGGCCGTCTCCGTCTCCGTCTACTTCGTCGCCGTCATAGACCGGACCAGCCTGGGTGTCGCCGGTCTGGACGCTGCCGACCGCTTCGGCATCGGCGCCTCGGCGCTGTCCACCTTCGCCGTACTGCAGATGCTGATCTACGCGTGCATGCAGATTCCGGTGGGGCTGCTGGTCGACCGCTTCGGGCCGCGCACCATGCTCTTGCTCGGCGCGACCCTGCTGACTCTTGGCCAGTTCGGGTTCGCCTTCAGCCACTCGATGACCCCGGCGCTGCTGTCCCGGGCGCTGCTCAGTTTCGGCGACGCCATGATCTTCGTCAGCGTGCTGCGGGTCGTCGGCCCCTGGTTCCCCGCCCGCCGCAATCCGCTGGTCGCCCAGCTCACCGGAGTGGTCGGCAGCATCGGCAATCTGGGCACGGCCGCAGTACTGGCACCCCTGCTGCACAGCCGCGGCTGGACCGTCACCTTCGGCGGCACCGCGCTGCTCGGCGTCGCGGTGCTGCTACTGGTCGGACTGCTGCTGCGGGAGACCCCCGAGGGGGCCCGCAGGCCAGCACGCTGTACGGCGCCCGGCCCGCGGCCGCGGATCCTCCCGCAGATCAGGACCGCCTGGGGTGAACCGGGCACCCGGCTGGGCCTGTGGGTGCACTTCACGACCGGGTTTATGGCCGCCTCCTTCGCGATCCTGTGGGGCATCCCCTATCTGGTGGAGGGCCAGGGCCTCAGCCGGGAGAAGGCGGCCGTACTGCTCGCCGTGCTGGTGCTCGCCAGCATGCCCTGCGGCCCGCTGCTCGGTCAGCTCATCGCCCGCCGCCCGGGCGCCCGCACCCATGTCGCGCTGACCGTCGTACTCGGCACCGGCGCACTGTGGGCGGTGGTGCTCGCCTGGCCCGGCGGACATCCGCCGCTGTGGCTGCTCGTCGTCCTCATGGTCGCCATGGGCGCCAACGGTCCCGCCTCCCTGATCGGCCTGGACTACGCCCGTGCCACCAACCCGCCGGAGCGGCTCGGCACGGCAAGCGGGATCGCCAACATGGGCGGCTTCCTCTCCACCACGGTCGCCCTCCTTGGCATCGGCCTGCTGCTGGACGCTGCGAGCCCCGGCGGCGACTACACCCCCGGGACCTACCGCTGGGCGTTCTGCTGGCTCTACGTCCCGATGCTGCTGGGCGTTGTCATGATCCTCCGGCTGCACCCCCGGGTCGCCCGCCGAGCCGCCGAAGGCACCTCCGTCCCGGTGCCGGGGCACCGGCCGGCCCAGCAGGGCAAGTGACTAGGAGGGGCAAGTGATCAAGGCGGGTCTTCAAAGTTGAGCGGTGCTGAGGTGCCCGCGGGCGGGGACTCGATCTCGAATTGGTGTGTCTCTGCGCTGTGGTGATGGTCCGCAGGTGTGCGGGGTTGTCCGACGCTGTTCGTCCGCGTTGTCACGCAGTCAGACACTCACTCGGCCGCGCGCTTTATAGCGATCGGCTCCGCGGTGGGGAAGTAGCGTGTGTCGTCGGCGTCTTCGTGGTCAATGTACTCGGAGCGGTCGGCAGGAATGATGCCCAGCATGAGGCGGGGGCGAGGCAGCCACCCCACATCCTGGGGCTGATCGCATCGATGAATGTCGACGACTTGAGCGATCGTTTCAGGAATGCCGACCATGCACGTGGCGTTCTCGGTCAGGTGCCACGGTTCAGGGTCCGTTCGGTAGGGGGAGTCGACCCAGTCTTGTGAGTCCGGATTTCGGGCGAATGCGCGACCCCCATTCCACCGGAACCGGGATTCAGGATCGATCTCGCCCCAGGGCCACTCGACGTATGCGTAGTAGGGCGCCGATAGCTACGACGTGCCAGAGCGGCCGGTCCTCACCGTGGCCGAGGTGTTCGCCGTGACCGATGCGATCACGCCGCGCTACCGGCTGCTCGTCCTCCTGGCTGCCTTCACCGGGCTGCGCTTCGGGGAGCTGGCCTCACTTCGCCGACGGGACGTCGACACCGAGAATGCCGCGCTGATGGTCCGGCGCTCACAGGCCGAGATGCAGACGGGAGCTCTCTTCGACAAGGCGCCCAAGTCCGATGCCGGGATTCGGCCGGTAGCCTTTCCCGCCGAACTCCTGCCGGACGTGAAGCGCCACCTCGACGGCTACGCCGGACCTGGCCGTGATGGTCACGTCTTCCAGGGTCCCCAGGGCGGTCGGCTGCGGCGGAGCAACTTCCGGGACGACTGGATCAAGGCGCGGACCAAGGCAGGCGTCACGGAAGACGTTCACTTCCATGATCTTCGGCACACCGGGAACACCCTCGCCGCGTCCGGCGCGAGCCTGCGCGAGCTGATGACCCGGATGGGCCACAGCACACCCCGCGCCGCGCTGATCTATCAGCACATGGGTCAGCGGCCGTGACCGGGAGATCGCCGATCGGCTCGGCTCGATGATCCGCCAGACGCGGGGCGACGTGGACTCTTAGTGGACTTTGTGGCACGGGTGTGGCACGGCCGCGATCATGGCAAAGGGCCAGTTCGAGAGGATCAAGCCTCTGAACTGGCCCTTAGTCGTGTGCCCCCGGCAGGATTCGAACCTGCGACACCCGCTTTAGGAGAGCGGTGCTCTATCCCCTGAGCTACGAAGGCGTGCGGATCTCGGTGGGATCCGGTGGCTAGCGTAGCGGATGTGGGATGGCGGCTGGGAGGGTTCCGGTTTTCGCAGGTCGGGGTGGGGGAGGGGCGGGTTGGGAGGGGGCTGGGCGATGCCAGTCTGGAGGCCGCGGCGGTTGCCAACGATGTAGGGCTCGATTGGCCCGGCGGTACGGGGGTGTCGTACCGGTGTCGTATGCAGGGGGTGTCGTACCGGTTCCGGGTGTCGTACCGGTTCCGGGTGTCGTGCAGAGCCCCGTGGTGTTGGTCATGGGGTAGCCCCGTGGTGTTGGTCATGGGGTGCTCCGTGCGGGCCGCCTTGCGGTGCATAGGCTCCGCCTATGGGAGATTCGGTGTGGGTGGGTGTGCGGGAGCGGGTGCAGGCGCTCGGGGGTGTCGGCGCGGGTGACCGTGTGTTCGGGGGGCTGGGGCACAAGTTCTTTCTTGAGGATCCGCTTACTGCGGCTCAGCTGGCTGACCTCGAAGCTTGTATGGGTGTGACGCTGCCGGAGGAGTACCGCGGCTTTCTTCGCCATGTTGGTGCCGGAGGGGCGGGGCCGTCGTACGGGGTGTTTCCGGTCCGGCTTGTTCAAGGGCGCTGGCGGTGGGAGGGAGACGGAGCCGATCTGGCGGATTTGTCCCGGCTGGCTGAGCCGTTTCCGCGTGAGGGTGCCGACCCCGAAGCTGTGCGGGAGCTCCTTGCTGAGCAGCCGGAAGAGGAGGACTTCGAGGAGATCGAAGACTTCGATGACGCCATGGAGGCATGGGATGAGCGCTGGGAAACCGTGATGTGGTCCTCAGACCGCACCGTCGGCGCGATCGTGATCTCCCACATCGGCTGTGCTGCCCGCCAATGGCTCGTCATCAGTGGCCCGGAGCGCGGGCGGATCTGGTCCGACAACAGGGTGGATGACGAGGACCTGTCGCCACTGCTCGACGAGCATGGTGAGCCGGTGACCTTCGCCGGCTGGTTTCTGACGTGGCTCCATGAGGCGGAACGTCAGTCGGCGTCCGTCTCCGCGGGGGACTGAACCGAGCCGCTCGTCTTCTTGAGCCTGTCAGCCGAGCGGTACGCGTCGGAAGCGGCCCGCCACGCGCAGGTCCGTCTCGATGCGGCCGGCCATGGCGTGGAGTTCGGGCAGGACGTCGCGTACGCACTCCTCGGGGGTGCGGCGGCTGCTGTGCATGGCGACGTTCACCGCGGCCACGACGCGGCCGCCGCGCTCGCGCACCGGTACGGCGATGGACCGCAGCCCCTCCTCCAACTCCTCGTCGACCAGGGCGTATCCGGCGTCCCGTACGCGGTCCAGTTCGGCCCTGAGCTTGGCCGGGTCCGTGATGGTGCGCGGGGTCAGCGGGAGCAGATCGGGAAGTCGGGGGTCCGGCCGATCGGCCAGGATCACGCGGCCCATCGAGGTCGCGTACGCGGGCAGCCGGGTGCCGATGGTGATGTTGACGCTCATGACACGGCTGGTGGAGACGCGGCCCATGTACTGGATCTCGTCGCCGGTCAGGACCGCGAGGGACACCGAGTCGTGCAGCCGTTGCGAGAGGTCGGTGAGGTGCGGTGCCGCGATCTCGGGGAGCGAGGTGCGCGACAGCGGAGGGAAACCGAGGCCCAGGACACGCGGCGTGAGCCGGAAGACGCGGCCGTGCGTGGTGACGTATCCGAGGTGTTCCAGGGTGATCAGGGCGCGCCGGGCGGTCGCGCGGGCGAGACCGGTGGCCTGGGCGACCTCCGTGAGGGTCAGCTCGGCGCGGCCCTCGCCGAAGGCCGTGATCACGGTCAGCCCGCGGGCCAGCGACTCGACGAACTCCCGCCCCAGCTCCTGCTTGGAGGCGCCGGTCCAGCCGGCGAGCCCGGACGCGGCGTCCGGTTCGGCGGGCGGCGCCTCCCGAAGCTCCCGTTCCATCGCGGCCACGGCCGTCCGCAGCCGCGGCAGCAGCGTGTCCCGCAGGTCGGCCGCGGTGTGCCGGCTGGTGTGACTCACCACGCTCACCACACACGCGATCCGCCCCGCCTCCCGTACGGGCATGGAGATCGCGACCAGCGCCGGCTCGATGAGCTGGTCGTCCAGTGCCCAGCCGGTCTCCCGGGCCTCGGCCGTACGCTGCTCGAAGTCGTCGCCGACAGTGGGGAGTTGGCTCGGTGGAGTGCGCTGGTCCGGTGCGCCGTCGTCGGCGTACGGACGGCTTCTGGCCGGTACGGCCGGAAACCCCCGGTCCTCCGGATCGGCCGCCCGGCGTGCGCGCCAGCGGGTCCAGTCCTCCTCGTCCCACTCGGTGGCGAACAGCGGGCCCGGCGCGGTGCGTTCGGCGGGCAGCAGGTCGCCGATGCGGAAGTTCAGTGACATGGCGCGGCGCCGGGTCGCCTGGTGGATGAAGCGGATTCCGTCCCGGTCGCCCACGGCCAGGGACACCGACTCGTCGAGTTCGTCGGCGAGCGCGTCGGCGTGCGCGTCCAGCAGGCGGGGGAGCCGCAGGGACGCGAGGTAGGCGTTGCCGAGTTCCATCAGGCGCGGGGCCAGTACGGCGTCCCGGCCGTCGAGGCGTACGTACCCCATGCGCGCGAGGGTCGCCGTGATCCGGTCGACGGTGGAACGCGCCAGGCCGGTGGCCCGCTCCAGCCCGCTCAGGCTGGACACCCCGTCGGCCTCGGTCAGCCGCCGCAGCACGGCGATACCGCGGATGAGGGGCGTTACGGCCTCGGCGGGCACCGTGGTCTCCGGCCGTCCGGGTCCGGTCTTGGGCACCCGTGTCCCGGTCCCTGGCTGGGGACCGGTCGCGGGCCCCGGCCCGGGCCCGGTCTCGGGGGCCGGGTCGACGTTCGATGGCATGGGCTCTCCGTGGGGATCTCAGAAGAGACACGTGGTGCGAATCTCAGAGAGACACCGTGGTGCGGATCTCCGAACAGACACCGTAATGCTTGCCGTGGCACCTCAGCAGGTCGGCGGTGCGCCAGTCAGCAGGTCGGCGGCGCGCGGCAGCAGGCCAAGCCGCACGCGACAGCCGGTCGGCGGCACGCGTCAGCAGGGCAGCCGCACGTACGCACGTCAGTGGCACGCCGCCCGAGCGGTCTCAGCGGCGCGTCACGTACACCTGGTGGTTCCCCGTGAGGTCCACCCCGGCGACCCGGACCGTGACGCCCAACCGGGGGTCCTTGAACGACTCGCCGGGCGTGAACGGCGCGTCGGAGAGCTCCGCGTGCACGTTGGGGGAGCGGGTGCAGCCGCCGCTGTCGCGCTGGGAGTCGTACACGGTGATGGGCCCGTTCCCGGTGTCGATGCCCGCGTCGACCTTGTAGATGAGGATGCCGGGACGGCAGACCGCGGAGTCGTTGCCGTCGCGGGTGCGCAGTTCGAGGGCGTACCCGGCGCCGGCGCCGGTGGGTACGAAGACGAGCTTGTCGCCCCCGGGCCGGGCCAGCGGGGTGAGCGTGTACTCCGCGGTGCCGGGCGCAACCGCGCAGCGGACCTGCGTGTCGTCGAGCCAGCCGAGCTTCCACTTGTGCCAGCCGAGCAGATCGTTGTCGGCCCCCCAGTCCTCGCTCATGATGTCCCAGTGGCCGACCGCGCTCCCGCCCTCCTGGGTGTAGAGGTCGGGCAGGCCGAAGGTGTGGCTGTTCTCGTGGGGGAGCACCCGGTAGCCGGTCTCGGTGTAGGAGCCGGAGCCGTCGTCCTGGCGGCTGTAGACGAAGGACGCGTTGGAGACCGGGACGCCGTCGGCGACGGGGGCCTCCGTGTTGCCGGCGAAGGTCACGGACAGCACGGTGTCCAGCGCGGAGGGGCCGGCATTCGGGGTCACCAGGACGTTCAGGATGTCGTACGCGCGGAAGTCGACGGTCGGATCGGCCGCGGCCACGATGTCCTTGACCAGAGTGCGGTACCCGGGATCGAAGGGCGCGCCGCGCTCTATGCCGTACGCCTTGAACGGCTTGGGCATCCGCAGCCAGCGCTTGATGGGGGTCTCGGGGCGATAGTCGAGGCGGCCGTACGAGCCGGTATGGAACCAGCGCTGGGTCTGCGGGAAGAACTCACCGTAGCGGTCGAGCGCGCTGCCCTTTCCGGGCGCGTCGGAGAAGTCGACCATCAGCGTGAGGGCCCGGACGGTGCCGGTGGAGCGGGCGTAGCCGGGGGAGGTCGGTATGCCTTCCCCCATCAGTACGGCCACTGGGCCATTGATCAGGCAGGGGCCGAGGGCGGCGGAGCGGGCCAGTGCGATGGAGCCCCCCGCCGTGAAGCCCCCCGTGAGGTGTCCGGTGCCTGCGGAGGTGCTGACCGTCAGCGTCAGGACGGTCACCGCGGCGAGCGCGGCCGTACGGCGCGGGCGTATCCGACGGCGGAGCGGAGGTCGCTCAGGCGGCATGCGGGGGCCCTTCGCTCCACGGCAGCCGCCGGTTCCGGGCTGCACCCTTGCGATCACCCTGTGTCGACGGCGGGTCGGGCGCGCGCTGGAGGAGCCCGATCGAGGGGTGCGGGCCTGGTGGAGTGCTCATGAGGACTCCGTACGTGGACTCCGTACGTGGACTCCGTACGTGGACTCCGTACGTGGACTCCGTACGTGGACTCCGTACGTGGACTCCGTACGTGGACTCCGTACGTGGACTCCGTACGTGGACTCCGTACGTGGACTCCGTACGTGGACTCCGTACGTGGACTCCGTACGTGGACTCCGTACGTGGACTCCGTACGAGGGCTCCGTACGAGGGCTCCGTACGAGGGCTCCCCGCGGACTCCGCACGAGGACCCCGCCGGGACCCCGTATGCGCGTGACGCAAGCCAATACACGTGATGTGGGTCACATGAAATTTCTTCGAGGGCGGGAAATAACCGGGGACAGTTTCCCCGTTTAGCCATACGTCCGAGCGAAACGGGGAGCCAGTCCCCGGATCGCAACCCCCGATTCAACTCAGGTCACGAACCGAGGAGTACACCGTGGAGACCGCAACCCCCGCGCTGCGCCGAGTGGGCCGGCCCCGTGCCGATGCACTGCGCAACCGGGAGCGGATCATCGCCGCTGCCCGCGAGATGTTCGTCGAGTTCGGCGCTCAGGTGCCGTTCGACGAGATCGCCCGCCGGGCCGGTGTCGGCAACGCCACGCTGTACCGTAACTTCCCCGACCGCGACGCGCTCGCGCGTGAGGTCGTCTGCTCGGTCATGGACCGCACGTCGGAGTGGGTCGAGGAGGCCATCACCGAGGGCGGTGACGCCTTCGAGGCGCTCAGCGGCTTTGTGCACTTCGCCGCCGACGAGCGGATCGGCGCCCTGTGCCCGATGCTCTCCGAGAGTTTCGACAAGCACCATCCCGACCTGGTCGCCGCGAACGAGCGGATCACCGGCCTGATCGAGCAGCTGATGGCCCGCGCACGCGAGGCCGGACAGCTGCGCCCCGACGTCGAGTTCGGCGACCTGATGATCGCGGTCAGCCAGCTCACCAGGCCGCTGCCCGGGACCGCGTGCCAGGGCAACGACCGCTTCGTGCACCGTCATCTGCAGCTGTTCCTGGACGGCATGCGGGCCCCGGCCCGCACCGGCGAACTGCCCGGAGTGGCCGCCACCGTGGAGGACCTGCGACGAGCGTGACCGAAGCCGACGAGCGTGACCGAAGCCGATGACGTGACCGAAGACCGACGACGCACACGAAGACCGACGACGCACACGAAGACCGACGACGACCGATGACGCGAACGAAAACAGATGACGCAACCGATGAGCCGGTGAGTTCAGCACCCAGCGCCAGTCAGTAGTCCTGCAAAGCCTCCGAGGGCCGCAAAGCTTTGCGAGGCCTCAAAGCTTCCCGAGCACTACAAAGCTTCCCGAGTCCTACGAAGCTGCCCGGCCGTCGACGAAGACGAGCCGTCCCTTTCCCTCGCCTTCCCTCACCTTTCCTCGCCCTTTTTCGCTACGAAGTCCCGGAGTGGGTACCCCCATGTCTGCAACATCCGCATCAACCGGCAAGTCGGCGGCCATCCCCGACGCCCATGCCAATCGCTGGAAAGCGCTCACCTTCATAGCGCTCGCCCAGCTGATGGTCGTCCTCGACGCCACCATCGTGAACATCGCGCTGCCCTCCGCCCAGCAGGACCTGGGGATCTCGGACGGCAACCGCCAGTGGGTCATCACGGCCTACGCCCTGGCCTTCGGTGGTCTGCTGCTCTTCGGCGGCCGCATCGCCGACCTGTGGGGCCGCAAGCGCACCTTTGTGACCGGCCTGATCGGCTTCGCCAGCGCGTCCGCCCTGGGCGGTGCCGCGACCAACGAGGCGATGCTGCTCGGCTCGCGCGCCCTTCAGGGTGCCTTCGGCGCGCTGCTCGCGCCGGCCGCGCTGTCGCTGCTCGCGGTCATGTTCACCGACGCCAAGGAGCGCGCCAAGGCGTTCGGCATCTACGGCGCGATCGCCGGTGGCGGTGGCGCCGTCGGCCTGATCCTCGGCGGGTTCCTCACCGAGTACCTCGACTGGCGCTGGACGTTCTTCGTGAACATCCCGTTCGCGGTCGTCGCCGCCGCCGGTGCGTACTTCGTCATCCGTGAGCCGGAGGGCGGCCGCAACCGCTCGCCGCTCGACATCCCGGGTGTCGTCCTGTCCACCCTCGGCCTGGTCGCCCTCGTCTACGGCTTCACGCGCGCCGAGTCCGACGGCTGGGGTAACTCCATGACGATCGGCCTGTTCGTCGCGTCCGCCGTCCTGCTGGCCGCGTTCGTCCTCGTCGAGTCCAAGGTCAAGGCCCCGCTGCTGCCCCTCCGGGTGATCACCGAGCGCAACCGCGCCGGCGTCTACCTCTCCCTCGGCCTCGCGGTCATCGCGATGTTCGGTCTGTTCCTCTTCCTGACCTACTACCTGCAGGTCGTGAAGGGCTACTCGCCGGTCAGGACCGGCTTCGCCTTCCTGCCGATGATCGTGGGCATGATCACGGGCTCCACGCAGATCGGTGCCCGTCTGATGACGCGCGTTCCGGCCCGGCTGCTGATGGGCCCGGGCTTCCTGGCCGCCGCGGTCGGCATGCTGCTGCTGACCCAGATGGAGGTCGGCTCCTCGTACGCGGGCCTGCTCCTGCCTGCCCAGCTGCTGCTCGGCCTCGGCATGGGTACGGCGTTCATGCCGGCCATGTCCCTGTCCACGCACGGCATCGAGCCGCGCGACGCCGGTGTCGCCTCCGCGATGGTCAACACCTCGCAGCAGGTGGGCGGCGCGATCGGTACGGCCCTGCTGAACACGATCGCCGCCTCGGCGACCACCTCGTACATCAAGGACCACATCGCCGGTGCCGCCTCTCGGCCGCAGCAGCAGCTCGTCCAGCTGGAGGGCTTGGTGGAGGGCTACACCAGCGCGATCGGGTTCGCCGTCGGCATCCTCGTGGTCGCCGCGGCGATCGCCCTCACCTTCATCAACGCCGGCCGCCCGGACGCCACTTCGGCCGTCGCCAAGGGTGAGGACGCCGAGGACGAGGTGAAGGTGCCGGTCATCGCCCACTGACGGCACGGTCCGCACTCCGGGTACATCGGCCACTCACCGCGGCCACTCCGGGTACTGCGGCCACTCCGGGTACTTCGCGTACGGACGCGGGATGGGGACGGTCCGTACGATTCCCAGGGACTGCCCCGGCTCCAACTCAGCCACTCAGGCCGAGCGGAGCCGGGGCAGACCCGCGTCCGGGGCCCGTCGGCCCGCCCGGCGAGAGTTCCGCACTCCTAACGCAGCCAGGGCAGATCCGCCCCCGCGTCCTTCGGCTGGAGTCCCTCGGCGATGATCCGCATGGCGTCGCCGAAGGCCTTCTGCTGGTCCGGGGTGAGCCGGTCGAACAGGGCCTGGCGTACGGCGCTGACATGGCCCGGCGCGGTGCGCCGCAGTACTTCGAAGCCCTCGTCGGTGAGGATCGCGAACTGTCCCCGCTTGTCGGAGGGGCAGTCCTCGCGCCGTACCCAGCCGCTCTTCTCCAGGCGCGCGATCGCGTGGGAGAGCCGGGAGCGGGTGATCTTCGCGCTCATCGCCAGCTCGGTCATCCGCAGCTGCCTGCGCGGTGCTTCGGCGAGCTGGACGAGCAGGCCGTAGTAGATGTGCGGCATGCCCGCGTCACGCTGGAGCTGGCGATCGAGATGGTCCTCAAGGAGAGTCGTGGCGTGCCGGTACGCACGCCAGATGCGCTGTTCCTCGTCGTTGAGCCAGCGTGGCTCTTCAGCGGATGCCGTGTTCATGTACTCCACTGTACGAGCCCCTTCTTGAAACTTAAACAAAAATCACGTAAGCTTGACCAAAGAGCTTGAAACTTTAAGGACTTTTGGACTCTAGGTACTCATGGGAGCCGCCATGTCCGCCGCCACCGAGGAGCGTTCCGCGCTCGAGCGCATGCCCGCCCTCTACCTGAGCCATGGCGCCCCGCCGCTCGCCGACGACCCGATCTGGCCCGGCCAGCTCGCCGCATGGTCCGCGGACCTGCCGCGCCCCAAGGCGATCCTCATGGTCTCCGCCCACTGGGAAGAGGCCCCGCTCGCCCTCGGCGCGGTGGAGACCGTGCCGCTCGTGTACGACTTCTGGGGCTTCCCCGAGCACTACTACCAGGTCACGTACGCGGCGCCCGGAGCCCCCGAACTCGCCGAGTCCGTAAGGAAGTTGCTGCGCGCGCCCGGTACGCCGGTGCAGGACATCCCGGACCGAGGGCTCGACCACGGCGCGTACGTCCCGCTGGCGGAGATGTTCCCCGAGGCCGACATCCCGGTCCTGCAGTTTTCCATGCCGACCCTCGACCCGGTCCGCCTCTTCGAGATCGGCCGCAAGCTGGCGCCGCTGCGCGACGAGGGTGTCCTGATCGTCGGCTCCGGCTTCTTCACGCACAATCTGGCGGCCCTGCGGCACGCCGGCGGGGGAGTCCCGTCCTGGTCGAGCGAGTTCGACGACTGGGGCCACCGCGCCCTGGACGCCGGTGACGTGGACGCGCTGCTCGACTTCGAGCGCAAGTCCCCGGCGGGCCGGCTGGCCCACCCGCGCACCGAGCACTTCGCCCCCCTCTTCGTGACCCTGGGCGCGGCGGACGCGGCCGGTGAGCCGGACGGGCAGAGGTCCGTGATCGACGGCTTCTGGATGGGGATGGCGAAGCGGTCGGTGCAGTTCGGCTGAGCCGCGGTGCGGTTCGGCTGGGCTGCCGTACGGTTCGGCTGCCCCTTCGCCGTTCTTCGTTCGGCTCTCTTCGCCGCTATCGGTTCAGCTCTTTCTCGTACCAGACGACGTCCCAGTAGCGGCCGAACTTGCGGCCGACCTCCCGGTAGGTGCCTATGTGCCGGAACCCGAAGCGTTCGTGCAGGCGTACGGACGCTTCGTTGGGCTCGGCGTCGTTGGGCTGGGCGATGCCCGCGTAGGCGCGGTGCAGGTCCTCGCCGGCGAGTGCCTCGAAGAGGGCCTTGTAGAGGAGTGTGCCGGTACCGCGTCCGCCCGCGTCCGGCGCGACGTAGACCGTGACCTCTACGGATGTGGCGTACGCGGGCTTGGGGCGGAACGGGCTGGATGTGGCGTACCCAAGAATCGCCTTGGAGTCCGCGTCCGTGGCAACCATCAGGCGGTGTGGTCCGTCTTCAGGGTGGGAGAGCAACCACGGCCGACGCTCTTCCGGCGTGAAGACGGCGGTGTCGAAGGTGATGGGCGTCTCGCGAACGTAGTGGTTGTAGATGTCCGTGAGGGCGTCGAGGTCGCTCTCGACTCCCGGCCTGACCTGCACCTCTGTACGTTCCGGCGGCATCCGTCCTCCCTGTGGCGGGACAGGGTACTGCAAGATCAGAAAAATTGAGGGGCGGGTTGGGAATTCTGTCCTGATTCCAGTCGTTGTTTCCTTCGGATGGCAGGCGCCCGGGAGGGTGAGCCCGCTGTCCAGGACCACCCGCCAGCCTCCCCCACAGCGCTCGGCACCACCCGGGCAGGGGGCCTCCATACGCAAGGGAGCACGCATGGCAACCCGTGCCGTCGCCCGTCGTACGTCCGCCACCGGCGAGACCGCCGACGCGGCACGCAGTGTTCGCGCCGTAGGCGGCGAGATCGCCGACCGCGACCTGGTCGGCATGTACCTCGACGAGATCGCGCGTACGCCACTGCTCGACGCCGCCAAGGAAGTCGAGTTGTCCCAGGTCATCGAGGCGGGTGTGTTCGCGCGGCAGATCCTCGACGGTGCGGAGGACGCCAGGGCGGATGCCACCCGCGAGGAGCTGGAGGCGCTGGTCGCCGACGGCGAGCGGGCGAAGGACATCTTCATCCGCTCGAACCTCCGGCTGGTGGTGGCTGTCGCCCGCCGCTATCCGCGCAGCGGCCTGCCCCTGCTCGACCTGATTCAGGAGGGCAACGCGGGTCTGGTGCGCGCGGTCGAGAAGTTCGACTACCGCAAGGGCTTCAAGTTCTCGACGTACGCGACGTGGTGGATCCGCCAGGCCATCACCCGCTCCATCGCCGACCAGTCGCGCACGATCCGTCTCCCCGTCCACCTGGTCGAGGAGCTGGGCCGGATCCGGCGCGTGCAGCGCGAGTTCAACCGTGAGAACGGGCGGGAGCCGGAGCACGCGGAGATCGCCGCCGAGCTCGGTTCCACGCCGGAGCGCGTGGGCGACGTCCTGGACTGGGCCCGCGACCCGGTCTCGTTGAACATGGCGGTGGACGACGAGGGCGAGACCCAGTTCGGCGACCTGCTGGAAGACACGTCGGCCGTGTCGCCCGAGCAGTCCGTCCTCACGCTGCTGCGCACCGAGGGACTTGACGACCTGATCGGCCGTCTTGACGAGCGCACGGCCTCCATCATCAAGATGCGGTACGGCATCGAGGACGGCCGGGAGCGCACGCTGACCGAGGTCGGCAAGGAGCACGGGCTCACGCGCGAGCGCATCCGCCAGATCGAGAAGCACGCGCTGCTCGAGCTGAAGAAGCTGGCGCGTTCCACTGGGTTCGACGCGGCGGCGTAAGGCTCGTACGGCGGCTGACGTGCGCGGACCGTACGGCGGCTGACTCGGGTGACCGTACGGAGCCCGCCTCGTGCGGGTCCTACGGACACGCGCCGGCCGTGTTGGGCAACGCTGGGCGACGACGTCGGACAGCGCTGTCCGACCACGGTGGACAACTTTGGCCGCAAGTCGACCAGACCTTGCCGTGTTTTGAACGCTTCAACCTGCTGGGCTCTGGGCACAAGACTTCAGGGCCCAGGGTTGAGGGTTCCACGCGGGGCGTACGCCCCCTCAGTACCGAGTCCCGACGCACTCCCCCCCCGCGCCGGGACTCTTCCCGAGCCGAGCCTCGGCGTCCTCCCCCTGGCGCCGGGGCTCGGCTCTCTTTTGGCTTCGGGAGTGTTCTACGCGCTGATTTCGCGGGTGTCCCACGCGGGCCGTGGGCCTGGCCCCGGGCAGCTCGTTGCCGGGCCACCCCGAACCTGAACCCCGGGGTGACCCGGCCGCGGGCGCCCAGAAGTGGGCCGAGGCCGTCCGCGACGTCCCGGCCCACCTGACGGTCCCCGAGGCCCTCCACCACGCGATCGTCTCCACGCTGACTCCGGGGGTCGGCGTCAGACCTGAGTCCTTGGACTGGGTCCGCGCCCTCCTCCGCCTGGCCGAGGAAAACCCGGCCCTGCTGAGAGTCTGGGGCGAGGCGCGCCAGACGGCGGAACGGACGTTGGCGGGGGTGCTGGCGGCGAGAGGGCCGGGGGCCGATTCCGCCGAGCCCTCACCTGCCCCTTCCGCCGAACTCCGCCTCGTTGCCGCCGTGGCCAGTGCGGCTGTCCGGGTCGCGGTGGAGGCCTGGGCGGCGGGAGACGAAGCCGCTGACGGCCCGGACGGGCCCGTCGCGCTCGCGCTCCGCCACCTCGCGGCGCTACGTGACTTCCCCTGGAGTGCGCGTTCAGCCCGTCCGGCGTTTGAGGACGAGAGCGAAGCGCGATAGACGGGGGTCTGGGGGTACGGGACGGGTAGGGGCGGAGGGGGCGAAAACCTCCTACCCCGCCCCGCCCGCGCCGACCCCCCGCAGCAACCGCCCACCCAACTCCCGTACAGAGTCCACCAGTTCCGCAGGCTCCCGCACCTCGAACTCGCAGTCGACCATCGCGATCCGCACCGCCAGCCACTCCACCGAGTCGCCGGCGGAAGAGCGCAGCCGGCAGCTGTGGTCGTCGATCGGCTCGGGCGTGCCGAGCCAGGCGGGCAGGCTCGCCGCGACGAACAGGGCGGGCGCGGCGAAGACGACCTCGAAGTCGTACGTCTGCTGCCGCCGGTACATCGACTGCCGCAGAAACTCCGCCGCGTTCCCCGCCGGCAGCTCGCCCGGCGCGAACCGTGTCCCCGTCGCGAAGGGCTCGGCGACCCGGTCGACGCGGAACGTCCGCCAGTCCTCGCGATCGAGGTCGTATGCGACGAGGTACCAGCGACGGCCGGTGGAGACGAGCCGGTACGGCTCGGTCAGGCGTCGCGACGGCGTCCCGTCCCCGGAGCGGTACGCGAACCGCAGCCGCTCCCGGCCGGCGACGCTCGACGCCATCACGGTCAGTGTCTCGGGCGCGATACTCGCCCCGTCCCCGCTGGTCAGCGGGGTGGTCGCGGCTTGCAGCGTGGACACGCGGTGCCGCAGCCGGGACGGCAGTACCTGCTCCAGCTTGGCGAGGGCCCGTACGGAGGCCTCCTCCACGCCCTCGACGGCGTGCCCGGCACCGGCCCGCAGCCCCACCGCGATCGCCACGGCCTCCTCGTCGTCGAGCACGAGCGGCGGCATCGCCTTGCCCGCCACCAGGCGGTACCCGCCTTCGGCCCCCTTGGTCGCCTGCACCGGATACCCCAGTTCCCGCAGCCGGTCGATGTCCCGGCGGACCGTACGACGGGACACCCCGAGCCGCTCGGAGAGCTCGCCGCCGGGCCATTCGCGGGGCGTCTGGAGGAGGGAGAGGAGCTGAAGCAGCCGGGCCGGGGTGTCAGTCGTCATGTTCTTCAGGGTGCCGCACATCTAGGACATGATCTGACCTAGTAGGGCTCTATCTTCCCTCCATGACCTCCACCGAGACCCCTCTCAGCAGCCCGGCCGAGCCCGCTGACGGCCCGGTCGGCCAGGGCGTGACCGCCGTGGCCGACCGGCGCCGCTGGATCGCCCTCGCCATCGTGATGACCGCCGCCTTCATGGATCTGGTCGACGTCACGATCGTCAACATCGCCATCCCGTCGATCCAGCGGGACGCGGGCGCCTCGACCAGCCAGATCCAGTGGATCACGGCGGGCTACGCACTGGCCTTCGCCGCCGGACTCATCACGGGCGGGCGGCTCGGCGACATCCACGGCCGCAAGCGGCTCTTCCTCCTCGGCATAGCCGGCTTCACGATCGCCTCCGCCCTGTGCGGCTTCGCCGCGAACCCGGAGATGCTCGTCGCCTCCCGCATCCTGCAGGGCGCGATGGCCGCGCTGATGGTGCCGCAGGTGCTGTCGATCGTGCACGCCACCTTCCCGGCGCACGAGCGCGGCAAGGTCTTCGGCCTCTTCGGCGCGATCGTGGGACTGGGCGCGGTCTCCGGTCCGCTGCTCGGCGCGCTGCTCACCGAGTGGAACCTGTTCGGCCTGGAGTGGCGGCCCATCTTCCTCATCAACCTGCCGGTGGGGGTGGCCGCGCTGATCCTGGGCCGCCGGTTCATCAGCGAGTCGAAGGCCCCGAAGGCCCTCAAGCTCGATCTCGTCGGCGTCGCCCTCGTCACCCTCGGCATGCTGATGCTGATCTACCCGCTCACCCGCGGCCGTGAGCTGGACTGGCCGCTGTGGGGGTACGCGTCGATGGCCGGCTCCTTCGTGGTCTTCGCGGCGCTGGTGGCGTACGAGAAGCGGAAGACGGCGCGGGACGGTTCGCCGCTGGTCGAGCTGTCGCTGTTCAAGGTGAAGAGCTTCGCGGCGGGCATCGCCGTACAGACCGTCTTCGGTGTCGCGCTCGGCATCTTCTTCCTGGTCTGGACGCTGTATATGCAGTTCGGCCTGGGCTGGAGCCCGCTGCGGGCGGGTCTGACCGGGGTGCCGTTCTCGATCGCCGTGTCGGCGGCCGCGGGCATGTCGGTGCAGCTGCTGGTCCCGCGCATCGGGCGCAAGGTGCTGCAGGCGGGCGCCCTGATCATGGCGCTCGGAGTGCTCCTCTACATCTGGGAGTCCGACCGGTACGGAATGTCCATCGCTTCCTGGCAGATGGCGCTTCCGCTGGTGGTCATGGGCGCTGGCATGGGCTTCATCGTGGCCCCGCTGACGGACGCGGTGCTGTCGGAGGTCCCGCGCGAGCACTCCGGTTCGGCCTCCGGGCTCATCAACACCGTGCAGCAGATGGGCAACGCCCTGGGGCTCGGGCTGGTGTCGGTCCTCTTCTTCGGCCAGATCAGTGACCACCTGCGTCCCGCCCAGGTGGGCCCCGCCTTCGCGAACGCCTTCCAGTACGCGCTGGGCTGGGTCGCGGCGGTGCTGGCGGTCATCTTCCTGCTGATGTTCGCCCTGCCGAAGCGGCCGGCGCAGCACGTGGAGGGCGCCTCCGAGACGGCGGAGACCGGGGCGGGGGAGCGGAAGCCGGAGCCCGAACTCGTGGGCTGAGACCGGTGGAAAGGGCAGGCCCGGCACCTCAGGTTCCGGGCCTGCTGCCGTTCTGTCGTTGCGGCGACAGCAGGCCCAAAGTCCGTTCATGCCCGACTGGTGCGTCCGTTCATGCCCAGATCGCGCCGAACCTGTTTACTTTCCAGAAATCCGGGCGTAGCCTCCGAGTGAAACCACAGGTTCGGGCATGAAGTCGGAGGCGAACGGACATGTACGCACCGGAGCGGCAGCAGGAGATCCTCCGGCTCGCCCGTGACGGCGGCAGGGTGGACGTGCTCTCCCTGGCGGAGGAGTTCCAGGTCACCGCGGAGACCATCCGCCGGGACCTGAAGACCCTGGACCGCGCGGGTCTCGTACGCCGTGTGCACGGCGGTGCGATTCCGGCCGGGCGCCTGGGCTTCGAGCCCGACCTCGCCGAGCGCGAGTCCACCGCGGCCGACCAGAAGGACCGCATCGCCCAGGCGGCCGTCGCCGAACTGCCCAGCGACGGCACGGTGATCCTGGACGCCGGATCGACCGTCTCCCGGCTCGCCGCGGCACTTCCGCTGGAGGCGGCGCTCACCGTCGTCACCCACAGCCTGCCCATCGCGGCCCGCCTCGCGGACCACCCCGGCATCCAGCTCCATCTCGTCGGGGGGCGAGTCCGGCACCGTACCCGCGCCGCCGTCGACGCGTGGGCGCTCCGCGCGTACGGCGAGATCCGCGCCGATGTCCTGTTCATCGCCGCCAACGGATTCTCCGCCGACCACGGACTGACCACCCCCGACCTCGCCGAGGCGGCGGTCAAGCGCGCCACCATGCGCGCCGCGCGCCGTGTGGTCCTGCTCGCCGACTCCTCCAAGAGCGGCCAGGAGCACTTCGCCCGCTTCGGCGACCTGAGCGATGTGGACCTGCTGATCACCGACAGCGGGCTGAGCCCGGAAGACGCCTCCGCGATCGAGCGCGGCGGCACCGAAGTGCTGTGTGTATAGAGCGCGGCACGGAAGTGCTGTGTGTTGAGAGTGCTGAAAGTGCTGAGAGTGCTCTGAGAGTGCTGAGAAACGAGTGCGCATGATCCTCACCGTCACCCCCAACCCCTCCCTCGACCGTACGTACGAGGTCCCTGCCCTCGACCGCGGCGAGGTCATCCGGGCCACCGGCGACCGTATGGACCCGGGCGGCAAGGGCGTGAACGTCTCGCGCGCGGTCGCGGCCGCGGGGCAGCGCACGGTCGCCGTCCTGCCCCTCGGCGGTGCGCCCGGCGCGGTCGTCGCCGACCTGCTCGACGCGCAGGGCATCGAGGTCGCGCCGGTCCCGATCGAGGGAGCCACCCGATCGAACATCTCGGTCGCCGAACCCGACGGCACCCTCACGAAGATCAACGCCCCCGGCCCCGAACTCTCCGCCGCCGAGTCCGAACTCCTCCTGGAGACCGTCCGCCGGCAGTACTGTTCCGCCGACACCGACTGGATCACCTGCTGCGGCAGCCTGCCGCGCGGGCTCGCGCCCTCCTGGTACGCCGATCTGGTCGCGCGGGCCCATGCGGCGGGCGCCCGGATCGCGCTCGACACCTCCGGCCCGGCGCTGCTCGCGGCGCTGCGCGAGCGGCCCGACGTGGTGAAGCCCAATGCCGAGGAGCTCGCGGAAGCCGTCGGGCGCCCCCTCGCGACGGTGGGCGATGCGCTGAAGGCGGCCGAGGAGTTGCGCGAACTGGGCGCGCGCGCCGTGCTCGCGAGCCTGGGCGCGGACGGGCAGTTGCTCGTGGACGGCATGGGCGCCTGGTTCGGCAGCGCGCGCGTGGATGCCGTACGCAGCAACGTCGGCGCCGGCGACTCCTCACTCGCCGGCTTCCTGATCGCCGGAGGCAACGGCCCCGAGGCCCTCGCCTCCGCCGTCGCCCACGGCGCCGCGGCCGTCCAGCTCCCGGGCAGCGTGATGCCGGGTCCGGCCGACCTCGACCCCGCCGCGGTGACGGTCACGTCGGAGGTCCCGATGGATCTCGTCCTGACAGAGCCGGTGTCATGAGCACCCGGTCGCTTCTCCACGTCATGCCCCTCACCCCTGTCCCCTCCGAGCGCAACACCCCCGTCCCCGCCCCCGCCCACAACTCCCCTCGGGCAATACGCGTGCGAAGGAGCCCGCGATGAGCGAGATGATCAACGCGGACCTGGTCGACCTCGACCTGTCCGCCGATACGAAGGAAGCGGCGGCGCGCGCCCTCGCCGAGCGCATGGTCGCCCTGGGCCGCGTGACCGACCTCGACGGCTTCCTCGCCGACGTGGCCGCCCGCGAGGCCCAGATGCCGACCGGCCTCGACGGCGGCATCGGCATCCCGCACTGCCGGAGCGAACACGTCACCGAGCCGACGCTCGCCTTCGGACGCAGCGCGGCCGGGATCGACTTCGGCGCGCTGGACGGACCCGCCGACCTGATCTTCCTGATCGCCGCCCCGGCCGGCGCGGACGACGCCCACCTCACGATCCTGTCGTCCCTCGCCCGCCAGCTGATGAACGCCGACTTCATGTCCGCGCTGCGGGCCGTGGATGACGCGACCGCCGCGGCAGCGCTCATCCGCGGGGACGAGGCACCGGCGGCTGAGGCTCCGTCGGTTGAGGCCCCGGCTGAGGCACCGGCGGCCGAGGCTCCGTCGGCCGAGAGCCCGGCGGCTGAGGTCCCGGGTACCTCCAAGGACTCCGCGGCGGAGTCGAATGCGGCGGCCTCCGCCGGCACCGCCGCGGACGGCACGGCCCCGGTGCCGGGTGCGACCGTCGAGGACGGACCCGCCCCGGCGCCGGGCGCCACCGCTGCCGCAACCGGCACCGAGGGCGTTCAGCCGTTCCGTATCGTCGCCGTCACCTCCTGCCCCACCGGCATCGCGCACACCTACATGGCGGCCGAGTCGCTCGAGAACGCGGGCCGCGAGGCGGGCGTCGAGGTCGTCGTCGAGACGCAGGGCTCGGCCGGATTCACCCGGCTCGACCCGGCGGTCATCGCGGCGGCGGACGGCGTGATCTTCGCGCACGACGTACCCGTACGGGACAAGGACCGCTTCGCGGGCAAGCCGACGGTCGATGTCGGCGTGAAGGCGGGCATCAACAAGCCCACCGAGCTGATCACCGAGGTGCGGGACAAGGCCGCGCGCGGCGAGGTGAGCGCGGCGGCCGCTCCCGGCGGCACGCCGGTCGAGCGGGCCGGCGACTCCACCGAGGGCTACGGCACCAAGCTGCGCAAGTGGCTGATGTCCGGCGTCAGTTACATGGTCCCGTTCGTCGCGGCGGGTGGTCTGCTGATCGCCCTGGGCTTCGCGATCGGCGGCTACGAGATCAACAAGGCGCCGTCCGTCATGGACCACTTCATCTGGACCCAGGCGGACAGCTGGGGCGCGCTGCTCTTCCAGATTGGCGGCGTGGCCTTCAACTTCCTCATCCCGGTCCTGGCCGGGTACATCGCCTACGGCATGGCAGACAGGCCAGGCCTCGTGCCGGGCTTCGTCGGCGGCGCGATCTCCCTCACGATCAACGCGGGCTTCCTCGGCGGCCTGGCGGCCGGTCTGATCGCCGGTGGCGTGGTGATGGCGATCCAGAAGGTGAAGATCCCCGCGGCCGTCCGCGGCATCATGCCGGTGGTCGTGATCCCGCTGATCTCCTCGGCGATCGTCGGGTTCCTGATGTTCGTGGTGATCGGCAAGCCCATCGCCTCCGCGCAGAAGGGCATGACCGACTGGCTGAACGGCCTCACCGGTACCAACGCCATCCTGCTCGGCGCCCTGCTCGGCCTGATGATGTGCTTCGACCTCGGCGGCCCGGTCAACAAGGTGGCGTACACCTTCGCCACCGCCGGCATCGCGGTCGCGAGCCCCAGCGACTCGGCCATGAAGATCATGGCGGCCGTGATGGCGGCGGGCATGGTCCCGCCCCTGGCCATGGCCCTCGCGACGACGGTGCGCGGCAAGCTCTTCACCCAGACGGAACGCGAGAACGGCAAGGCCGCCTGGGTCCTCGGCGCCTCCTTCATCTCGGAAGGCGCGATCCCCTTCGCGGCAGCCGACCCCCTGCGCGTCATCCCCTCCGCCATGGTGGGCGGCGCGGTCACGGGCTCCCTGTCGATGGCCTTCGACGCCACGCTGCGTGCCCCGCACGGCGGCATCTTCGTGGTCCCGCTGATCGGCAACCCGTTCCTCTACCTGATCGCCATCGCCGCGGGCGTCTGTGTCACCACCGCCCTGGTCGTCGTCCTGAAGGGCATGCGCAAGCCGGCCCCGGCGGGCGTCGCCACGGAGGTCGCCGACGCCCCGATATCGGCCCAGGCCGAATCGAAGGAGCCGGTGGTCGCGGCCTGAACCGCCAACCGCCTGCCCCGTTAGGGCACTTGTGAGGTGTTCACCGCATCTGCGAGATGCGTCACGGTCCGGGACTAAAGTCCCGGACCGTGGTGTCTACTGGGGCGCATGCCTGAGCACGTGTCGATCCTCCCGTTGATGGGCGTGGCCGTCCTCGCCCTGGCGACCGTCATCTGGGTCGTCGGCCTGGTACGCCTCCTGCGCCGCGACCGTTCCGAGGTCGCTGTGCGACGTGACGGCGACACGCTCCGGGCCATCCCCCACCAGCGCCGCTCCGGCCCCGCCGCGGAGTCCGCCCAGCTCACCCCCGAGGAACGCGCCGCCTTCGCGGGCCTGGTCCGCCAGTTCGGCGACAGCCGCCGGTAGCGCGTGAAGCCGCGTGCCCCAGTGTCAGCCGAGTCACGCCGCGCGGCGCTCCATCGCGTCCCGCGCCGCGTCCTCCGTCGTGTACACCTCGCACTTGTGGCGCCGGTCCGGCGTCGCCGTGTGCTCGACCTCCCACAGGGAGATCTCCTGCCCGTCGCGCAGCAGGAACGCGTGCTCGTAGAGCGAGAAGCACACCCCCGCCTGGCCGGCGCGGCCGGGGCGGCCGAAGGCCTGGGTGATCTGGTGGGCGAACGCCTCGACCAGCAGGAGTGACGCGATGTCGGCCCCCGGCCGGTCCGGGTTCTCCGCCCGTCGCAGGAGCCGGCGCGCGTGATCCGCCGAGTCGTCGGGCACGTAGGCGTGACGCGGCTCGGGGATCGTCGACAACTGGACGAGCACTGGCAGTTCGAAGTCCGGCGCGTCCGGCGGCAGCGGGAGCCGGCCGGTGGCGGTGCGCAACTCCTCCTCGTCGACGTACACCTCGTGCTGCGGGTCGCTGCCGGGCGCCGTGTTGTGCACGAGCTCCCACAGCGTGACCGCCGAGCCGTCTGAGAGCAGCCACGTGTGCCGGTACGTCTCCCGGTGCAGTCCCGCGCTGTGGTGCGCAGAGTGCAGCGAACTGTCGTGCGCCAGCGCGCAGTCGAGCCGCTGTATCCTCTCGTCGGGCAGCTCGAAGGAGTTCAGGGCGCGACCCAGTAGTCGCGCGAGATGCTCCTCCGGAGACTCGGGCGACTCGGGTGGTTCGTACGCTTCTGTCTCGTACGGAACGCTCAAGGTTTCTCCCGGCGTTGCTGCATGTCACCTTGTGGGTGCATACCGTAGCCCCTCGGTAGGACATCATGTCCGTGAACCGAGAAAACGTACGCTTGGAAAACGAGCGCCTTGCGCGGCAAGTTCCCACGCGACCTGCCCGGTCGTCAAAAACCCAGCGCCAGACGGCACTTGTCTCGATCCACAACGTGCTCCAGCCGCTGAGCCCGTTGCCCGCCGCGGCCGTCTTGCCAGCCGCCCCCTCGACCGTCCCCGACGACGTCAGTCGCATCGCATGCGGGACATCGGGGACATCACCTGCCAGCTGCGGGCGGGGATGTTTATCGCCCCCTCCGCCCCTACCCATTCCCGTACCTGGGGGCTGCCGCCCCCAGCCCCCCGCTTCGGCCTGAACGGCCTCGTCCTCAAGCGCCGGACGGGCTGAAAGCACCTCGCCGGCCGGGGTGGAGGGGCGGTGGGGTGGGTGGGTGGTGGGGGTACGGCTCGTTGCCTCGTCCTCAAGCGCCGGACGGGCTGAAACCACCTTCGCCAGCCGGGGTGGGTGGGGGCGCGGCTCGTTGCCCCGCCCGCGAACGCCGGACGGGCTGGATGGTGCCGGATGGGGTTTGGAGGGCGCGCCCCCACTCGCCCGCAGTCGCGGACGCACGGCACGGCCCCGACCCACCCCCCGGCAGAAAGCGAACCGCCTACGCGTAGGCCTCCGCGTAGGCCTCCGCCTGCCCCCGCGCGACCAGCCGCGCCCTCGACATCACCCCGACCGCCACCGACAGCGCCGATACGATGCCCGCCGCGAACACCGCCCGGTCACCCAGGAACGTGCAGAGGATGACCAGCAACGCGGTGGTCGGCGGGACGAGCTGCTGCGCGATGCCCACCTTGGAGTGGCGGGAGTGCAGCGCCCACACGGCCAGGAGGAACAGCGCCGTCGGCAGCGTCACCGCCGCGGACGCCGCCAGCGTCGAGATGTGTGCTTTGCCGATCGCCTGCTCGATCGCGACCTCCAGACCCGCACCGATGGCGGCCGCCGACGCGAAGATCACATAGTGGCCGTACCCCCACGGGAACGCCTGCGCCTTGGACCGCAGATGCCGGTGGATGGGCACCACGAAGTAGATCCACCAGGCGGAGAAGACGATCAGGAGCCCGCCGGCGGCGATCGGCAGCAGATCGCGCAGCGCGCCGTGCTGGTCCACGCCCGACTTCACGGCGGCCGTGGCCGCGGCGATCGTCTCGCCCAGCACGATGATGGTGAACAGTCCGTACCGCTCGGAGATGTGATGCGGATGCCAGGGTGTGGCGAGGTCCTTCTCCGCGTACACCGGGACGGCCAACTCGACGAGCATCATGACCAGGAACACCCAGGGACGGCCCGGCTGCGGCAGGAACAGCAGTCCCAGCCAGCCGATTTGGCACAGCAGTACGCCGCCCACGTACCGCAATGCCATGGTTCTCTCGGCCCCTTCGGCGGACATTGCCGTCCGCAACCACTGCACCATTATCGCGAACCGCATGATCGCGTAGCCGAGCCAGACGGCCAGGTACTCGTGGTCCTCGAAGGCTCGGGAAATCCCGGCCGCGAGCACGAGGACACCGGCGATCTGCACCAGCGTGACGATCCGGTAGAGCACGTCGTCGTTGTCGTACGCGGAGGCGAACCAGGTGAAGTTCATCCAGGCCCACCAGATCGAGAAGAAGATCATCGCGTAGTTGAGGATGCCCTCGCCCGGGTGGCCCTCGGCCGCGGCGTGCACCAGCTCGGCGCCCGCCTGGGCGAGGGCCACGACGAAACACAGGTCGAAGAAGAGCTCCAGCGGTGACGCGGTCCGGTGCGCCTCGTCGCGGCCGCGGGCGACCATTTTGCGCAGTGGTCCACGGCCGGACGGCTGGGGAGTGGGCCTGGTGTCTGAAGTGGAACGGGACGTCATGCGGCCAAGCACAGCAGATAAGCCCCGGAAATTCTTGTGAGTTCCTTCACAGGAGACCTGGGTGCCAGGGCCCCGAATCTGGGCGCCGAGATCCCGAAGGGTGGCGCCGAGCCGCCCAGCTGAGCCAGGGCGGCCCACCCCCTCCGCGTACCCTGGACGCATGAGTACCGCCCCCGCCTCCGAACCGCGCGATCCGAAGGCGGCGCTTGTCTTCGACGACCCGCTGAGCCAACAGTCCTCGGACGACACGGACCGTGGGTGGGGTGAGCGGCCCGACAGCGCCAGTGACAGCGCGGCCGACCTGAAGCGCTTCCTCGACGAAAAGCCGCCCCACCACATCTGAGCGCGCCTCAGGAGCCGCCGGGCCCGGCGGCCGAGCCTTTGGGCTCGGCCTCCAAGCCGCTGGGCGCCGGCCCGGAGTGGCGCCGTCAGCTCTGACTGGGCCCCGGCCCGGAGTGGCGCCGTCAGCTCTGGCTGTGTCCCGAACCGCGCTGGGCCACCAGGGTGTCGCGGATCTCCTTCAGCACCTCCAGCTCGGACACCTCGATGACCTCGTGCTTGCCCTCCCTCGCCTTCTGACGGGCCGCCTGCCGTGCCAGGTACTTGGCCATCGGCAGGACCATCAGGAAGTAGACGACGGCAGCGGTGATCACGAAGCTGAGCGTCGCGCCCAGCACCGAGCCCCACATAATCCGGACACCTGTCGCGGTGTCGCCGCTGCCGGTGCAGGGGCCCTTGAGGCAGGAGCTGTAGCTGTCGAGGTCCTTCGTGCCGATGGCACCCACCAGCGGGTTGATGATGCCCTTGACCACCGAGTTGACGATGTTGGTGAAGGCCGCGCCGATGACCACCGCGACGGCCAGATCGACGACGTTGCCACGCATCAGGAAGGCCTTGAAGCCCTCCCAGACGCCGGGCTGCTTCTTCTCGCTCACCAAGAGACCCCTCTGCGCAGGTTGTGGAACAAACAGCTAAGCAACCTACGGCAGCGTCTGTCGGCACTGTCCAATTGCGTAGCTCGATCGAGGAACTTGACGCCGATTCGCCATTCAGCACAGCGTCACCGCCAGCTGTGAGGTGGCGCTCGCGCCGGCCAGCCGTGCCGCCGTCGTCCGCGGGACGGAGAGGACGACCAGCGCCCCGGTCTCGGTCGCGCTGACGTCCGGCACCTCGGTCACCCGGGCCCCGGCCGCGACCACCCGCGCCGCGCCGCCACTGTCCGCCGCGACGACATCGACCCGGTCGCCTGGCCGCAACAGCCGCACGGTGGCACCGTCGGAGATCCGCACCGGCGCCATCACCGTCTTGACAGCGCGCCGCTCGCGTACGGGAGAGGGTGCGGTTGTGGAGGCGGCCGTCGGATGCCCCCGCGTCCGCTCGGCGTCACGAGGGCCCGCCGCCACGAGGGCCGCCGCCGTGACCGCGAGCCCCGCGGCCACGGCCCGCCGTCGATGCCGTGCGAGGCGCCGCAGCTGATACCTCCCGCCGCGCAGGCGTACGGGAGCGAAGTGCGGCACCTCGCATGTCGGAGGCGTGTCCGCGCCGGGCGGGCGTACGAGAGTGCCGGGCGGGCCTGCGAGAGGGGAGAGCTGTGCCATGGGTGACCACCACCTGCGACGAGAGATCGGTTTGCGATCCCACGATGAGGCGTCGCGACGAAGCCCGCTGGAGCCCGTGGACTACTGACGAGTTGTGGAAAACTCCATCACCCGAACGGGACGCTCCGCTCGCCCGCCACCGCGACGGACGTCGGCACAGCAACCGCCACAACAGCCGGCACAGCAACGGCCGCACCAACCGGCACAGCAGCCATCGCACCAACCGGCACAGCAGCCGTCGAGGCAACCTGCACAGCAGCCGTCACATCAACCCGCCACAGCAACCATCACGGCAGCTCAAACCCCGGATCCATCCCACCCAGCGCCGTCGTGCACAGACAGTCCCGCGTCTCGTTCGCCGGCAGCCCCGCGACCGCGTCGAACAGCACGTCCCGCAGTCGGTCCACATTCGCCGCGAACACCTTCAGCACGTCGTCGTGCGAGACACCCTCGCCGGTCTCGGCGCCCGCGTCGAGGTCGGTGACGAGGGTCAACGACGTGTAGCAGAGCTCCAGTTCACGGGCGAGCGCCGCCTCGGGGTGGCCGGTCATGCCCACCACCGACCAGCCCTGCGCCTGGTGCCAGAGCGATTCGGCGCGCGTGGAGAACCGCGGCCCCTCGACGACGACGAGCGTGCCGCCGTCCACCGGCTCCCAGTCCCGCCCGCGTGCCGCTTCGAGGGCGACCTTGCGCCCGACGGGGCAGTACGGGTCGGCCAGCGACACATGCACCACGTTCGGCACCGTTCCGTCCGGCAGCGGCAGCCCGTCGAAGTACGTCTGGGTCCGCGCCTTCGTACGGTCCACCACCTGGTCCGGCACGAGCAGCGTCCCCGGCCCGTACTCCGGCCGCAGTCCGCCCACCGCGCAGGGTCCGAGGATCTGGCGTGCGCCGAGGGAGCGCAGCGCCCAAAGGTTGGCCCGGTAGTTGATGCGGTGCGGCGGCAGATGGTGGCCGCGGCCGTGCCGGGGGAGGAAGGCGACCCGCCGCCCGGCGATCTCGCCGAGGAAAAGGGAGTCGCTGGGCGGTCCGTAGGGGGTGTCCACCTGTATCTCGGTGACGTCGTCGAGGAAAGAGTAGAAGCCCGAGCCGCCGATGACACCGATCTCGGCCCTGGCCGTCGTCCGATCCCCGTCCGGGATCCGTGGGTTCTCCATGTTCGCCATGGACCGCACCCTAGCCGGGCCGCGAACGCCGAAGACCCTGACGTCGTACGACGTCAGGGTCCGGTAAGAAGAGTCCCTCGAAGGCGGCTTACGCGGCGGAACTGCCGGCCGAGCCGGTGCCCGACGACTTCGCGTCCGAAGACGACGAAGGCGACGAAGACGACGAGGACGTCGACGACGAAGAAGAGGCTGACGCCTTGGACGACGCCGACGAGCTGCTGGACGAGGAGCTGCGGCTGTCCGTGCGGTAGAAGCCGGAGCCCTTGAAGACAATGCCGACGGCCGAGAACACCTTCTTCAGGCGGCCACCGCAGTTGGGGCACTCGGTCAGGGCGTCGTCGGTGAACTTCTGCACCGCCTCGAGGCCCTCGCCGCACTCGGTGCACTGGTACTGGTAGGTCGGCACTTGTCTTCCTCCTGGCACTCTCACTCAATGAGTGCTAACGATCGCCCATACTAACCCGTGCCGCCAGCAAATGAAGTAACGCGCGTCACCTGCCCGCGGGCAGCGGGCAGGGCCTGCCCGGCGTGAGGGCCTTCTCTGCCCACGTGAGAAGCCGCGTCGGCGGCGGAGTCACAGTGACGTATTCCGTGAAAGGAACAGCGAAAGAAACAAACGTCACATCTTGCCGGAAGAGACAGGCTCGCGACGGGCCGCGCCCTGCTCGACCACTCTGGTCATGCCCTGCGGCACCAGCCGGGACCGCAGGGTCACCAGGGTCGCCAGAGCCAGCGCCGTACCGGCCATCGGCACCAGGAACCCGGCGCCGTCCCAGAGGCGGTCCTCCAGCTGTCCGGCGACCGTGACGGCCGCCGCCTGGCCGAGTGCGACCGCGCCGGTCAGCCAGGTGAAGGCCTCGGTGCGGGCGCCCGCCGGGACCAGGCCCTCGACCAGGGTGTAGCCGGTGATCAGGGCCGGAGCGATGCACATGCCGACCAGCAGGCCGATTCCGCCGAGGACGATCACGGAGTGGGCGGCCCACAGCCCGGAGGCCGTCAGCGCCAGGGCCACGTACCCGAGGACGAGCCGTCGCTGCGGGGCCACCTTCCAGGCGATGGCGCCGCAGACGATGCCGGAGAGCATGTTGCCCGCGGCGAAGATGCCGTACAGGACGCCGTTCAGTTCCGGTTCGCCGACCGACTCGCTGAACGCGGCGAGGGAGACCTGCATCCCGCCGAAAACGGAGCCGATGCCCAGGAAGGTCACGATCAGAACGCGCACCCCGGGGACCCGCAGAGCGGAACCGTGCCGCACGCGCGCGTGCCCGTCGGCAGCGATGGAGGGCTGTGTGCTCTTCTGCGCGGCGAACAGCAGGCCGCCGACCAGCGTCAGCGCGGCCTCGGTCAGCAGGCCCGCGGCCGGGTCCACAGTTGTGCACAGGGCCGTGGCGAGCAGCGGGCCGACCACGAAGGTCAGTTCGTCCGTGACGGACTCGAAGGCGGCCGCGGTGGTCATCAGGGGCGAGCCCTGCAGCTTCACGCCCCAGCGGGCACGCACCATGGGGCCGATCTGCGGCACCGAGGCGCCGGTCGGCACGGCGGCGGCGAACAGCGCCCACAAGGGGGCGTCCGCCAGCGCGAGCGCCGTCAAGGAGAGGGCCGCCAGCGCGTGCGCCAGGACGCCGGGCAGCAGCACGGCCCGCTGTCCGTAGCGGTCGGCGAGACGTCCCGTGAAGGGCGCGAACAGCGCCATGGAGACACCGGTGACGGCGGCGACGGCGCCGGCGGCCCCGTACGAGCCGGTGGTGTGCCGCACGAGCAGCACGATGGAGAGGGTCAGCATCGCGAACGGCTGGCGTGCGGCGAAGCCGGGAAGAAGGAACGTCCAGGCGCCGCGGGTGCGCAGCAGCTGTCCGTAGCCAGGGCGGGAGGTGACCGTGGATGCCACGGCCCGTGCCTTTCTGCCGCCTGGTAGCGCGGCCCCTTGGGCGGGGGCGCCGAGAGCTGTCCTCTTGCGCGGAACTGCGGTAGATACCGGGCTGCCCACTGCGAGGGCACCGCGGCCGCCATACGGTCGCGCCAGCTCTGCGTCAGACAGAGTTGGTTCGATCAAGGTGCGCCTTCATCGTACAGGGACACGGGCGCAGGAGCCTGTGAAAACGAGCACCATGGCGGCGCTCGCCTGCGAATGCCCATCGCCCCTTAATGTCGCGTTTACTGTCCCGTTCCGTTGCCCACCGTGCCCAGCCAGCTGGCCAGCTTGCCGCCCTGTCCCACCGCGCGGAGCCGCTTCTCGGCCGCGTCACGGACCGGGTCGGTGGCCACCACGAGCAGTTCGTCGCCGCGCCGCAGCACGGTGGTGGGCAGCGGCACGAAGGACCTGTCCTCGCGTACGACGAGCGTGACGGCGGCGCCCGCGGGCAGCCGCAGCTCGCCCACCTCGACGCCGTGCATACGCGACGCCTCGGGGATCGCGACGGACAGCAGATGGCCGCGCAGCCGCTCCAGGGGCGCCGATTCGATGCCCAGGTCGGCGGCCTCCGCGGCCTCGCCCAGGCGCAGCTTCCGGGCCAGCCAGGGCAGCGTGGGCCCCTGGATCAAGGTGTAGACGGCGACCAGGACGAAGACGATGTTGAAGATCCGGCGGCTCTCCTCGACGCCGCTCACCACCGGGATCGTCGCCAGGATGATGGGCACGGCGCCGCGCAGTCCCGCCCAGGACATCAGCGCCTGCTCCGGCCACGGGATGCGGAAGGGCAGCAGGCTCACGAAGACGCTCAGCGGCCGCGCCACCATGGTCAGCGCCAGGCCGATGACGAGGGCGGGCCAGATGTCGTCGCCCATCTCGTGCGGCGTGACCAGCAGGCCGAGCAGCACGAACATGCCGATCTGGGCGATCCAGCCGAGTCCTTCGGCGAAGCCGCGTGTGGCGGGCCAGTGCGGCAGCTTCGCGTTGCCGAGCAGCATCGAGGCGAGGTAGACGGCGAGGAAGCCGCTGCCGTGGGCGAGCGCCCCGGCGGCGTACGCGACGACCGCGATCGCCATCACGGCGATCGGATACAGACCGGAGGCGGGCAGCGCCACGTGCCGCAGCCCGAACGCGCCGAGCCAGCCCACCGCGAGGCCGATGGCCGCGCCGATGGCCAGCTCCAGGGCTATCTCGCCCAGCAGCGTGTACCAGTGCTCCACAGGGCCCGCCGCGGAGAAGGTGGCGACGAGGATGACCACCGGAGCGTCGTTGAAGCCCGATTCGGCCTCCAGGACGCCCGTCACGCGCGCGGGGAGGGGGATTTTCCGCAGGACCGAGAAGACCGCCGCCGCGTCCGTCGAGGACACCACCGCCCCGACGATGAGCGCCTGCCGCCACTCGAGTCCGACCAGGTAGTGGGCCGCCGCGGCCGTGACTCCGACGCTCACCGCGACACCGACCAGCGCCATGGAGCAGGCGGCGGGAAGGGCCGGCCTGATCTCCTTCCACTTCGTGCCCAGACCGCCCTCGGCCAGGATCACGACCAGGGCCGCGTACCCGATGACCTGTGTCAGCTCGGCGTTGTTGAATTGGATGCCGCCGATCCCGTCCTGGCCCATGGCGACGCCGATGCCCAGGTACACGAGCAGCGTGGGGAGCCCGCTGCGCGACGAGATCCGGACCGCTGCCACGGCCACGAGCAGGACGAGCGCGCACACGAGCAGAAGCTGGTTGAGGTGGTGGACAGTCAGCGGCTGTTCCCTTCTCGCCAATCCGAATGCGGGCAGTGGAGCCGAGCACGTCGATCCGAACACCCGAAACCGGTACATCACTCCAAGTACTTCGTTACCTTACCTAACTCTTGACGCTTTCTTGACGCTTCAGAGGGCAAGATCGACCATTCCTCCGTATGGGTTCCGGACTCCGCGTCAAGGCGCGGTTGTCCCTGCGCCTATGGTTGCTCCAGCACTCCAGGACCGCCTGCCGCTCGCGTTAGGACAGCAAGGACAGCGATGCCCCCCAACACCACCGCCTCTTCCGGTCAAAAGCCCGGCAAGTCCGGCAGGAAGAAGGGGCGCAAAGCCCGACTGTTCTTGATCGTCCTGGTTCTTGCCATCCTCGGGGGAGTCGGCACCGGCGCGTACTGGGGCATCAGCACCGTGCGCGCTTCCTTCCCGCAGACCAAGGGCTCGCTTCAGCTCGAAGGCCTGTCGGGCCCCGTCGACGTCAAGCGCGACGGCTACGGCATCCCGCAGATCTACGCCTCGTCCGACGAGGACCTGTTCATGGCGCAGGGCTTCGTCCAGGCGCAGGACCGGTTCTACGAGATGGACGTGCGCCGCCACATGACCTCGGGCCGGCTGTCCGAGATGTTCGGCAAGGGCCAGGTCGAGAACGACGAGTTCCTGCGCACCCTGGGCTGGGACCGGGTCGCGAAGCAGGAGTACGACACCAAGCTGTCGGCCTCCACCAAGAAATACCTCCAGGCGTACGCCAAGGGAGTAAACGCCTACCTGAAGGACAAGGACGGCGAAGACATCTCCCTGGAGTACGCGGCCCTCGGTCTCTCCAACGACTACAAGCCCGCGGAGTGGACCCCGGTCGACTCGGTGTCCTGGCTCAAGGCGATGGCGTGGGACCTGCGCGGCAACATGCAGGAGGAGATCGACCGCTCCCTGATGACGAGCCGTCTCGGCCCGAAGCAGATCGCCGACCTGTACCCGGAGTACCCGTACAGCCGGAACGGGACGATCGTCCAGGAGGGCGCGTACGACAGCATCTCGGAGTCGTACGCCCAGAGCAGCGCCGGCACGGCGTCCACGGAGGGCACGGAGGGCACGGCGGGCACGGGGCTCGCGGGCGACACCACGGCGTCCTCCGGCCTGCAGAGCCAGCTGTCGGGGCTCTACGACGTCCTCGACGACCTGCCCACCGCCGTCGGCGTGAGCGGCGACGGCATCGGCTCCAACTCCTGGGTGGTCGACGGCGACCACACCATCACCGGCAAGCCGCTGCTGGCCAACGACCCGCACCTGTCGCCCTCGCTGCCGTCGGTCTGGTACCAGATGGGCCTGCACTGCCGCACGGTCTCCGCCAAGTGCCAGTACGACGTCTCCGGGTACACCTTCGCGGGCATGCCCGGAGTGGTCATCGGCCACAACCAGGACATCGCCTGGGGCCTGACCAACTCGGGCGTCGACGTCACCGACCTCTACCTGGAGAAGCTCACCGGCGAGGGCTACCAGTACGACGGCAAGGTCGTGCCCTTCACGTCCCGCAAGGAGACGATCAAGGTCGCGGGCGGTCCGTCCAAGACGATCGTCGTCCGGGAGACCAACAACGGGCCCCTGCTGTCCGACCGCGACGACGAACTCGTCAAGGTCGGCAAGAAGGCCACCGTCGACACCGCGGCGCCCGACCGCGGCGACGGCTACGGCATCTCGCTGCGCTGGACCGCGCTGGACCCGGGCAGCTCCATGGACGCCGTCTTCGAAATCGACAAGGCGTCGGACTGGGCCGGGTTCCGCAAGGCCTCCGCGTCCTTCGACGTGCCCTCGCAGAACCTGGTCTACGCCGACACCGAGGGCCACATCGGCTACCAGCTGCCCGGCAGGATCCCCACGCGGGGCGAGGGCGACGGCTCGCTCCCGTCACCGGGCTGGGACTCCAAGTACAAGTGGACCGGCTACATCAAGCAGGCCGAGCTGCCCTACGAGTACGACCCCGGGCGCGGCTACATCGTTACGGCCAACCAGGCCGCCGTCGACAAGAACAAGTACCCCTACACGCTCACCACGGACTGGGGCTACGGCACGCGCAGCCAGCGGATCGCCGATCTGATCAAGACGAAGATCGACGGCGGCGGCAAGATCTCGACCGACGACATGCGCCAGATGCAGCTCGACAACAGCAGCGAGATCGCCAAGCTGATCGTGCCCAAGCTGCTCAAGATCGACTTCGCGGACCAGGACGTCCGCGATGCGCAGAAGCTCCTCGAGGGCTGGGACTACACCCAGGACGCCGACTCGGCGGCGGCCGCGTACTTCAACGCGACCTGGCGCAACATCCTCAAGCTCGCCTTCGGCAACAAGCTGCCCAAGGAGCTGCGGGTCACGGGCCAGTGCCTGTGGGTCGACCGGGTCGACACCACCGGCCCCGCGGACGAGGACCAGAGGGTGCGCGAGTGCGGCCAGCGAGACGCGGACCAGGCGCAGCCGGACGGCGGCGACCGCTGGTTCGAGGTCATCCGCAAGATCATCGACGACCAGGGCAACGACTGGTGGTCGGCGCCCAGGACGCGCCTCGACAAGGCGACCGACACCCGTGACGAGCTGTTCGCGCGGGCCATGAAGGACGCGCGCTGGGAGCTGACCGCCAAGCTCGGCAAGGACATCGACACCTGGAGCTGGGGCCGGCTGCACCGCTTGTTCCTGAAGAACCAGACCCTGGGCACCGAAGGCCCCGGTGCCCTGCAGTACATGCTCAACCGCGGCCCCTGGAAGCTCAGCGGCGGCGAGGCGACCGTCAACGCGACCGGCTGGAACGCGGCGGGCGGCTACGGAGTGGTCTGGGTGCCGTCCATGCGGATGGTCGTCAACCTCGGGGACCTCGACAAATCCCGGTGGATCAACCTCTCCGGCGCCTCCGGGCACGCCTACAACGCCCACTACATCGACCAGACGGACAAGTGGGTCAAGGGCGAACTGCTGCCATGGGCCTTCTCGGAGAAGGCGGTCGACGAGAAGACGCGCGACACACTGCTCCTGAAGCCGTGACGCTCCGGCGGTCCTCCGGGACGACCGTGAGGCCCTGAAGGCGAGGCCTCGTGAAAGTGGCCCTCCACGCGCGCGTGGAGGGCCACTTCCTGTGTGTGGGGCAGGCGCCGGCGTCTGCGGGGCGGGCGTCAGCGGAAGCGGCGCACGCCGGAGGGGGTCACCACCGCGTGGACGGGCCGGTCGTGCGCCTCCTCGGGCACCCGCTCCACGACCTCCGTGTCGTACAGGAGCACCACCAGCGCCGGATCGGCCCCCGCGCGCTCCAGACGGGCCAGTACGCGGTCGTACGAGCCCCCGCCGCGTCCCAGGCGCATGCCGCGGGCGTCGACGGCCAGACCGGGCAGCAGGACGGCGTCGGCGTCCAGGATGGCCTCCGGCCCCAGCCGCTCGCCCGCGGGCTCCAAGAGGGCCATCTTTCCGCCGTGTTGGACGCGCACGAGGGAGCCCGGTCCCGCGTACGCACCCCAGTCCAGATCGTTGTCCGCCATCAGGACCGGCAGCAGCACGCGTACCCCGCGCGCGAGGAGTGCGTCCAGCAGCGCGAGGGTGCCGGGCTCACTCCCCACGGAGACGTACGCCGCCACCGTGCGCGCGTGCGCCAGCTCGGGCAGCCCGAGGGCACGTGCCGCGAGAGCCGCGGCCGTTTCCCGCACGTCATCGGCCGTCAACCCGTTCCTCACCGAGAGGAATCCTCGCCGCAACATTCGCTTGCCAGGCTCGGATTCACGTCCGACGTGACTCATCAGTTGCTCCTGTATCCTTCTCAATGCGCTCATATGAGAACGTATTAACCGGAGCCACAGATTCCGCACATAGCCACCGGATATGGTTGCGGACATGACTGAGTCACACCCCAGGATCAGTAAGGCTGTCATTCCCGCAGCGGGCCTCGGCACCCGGTTCCTGCCGGCCACCAAAGCCACTCCCAAGGAGATGCTGCCGGTCGTCGACAAGCCGGCGATCCAGTACGTGGTCGAAGAGGCCGTGTCGGCGGGTCTTGACGACGTCCTCATGATCACGGGACGCAACAAGCGCCCCCTCGAGGACCACTTCGACCGCAACTACGAGCTCGAATCGGCCCTCCAGAAGAAGGGCGATGCCGGCCGCCTCGCCAAGGTCCAGGAATCCAGCGACCTAGCGACCATGCACTATGTGCGCCAGGGCGACCCCAAGGGCCTCGGGCACGCCGTCCTGTGCGCGGCCCCGCACGTCGGTCACGAGCCCTTCGCCGTCCTCCTCGGCGACGACCTGATCGACCCGCGCGACCCCCTGCTCGCCCGCATGGTCGAGGTCCAGGAGCAGTGCGGCGGCAGTGTCATCGCTCTCATGGAGGTCGCGCCCGAGCAGATCCACCTCTACGGGTGTGCCGCCGTCGAGCCCACCGACGAGGGCGACCTGGTGAAGGTGACCGGCCTGGTCGAGAAGCCGGACGCGGCGGACGCGCCCAGCAACTACGCGATCATCGGGCGCTACGTTCTCGACCCGCACATCTTCGACATACTGCGCAGGACCGAACCGGGCCGCGGCGGCGAGATCCAGCTCACCGACGCCCTCCAGCAGCTCGCCACGGACGAGAAGGTCGGCGGCCCCGTGCACGGCGTCGTCTTCAAGGGGCGCCGCTATGACACCGGCGACCGTGGCGACTACCTGCGTGCCATTGTCAGACTCGCATGCGAACGTGAAGACCTGGGCCCGGACTTCCGGACCTGGCTTCGCAGTTACGTAGCCGAGGAGATGTAGGGACTTTGAGTAACGCCGCGACCCACGCCGCCGACCAGGATCACCTCTGGTCGGTGGAGGAGCACCTGGAGGACATCCTCGCCACCGTCCGGCCCCTGGAACCCATCGAGCTGCAACTCCTCGACGCCCAGGGCTGCGTCCTGGTCGAGGATGTCACGGTGCCGGTCTCCCTGCCGCCGTTCGACAACAGCTCGATGGACGGGTACGCGGTCCGCGTCGCCGATGTCGCGGGCGCGAGCGAGGAGTTCCCGGCTGCCCTCACGGTCGTCGGCGACGTCGCGGCCGGCCAGGCCGAGCAGCCCTTCGTGGGCCCCGGCCAGGCCGCCCGCATCATGACCGGCGCCCCGCTGCCCCCCGGCGCCGAGGCCGTCGTACCCGTGGAGTGGACCGACGGCGGCCTGGGCGAGGGCCCGGTCTCCGGGATGCGCGCCCGCAGCGCGGCCCCCGAGGGCGCCACCGGCCACGTGAACGTGCATCGCCCGGTGCAGGCACGCGCGCACGTGCGCGCGAAGGGCAGCGATGTGAAGGCCGGCGACCATGCCCTCGAAGCCGGCACGATCCTCGGCCCGCCGCAGATCGGCCTGCTCGCCGCGATCGGCCGCGGCACCGTACGCGTGCGCCCGCGCCCGCGCGTGGTCGTCCTGTCCACCGGCAGCGAACTGGTCCAGCCCGACGAGGAGTTGGGAAGCGGCCAGATCTACGACTCCAACAGCTTCGCCCTCTGCGCCGCAGCCCGCGCCGCCGGAGCCATCGCCTACCGCGTGGGTGCGGTCGCCGACGAGGCCGAGACGCTCCGCTCCACCATCGAGGACCAGCTCGTCCGCGCGGACATGCTGGTCACGACGGGTGGCGTGAGCGTCGGCGCGTACGACGTCGTCAAGGAGGCGCTGTCCTCCGTGGGCGACGAGGACGAGGCGGGCAGCGGCATCGAGTTCCGCAAGCTCGCCATGCAGCCCGGCAAGCCCCAGGGCTTCGGCTCCATCGGCCCCGACCACACCCCGCTGCTCGCGCTCCCGGGTAACCCCGTGTCCTCGTACGTCTCCTTCGAGCTGTTCGTACGCCCCGCGATCCGCACCCTGATGGGCCTGGAGGACGTCCACCGGCCCACGACCAGGGCGACGCTGAAGAGCGACAAGGCGCTGTCCTCGCCCGCGGGCCGCCGGCAGTTCCTGCGGGGGACGTACGCTAACGGCGAGGTGACGCCCGTCGGCGGCGCCGGATCCCACCTGGTCGCGGCCCTCGCGCACGCCGACGCTCTGATCGTCGTCCCCGAGGACGACACCTCGGCCGAGCCCGGCGCGGAGGTCGAGGTGGTCCTGCTCGGCTGAGCGCCCCGGGAGGGGCCCGCACCGCCGGAAGCTCCGACATCGAGAGGGGAGCGCAGCCGTACGCGGGGGCGATGGCGGGAGACGGGCGGGCGGTAACGTGTCGCGCACAACAGGCCCACGCACCGCACCGTGCGGGGCCGTGACCGGGAGCGCCCACGTACATGACTGTTCCATCCCGGGGTGAGACCCCCGGACCCCTGCAGGACCGACTGACGCACATCGACGACGCGGGTGCCGCTCGCATGGTCGACGTATCCGGGAAGGACGTGACCGCGCGCACCGCCAGTGCCAGCGGCCGCGTTCTGGTCTCCCCTCGTGTGATCGAGCTGCTGCGCGGCGAGGGGGTCCCGAAGGGCGACGCCCTCGCCACCGCGCGCATCGCGGGCATCATGGGCGCCAAGCGCACGCCGGACCTGATCCCGCTGTGCCACCCGTTGTCAGTGTCTGGTGTCACGATTGATCTGTCAGTCGCGGACGACGCCGTCGAGATCCTCGCCACCGTGAAGACGACGGACCGTACGGGCGTCGAGATGGAGGCCCTCACCGCGGTCAGCGTGGCGGCCCTCACCGTGATCGACATGGTCAAGGCAGTCGACAAGGGGGCGGTCATCACGGACGTACGGGTGGAAGAGAAGACAGGCGGGAAGTCGGGTCACTGGAGCCGGGCATGACCCTCGACCCGTCCCTCGTCGGCGCCCTGGTGGCGCCGTACAGCGCCCTGGTGGTGACCGCCTCCAACCGGGCCGCCGCCGGTGTCTACGAGGACAAGGGCGGGCCCTTGATCGCCGAGGGGCTCGCGAAGTTCGGCTTCTCGGTGGACGGCCCGCAGGTCGTCCCCGACGGCGACCCGGTGGAGACGGCGCTGCGCGCGGGCGTCGACGCCGGGTACGACGTCATCCTGACCACCGGCGGCACCGGGATCTCGCCCACCGACCGGACGCCCGAGGCGACACGGCGCGTGCTTGACTACGAGGTGCCGGGCATTCCCGAGGCCATCAGGGCGTTGGGAAGAGAGAAGGTGTCGACGGCGGCGCTGTCCCGGGGACTCGCCGGAGTCGCGGGACGCACGCTGATCGTCAACCTGCCGGGCTCCACCGGCGGGGTGCGCGACGGCCTCGCCGTCCTGGAGCCGCTCCTGATCCACGCCGTCGACCAGATCCGCGGCGGCGACCACCCCAGACCCACCGGCAGTGGGGGTGCGAGCTGAACAGCCCATCCTGGCCCGTCGAGCTGGTGGACGGCGACATCGTCCTCCGGCCGATAAAGCTGCGCGATCAGCGGGCCTGGCGCGAGGTCAACCGGCGCAACCGGGACTGGCTGCGGCCCTGGGAGGCGACCATTCCGCCGCCCACGCCCAGCGGCCCGATAGCCCACCGGCCGACCTACCGCCAGATGGTCCGGCATCTGCGCGCCGAGGCCAACGCGGGGCGGATGCTGCCCTTCGTGATCGAGTACCAGGGGCGGCTCGTCGGGCAGCTGACAGTCGCCGGGATCACCTGGGGCTCGATGTGCTCGGGGCACATCGGCTACTGGGTGGACCAGGCGGTGGCCGGCCGCGGGGTGATGCCCACGGCGGTGGCGCTGGTGACCGACCACTGCTTCCGTACCGTGGGACTGCACCGCATCGAAGTCTGTATTCGGCCCGAGAACGGGCCCAGCCGCCGGGTCGTGGAGAAACTCGGATTCCGCGAGGAAGGGCTTCGTCCACGTTATCTTCACATCGACGGTGCCTGGCGCGACCATCTCGTGTTCGCGCTCACCGCCGAAGAGGTGCCCGAAGGGCTGCTCGGACGCTGGCGCCGGGCGCGCTCGGCGCAGACCCGCTCGGAGCAGGTGGGATCGGAGCAGACGGGCGCGCAGAATCCGAGCCGGAACCCGAGCCAGCCGGGCAACGCCGGTAAATGAAATAGGTGTTCGAAATTGACCGGTCGGCGATCGTCTTGAGTCGGTCTCCGGTCATTGAATTCGCGGTCCCGATGGCCCGCTGATCGCATCGGTCACAAAAAAAGCTCGAAATATCAGCCAGATCGTGCGACACACCGGCTCAATTGGCAGATGGCCTCATGCAAACCCCTCTACCGTGTGAGACGTGAGCAGCAGCGGCCTCATCTACGCAGTCATCGTCGGGGCCTGGGCCGCCTACTTGGTGCCGATGTGGCTCCGTAGGCAGGACGAGCTGAACGAAGCCCGTCCGACGGAACGCTTCAGCACCGCCATCCGGCTCCTGTCCGGAAGGGCGGGTATGGAGCGCCGGTACGCCAAGGACCTGCGGGCGCGCTCCGCCGAGGAGGGGGAGCCCAGCGCCGACCCGGACGGCGTCACCGACTCGGTGGACGTCCGGGCCTTCGTCATGCCTCCGACCCGGCCCCAGGCGCAGGTCCAGCACCGGCCGCAGGTGCAGGAGCAGGTTCAGCCGTCGTCCCCGGCACAGCCGGAGCCGGAGCCGGCGCCTCAGGCGGCCACCAGACAAGGGGGCACGCACGAGATGCCGGGTGCCGGCAGGCCCGTACCGAAGCAGTCGGCCCATCCCGTACCTAAGTCGTCAGACATCTCCGCGTCTCAGCCCGCCTCGGCGCCCGCACCCGCGTCCCGGCGTGTTCCGGGCGCGCGTCGTGGGCCTTCGGCGGAGGCCGCAGCGCGTGCCCGGCGCTCGAAGGTGCTCGCGCGCCGACGGCGTACGACGGTGATGCTCTTCCTCGCCTTCACGCTCGGCGCGATCGTGGCGGCCGTGGGCGGGCTCGCGTTCCTCTGGGCGCCCGGCGTGCCCGCCGTGATGCTGAGCGCGTACATCGTGTACCTGCGCGCCCAGGAGCGACGGCGCTTCACCTACACCATGGACCGGCGCAGGGCCGAGGCCGCGGCGCAGCGGCTGCGGGAGCGGCAGCCGCGCAGACGGCCGACCGCCGACCCCGGAGTCGACGAGACGGGCGAGGGCCCAGAGTCGGAGACCGACCCCGGCCTCCTGGCGCTCGCGGCCGACCGCCGTGCGCTCGTCGAGCAGACCGATCACGCGGAGTGGGTCGACCAGCAGCGCGAACGCCAGCACGGTCCCGCCCAGGGCGACAGCTGGGACCCGGTGCCGGTTCCGCTGCCCACGTACGTGACCGCGCCGGTCGCGCCCCGGGCCACGCCCAGCGTCGACCTGGGGACGCACGACGCGTGGAGCTCGGCACGCTCCAGCGCCGTGGAGCCGTCCGCGCCGGAGGCGGAGCCGGCCGCCGAGGAGCGGCTCGACAACGCGGAAGCCGCCGACGACGGTCGCAGCGACGCACGGCGCGCCGCGTCCGCCCGGCGCGCACGCGAGCGCGGTCGAACGCCGCTCTTCGACCAGTACGAGGACGGGGACCGGCCGCGTGCGGCCAACGAGTGACAGGGGTGACGGCGGGGGCTCGGGAGCCCCCGCCTGACCAGCCAGGAACGGATTTCCAAGCACCTCGATGGGGATGCTAGAGTTTCACTCGTTGCAAGGGCCTGTGGCGCAGTCCGGTAGCGCACCTCGTTCGCATCGAGGGGGCCAGGGGTTCAAATCCCCTCAGGTCCACGCAGCGACTGTTCTTGAGAAAGCTCGGGGATGGTTGACGAGATCCCGTCCGATCTGATTGATCGGGCGGGATCTTTTGTGTTCGCGCAACTCGGGGCCGCCGTGCGCACGTTGCCCGCCGGCGGCTCGTACCGCTGTCAGGCGGTGCCGGCGGGCGGGAGTCGGCGCCATGCGGCGGCCTCAGTTGTGGCTAGAGCGCCTTGGCGTAACAGAGGCTCAGTTCGTGGAAGCGGTAGTAGCCGAACTTGGGGCAGGGCTCGTAGCCGCTCGACGTGTAGAGGGCGACCGCCTCGGGCTGCTTGGAGCCGGTTTCCAGGACCATGCGCGTGCGGCCGGCCTCGCGGGCGTCGGACTCCAGGGCAGCCAGGACGCGGCGGGCGAGGCCGAGGCCGCGGGCCTCGGGGATCACGTACATGCGCTTGAGCTCGGCGTCGCCGTCCGCGTACCCCTCGCCGTTCTCGTCCTGGGTGCGCCAGCCGCCCGTGGCCACCGGGCGGTCCCGCTCGTCGTACGCGATGAGGTAGAGGCCGAACGGTGGGGCGAACATCGAGGCGTCGAGGGGGGTGACGTCGCCCTCGTCCTCGTAGCGCTCGGCGTATTCGGCCTGCACCTGGTCATTGAGCTTGATGGCGTCGGGGTGGTCGAAGGGGACCCGGCGTATGTTCATGCGCTTGATCGTATATCTGTGCGTTCATCGGGTTCGGATCGAGGGTGGACGGTCGACGATACCGACCGGGTTCGGATCGGCGGTAGCGATTAAGTATCGTGCCCGGGTGCTGACTGTTACCTCTGTGAACGTGAACGGGCTCCGTGCCGCCGCGAAGAAGGGCTTCGTGGAGTGGCTCGCGGGGACCTCCGCGGACGTGCTGTGCCTCCAGGAGGTGCGCGCCGAGCCGCAGCAGCTTCCGGACGAGGTGCGCCGGCCCGACGGGTGGCATGTGGTGCACGCACCCGCCGCCGCCAAGGGACGGGCCGGCGTCTCCCTCTACACCCGTCGCGAGCCCGACCGCGTCCGGGTCGGCTTCGGGTCCGCCGAGTTCGACTCCAGCGGGCGCTACGTCGAGGCCGACCTGCCCGGTGTCACGGTCGCCTCCCTCTACCTCCCCTCCGGGGAAGTCGGCACCGAGCGGCAGGACGAGAAGGTCCGGTTCATGGGCGAGTTCCTCGCCCACCTGAAGGAGCTGCGCGAGCGTGCCGCCGCCGACGGGCGGGAGGTCGTCGTCTGCGGCGACTGGAACATCGCCCACCAGGAGGCCGACCTCAAGAACTGGCGCGCCAACAAGAAGAACTCCGGCTTTCTGCCGGAGGAGCGGGCGTGGATGGGGCAGGTCCTCGACGAGGGCGACGGCGGGTACGTCGATGTCGTGCGCGCGCTGCAACCGGATGCCGAGGGGCCGTACTCGTGGTGGTCGTACCGCGGCCGGGCATTTGACAACGACAGTGGATGGCGCATCGACTACCACGTCGCGACGCCGGGGCTCGCGGGCAAGGCCGTCAAGGGGTTCGTGGAGCGCGCGGCCACGCATGGGGAGCGCTGGTCCGACCACGCGCCCGTGACCGTCGTGTACGACCTGTGATTCGTCTACGGCCCGTGATCCGTCTGCGCCCGTGACCGTCGTCTATGGCCCGTGATCCGTCTGCGACCCCTGATCGCGCTGATCCCGTAGCCGTCGGTCCAGTGCCATCGACAGCTCCGCGTCCACCACGCTCTTCGCGAGCGGGCGCAGGCGCTGGAGGTCCTCGGCCGTGCGGTCCCCGGTGAGGACGACGGTGGTGAAGAGTTCGGCGAGCGCCTCGGCGTGGTCGCGCACGCGGCGGGCGGCTGTGAGGACGTCGGCCAGCGGGATGCCCTCGCGGACCAGCGCCGCGGAGACGTCGAGCAGGCGGTGGCTGATGTGCACGATCTCGCCGCCGTCGGTGCCGAGGTAGCCGAGGTCGAGGGCGGCGGCGAGGTTCTCCGGGGTCGCCTGACCCGCGAAGACGTCGGCCAGTTCCTCGGGGGAGAGGCGAACCGGGGTTTCCTCGGTGGGCTCGCCCAGGCCGAGCAGCTCGCCCACGTCGCGGCCGTGGTCGAAGGCCTCGGCCAGCTCGGCGATGCCGCTGAGGGTGTGGCCGCGTTCCAGGAGCGCCGAGATCGTGCGCAGGCGGGCCAGGTGTGTGTCGTCGTACCAGGCGATACGGCCTTCGCGGCGGGGCGGCGGGATCAGCTTGCGCTCGCGGTAGAAGCGCAGGGTGCGCACCGTGATGCCGGCCTCCTTGGCCAGCTCCTCCGTCCGGTACTCACGCTTTCCGCGTTCGGGCCGAGTGGTGTGCGCCCGCGCTGCGGTGCCCGGTTCGCGCGCTCCGCTCGCGCGCTCTCCGCTCCTGCGCTCCTGCGCTCCAACGCCTCGCTCACGCGTCCCGTTCGCGCGCTTCCGCGCCCCCGCTCCCCGCTTTCCTGATCCCTCGGCCACGTCCGCACCCTACGTCGTACCCCCGGTAACTTTCCCGCGCGCGACCCCTACCCATCAGTACGCACCTGCTCTACTCTCCCCATTGCGCCAGTGTTCACTGGCAGGGTCGTGCGGCTAGGGAGGCCCCGGATGAGCGGCGATACGAGCGGCGAGATCACCGAGCACGAGCATGTACGGGTGGCGGTGATCGGGTCCGGATTCGGCGGTCTGGGGGCCGCCGTGCGGCTGCGCCGCGAGGGGGTCACCGACTTCGTCGTCCTGGAGCGGGCCGACAGCGTGGGCGGCACATGGCGGGACAACAGCTACCCCGGGTGCGCCTGCGACGTACCGTCCCACCTGTACTCGTTCTCGTTCGCGCCCAACCCCGACTGGCCGCGCACCTTCTCCGGGCAGGAGCAGATCCGCGCGTACCTGGAGCACGTCGCGGACGTCTTCCGGCTGCGCTCGCATCTGCGGTTCAACTCCGAGGTCAAGATGATGACCTGGGACGCGGAGAAGCTGCGCTGGGGGATCGAGACCAGCAGCGGGTTCCTCACGGCGGATGTCGTCGTCTCCGCCACCGGGCCGCTCTCCGACCCCAAGGTCCCGGACATACCGGGGATCGACACCTTCCCGGGCAAGGTCTTCCACTCGGCCCGCTGGGACCACGACTACGATCTGCGTGGCAAGCGCGTCGCCATGATCGGCACAGGCGCCTCGGCCATCCAGATCGTGCCCGCGATCCAGCCGGACGTCGACAGGCTGACCCTCTTCCAGCGCACTCCGCCGTGGGTGATGCCGCGTGTCGACCGGGCCATCAGCGGTGTCGAGCGCTGGCTGCACCGGCAGCTGCCGTTCACGACCCAGGCGCGGCGCGGACTCCTGTGGGGCATCCGGGAGTTGCAGGTCCAGGCGTTCACCAAGCGGCCGGGCGAGCTCGGCATGGTCGAGCAGCTGGCCAAGCGGAACATGGCCCGCGCCGTCAAGGACCCGGCCCTGCGGGCCAAGCTGACCCCGGACTACCGGATCGGCTGCAAGCGGATCCTGCTCTCCAACAGCTACTACCCGGCGCTCACCCGGCGGAATGTGGATGTGGTGGCCTCCGGGCTCGCCGAGATCGCCGGCTCCACGCTCGTCGCCGCCGACGGCAGTACCGCCGAGGTCGACGCGATCATCTTCGGTACGGGCTTCCACGTCACCGACATGCCGATCGCGGAACGGGTCGTCGGGGCGGAGGGCAAGACGCTCGCCGAGGTGTGGCGGACCGGCATGAAGTCGCTGCGCGGCGCCACCGCGGCCGGCTTCCCCAACTGGATGACGATCATCGGGCCCAACACCGGTCTCGGGAACTCGTCGATGATCCTGATGATCGAGTCCCAGCTGAACTACATGGCCGACTTCGTACGGCAGTTGACTGTGCTTTCCGGGGGGAGCCCCCCCGGACCCCCCAGGCTCGGCGGGCGCGCGGCCCTCGACGCACGCCCCAGTGCCGTGAACGCGTGGAACCGCAAGGTCCAGGAGCGGATGAAGCGCACGGTGTGGAACACCGGCGGCTGCACCAGCTGGTACCTCGACGCCAACGGCGTCAACACCACCATCTGGCCGGGTACGACGAGCGAGTTCCGCACGGCCACGCGGCGCGTGGACCTGGGGGAGTACGAAGTGCTGCGGACACCGCAGCCCGCACCCGAGTCCGAGCCCGGCTCGACGCCGCCGTCGCAAACGAAGAACGCGCGCAAGAAGAAGGTGGAGGCCGAAGCGTGAGCCGACTGATGCATGTGGCGCACGGGGCGTACGCGCCTCCCGCGCCCGCGCACGAACTGACCGCCGTCTCCGCCGACGGCGCGCGCCTGCACGTCGAGGTGCACGGGCCGGAGAACGCGCCCTCGGTCGTCCTCGTGCACGGCTGGACCTGCTCGACCGCCTTCTGGGCGGCGCAGATACGGGACCTCGCCGCCGACCACCGGGTCATCGCGTACGACCAGCGCGGTCACGGGCGCAGCCCCGCGAGCGCCACGTACACCGCGGAGGCGCTCGCCGACGATCTGGAGGCGGTGCTCGCGGCCACGCTCGCGCCGGGCGAGAAGGCCGTGCTCGTGGGGCACTCCATGGGCGGGATGACGCTCATGGCCGCCTCGGCGAGGGCGGGTTTCCGGGAGCACGCGGCGGCCGCGCTGTTGTGCAGTACGGGGAGCTCGCGGCTGGTCGCGGAGGCGCGCGTGGTGCCGTTGCGCGCCGGGCGGCTGCGGACCCGTATCACCAAGTCGGTCCTCGGATCGCGCGCCCCGCTCGGGCCGGTCACGCCGGTCGCCCGGCGGATCCTCAAGTACGCGACCATGGGTCCCGGTTCGTCGCCGGGCATGGTGGAGGCGTGCGCGCGGATCGTGCACGCCTGTCCGCGCAGGGTGCGCCATGCGTGGTCGGTCGTCCTCGAGATGCTCGATCTCGACGATGGCGTACGGGAGTTGAAGGTGCCGACGGCCGTGGTCGCCGGGACGGTGGACCGGCTGACGCCGGTCGTGCACGCGCGCGCCCTCGTGGCGGCCCTGCCGGACTGCGTCGGTGTCACCGAGCTGCCGGGCCTCGGGCACATGACGCCGGTGGAGGCGCCGGAGCTGGTGACCTCCCGCATACGCGAACTCGCCGCCGCGTACACGGATACCGCGGAGAGCGTCGCCGCGTACTCGGACACCGCAGAGATCAGGGAGGGCGCATGAGCAGGGTGAGCCTGGACGGGCAGGTCGCGGTCGTCACGGGGGCGGCGCGTGGCGTCGGCGAGCTCCTGGCGCGCAAGTTGTCCGCGCGGGGCGCGAAGGTGGCGCTCGTCGGGCTTGAGGCGGACGCGCTCAAGCAGGTCTCGGAGCGGCTGCACAGCGACAGCGGCCACTGGTACGCCGACGTCACCGATCACGAGGCGATGGCGCGGGTCGCGCAGGAGGTCAAGGAGCGGTTCGGGAAGGTCGACATCGTCGTCGCGAACGCCGGTGTGGCCAGCGGTGGGCCTTTCATGGACTCGGATCCGGTCGCGTGGCGGCGGGTGATCGAGGTCAATCTGATCGGGTCGGCGGTGACGGCGCGGGCGTTCCTGCCGGTGCTGATGGAGAGCCGCGGGTACCTGCTTCAGATCGCGTCCCTCGCCGCCATCACCCCCGCCCCGATGATGAGCGCGTACTGCGCGTCCAAGTCGGGCGTGGAGGCGTACGCGCACAGTCTGCGTGCCGAGGTCGGCTACAAGGGCGTGCGCGTCGGGGTCGGTTATCTGTCGTGGACCGACACGGACATGGTGCGCGGTGCCGACCAGGACGAGGTGATGCGCGAACTGCGCCAGCGGCTGCCGTGGCCGTCCAACAAGACGTATCCGCTGGGGCCCGCCGTCGACCGCATCGTCGCGGGGATCGAGCGCCGCTCCAGCCATGTGTACGCGCAGTGGTGGCTGCGCGGGATGCAGGGCGTCCGCGGCTATCTGCCGGGGATCATCGGGGCGGTCGGGCAGCGGGAGATGCGCCGGTTCGAGCCGCGGCTGGGGGACGTGCGCACGGGCCTGGTCGGAGCGGGCGGGGCGGCCGACGAGCAGGAGCGGCAAGGGACTTCGCCGTGAGCCCCCGCCCTGCCTCACGCCCCACGGCGCGTCACCAGGTGCGTCCCACCCTGCGTCACCAGGGGCGCTTCACCGTGCGTCACTGATCGAAATGCGTGCGTTGTCCCTGCGTGTCAGTCTGGTCGAGCCCGATCCCCCTCACCCACAACGGGAGTGAATCTCATGGGCATGCAAGACCAGTTCAAGGACAAGGCCGAGCAGCTGAAGCAGCAGGCGAAGAAGAAGATGGGCGACGCTCACGAGCAGACGCGCGAGCGTTCCTCGCAGCGGCGTGGCCGGAACCCTCAGGAACCGGAGCGTGAGCAGCGCGAAGCCCAGGAGCGCTTCGACCAGGACTACGACGCCTGATCAGTCTGACCGCTGATCGTCGTACCCGGCTTTGCCCGGAGTGGGGTGCCCTCTGCCAAGAGGGCACCCCACTCTCACGTACCGGCGTCCATCACTCCGCGTTCCGCGGCGGCAGCTTCGGCCGCGACCGGTCCGGGACGGACGAGTAGTCCGGCGGAGACGAGGCAGGATGGGTGATCAGCAGGTCGAGGGCCAGCTGGACGGCGTCGACGAGCTGGGCGTGGCGGCCCTCCGCCCAGTCCAGCGGAGTGCGGAGGATCTCCAAGTCCGGGGTGACGCCCCGGTTTTCGATGGACCAGTCGTACGCGTCGAACCAGGCCGCGTTCATCGGAACCGTGATCACCGTGCCGTCGCCGAGGCGGTGCCGCCCGGTCATCCCGACCACGCCGCCCCAGGTGCGCTGGCCGACCACCGGGCCCAGCTTCAACAGCTTGAAGGCCGCCGTGATCATGTCGCCGTCCGACGAGGTCGCCTCGTCCGCCAGCGCGACGACGGGCCCGCGGGGCGCGTTCGAGGCGTACGACACCGGCTGGGCGTTGCGCGTCAGGTCCCAGCCGAGGATCGTGCGCGTCAGTTTCTCGATGACCAACTCGCTGATGTGGCCGCCCGCGTTGCCGCGTACGTCGACGATCAGGGCGGGCCGCGAGACCTCCATGCGCAGGTCGCGGTTGAACTGGGCCCAGCCGGAGCCGCCCATGTCGGGGATGTGGAGGTAGCCGCAGCGCCCGCCGCTCGCCTCCCGGACGACTTCGCGGCGTTTGGTCACCCAGTCCTGGTAGCGGAGCGGGCGTTCGTCGATCAGCGGGACCACGGCCACCCGCCGGGACCGGCCGTCGCCCTCCGCGGGGGTGAACGTCAGCTCCACCGTCATACCGCCCGCGCCCGCCAGCAACGGGTACGGGCCCGTGACCGGGTGCACCGGACGGCCGTCGACGTGCGTCAGCACCGCGCCCGGGCGGATCCCCGAACCGGCCAGAGGAGAGCGCGCCTTGGAGTCGGACGAGTCGCCGGGGAGGATCCGCTTGAGCATCCAACTGCCGTCACGGCAGACGAAGTTGGCGCCCAGCAGGCCCTGCCAGCGCTGGTAGTGGGCCGGGCCCTCGTTGCGGCGCGCGGAGGCGACGTACGCGTGCGATGTGCCCAGCTCTCCCAGTACCTCGCGCAGCAGGTCCGCGAAGTCGTCAGGCGACGCGACCCGTTCGACCAGCGGGCGGTACTGGTCGAGCACGGCGTCCCAGTCGATGCCGGACATGGCGGGGTCCCAGAAGTAGGCGCGGGTGATCCGGCCCGCCTCGTCGTACGCCCCACGCCACTCGGCGGGCGGGTCCACCTCGTGCATGATGCGGCGCAGGTCGATCCAGACCGTCGACTCGCTGTCGCCGGCCTCGGTGGCGGGGACGGCGCGCAGGTCGCCCTCTTCCATGACGACCAGCCGGGAACCGTCGCCGCTCACCGCGAACCAGTCGAGATGCTGGACGAGTTCGGACCTCTTCGCCTTGGCGAGGTTGAAGTACTCCAAGGTGGGCCGGCCCGACCTGTCGTCAGGGTTCACGAACGTCTCGCCCAGCGCGCCGGAGATCGGCCAGCGCAGCCAGACGAGGCCGCCGCCCGAGACCGGGCACATCGACGAGTACTTGGAGGCGGCGACCGGGAACGGCGTCACCCGGCTCTCCAGACCCTCCAGTTCGACGGTCACCGCGCCGTCGGCGCCCTCGTCCTCGACCGGGTCCAGGCCCCCGGCGACCGGACGCCCCTCCGGGTTCAGCGCGAAGGGGGAGGGGGTCGCGGAGGACAGTGGCACCAGGTACGGGCGGGAGCCCACGGGGAAGGACAGGTCCCCGGTGTGCACGTCGTACACGGGGTCGAAGCCGCGCCAGGACAGGAAGGCCAGATACCGGCCGTCGCGCGTGAACACCGGGTTCTCGTCCTCGAAGCGCCCGTTGGTGACGTCGACGATGAGCCGGTCCTTCATCCGAGCCATCTTGATCTGCCGCAGCGACCGGCCGATGCCGGGATGCGACCACGTCAGCCACGCCCCGTCCGGGGAGAACGCGAGATCCCGTACCGGCCCGTTGATGGACCGGATGAGCTCGGTGATCTTGCCGTCCGACTCCTCGGTGGCGTCGAGGAGCAGCAGGCGTCCGTCGTTCGAGGCGATCGCGAGGCACTCGCCCTGCGGGTCCGACACCATCTCCTGTACGAGGCCGAGTTCGCCGGAGGCGAGGCGGCGCGGTCCGCGGTCGCCGGTCGCGCGCGGCAGGTAGACGATCTCGACGGCGTCCGCGCCGTCCGCGTCCGTCACATAGGCGACCCGGCCGCTGGGACCGAGCATCTCGGGGAGCCGGACGCGTACGCCGGGGGTGTCCGAGATGGCGCGCGCGGGGCCGTCGCGGTGGGTGAGCCAGTACAGGCTGCCGCGTACGACGACGGCGCTGGCCCGGCCCGTCTCGTCCACGGAGATCGCGTCGACGTTCTGGGACGCCGGCACCTGGTACGGACGGCGTCCCGCGCGCGGACCGCCCAGGCGTACGTCGAGGCGGCGCGGGATCGAGTCGGGGGACAGGTCGTCGACGATCCACAGGTCGCCCGCGCACTGGTAGACGATCCGGTTGCCGTCGGTCGAGGCGTTGCGGGCGTAGAAGGCGTCGTGATCGGTGTGGCGGCGCAGGTCGGAGCCGTCGTACGCGCACGAGTACAGGTTGCCGATGCCCTCGTGGTCCGAGAGGAAGGCGATCCGGCCGGCGACGAACATGGGGCAGTCGAGCTGGCCGTCGATGTCGGCCAGCAACTGCTGACCATGCAGCCAGAGCCGGCCCATCGCACCGCCCCGGTAGCGCTTCCAGGCGGCCGGCTCGTGCGGCGCGGTGCCGGTGAGCAGCAGGGTCTTGCGTTCGCCTTCGATGTCGGCGACCTGGATGGAGGCGGCCGGGCCCCAGGGCAGCTTGCCGCCGGGGTCGCCGTCGGTGGGGACCTTGTAGGCCCAGGTGTAGTAGGAGAAGGGCTCGCCGTGCGAGGCGACGGCGAGGATGTCGCCGTCCGGGGACCAGCCGCAGACCTGGGTGTCCGCGCTGCCCCAGTAGGTGAGCCGTTTGCCGGGGCCGCCGTCCACCGCTGCCAGATGGATCTCCGGGACGTAGCTGCGCCAGCTCGTGTACGCGATGTGGCGGCCGTCGGGCGAGAAGCGGGGGTGGGCGACCTTGGTGCGGTCGACGGTGACCCGCCAGGCCCGGCCCGGCCCGTCGAGGGGCGCCAGCCACAGGTCGTCCTCGGCCACGAAGCAGAGGAGGTCGCCGCTGAGGTGGGGGTAGCGGAGGTATCCGGGGGCGTAGGTGGCTCCTGTGGCCCGGTCCGCGGTGGGCCGGTCCGTCGTTTTCCTGTCTGCGGTCGCCCGGTCTGTCGTCTCCTTGCCCGCGGTTGCCTGCTTCGCCGTTTCCGTGCCTGCGGTTGCCTGCTCCGTCGTTTCCGTTCCTGCCGTCGCTTTCTTGTGCTCGTCGCTCACGTCCCCATGCTTTTCCCCCCGGCGGACCGCGGCAACTTCTGAGAACGCGAGCGTGACCCACCACACGTACGAAACGGTTTCGTTTCGCTCGTGCCGGGAGTATCTTCAGAGTCGTACGAAGGAAAAGTCCGGAGGGGGAAGGTGAGTGACATGACCGAGACCGCAACGGCGCGGCGGAGTCGGCTCACGCCCGAGCGCGAGGCCGAGCTGTACGCGGCCGTGCTCGACCTGCTCCGGGAAGTCGGCTATGACGCCGTGACGATGGACGCCGTGGCCGCCCGCACCCGGTCCAGCAAGGCCACCCTCTACCGCCAGTGGGGCGGCAAGGCCGAGCTGGTGGCGAAGGCGATCCGGCACAGCAAGCCGGGGTCGGTCTCCGACATCGACACCGGGTCCCTGCGGGGCGACTTCCACGCTTTCGTCACCCGCGAGGACGACTGCGGCATGGAGCAGAACGCAGCGCTGATGCGGGGGCTGGCCATGGCGGCGCACACCAACCCGGATCTCCTGCGGGCGTTCAAGGAACTGCTCGTGGAGCCGGAGTTGGCGGAGTTCCAGCGGATACTGCAACGCGCCGTCGACCGGGGCGAGGTCCGTGCGGACAACCCCGCGATGGGCTACGTCGTGCACATGCTGCTCGGCGCGTTCGCCACTCGCGCGCTGATCGACGGGATGCCGCCGACGCAGGCCTTCCTCACCTCGTACATAGACGCCGTGGTCCTCCCCGCCCTCGGCGTTCCCACCACCTGATCGTCCCTCGCACCAAGCACCTGACGCGACCGCTCACGTCGTCGGGCCGATCACCCCTGCCACCCACCGGGTTGATCAACCCTGCCCCTGAACACCCCACGACCTGACCGGGAGACGCCCACGTGGCCACGTTCCTCTACAAACTCGGCCGGCTCGCCTTCCGGCGACGGCATTTCGTCGCCCTGATCTGGGTCGCGCTGCTGACGCTCGCAGGCGTCGGCGCGGCCAGTGCCCCCGCCGCGGGCAACAGCTCCTTCTCGATCCCCGGCACCGAGGCCCAGAAGGCCTTCGACCTGCTGGACGAACGCTTCCCCGGCATGAGCGCCGACGGGGCGACCGCGCGTGTCGTCTTCAAGGCACCCGCCGGCGAGAAGATGACCGAGGCCGACAACAAGGCGACCGTCAAGAAGACCGTCAAGGAGCTGTCCGGCGGCTCCGAGGTCACCTCGGTCGCCAACCCGTACCAGGCACAGGCCGTCAGCAAGGACGGCACGATCGCTTACGCGCAAGTCAGGTACGACGTCTCCGGCAGGGAGCTGGAGGACTCGACCAAGGAGGCCCTGGAGGACGCCGCGCAGAACGCACGGGACGCCGGGCTGACCGTCGAGATCGGCGGTGACGCGCTGGAGGCCACACCCGAGACCGGCTCCACCGAGATCATCGGTATCGCCGTCGCCGCGGTCGTCCTCGTCATCACCCTGGGCTCGCTGGTCGCGGCCGGGCTGCCGCTGCTGACCGCGCTCATCGGCGTGGGCATCGGCGTCTCCGCCATCACGGCCCTGGCCAACGTGCTCGAACTCGGCTCCACCACCTCGACGCTGGCCATGATGATCGGCCTCGCCGTCGGCATCGACTACGCGCTGTTCGTCGTCTCCCGCTACCGGGCCGAACTCGCCGAGGGCCGCGACCGCGAGGAAGCGGTCGGCCGGGCGGTCGGCACGGCGGGCTCCGCGGTGGTCTTCGCCGGTCTCACGGTCGTGATCGCCCTGGCCGGTCTCGCGGTCGTCAATATCCCGATGCTCACCAAGATGGGCTTCGCGGCGGCGGGCACAGTCGTCATCGCCGTACTGATCGCGCTGACCATGATCCCGGCCATGCTCGGCTACGCGGGCCGCAAGGTGCAGCCGGCGGGCGCGAAGAGCAAGCTGCTCGGGGGCGGCAGGAAGTCCGCGCCCGCGCACGGAAGCAAGCCGAACATGGGCACGCGCTGGGCGAGCTTCGTCGTCCGCCGTCCCGTCGCCGTCCTCCTCCTCGGCGTCGTCGGCCTGGGCGCCGCGGCGGGTCCGGTCAGCTCGCTGGAGCTGGGCCTGCCGGACGAAGGCTCGCAGCCGACGTCGACCACGCAGCGGCGGGCGTACGACCTGTTGTCGGAGGGCTTCGGTCCCGGCTTCAACGGCCCGCTGATGGTCGTGGGTGACGCCAAGGGCAGCGACGACCCGCAGGCGGTCGAGAAGACGACGATCGACGACATCAAGGGCCTGGACGGCGTCGTGTCGGTCAGCCCGGCGGCGTACAACAAGGCCGGGGACACCTTCATCATCACCGTGATCCCGGACTCCAAGCCCTCGTCGACGCAGACCGAGGACCTGGTCCACTCCATCCGTGACGAGGGCGCGGCCATCAAGGCCGACACGGACACCGACGTGCTGGTCACCGGCGCCACCGCCATGAACATCGACTTCTCGCAGAAGATGAACGACGCGCTGGTCCCGTATCTGGCGCTGGTCGTGGGCCTCGCCTTCCTGCTGCTGATCGCGGTCTTCCGGTCGATCCTGGTCCCGCTGAAGGCGGCCCTCGGCTTCCTGCTCTCGGTGCTGGCGGCCCTCGGCGCCGTCGTCGCGGTCTTCCAGTGGGGCTGGCTGGCCGGGCTCATGGGCGTCGAGGAGACCGGCCCGATCATGTCGATGATGCCGATCTTCATGGTGGGCGTCGTCTTCGGTCTCGCCATGGACTACGAGGTCTTCCTTGTGACCCGGATGCGCGAGGCGTACGTCCACGGAGAGAAGCCCGCCCAGGCGATCGTGACCGGCTTCCGGCACGGAGCCCGGGTCGTCACGGCGGCCGCGGTCATCATGATCGCCGTCTTCGCCGGCTTCATCGGCTCCAGCGAGTCGATGATCAAGATGATCGGCTTCGGTCTCGCGATCGCCGTCTTCTTCGACGCGTTCATCGTGCGCATGGCGATCGTCCCGGCGGTCCTGGCCCTGCTGGGCAAGAAGGCCTGGTGGCTGCCGAAGTGGCTGGACCGTGCCCTGCCGAACGTGGACGTCGAGGGCGAGGGTCTGCGCGAGCAGACGAAGGACCCGGATCCGGACGAGGAGCGGGAGCTGGTGCGGGTCTGATCGCTGGTGCAGGTCTGATGCTGCTCCGGGTCTGATCGCGCCGTAGTGCGAGCAGCGAAAGGGTTACCCCCGTCGCCTGGTGGCGGGGGTGCCCCTTCCGGCGTCAGTGCGCCACGGGGGTCGCTGCCTTGTACGTGCTGCGCAGGAAGCGGATCAGGGGCTTCGCGTCGAGCTGTACGACCGCCACGCTCTGGGCCGAGTGGAACTCCAGGACGGCCTGCACCCGGCCGCACGGCCAGATCCTGACGCCGCCGCTGCTGGCCGGAACCCGCAGCCCCTGCTCAAGGAGCTCGCGGGCGAACACCCACTCATGGGGGCCGGGCAGCGTGATGTGCACCAGGCGGGGGTCGTCCTCCGGGTCGTACCGGAGGGCCACCGGGACGGATCGGTGTTCGTCGTCGAAGGTGTCGGCGGTGTCGGTGACGATGTGGGCTCGGGCGTACTGTTCGACGGCGTACATGAGCCGACTCCTTGCGCTGCGTAACCTGTGCGGGACGGCATATGTCCTGTGCGGGACTGCAAATGTGCGGAATGGGTGAATCCGTCACCATTCCAATGTCGCACATCTCACGGAAACCGCCTCCCCGGGTGCCGGCGTCCGGGGGCGTCGGGCGGCTCTTCGGTCGGTCGGTGTCCGGCTGCCGTCGGATTCGCGTCCGGCCGTCCTCGGCGGCTATTCGTAGGCGCCTCGCTCTTGCAAGGCATTCGCAACAAGGCACTATCATCGAACGGTGCATGTGCCTGACGGATTCATCAACGCCCCGGTCTCCGCGGCTGCCGGAGTAGTCGCCGCCGGTGCCATCGCCGTGAGCCTGCGCGGCGCCCGCCGCGAACTCGACGAGAGGACCGCGCCGCTCGCCGGCCTGGTCGCCGCCTTCATCTTCGCCGTACAGATGCTGAACTTCCCGGTCGCCGCCGGGACCAGCGGACATCTGCTCGGCGGTGCCCTGGCCGCGATACTCGTCGGGCCCTATACCGGCGTCCTCTGCGTCTCGGTCGTCCTGTTGATGCAGGGCATCCTCTTCGCGGACGGCGGCCTCACCGCGCTCGGCGTGAACATCACCGACATGGCGATCGTCACGATCCTCGTCTCATACGCCCTCTTCCGCGGCCTGGTGAAGGTGCTGCCCCAGGGGCGGCGCTCCGTCACCGCTGCCGCCTTCGTCTCCGCGCTGGTGTCCGTCCCGGCCGCCGCTCTCGCCTTCACCTTCCTCTACGCCCTCGGCGGCACGACCGACGTCTCCATCGGCAAGGTCGCCACGGCCATGATCGGCGTGCACGTCCTCATCGGCATCGGCGAGGCCGCGATCACCGCGCTCACGGTCGGCGCCGTCATCGCCGTACGGCCGGATCTCGTCTACGGGGCGCGCGGTCTGCGGCAGCCGCTCAAGCTGCGCGTCGACGGTGAGCTGGTGGACGCGCCCGCCCCCGCCGTCCCCGTCGCCGCCCGCGCCTCGCACCGCAAGGTGTGGATCACCGGCCTCGTCACCTCCCTCGTGCTCGCCGGGTTCGTCAGCTTCTACGCCTCCGCCAGCCCCGACGGCCTGGAGAAGGTCGCCACGGACAAGGGCCTGGACAAGAAGGTCGAGGAGCACGCCGCGGCCGATTCGCCGCTCGCCGACTACGGCGTCAAGGACGTCTCCGACGCCCGGATCTCCGGCGGTCTCGCGGGCGTGATCGGCGTCGGCGTCACCGTCGTCGCGGGCACCGGGGTCTTCTGGGCGGTCCGCAGGCGCCGTACGGCCGACGCGTCTGCCGGCTCGGTACCCGAAGGCGTCTGATCCGATGGGCGCGGGCCACGCACACAAGCTCTACCGGCACGGGCACTCGCCCGTGCACGCCCTGCCGGCGCACACCAAACTCGCCGCCGCCTTCGGCTTCGTGGTCGTGGTCGTCTCCACCCCGCGCGAGGCGATGTGGGCGTTCGCGCTGTACGCCGCGTTGCTCGCGACGGTCGCGTACAAGGCCCGCGTACCGGCTCTCTTCCTGCTGAAACGGCTGCTGATCGAGATCCCGTTCGTCGCCTTCGCGGTGCTGTTGCCGTTCGTGGCGGAGGGCGAGCGGGTGGACGTCCTGGGTATGTCGTTGAGCGTGAACGGCTTGTGGGGCGCGTGGAACGTGCTCGCCAAGGGAACGCTGGGTGTCGCCACCTCCGTACTGCTGGCCTCCACGACCGAGCTGCGCGAACTGCTCCTGGGCCTGCAGCGGTTGAAGCTTCCGCCGCTCCTTGTGCAGATCGCCTCCTTCATGATCCGGTACGGCGATGTCATCGCGGACGAGATGCGGCGGATGCGGATCGCGCGGGAGTCGCGCGGGTTCGAGGCCCGGGGCGTACGGCACTGGGGGGTGCTCGCGAAGTCGGCGGGCGCGCTGTTCATCCGCTCCTACGAGCGCGGGGAGCGCGTGCATCTCGCCATGGTCAGCCGGGGGTACGCCGGCTCGATGCCGGTCATCGACGAGGTGACCGCGTCCCGGGCACAGTGGTCGTACGCCCTTGCCCTCCCCTTCGCCGCCCTCGTTGTATGCCTGTTGGGATGGACCCTGTGACGACCCCCTCTCTCGAAGTGGCCGGACTGGCCTTCGCCTACCCCGACGGCCATCAGGCCCTCTTCGGCGTCGACTTCACCATCGGGCGCGGCGAGCGCGTCGCCCTGCTCGGGCCGAACGGCGCCGGCAAGACCACCCTCGTGCTGCACCTCAACGGCATTCTGAGCGGTGGTACCGGGACCGTGACGGTGGCCGGACTTCCCGTCGGCAAACGGCACATGGCCGAGATCCGGCGCAAGGTCGGCATCGTCTTCCAGGATCCGGACGACCAGCTCTTCATGCCGACCGTCCGTGAGGACGTGGCCTTCGGGCCGGCCGCTGCGGGGATGAAGGGGGACGCGCTGGAATCACGGGTGCGTATGGCCCTGGAGCAGGTCGGCATGGCGTCCTTCGCCGACCGGCCGCCGCACCATCTGTCGTTCGGGCAGAGGCGCCGGGTCGCAGTGGCGACGGTCCTGGCGATGGAGCCGGAGATCCTGGTCCTGGACGAGCCCTCGTCCAACCTCGACCCCGCCTCCCGGCGCGAACTCGCCGACATTCTGCGGTCGTTGGACGTCACCGTCCTCATGGTCACGCACGATCTGCCGTACGCCCTTGAACTGTGCCCCCGTTCGCTCATCCTCAGCGAGGGCGTCATCGCGGCCGACGGGAAGACCGGCGAGCTGCTCTCCAACGGCGAGCTCATGCGCAGCCATCGTCTGGAGCTTCCCTTCGGGTTCGATCCGCGCTCCGTGACAATGGGCGCGTGACGAATCAAGAGGACGACGACGTCGGGGCGGTGGGGGCTGCCGGGGCGGCTGGGTTGGCGGGGGCGGCCGGGTCGCTGCTGCTTGACGATCAGCTGTGCTTCGCGTTGTACGCCGCTCAGCGCGCCGTGACGGCCGCGTACCGGCCACTGCTGGAGGAGCTGGGCCTCACCTACCCGCAGTACCTCGTCCTGCTCGTCCTCTGGGAGCGCGGCGAAACCACGGTCAAGGAGCTGGCGACCGCGCTGCGCCTCGACTACGGCACGGTGTCGCCGCTGCTGAAGCGGCTGGAGTCGGCGGGGCTTGTGCGGCGTGAGCGCTCGGCGCACGACGAACGCTCTGTGCGCGTCACCCTTACCGGGCGTGGGGAGCTGCTTCGGGAGCGCGCGGAGGGCGTACCGCGGGCGTTGCTGGCTGCGACGGGGGTGGAGGGGGCCGATGCCGTGCGCCTTCGGGAGGAGCTGTGGCGCTTGGCGGAGTGTGCGGAGGGGGCGGCCTTGCGGGGCCGCTGATGCGCGGCGCCTGTTGGCGGTCGCTTTCCACCGGTTCGCTTGCTGCCGGTGGGTGGGTCGGGGCCGTGCCGGTACATCCGCCCGTCGTGTGGATCAGACGTTGGAATACAGGAACCGTCTCCAGATCCGAAAAACCCACAGGTCCGCACCGTCGTGCGGGGGCAGCCGCGGTTTCTGCACCCTGGTAGTTCGGGCGTCCATACTGGCGGGTATCTTGTGCGCGATGTAGTTGCACACCTGTGTGGGGGAGGTCCTGCCGTGACGGACGGCACCGATGGAGACACCCGCCCGACGAAGATCATGTACGTCGCCGAGGCCACCGCGCACGGTGGCCGGGACGGCTATGTGACCAGCCAGGACGGCCAGCTAGACCTGAGGGTCGCGATGCCGCCCGCGCTCGGCGGCGACGGCAACGGCACGAACCCGGAGCAGTTGTTCGCGGCCGGATACAGCGCCTGCTTCCACAGCGCCCTGGTGCTGGTGGGCCGCCGCGCCGGATACGACCTCTCCGGCTCCACGGTCGCCGCGAAGGTCGGTATCGGCCCCAACAAGCAGCGCGGCTACGGCCTCGCGGTCGCCCTGAGCGTCTCGCTCCCCGTGGTCGGCCAGGACATGGCGGCGAAGCTCGTGGACGAGGCTCACGAAGTCTGCCCGTACTCGAACGCCACCCGCGGCAACATCGAGGTCACGATCCTGCTGGGCTAGGGCCTGCCTTTCGGATCACGCCGACTTCGGGATGCGTTGCCTCATCCCCCCGGCCCAGGCGTGATCCGAAAGACAGGCCCTAAGGAATCGCGGGCGGTCGATGCGTGTTGCATCCACCGTCGGAGGCAAGCGGGACAGGGGTACGGACGTGGACGTGAACGGCACAGTGGCCGAGGGCTTCGAGCCGGTCAGGCAGGCGTTCGTGCGCAACTTCGAAGTGCTCGGGGACCGGGGCGCCGCGGTCACCGTGTACCGCGACGGGCACAAGGTCGTCGACCTGTGGGGCGGCGCGCGAGACGTCGACGGCACCGAGCCCTGGCGGCACGGCACCGCGCAGATCGTGCGCTCGGCGACGAAGGGCGTGGCCGCCGCCGTACTCCTGCTGCTCGTCCAGCACGGGGAGCTCGATCTGGACGCTCCGGTCGGCCAGTACTGGCCGGAGTTCAAGGACGCGGGCAAGGAGCGGACGCTCGTGCGGCATGTGCTCGCGCACCGTGCCGGACTGCCCGTCCTCGACCGCCCGCTCACCCCGGCCGAGGCGGCCGATCCCGACCTCGCGGCCGTGGTGGTGGCCGCGCAGGCGCCGGTCTGGGAGCCGGGGGCCGACCACGGCTATCACGCGCAGACGTACAGCTGGCTGACCGGTGAGCTGGTACGGCGGGTGACCGGACGCTCGATCGGCGCGTGGATCGCGGACGAGATCGCGGGGCCGCTGGAGCTGGATCTGTGGGTCGGGCTGCCGGAGGCCGAGGCGGGGCGCGTGGGCCGGGTCGGGCAGGTGGAGGCCCCGTCGGCGGCGGGCGGACTGAAGACCCGGCCGAAACGTTCGGTCTCGGAGGCGTACGCGGATCCGTCGTCGCTCACCCGCCGCGCGTTCGCCGCGATCACTCCGGCGCCGGACGAGAACGACCCGGCGTACCGGGCGGCCGTCCTCCCCGCCTCCAACGGCATCGCAACGGCCGAGGGACTGGCCCGCTTCTACGCGGCGCTGATCGGGGAGGTGGACGGGGTACGGCTGTTCACGCCCGAGACCGTCGAGGCGGCCCGTGCGGAACACTCCGCCGGCCCCGACCGCGTCCTCGTCGTCAACACCCGCTTCGGCCTCGGCTACATGCTGCACGGCACGGCCTCGCCCCTGCTCACCCCTGGCTCTTTCGGCCACCCCGGCCGCGGTGGCGCCCTCGGCTTCGCCGACCCCGAGTCGGGGATCGCCTTCGGGTACGTGACGAACGGCTTCCGCAAGAGCGTGACGGCGGACGCGCGGGCGCAGGCGCTGGTGGGGGCGGTGCGGACGGCGATCGGGGCGTAGGCGGAGGAGGGGGTGGGGTGCGGCGTCTCTCGATTCAGGCCCGGGATGGCTTCCGGGGCCCTACCAGTACCCACCCCCCTGTGCCGCGGGCCCCGCGGGGGGCGCTCCGTCCGGCCTCTGCTCCGCAGCGTAGGCGGAGCCACTGACACCCCGGTCGGGCGGGTGCGGCGTGTCCCGGGCCGCCCCTGCCGGTCTCGTCGTCAGTCGAAGGAGCCGCCGGAAGGATGCACTTCGACGACTGCTTCGTCCGCGGCTGCGACGGGGCTGTAGGGGCCCGAAGCGAGTTCAGCAGGGACGGACTGAGTGGCCGCGCCGCATGGCCCGTCCGGCGCCGTGCCGGTGACTATCCCGCGTGCAGCATCAGGCCGATCCCCAGCACCGGTAGCCCGGCCGCCGCGATCCGAGGTGCCCCGAAGCGCTCCTTGAAGAACACCGCCCCGATGGCGGCCCCGACGATGATCGACGACTCCCGCAGGGCCGCGATCGGTGCCAGTTCCGCGCGGGTCTGTGCCCACAGGACGAGCCCGTACGCCGACACGGAGAGCGCCGCGCCGAGGAAGCCGACGGCGGCGAACGGCCGGAGGACGGACACGAGTTGACCGCGCCAGCGGTACGCCGCGTACGCCGGGATCGCCACCCCCTCGACGGCCATCAGCCAGGCGATGTACCCGAGGGAGGAGCCGGAGGTCGCATCCGGAAAGTGCCGGACGCGCCCGTTCACCTCCCCCAGCCCCAACTCCTGCAGGGCCTCGGCGAAACGGGGGTGCGCGGCGTTCTCTTCGATGGCGGTCATGAACGGCACGCTGGCGGTGGGTGTACGGGGCATGCGACCGAGATAATCAGCTCCCCGCCTTCAGCAGTGCCGCCACGATCGGTCCCGCTGTGTCGCTGCCGTGTCCGCCCTGCTGTACGACGCCCGCGGCCGCCAAGTCGCCCTTGTAGGCCGTGAACCAGCCGTTCGGCTTGTCCTGGTTGTCGACCTCGGCGGAGCCGGTCTTGGCGCCGTAGTCAGGGCCGAGGCCGGACATGGCCTCGGCGGCGGTGCCGGCGGCGGCCGTGTACTGCATGACGTCGCGGAGCTGGGAGAGCGTGGAGGCGGACAGGGTGCGGGACGCCTTGGCCAGGGTGCGGTTGTCCACCGTCGGAGAGACCAGGTAGGGCTGGTGGAAGGTGCCCGCCTGGACCGTGGCGGAGACCGACGCCATGTTCAGCGGGTTCATACGGACCCCGCCCTGGCCCATCAGCGACGCCGCCATCTGCGCGGCGCTCTGCACCGGCACCGCTCCGTCGAAGGACGGGACGCCGATGGCCCAGTTGTTCAGGCCGAGCCCGAAGACCTGCTGGGCCTGCTTGGTCAGGTCGTCGTTCTTCAGCTTCTCCGCCTGGGTGATGAAGGCCGTGTTGCAGGACCGCGCGAAGCTCGCCTTGAACGTGCCGTCCTTGATCTCGAAGTCGTCGTCGTTGTGGAACTTCCATCCGCCGTACGTCGAGGTCTTGGGGCACGGGTGCTTCTTGTCGGCCGAGGCCAGGCCCTTGTCGAAGAGCATCGACGCCGTGATGACCTTCATCGTGGAGCCGGGGGCGAGGGAGCCCTGGAAGGCGGTGTTGAAGCCGTGGCCGGTGTTCGCGACGGCGAGGATCTCGCCGGTCGAGGGGCGCATCACGACCACCGACGCCTTGGACTTGGCGGCCACCTGCTTCTCGGCTTCGGCCTGGAGGGCCGGGCTGAGCGTCGTCTTCACGGTCCCCGGGGTGCCCTCGCTGAGCGTGACCAGGGTCTTGTCGGGGCTCTTCTGGGTGCCCTTCTCCGCGGCCTTGCGGACCACGCGCAGCTCGATGCCCGCCTTGCCCCCGGCCGTCTTGCCGTACTTCTCGCGCAGCCCGTCGAGAACCGTCCCCAGGGAGGGGTACTTCTCGGTGGTCAGCTCCTCGCCGTCGCGGTCGAGGGCGGTGACCGGCGGCGCACCCGACTCGCCCGTGACGAGCCGGTCGCCGTCCTGCAGGTCCGGGTGGACGACGGACGGCTTCCAGCCGACCAGCGGGGTGCCGTCCTTGGCGCTCCGTACGACCGTCAGGTTCGACTCGTACGCAAGCGGCTCGCTCTTGTCCTTGTAGGTGACGGTGGCCTTGACGGAGAACGGGACGGAGGCGCCCGAGCGCTTGCCGCTCGTCAGCTTCACGCCGGTGATGCGCGCGTCCTTGCCGTAGCCGGTCAGGACGGTCGTCGCGGCCGCCGAGTCGTCGGTGGCGGCGGCGGCCTTCGCGACGTCACCGCTCTGCCAGGCGTCGAGGAAGGCGGCGGTCGCGGTGCGCACCTCGGTGGCCGTCAGCGGGCCCGTCCGGGCGGACTCGCCGTCGGCGGTCGTCGAGGCCCTGTCCTCGGCCGCCGCACCGCCGTCGAACAGGCTGTAGGCGCCGAACGCCCCGCCGGCCACGACCACGGCGATCAGCCCGCCGTAAACGGCGGGCTGCTTCGTCTTCCGTCGCTCGGCGACGCGCCTTCTCTTGCCCACAGCTCCCAGTCCTCCGCTGTTCCCTGATGCCCCCGTGCTCTCGTTGCACAACGAGAGCACCACCCTAGGGTCCCGCCCCGCGAGGGGTGACTTCAGCCACCAGTTCGTAGCACAGCTGCGACGATCGGGCCCGCGGCGTCGCCGCCGCGGCCGCCCTCCTGCGTCATGGCCGCGGCCGCGACGTCGCCCCGGTAACCGGTGAACCAGCTGTTGGACTTGGCCTGTTCGTCGACCTCGGCGGAGCCGGTCTTGGCGCCGATGTCGCCGCCGAGCCCGGCCATGACGCGAGCAGCGGTGCCGCTCGTCGCGGTGAGCCGCATCATCCGCTTGAGCTGCGCGACGGTGTTCATCGGCAGGCCCTTCGCCCGCGCGGGCTCGCGGTCGTCGAGCTCCAGCGGCACGATGACCGGCTGGCGGAACGTGCCGGTGATGGCGGTCGCCGTCACCGAGGCCATGTTCAGCGGGCTCATCTGGACCTGGCCCTGGCCGATCGCGTTCGCCGCGCGGTCCGGGCCGCCGGAGGCGGGGACGCTGCCGTCGAAGGACGGGATGCCGGTCTTCCAGTTGTCCTGACCGAGGCCGAACCGCGTCTGCGCCTCGGTCGTGAGCGACTCGTCCGTGAGCGGGCTCGCGTCGGTGCCGTCGATGAGCTTCACGAAGGCCGTGTTGCAGGACCGCATGAAGCTGTTGGCGAGGCTGGCGCCCTCGTTGGGGGCCATGTCCGTGAGGTTGTGGAAGGTCTGGCTCTGCCAGGTGGCGGTCGGCGGGCAGGGCGCCGGGCCGTTCATCGTGGTCACGCCGTTGTCGATGAGCATGGCCGCGGTGATGATCTTCATCGTGGAGCCGGGCGCGAGCTTGCCGAGGAACGCCGCGTTGAAGCCGTCCTCCCGGTGGTTGGCGACCGCCAGCACCTCACCGGTGCTCGGCTTCACCGCCACCACGGACGACTCGGAGTACCGCGCGACCGCCTTCTCCGCGGTGGCCTGCGCGGTGGCGCTGAGCGTCGTACGGACCTTGCCCGCCTGCCCCTTGGCAAGGGTCACGAGGGTCCTGTCGGCGCTCTCCTCGCTCCCGCGCCGGATGGTCAGCTCGATGCCGGGTGAACCGCCCGCCGTGGCGCCGTACTTGTCGCGCAGCGCGCCCAGGATCGGCCCCAGGGAGGGGTACTTCTCCTTCGTCAGGACAACGTTGTTGCGGTCCACGGCCTCGATCACCGGACTCGCCGACTCGCCCGTGACCAGCGTGTCCCCGTCCTCCAGCTCCGGGTGGACGACGGACGGCCGCCAGTCGACCAGCGCGTTGCCGGTGGTCTGCCCGCGTACGACGGTCAGTTCGGAGTCGTACGAGAAGGGCTTGCTCTTCCCGTCGTACGACACCGTCGCCTTCACCGAGAACGGCACGGTCGTGCCGGACGGCGTACCCGGGGTGATCTTCACGTCGGTGAGGTGCGCGTCGGCGCGGTAACCGGCCAGCAAGCCTTCGGCGTTCTCCGCGAAGTCGGTGTACGACGCCGCCTCGGCCGCGTCGCCCTTCTCCCAGGCCGCGAAGAACTTGCCGCTGGTCTCCTTGACCTCCGCACCGCTCGGCGGCCCGGTCTCCGCCGCGGCGGGTCCGCCCGCGCCCGAGCCGCCGCCCCCGCTGACCGCGCTGACGACGTTGTACGCCCCGTACCCGGCGCCGCCCACCATCACGGCGAACACGCCGCCGACGACGGCAGCCTTTGCCCCCTTGCGCATCGCGCGATTCCCCTCCCCGGGGGGCCTTCTCCCGAACTTCTGAACGCGTTCAGAAAAATGGGTCCGTCCCGCACTGTAAGGGCGAGGAGTGACTCATGGGGCTGACGTTCTCCGAATCGTTAGCCCCGGACGTCCCGGTCGTCAGGCCCGGAGGTCCCTGTCGTCAGACCCAGGTATCCAGCCACATCCGCGCCCGCCAGCTGTCGATGGGGATGGCGGTGCCCGTGTAGATCGGCCAGAAGTAGATGAAGTTCCACGCGATCAGCAGGACCAGTACGCCCGCGCTCGCGGCGCCGATGACGCGGCGGCGTTCGCTCGAGCCGGGTGGGCCGAGGATCGCGCCGACGAGCATGGCCACGGCCAGGCAGAGGAAGGGCAGGAAGACGATGGCGTAGAAGAAGAAGATCGTGCGTTCCTGGTACATGAACCAGGGGAGGTAGCCGGCCGCGATGCCGCAGGCGATCGCGCCCGCACGCCAGTCGCGGCGGAACGCCCAGCGCCAGAGCACGTAGGCGACCGCGAAGCAGGCCGCCCACCACAGCACCGGGGTGCCGAGTGCCAGCACCTCGCGCGCGCACTTCTCGCCCGCGTCGGCGGGGCAGCCGTCCTTGCCGGGCGCCGGGGACTCGTAGAAGTACGAGACCGGGCGGCCCAGGACGAGCCAGCTCCATGGGTTGGACTCGTAGGTGTGCGGGGACGACAGGTTCTTGTGGAACTCGAAGACCTCGTTCTCGTAGTGCCAGAGGCTGCGCCACCAGTCCGGGAACAGCCAGCTCCAGGAGCTGTTCTTCCCGTCCGTCACCGCCCAGTTGCGGAAGTAGCCGCCGCTGCCGTCGTCGGGCGAGAGGATCCAGCCGGTCCACGAGACGATGTACGTGGCGATCGCCACGGGGACTGTCGCCAGGAACGCCCAGCCCAGGTCGTGCTTGATCACTGCGATGTAGGGGTGCCGGGCTCCCGCGACCTTGCGGGTGCCCACGTCCCACAGCACGGTCAGCACGCCGAATGCCGCCAGGAAGACCAGGCCGTTCCACTTGGTGCCGATCGCGAGCCCCAGGCACAGCCCCGCCAGCCAGCGCCACGGCCGTAGGCCGAGACCGGTCGTGTCGGCCACGTGCGCGTTCGGCCGTACGACTCCGTCCCCGTCCGGCGGCAGCGCGGCCGCGAGCCGTTCCCGCGCCCTGTCGCGGTCGATCACCAGACAGCCGAAGGCCGCGAGTACGAAGAACATCAGCACGCCGTCGAGTAGTGATGTGCGGCTCATCACGAAGTGCAGTCCGTCCACCGCCATCAGCGCGCCCGCGAGGCAGCCGAGGAACGTCGAACGGAACAGGCGGCGCCCGATCCGGCACAGCAGCAGCACGGACAGCGTGCCGAGCAGCGCCGTCATGAAGCGCCAGCCGAAGGGGTTGAAGTCGAAGATCCACTCGCCGAGCCCGATGACGTACTTGCCGACCGGCGGATGCACCACATAGGCGGCGTCGCCCGGGATCGTCACCCGGCCGTTGCCCTGCAGGATCAGGTCGTTGGCGTCCTTCGCCCAGTTGACCTCGTACCCGCGGTGGATCAGTGCCCAGGCGTCCTTGGCGTAGTACGTCTCGTCGAATATCACCGCCTTCGGGCTGCCCAGGTTCCAGAACCGCATCAGCCCGGCGAGCAGCGTCACCAGGAGCGGGCCGCCCCAGCCCGACCAGCGCGTGATGCGCTCGGCGACCTCGTGGCGCAGCCCGACCGCCGCCCAGACGCGCGGACTGGGCTCGGCGTACGGCGGCACGAGCCGCTCGCGCACGTCGCTTCTCGGCGGCGCCGAGTATCCGAAGCGGCGCAGCCGCGGCTGCCACGACAGCCGCCTGTCTTGGGCGGCCTGGCCCTGCCGGGTGTCCGTGGAGGACGCGGTACTGGTCACCGCGCCATCGTAGGGAACACGTCTGTGGGAGTCCCGCGCCTGGGCCCTGCGAGGATGGAACCGTGACAGGAACCCTCGTTTTGGCAGGCACTCCCATCGGCGACGTGGCCGATGCTCCGCCCCGGCTCGCCCAGGAGCTCGAGCACGCCGACGTCGTCGCCGCGGAGGACACCCGGCGACTGCGGCGGCTCACCCAGGCGCTGGGCGTACAGCCCGGCGGGCGGGTCGTCTCGTACTTCGAGGGCAACGAGTCCGCCCGTACGCCGGAGCTTGTCGAGGCGCTGGCCGGCGGGGCGCGGGTGCTGCTGGTGACCGACGCCGGGATGCCGTCCGTCTCGGACCCCGGGTACCGGCTGGTCGCGGCCGCCGTCGAGAAGGACATCAAGGTCACCGCCGTACCCGGCCCGTCCGCGGTGCTCACCGCGCTCGCGCTCTCGGGGCTGCCCGTCGACCGCTTCTGCTTCGAGGGCTTCCTGCCGCGCAAGGCGGGCGAGCGGCTCTCCCGGCTGCGCGAGGTCGCCGACGAGCGCCGCACGCTGGTCTACTTCGAGTCGCCCCACCGGCTCGACGACACCCTCGCCGCGATGGCCGAGGTGTTCGGGGCGGAGCGGCGCGCCGCCGTCTGCCGCGAGCTGACGAAGACGTACGAGGAGGTCAAGCGGGGCCCGCTGGGCGAACTGGCCGCCTGGGCCGCCGAGGGCGTACGGGGCGAGATCACCGTCGTCGTCGAGGGCGCCGCCGAGAAGGGCGCCGGGGAACTGGACGCCGCCGAGCTGGTGCGCAGGGTGCGGGTGCGCGAGGAGGCGGGGGAGCGGCGCAAGGAGGCGATCGCGGCCGTGGCGGCGGAGGCGGGGGTTCCCAAGCGGGAGGTCTTCGACGCGGTCGTCGCCGCGAAGAACGCGGGGTCGTAGCGCGGCTGCGCGGTCCGTGGCGCCCGGTGACGCGGCCCGTGGCGCGGCTCGCACCAGGCTGTCGCGCCGGTGGCGCGGCCCGTGGCGCGGTTCGTACCCGTGTGGTGGCGCCGGTCGCCCGGTCTGTGGTGCCGCCCGCACCCGTGCCGTCGTGCCGGTGATGCCCTCGCAGCGCGGCTCGCACCGCGCTGTCGCGCGGGTCACGCGGTCCGTGGCGCGGCTCGCACCGCGCTGTCGCGCGGGTCACCCGGCCAGTTGTGCCGCTCGCGCCCGCGTCGCCGCGCCCCTCGCGCTGCTCCATATGGGGGCAAAGGCCCTGTCGCGGATGGGCAAATTCCGGGCCTGTCACCAGGGGGGTTGCGGCAAGGAACGGCCAAGAGGGCTCCAACAGTCGACAGGTCTCGTGCGCTCGCGCCGGGAGAAGTGTCCACTGGTTGAGGGGACGCACCCGTCCTCCACCTCCACCCGCGGAGGTGTTTGTCCAGCGGACACAGGAGCTGGCATGAGTGAGATCGCAGGACGGACCGGGCAGCGCAGCGCGGCGACCGCCGTCGTCCATGAGTCGTACTCCTTCGCCTGCATGCGCTGCGGGCACGGCTGGGAGCAGTCGTACGAGATAGAGCACCACCTCGACGCCGAAGGCAGTGAGTTCGTGAGGTATGTGGCGAACGGCCAGGTCGTGCCGTCGCCGCTGCGCCGCCCCAGCTGCCTGAACTGCGACAGCCACGTGGTGCGCATCATGCGCCCCGGCCAGGTGTCCTCCGTCCTCGACTCCATGCACCACCACGGCCCGGCGTCGCGGTCGTCCGAGCCCCCCGCGGCGCCCAAGGAGCCGCACCACTGGCACCTCTCGGATCTGCTGCACCCCTTCCAGCACCGCAAGGCGGGGTGACCTCGCTCGGGTGAGGCCCGGCATGCCCCTTTCGTAGGATCGGGGCATGCCTTCCGATACGCCTCCCGCCGCGCCCGCCGACGATGACGCCCCGCCCCTGCCGGAGCCCCTGCGCGTGTCCGTCGCCGATTCGCACACCCACCTCGACATGCAGTCCGGCACGGTCGAGGAGGGCCTGGCCAAGGCCGCGTCGGTCGGTGTGACGACGGTCGTGCAGGTCGGATGCGACGTGAACGGTTCGCGTTGGGCGGCGGAGACCGCGGCCGCGTACGACGCCGTCCACGCGACGGTCGCGCTGCACCCCAACGAAGCGCCCCGCATCGTGGACGGCGACCCGGACGGCTGGTCCCGGCAGGGCGCCCGGCAGCCGGGCGGGGACGCCGCACTGGACGAGGCGCTGGCGGAGATCGACCGCCTCGCCGCCCTCCCGCAGGTCAAGGGCGTCGGCGAGACCGGGCTCGACTACTTCCGTACGGGCCCGGAGGGCAGGGCCGCGCAGGAACGGTCCTTCCGCGCCCATATCGAGATCGCCAAGCGGCACGGCAAGGCCCTGGTCATCCACGACCGCGACGCCCACGCCGACGTGCTGCGCATCCTCAAGGAGGAGGGCGCCCCCGAGCGGACGGTCTTCCACTGCTACTCCGGCGACGCCGCGATGGCCGAGATCTGCGGCCGCGCCGGCTACTTCATGTCCTTCGCCGGGAACGTGACCTTCAAGAACGCCCAGCCCCTGCGTGACGCGCTCGCCGTGGCGCCCCTCGAACTCGTCCTCGTCGAGACCGACGCGCCCTTCCTGACCCCCGCGCCCTACCGCGGACGGCCCAACGCGCCGTATCTCATTCCGATCACGGTGCGCGCCATGGCCGCCGTGCGCGGCATCGACGAGGACACGCTGGCGACCTCGATCTCCGCGAACACTGCGCGTGCGTTCGATTACTGACCGATAACGGTTCCGGAGGTATCACCTGGTCAAACGCGGGTGCGCCTCAGGGGAGTGTCGCGACACAGTGTAGCCGCGTTGCTTGGGAGAGTGACGACCGCTCCGCTAGGTTCTGGTCGCCCGATCCGGATCTCCGTGGAGCGTGTGTCGCCGTGAGCAGCCCGCAGAACGAGACGTATGGACCGACCGGTGTCACTGGCGCCGCTGGTGCCACTGATCCCAGTGGTGTCACCGGGACGTACGAGGATGTCGAGCCGGACGCCGGTCATGGCCACCCGGACACGTACCGCCCCGCGTACGAGGCGCGCGTCTCCGCGACCGAGCTGCCGACTGAGCCCCGGCTTCCGCGGCAGCAGGAGGAGCCGGGGGAATCGGAGCAGGGCGCAGAAGGGGCGGAGGGGGCGCCCGGGAGCGGCGGGCGGGCCGCCGCACGGCGCGCGGCCCGGCACAAGCGCGGCACCGAGCGCCCCGACCCCCTGCGGCGACTCCTCCCGCAGGCGCTGGTCGTCGCGTTCCTGGCCGGGGGAACCTCCGCGTTCCTCGCCAACGACAAGGCGATCGAGCTCAGCGTCGACGGGAAGTCGCGCACGCTGCACACCTTCGCCGACGACGTGACCGAGCTGCTCGCCGACGAGGGCGTGGAGGTGGGGGCGCACGACGTGGTCGCTCCCGCGCCCGGCACGGCGCTCGCCAGCGGCGACGAGGTCGCGGTTCACCACGGGCGCCCCGTGCACCTCACGCTCGACGGACAGCGGCGCCAGGTGTGGACGACGGCGCACACGGTGGACGGGGCGCTCAGACAGCTGGGGGTACGCGCGGAAGGCGCGTACCTGTCGGCTTCGCGCTCCCAGCGCATCGGGCGTCAGGGCCTCGCGCTCGATGTGCGCACCGAGCGCACGGTGACGATCATGGCGGACGGTCGCGCGCGGACGATCCGTACGAACGCGGCGAGCGTCCGTGAGGCCGTCGAGGAGGCCGGGATCACCCTGCACGGGCAGGACACGACCTCCGTCCCGCCCGGGAGTTTCCCGCGCGACGGGCAGACGATCACCGTGATGCGTGTCACCCGGAGCAAGGAGGTCCGCGAGGAGGTCATTCCGTTCGCAGTGGAGCGGATCCTGGATCCCACGCTGTTCAAGGGCACGGAGGTCGTCGAGCGCGCCGGTCGGCCGGGGGCGCGGCGGGTCACGTACGCGGTCCGGACCGTCAACGGGGTCCGGCAGAGGCCGAGGTGGATCAAGGCCGAGGTGGTGCGGGAGCCGCGGGTGCAGCGGGTGAAGGTCGGTACGAAGCCGCGTCCTCGGTCCGTCGGCGATACCGACGTGGACCAGCTGAACTGGGCGGGGCTTGCCAGGTGCGAGTCCGGAGGGCGGAAGGATGCCGTGGATCCCTCCGGTGTGTACGGAGGGCTCTATCAGTTCGATGCCCGGACGTGGCATGCCCTCGGGGGGAGTGGGCGTCCTCAGGATGCCTCCGCGGCGGAGCAGACCTATCGGGCGAAGAAGCTGTATGTGCTGCGTGGGGCGAGTCCTTGGCCGCATTGTGGGGCTCGGCTGCGGGGGTGAGGCGGGTTTCGCCCCCTCCGCCCCTGCCCGTCCCGTACCTGGGGGGCGCTGCCCCCAGACCCGTATCGCGCTTCGCGCGCGTCCTCAAACGCCGGACGGGCTGGAGCGGGACGCCGGGCGGGCTGGCACCTCCTCCGCACCCGTACCCTTGGTCCGTGACCAGCCCCACCCCCGACGCCCTCCTGGGTCCCGCCGACGTCCGCGAGCTCGCGGGTGCCCTCGGTGTGCGGCCCACCAAGCAGCGCGGCCAGAACTTCGTCATCGACGCGAACACGGTGCGCCGCATCGTCCGCACGGCCGACGTCCGCCCCGACGACGTGGTCGTCGAGGTGGGACCCGGCCTCGGCTCGCTGACACTCGCCCTGCTGGAGGTCGCCGACCGCGTCACGGCGGTGGAGATCGACGACGTGCTCGCCGGCGCGCTGCCGTCGACCATCGCGGCCCGGATGCCGGAGCGCGCGGAGCGGTTCGCGCTCGTGCACTCGGACGCGATGCACGTACAGGAACTGCCCGGCCCCGCCCCCACCGCACTCGTCGCCAACCTCCCGTACAACGTCGCCGTCCCCGTCCTCCTCCACATGCTCGACACCTTCCCCACCATCGAGCGCACGCTCGTGATGGTGCAGGCGGAGGTCGCGGACCGGCTCGCGGCGGCGCCAGGCTCGAAGGTGTACGGCGTCCCGTCCGTGAAGGCGAACTGGTACGCCGAGGTGAAGCGGGCCGGTGCCATCGGCCGCAACGTCTTCTGGCCCGCGCCCAACGTCGACAGCGGGCTTGTGTCGCTCACCCGGCGCACCGAGCCCCTCAAGACGACGGCCACGAAGCGCGAGGTGTTCGCCGTGGTCGACGCCGCCTTCGCCCAGCGGCGCAAGACGCTGCGCGCCGCCCTCGCCGGGTGGGCCGGGTCCGCGGCCGCCGCCGAGGCCGCGCTCGTCGCCGCCGGGGTCTCGCCGCAGACCCGCGGGGAGTCGCTCACGGTCGAGGAGTTCGCCCGTATCGCCGAGAATCGCGGCGCCGAGAACGCCGCCGAGAACAAGGAGTCGGTCCAGCCGTGACGGAGACGGTGACGGTACGCGTCCCTGCCAAGGTCAACGTCCAGCTCGCGGTGGGCGGCGCCCGCCCCGACGGCTTCCACGACCTCGCCAATGTCTTCCTCGCGGTCGGCCTGTACGACGAGGTGACGGTCACGGCCGCGGACGAGCTTCGCATCACGTGCGAGGGCCCGGACGCCGCGCAGGTGCCCCTGGACCGTACGAACCTGGCGGCCCGCGCCGCCCTCGAACTCGCCCGCCGGTACGACATCGACCCCGCCGTCCACCTCCACATCGCCAAGGACATCCCGGTCGCCGGCGGCATGGCCGGCGGCAGCGCGGACGGCGCGGGTGCGCTGCTCGCCTGCGACGCCCTGTGGGGTACGAACGCCTCGCGCGACGAACTCCTCGACATCTGCGCGGAGTTGGGCAGCGACGTGCCGTTCAGCCTGGTGGGCGGGGCGGCGCTGGGCACCGGGCGCGGTGAGCAGTTGACGGCGCTCGAGGTCGGCGGGACCTTCCACTGGGTGTTCGCGATGGCCGACCGCGGGCTGTCGACTCCGGCGGTGTTCCGGGAGTTCGACCGGCTCGGCGAGGGCCTCGACATCCCCGAGCCCGTCGCCGCCCGGGAACTCCTCGACGCCCTCGCCAAGGGCGACCCCGACGCGCTTGCCGCCGCCGTCTCCAACGACCTGCAGCCCGCCGCGCTGTCCCTCTTCCCTGCCCTCGCCGACACCCTCGCCGCGGGCCGCGCGGGCGGTGCCCTCGCGGCGCTCGTCTCCGGTTCGGGGCCGACCACGGCGTTCCTCGCCCGTGACCCGGAGTCGGCGTCGAAGGTGGCCGAGGCGCTGTCGGCCTCCGGCACGTGCCGCACGGTGCGTACGGCGTCGGCGCCTGCGCCGGGGGCCACAGTGCGGGGGCACAGCCCGTTCTAGCCCAGGCCCCGCATCGCGCTGAACGCTCGTCCTCAAACGCCGGACGGGCTGAAACTCTCCAGCCCCGGCCGGCAAGAGTCAGGCCCCGCGTCGCGCGGACTACCCTTGAGGGTCGATCGTCCCCCTCGTCAGGAGAGAAATGGCCGTCAACCTGGTCAATGTCGAGAACGTCAGCAAGGTGTACGGCACCCGCGCCCTGCTCGACGGAGTCTCCCTCGGCGTCAGCGAGGGCGACCGCATCGGCGTGGTCGGCCGGAACGGCGACGGCAAGACGACCCTCATCCGCATGCTCGCCAAGCTGGAGGAGGCCGACACCGGACGCGTCACCCACTCCGGCGGCCTCCACCTCGGCGTCCTGACGCAGCACGACTCGCTCGACCCCACGGCCACCGTCCGCCACGAGGTCATCCGGGACATGGACGACCACGAGTGGGCGGGCAACGCCAAGATCCGGGACGTACTCACCGGTCTCTTCGGCGGGCTCGACCTGCCCGGGTTCCCGCAGGGGCTCGACACCGTCATCGGCCCCCTCTCCGGCGGTGAGCGCCGCCGTATTGCCCTCGCCAAGCTGCTCATCGAGGAGCAGGACCTGATCATCCTCGACGAGCCCACCAACCACCTCGACGTGGAAGGCATCGCCTGGCTCGCGCGGCATCTGCGCGAGCGGCGCTCGGCGCTCGTCTGCGTCACCCACGACCGCTGGTTCCTCGACCAGGTCTGCACGCGCATGTGGGACGTGCAGAAGGGCGCGGTGTACGAGTACGAGGGCGGGTACTCCGACTACGTGTTCGCCCGGGCGGAGCGGGAGCGCATCGCCGCGACCGAGGAGGTCAAGCGGCAGAACCTCGTCCGCAAGGAGCTCGCCTGGCTGCGGCGCGGCGCCCCCGCCCGCACCTCCAAGCCGCGGTTCCGCGTCGAGGCCGCCAACGAACTGATCGCGGACGTGCCGCCGCCCCGCGACAAGAGCGAGCTGATGAAGTTCGCGAGCTCCCGGCTCGGCAGGACCGTCTTCGACCTCGAGGACGTGACCGTGCAGGCCGGACCCAAGGTGCTGCTCAAGCACCTCACCTGGCACCTCGGCCCCGGCGACCGGGTCGGACTCGTCGGGGTGAACGGCGCCGGCAAGACCTCCCTCCTGCGCGCCCTCGCCGAGGCCGCCCGCAGCGACGGGGAGCGGCAGCCCGCGGCCGGGCGGATCGTCACCGGCAAGACCGTCAAGCTTGCCTACCTCTCCCAGGAGGTCGCCGAACTCGACCCGAACTGGCGCGTGTTGCAGGCCGTCCAGGCGGTGCGTGACCGGGTCGACCTCGGCAAGGGCCGCGAGATGACCGCGGGGCAGCTCTGTGAGACGTTCGGCTTCAACAAGGAGAAGCAGTGGACGCCGGTCGGGGATCTGTCGGGTGGTGAGCGGCGCAGGCTCCAGATCCTGCGCCTGCTCATGGACGAGCCCAACGTCCTCTTCCTCGACGAGCCCACCAACGACCTCGACATCGAGACCCTCACCCAGCTGGAAGACCTGCTCGACGGCTGGCCCGGCTCGATGGTCGTGATCTCCCACGACCGGTTCTTCATCGAGCGCACGACGGACAACGTGTTCGCGCTGCTCGGCGATGGCACGCTGCGGATGCTGCCGCGCGGGATCGACGAGTACCTGGAGCGGCGCAAGAAGTTGGAGGAGGTCGCGGCCGCCGCCGTCCTCGCCTCCTCCGCGGCGGCCCCCGCGAAGGCGGCGTCCGCCGCAGATGCCCGCGCCGCCAAGAAGGAACTCCAGAAGATCGAACGGCAGCTGGACAAAATCTCCGAGAAGGAGACCAAGCTGCACGCCCAGATCGCCGACAACGCGACCGACTTCGGGAAGGTCGCCCAACTTGACGCGGAATTGCGTGAGTTGGTGGGAGAGCGCGAGGAACTGGAACTGCGCTGGCTGGAGCTCGCGGAGGACGCGTAAGACGGCGCGTACGCCTGGAGTGTGAGGGCGTGTACGTCTGAGGTGCGCGCCCTTCGGGGGCCCCGCACGCCCCGGTTTGAACACGCGGTGCGCGCCCCGCGTGAAGGGTGGGTGAAGGCGCGTAACGACGGCATCACAGGCCGGTCCTCCCTTGGGAACAGGGCAAGGACCGACCCCCTGTTGCAGCGCGCCACAGTGATAGAAAGAGCCGTCTGAGAGCAGTTTGAGAACCACCGGGCCCGGCGCGCATCCGGCGCCGCCGGTGGGGCGCCACATCAGTGAAGAGGGGGGAGCCGCTGATGAGTCAGCCGCCCAATCAGCCGCCGCAGGGCGGCTTCGGAGCACCGCAGGACCAGCCGCCGGCCGGTGGTTTCGGCGCACCGCAGGACCCACGGGCGCAGGGCGGTTTCGGCACGCCCCCCAACTCGCCCCCCAACTCGCCCCAGGCGACGCCCCCTTCGACCGCGCAGCCGCCTCAGCAGCCCGCGCCCCCGCAGGCGCCGCCCGCCGGTGCCCCGCAACCCGGCTACGGATACCCCCAGCAGCCCGGCCCCTACGCTCAGCCCGGCCCCTACGCTCAGCCGGGCCCGTACGGGCAGCCGCAGCAGCCGGGCCCGTACGGCCAGCCCGCCGCCCCCTACGGACAGCCGCAGCCGGGCTACGGCTATCCGCCCCAGGCGCAGTACCCGGGCGCGCCCGGCGGCCCCGGCGGCGGTTCCAAGAACCCCTTCAAGGGCCGGCCAGCCATGGTCATAGGCGCCGCCGTGGCCGCGCTGCTCGTCGTCGGCGGCACCGTATGGGCCGTCAGCGGCGGCGATGACGGCGAAAAGAAGCCCAGCGCCCAGAAGAGCCAGGGCAGTTCGAAGCAGCCCTCCGCGTCCGACGACCCGGTCAACCCCGGTGACGGCAGCGGCGACGGCGTCGAGGACACCGAGGACCTCAACGCGGGCCGCCAGGCCGGTGAGGCGAGGGTGCTCTGGTACAAGACGGCACCCGACGCGCCCGGTTCCGGTGCCGACGCCCCCGGCCTGTGGATCACCGACACCGCCGCGGTGAAGGCGGCGTACAAGCAGGTCTTCGCATACAACGTCGGGGACGGCAAGCCGACTTGGGACGCGATCGCCTTCCCGCAGAAGATCTGCGCGGTCACTCCGCAGAAGACGTCGGACGACAAGGTCGTCGTGGCGTACATGAGCGGCTCCAGCAGCGGCGCCAAGTGCAACCAGCTCCAGGAGATCGACCTCAACACCGGCGAAAAGGGCTGGAGCGGGAAGGTCTCGGACGGCGAACTCTTCGACAGCACGCTCTCGATCGAGCTGGCCATCGCGGGCGACACGCTGGTGGTGGGCCGCATGCAGTCCGGTACGGCGTACGACGTCAGCAGCGGCAAGAAGCTGTGGGACAAGACGAATTACGGGAATTGCTATCCGGCCGGGTTCGCGGGTGGCCCCAAGCTGCTGGCCGTCTCGTCCTGTGGGGTCGGATCCGACACCGAGCACGACGAGGTCCAGGAACTGGACCCGGCGACCGGCAAGGCCAAGTGGACGACGAAGATCCCCGAGGGCTGGAGGGTCGAGCGGGCGTACTCCGTCGACCCCGTCGTCCTCTACATGACCAACAAGGACAAGAAGCGGGTCAACGTCACCACGCTGAAGAACAACGGTGACATCCGCTCGCAGTTGGACAGCAAGGACACCTTCGCGCCCGAGTGCGGTTACGCCATCATCGACCGTGACCTGACGGGCTGTTTCGGCACCGCCGCCGACGCCAACACTCTCTACCTGCCGACCGAGGCGAAGAGCGGCGCCAATGAGATCGTGGCGTTCAGCCTGGAGACCGGCAAGGAGAAGTGGCGCGTCAAGTCCCCTTCGGACAACGAGATGGCGCTGCCGCTGAAGATGAGCGGTACGAACCTCATCGCGTATGTCGAGCCGTCGTACGACGCCGGTGGTCAGGTCGTGTCGATCCCGACGACCGGCAGCAGCCACAAGCCGACGAAGCTGCTGCAGAACCCGGGGGGCACCGCGGACATCGAGAACGGCTTCTTCTCGATGGCGGTCGACTACGTGGACGGGCGCTTCTACATCTCCACCACCCGGCTGACGGGCAATGACGAGGCGAAGGAGAAGTTGATGCTGGCCTACGGCAATGACTGACGCCGTGACCCACGCCGTCGACTCGGCCCTCCCGGTCGCCCCTCGACTCAGGCCGGTCCAGCTCAGGCCGGTCCCGTTCCAGCCTGTCATCCCATCGCATCCCGAGGTACACACGTCATGAGCCAGCCGCCGCCCCCGCCACCGCCGAACCAGCCCCCGCAGGGCGGTTTCGGCGCCCCGCAGGACCCGCCGCCCGGCGGTTTCGGCGCCCCGCAGGACCCGCCGCCCGGCGGTTTCGGCGCTCCGCAGGACCCGCCCCCCGGTGGCTTCGGCGCCCCGACGCCCCCGCCGCCCGCGCAGGGCCCCGGCTACGGCTACCCGCAGACGCCCCCGTCCGCGCCCCCGTCCCAGCCGCCCGCGCAGGCCCCTGGCTACGGCTACCCGGGCCAGCAGCAGCCGTACGGGCAGGCGCCGTACGGGCAGTCCCCCTACGGCTACCCGCAGCCGCAGTCCATGCCGATGCCGCCGCAGGCCTCCCAGGGCGGGCGGAAGTTCAACAGCCAGATGGCCATCATCGTGTCGGCCGTGGTGGCCGTCGCGCTGATCATCGGCGGCGGCGTCTGGTACGCGAACTCGTCCGGCAAGGACGACGACAAGAACAACGCCTCGGGCACCAACGGCGGCACCGGCGGCAAGGACGACGGCAAGTCCTCCGGTACCAACGGCAAGGAGAAGGTCCCGGCCAACACCAGCTCCAAGGTGCTGTTCCAGATCCCGGCGCCCGCCGTGAAGGGCGACACCAGCGTGACCACCGCCGGCTCCTGGCTCACCGACAAGGTGTACGCCAAGAGCGGCAGCGCCGAGGTCAACGGCTACGACCCCGACTCGGGCGCGAAGCTCTGGACGATCAAGCTCCCCGGCCCGGTGTGCATGGCCAGCCGTCACACCACCGAGTCCAACCGGACGGCGATCACCTACGAGCCCGCCATGCCGACCAAGGAAGACCCCTCGCACGGCTGCAGCCAGCTCGCGGCGCTCGACCTCGACACCGGCAAGAAGCTGTGGACCAAGACGGTCAAGTCCGGTGACCAGCTGGTCGGCCTCGACAACGTCACGGTGAGCGCGAACACGGTCGCCGTGGGCAGCACCAGCGGCGGCGCGGCGTTCGACATCTCCAGCGGCAAGCAGCTGTGGGCACCGAAGCCGACCGACACCTGCTACGACGCCGGGTACGGCGGCGGCGAGAAGCTGGTCGCGGTCCGCAAGTGCGGTGAGTACGGCAGCCAGCGTCAGCTGCACATCCAGACCATCGACCCGAAGTCCGGGAAGGTGCTCTCCGAGTACGAGATGTCGCCGGGCATCGAGTACGCGAGCGTCGTCTCCACCAACCCGCTCGTCGTGGCCGCCGACGTCGGCGACTCCGCCGGTGACGGCAGCGGCATCTCCGACTTCTTCTCCATCGACAACAAGACGGGCAAGCTGCGTACGAAGATCTCGGCGCCCGGCAAGACGTACGCCGCCAAGTGCGACGGGATCTCCAGGATCGAGTACTGCTCCCTGCTCGCGGTCGGCAACGACAAGCTCTACGTCCCGACCGAGGAGCACGAGGGCACCGGCGAGTACAGCCGGACCAACGAGATCGTCGCCTTCGACCTCGCCACGGGCAAGCAGACCGGCCAGCGCGCGGACGCGGGTGACGGCTACACCATCACCCCGCTGCGGATGGACGGCAGCAACCTGCTGGCGTACAAGCGTCCGCCGTACGACAAGGGCGGGCAGGTCGTCAGCATCGACGGCACCTCGTTCAAGGAGACCAAGCTCCTGGAGAACCCGGCGACCGACTCGGTCCGCGACGCGGAGACCAGCATGCTTCCGGACTACGCGGAGATCATCTACCGCGACGGCCACCTGTACATGTCGGCGCTGTACGCCCGCAAGCCGTACTCCGCGAGCGACAAGGAGTACCTGGCGATCGCCTTCGGCGCGAAGTAGCTCTTCGGATCCGCCGTGACCGACGGCCCCGCCCCTGCTCAGGGGCGGGGCCGTGCGCGTACGACTCATCACTCCTCAACACTCCCGAATGGGAGGGATTTCGATATTCCGGGGCACTTCTCTCCAGTAGGGGAAGCGCAACGTCGAACAAGCGTGTAGCTTCCGGGGGATGGAGAGCCGGGGGGCTCCTAATCCACGGGGAACCAGTGGGGATGCTTGGGGGGACTGGGGGGTTGCCTGATGGGAGTGCGGCTCATGGTGGTCGACGACCACCGACTGCTGGCCGAGGCGTTGGCCTCGGCCTTGAAGCTGCGGGGGCACCGGGTGCTCGCCGCGGCGGCTCCGGCCGCGGGGGCGGCGGAGCTGGTGATCGCACGGGCACCCGAGGTGTGCCTGCTCGGTACGGCGACACCAGCCGAACCGGGCATCTTCGACCCGGTGGCGAAGATCAAGCGGGAGCGCCCGCAGGTGGCGGTCCTGGTCCTCGGCCCGGTACCGAACCCACGTGGCATCGCGGCAGCGTTCGCCGCGGGCGCCTCGGGCTACGTACGCCATGACGAACGCATAGAGGGTGTCGAGCGAGCGATCATGAAGGCACGGGCGGGCGAGGCGGCCGTGGCCCCGCAGTTGCTCCAGGGCGCCTTCAGTGAGCTGTTGAATCCCGTGGCCCAGCCGGACGACGAGGGCCAGCGCCTGCTCCAGATGCTCACTCCACGGGAGGTGGAGGTTCTGGTGAGGGTCGCGGACGGCGAGGACACGCGCCTGATCGCCGCCGGGATGGGAATCGCCCCGTCGACGGCCCGGACTCACGTCCAACGGGTCCTGATGAAGCTGGGCGTGGGGTCGCGGCTTGAGGCGGCGGCACTGGCGGCGAGAACGGGCCTGCTGGACCGGGCGGGTCCAGTGACCGCGTCGCCGGGGGGCCCGGAGGATGCCCCCGGGCCCTGATCTGATCCTTACCGACGTGGGGTCACGCGCCTTCTGCCGAAGCGCTGTTGGTGGCCTTGTCCATGCGGCGGGCTCGCAGCGCGTTGACGATGGTGTGAATGCGTGCGGCGGTGATCGCGAGGACCGCGACGCCGAGGGCGGCCATGATCCATTCCTCGTCCCGGACGGCGGCGTACACGAGGAGGACGCCGAAGGGGAGGCCGACAATGACGAGCAGGGGCTCGCGGATCCAGAACGGGAGGACGCGAAGGAGTAGACCGAGCATTCGTTCACTTCATCAGGTGCATGCCAGCGGGCGCTGTGACGGAGCCCACAATTCCGGCACGAGGGGTTTACATTTTGATCACGAGTGTGGAGGTGTCCAGTGGCTGCCGGACAACGTTCGCCCTGTTGATGTCTGGTGGTGTCAGCCTCTGCTGAGTGGCTCGGTTTACTCAGTGTCGAGCTGGTGGTCGGCCCAGATGTAGCTTTCGGGAAGCAAGTCGGTGATAGGGACGGTCCGAAGGCGGTCGCCTGCCCCGACGATGACCTTCAGGGCCGGGAAGTAGTCGAGGAGCACCTGGCGGCACCGGCCACACGGGGGAACGGCCCCCCGGTCGCGGTCGCCCACGGCGACGATCGTGTCCAGCTCGTAGGCGCCCTCGGCGGCTGCCGCGCCGATGAGGACCAGCTCGGCGCAGGGGCCTCCGGTGAAGTGGTAGGCATTCACGGCGGTGACGATCCGGCCGTCCTGGGCGCGGGCTGCGGCTGCCATGGTGTGGTTGTCGCCCCGGCAGCGGGTGCGCGCGACGTGGGCCGCGGCCTGGATGAGTTCGTGGTCGACGTGCTGAGTCTGCGTGGTCATCTTCTCTGCCTCCGTCAGGTGTCAGACGACGTTGACCCGAGTGACGATGGTGCGCAAGCGAATATCGGGCGGTTCAGCCACGAGGAGTTGGTAGGGGCGTAGGCGATTCGGCGTTGTTCGCTGCCGCCCAGGTGCCGACCCGCGCGGCGATGAGGTCGAAGAAGGTCCGCGGCTCCATGCCGGGCCCCGGGCGAGGGTGAGGACCTCACCGGCCGCAGCGGAGGCCGCGAGCACCCAACTGTTGGCCACGAGCTTGAGCCGGGTGGTACTGCCCTCGGCCTAGTCCTCACCGGTCCACATCGTACGGGCGCCGACGGGCGTCGAAGGCGGGGGCGAATGTGTCCTGGTGCGGGCTCGGCCCTGCGGCCAACACGGTCAACTGCCCGGTCTCTGCGGGCTGCCCAGTACCGAGCACGGGGGCGACGATGAATACCAGCTCATGCGCCGGCGCGCAGTCACCCAGCGCTCAGATGGCCTCTTCCCCTGGCGGTCGTGGACTGCGCCCAGGCGGTGCCGAGCCGCAGACCGGTGTGCCCGGGCCGGGCGAGGTGAGACAACGATCCAGACCAGGCACCCGATGGAACTGGATCAAGTCCGCTGAAACCCCCCTTTATCGATAACTGCCGAGGATGGTCAAGTCTTGGTAAAGGGGGCCGAGCGAGCGTGTGGCGGATGTCTGAAACCCGTCGATTGATATGCGCGGTGTGCCCAAATGTGTAGGCATCGCGAACGTGGCGATATGTGCGTTTCCTTTCTCCATCGGTCATATCGGGAAGCGTGGCTGAGTAACCACCCAGCGCTGCGACTGCGCTTATCCACTTGTGCGATTCGCTCTTGACGTGTGCAAGTAACGCGCAGTTAAAGTCCCTTCACTTTGTGAAACTTGTGTGACTCCAGGGTGGGGACTGTGGAGTCGGGGAGGGTGTGCCATGCCTAAGGGCAGACGGCTGCGCGTTGTCGGAGCGGTGCTGTCCGCTGCGGTGACGGTGAGCGTGCTTGCGCCAACCGTCGCGATGGGTGCTGTCCCGGGCAGGGCATCTGCGGCTGCGGTGGCGGATGCGGGGACTTCCGAGGCACGGACCGCGCCGACCGAGGAGGAGGCGCTGGCTCAGGCCAAGCGTTCGGGTGAGCCGGTGGAGGTCCTCTCCCTGCGCGGCGTACGGGCGCGAGCTCACTAGCACCGACCTGACGGCCGACGTGAAGGTCACCACGACCGGCGAGCTCACCCGCACGACGCGCACCGACGGCCGCACCACGACAACCCTGCGCACTCCCGCCACTGGCTTCCCGACCACCACGAAGATCACCACGCCGCCGGCGAACGCCGGCGACGCGACCACGGCGCAGACCTCCACCACCAGCCACGACATCCGGCGCGGCCTGCCGCTGACCCAGGCCGACACCAACGACAAGGTCACCACCTTCGCCTACGACGCGCTGGGTCGCTCCACCAGGGTGTGGGCGGCCGATCGCCTCACCAGCCAGACACCGTCCTATGAGTTCACGTACAGCGTCACCGAGGGACAGCCCGTCGCGGTCGGCACCAAGACGCTGGGCAACGACGGCGCCCAACGCACCTCCTACCTTCTCTACGACGGATTCCTGCGACCCCGCCAGACCCAGCAGCCCGGCCCCGACGGCGGCCGCCTGCTGACCGACACCTTCTACGACGAACGCGGCCTCGCAGCCAAGGAGTTCGCCACCTACTACGCCGAGGGCGCCCCGTCCGCCGGTCTGTTCAAGCCTCAGGACGCTCTGAGCGTCGAGACACAGACCCGGAGTACCTACGACGGTCTCGGCCGCCCAACCGAGGTCCGGGAGATCGCCGGAAACGGGGACGGCGGCACCGTCCTGAACATCACCAAGACCATCTACGGCGGCGACCGCACCACCGTCATCCCGCCCGTCGGAGGTACCGCCACCACAACCCTCACCGACGCCCGCGGCCAGACCACCGAAGTGCGCCAGCACCACGCACGCAGTGCAGAGGCCGACTACGACACGACCAAGTACGCCTACACACCGCGCGGCGAGCTGACGAAGGTCACCGACGCGGAGGGCAACGCCTGGACCTACGGGTACGACCTGCTCGGGCAGCAGATCGCAACGAGCGACCCTGACAAGGGCAGCGCCACGAGCAGGTACGACGACCGAGGCCAACTGACTTCCACCACCGACGCTCGCGGCACCACGCTCGCCTATGTCCACGACGGTCTCGGCCGTCAGACCGAACTGCACAAGGACTCGCCGACCGGCGAGCTGCGCGCAAAGTGGGTCTACGACACCATCAGCGGAGCCAAGGGCCACCTCGCCGAGTCCACCCGCTACGACGGTGCCAACGCCTACACGGCCATGGTCGTCGCCTACGACCGGCTCTACCGCCCGCAGCGCACCTCTGTCACCGTTCCCTCCTCCGAAGGGGCATTGGCGGGCACCTATGTGACCACGACCTCCTACGGGGTCTCCGGCCTGGTCAAGGGCATCGGGTATCCGAAGGCCGGTGCGCTGGCGGCGGCGACCGTGGCGTACACACACGACGACGCGACCCTGTGGCCCACCGCCCTCAGCGGCAGCCAGGGCCTGCAGGCCGGCACCAGCTACAGCCTGACCGGCAAGCCGCTGCAGCACGAACTGTCCAACAGCGGCGGCAAGAAGATCTGGGCGACCAACACCTACGAGTGGGGCACCCAGCGCCTGGCCACCTCTCGCGTGGACCGAGAGAACGTGGCCGGCGTCGACCAGCACAGCACCTATCACTACGACGAAGCCGGCAACGTCCTGTCGGTCTCCGACGTCTCCCGCTCCGGCACCGACAACCAGTGTTTCACCTACGACGCGCTGCGCCGCCTGTCCGAAGCCTGGACCCAGGACGAGACGAGCTGCGCGGGCACGCCCAGCGGCAGCGTGCTCGGCGGGCCAGCCCCGTACTGGACCTCCTACACCTACGGCAAGACCGGCCAGCGTCTGACCGAGACTCGCCACGACACCACAGGCGGCGCGGGCAAGGACATTCGGCGGACCTACGCCTACCCCGAGCCGGGCACACCCCAGGTTCACACCCTCGACTCCATCACCGCGACCGGCCCGACGGGTACGTCCAAGGACACATACGACTACGACGCCGCGGGCAACACCACCAGCCGCACCATCGGCGGCGACGCTCAGACCTTGGCCTGGGACGCCGAAGGCCACCTGACCAAGGTGACGGAACCCGTCGAGGGCGGCAGCAGCAAGGTCACCGAATACCTCTACGACACCGACGGCAACCGCCTCATCGGCCGCACCCCGACCGAGACCACCCTCTACCTCGGCAGCACCGAGATCACCCTGCCCAAGGGCTCCACCACCCCCAAGGCCACCCGCTACTTCGACCTCGGTAACGGCCACCAGGCCGTCCAGGACGACGACGGCACTGTGTCTTTCACCCTTGCTGACCACCACGGCACCGCTCAACTCGCCGTCGACGCAGCCACCCAGCAACTCACCCAGCGCCGCTCCCTGCCTTTCGGCGGCACTCGCGGCGAGGAGGTCGCGGATTGGCCTGGCACCAAGGGCTTCGTCGGCGGCACCGATGACACCCGGTCCACCGGCCTCACCCACCTCGGCGCCCGCGAATACGACCCGGACACCGGACGCTTCCTCAGCGTCGACCCCCTCCTGGAGATCGACAAACCGCAGACCCTCAACGGCTACACCTACGCAGCCCAAAACCCCCTCGCCTTCACCGACCCCACCGGCCTCGGCCTGGCCTGCGGCTCCGGCTTCGAGGAGGGCTGCGGCACCGGAGTCCAGACCCGCGGCGACGGCAGTCTTTCCAAGAACGGCAACCCCACCGGCGGCGGGGTCCTCTACAAGCCTCCGGCCGGGAAGTCACAAACAGGCGGTGAGACGAACAGGCCGGTGACGGTTCAGCCTTACGGTCAGTCGGTCACCATCCAGGGTGTCTACATCCCCACCCAGGCGGAACTCGCCGCAACTTTCCCCTACTACCACGAGAACTTGGACTACCAGCACAACCTGGAGAACTGGGCACGCAGCCAATGCACGGGTGTGCTGACCGGCGATTTTTGCCACGCGGTGGGCGAACTTGGCTGGTTCGGTGGCCAAGCGAACATCGATGTCCGGGAAGTCCTCGGCGTACGTTCCTACGTTGACTGCTACAACGGCAAGGGCTGCAAGGAAGCGGCAATCGACGCAACCGTCAGTGCCGTCACCACCGGTCTCGGAAAGATCGCGAAGGTCGGCGTCACGTTCCTCAAACAGGCCATCAAACGAGGCGACAACATCCCCATCGGCTGCCTTGTCGCCGCGGCCCACAGCTTCACCGCCGGCACCGACGTCCTGATGGCCGACGGCACCAGCAAACCCATCGAGGACGTCGAGATCGGCGACAAGGTCACCGTCACCGATCCACACACGAACAAGACCACTGTCAGCGAAGTCGTCGCGACCATCGTCACCGAGGACGACAAGCACTTCATCGACCTCACCATCACTACCGACGACGCCACCGATTCCCTGACGACCACCACCACACACCCCTTCTGGTCAGACTCCGAAGGCGCGTGGGTCGAGGCCGACGCCCTCAAACCCGGAATGACCATCCGCACCGCCGACGGGTCCCCCGCGACGGTCCACACCACCCGCGAATTCACCCAGCACCAGCGCACATACGACCTCACGATCAACGAGACCCACACGTACTATGTACTCGCTGGCCAGACGCCAGTTCTCGTTCACAATAGTAGTTGCCCCGAGGTCGACGAAATATCTGAGAATATTTCGAAGCATGCCCTCGATTCGGCGAAGCGTCCCGACGGGGACGGTACCCACTTCGTGAGAGGTGTCGATGACGGAGCCCTCCCTTACTACGTCGATGGCGTGATCAATGGGAATGTTCCCAACGTCGAGACTAGATATCTTCGAAATGGTCGAGTCGGTTACTGGGACCCCGATAAGCGATCCGTCGTCATCGAAGATGGTGAAGGTGGAACGGTATTCACTCCCAAGGGCGGGAAGGATTGGTTTGACAATGTTCTCCGATGAACAGGGCGATCGAGGCGCCAGTCCGCCGGCTTCCGTCATCGTCCTCAGTGTCGACCAGTTCGAAGTGATCTTCCAGGTCACGTATCAGCTGCCCAATTTCCAGGAGTCCCGCCTCATGGAGCTTGGGTGTACGACGGCCGACCTGCAAACACTGGTTGGCGCGCTTCGCGAGATTGATGCTCGCGTGGCTGGAGCTTCGCGAGTCTGCATCTGGCTTCGTGACGATGAGGCGGAATTCGCCGTCGAGGTTCAAATTTCCTCAGGCGAGGTGAATGATGTAGGCGCTCCGGGCGCAGAGGTCATGGCGACTCTTCCGTTGCGAATCGGTAGACGCTGGTATGCGCTCGCGCAGCTCGTTGTTTCCGCTTTGGGGTCCCGGGAATTGTTCCTGCGGACGGGGTATGGGTCTGATGAGGTCCAGGCGGCGGTGGCGGGACTTGATTTGGATTAGTTCGCTGTACGGAAAACGACTGAAACGGATTCGGTAACAAATCTCATCAGGACGCTGACGAGAGCTGACCGCCTGTCTGGCGAACACGCTCAAGCACCGCAGAAGCCCCACCAGAATCGACTTCTGGTGGGGCTTCTCGGGCTTGTGACGGCAGTAGTTGACGGCAACGTCAGCGGACGGGCGCTGCGCAGAGCGGTGGTTCGTCGCTGTCCCCGGGGTTGCGGAGGGTGCGTCCGAGGAGGTCGATAGCGTCGCGCTGAAGACGGAGCCGGACGTGGGCGTAAACGGTGGCCGTGACGCCGATGTGGGCGTGGCCGAGGAGTTCCTTGATCACGACGAGTTCCACCCCCTGTTCCAGGAGGAGGGTCGCGGTCGAGTGGCGAAGGTCGTGGAAGCGGATGCGGCGGAGTCCGGCCCGGTCGAGCAGAGCGGTGAAGTGGCGGGTGAGGGTGGCTCCTTCGATCGGGGTGCCGTCGGGCCGGGTGAACACGTAGCCGCTGTCCTGCCAGGCTGTCCCTGTCGCATCGCGCTCCCCACGCTGACGGGTGCGGTGCTGTTCCAGGGAGCGCAGGCACGGCGTCGGCAGCGCGATGCGTCGTTCGGAGCTTTGGGTCTTGGTCGGGAGTGCGGTCAGGCCACCGGAGTTGGTGCGCTGGAGTGTGCGGCGGATGCTGGCGGTTCCACCGGCCAAGTCGAGGTCCTCCCAGCGCAGGCCGAGGAGTTCGCCCTTCCGGAGGCCGGTGCGCAGGGCGAGCTCGAACAGCGCCTGCAGCCGGTGACCGCTGGCGGCGGTCAGGAACTCGCGTGCTTCTTCGGCGGTGAGAGGTTCGAAGCGGCGGGGTCGGGGTGAGCCGGAGCGGACGTTGCGGGCGACGTTGCGCGGGATCTCCTCCTCGCGTACCGCGTGCTCCAGGGCGGACTTGAGCACGGAGTGGACGTAGGCGAGTGTCAGCGGCGAGAGCCGCCTGGAGCAGCACTTTCCGGCGGCGCAGCAGCGGGGCTCATCGCGGGCGGTGTCGAGGCCACGGGTGCAGCACTGACAGGTGGTGCGGAGCTGGTTGAGCCAGGTGCGGACGTCCTTGGCGGTGAGCTTGGCCAGCTTCTTCCGCCCGAGGCCGGGGATGAGGTAGAGCCGGGCGACGGCGGTGTAGCGGGTGTGGGTGTTCTCACGGAGCTGGTGAACAGCGACGTTCTCCAGCCAGTACGTCAGGTACGCAGCCAGGCTGCCCTGCGCGGAGGGGACGGGGAGTCCGCGGTTGCTGGCAGCGATCTTCTCGGTGAGCTTGGCCAGCGCTTCCTTGCGGGTGCTGCCGTAGACGCGGACGCGCTTGCGCGTGTTGCCGGGGGCGAGGACGTATCCAGCGGCCTCCCAACGGCTGTCCTTGCGCTGGTACACGGTTCCGTCGCCGTTCGCACGGCTGCGGCGGGAGACGGGGTTGTCGCGGGGCGTGGTCATCAGGCGGCGGCTTCCTGGTCGAGGCGGGTGCGGATGAAGTCGGTCAGGGCGTGGGTGGGGATGCGGCGGGCGCGGCCGAGGGTGATCGAGGCGAGCTGGCGGGTGCGGAGCAGGTCGTAGACGGCCGAGCGGCCCAGCTGGAGGCTTGCCATGACCTGCGGAACTGTCAGCAACTCCTCCGGCGTGCTGGGCCCCTGGTGGGGTGCGGTGGGTGCCTGCATGGTCATCAGCAACCCCCTTCGGTGATGAACTGCCGTGCGAGTTCCCTGCGGTGCCAGACGACGGCGGCGAGGAGCGCGGCGCCGGGGCTGTAGCCGGTGCCGAGGTAGGCCCAGTGGACGACGACGAGCGTGGTGTCCGGCTCGGGCTCGGGCAGGCCGGCGTAGACACGGGACTGGTCGGTGCGCCAGGCGCGGCGGGCGGCGCGCAGCGCGCCGAGGGTCGTGGAGTAGCTGCGGGACTTGGTGGAGAAGTGGCCCCGGAAGCCCAGCATGTGCGCCCACTTCCAGAGCTTCAGATCGGCGAACTCCGGTAGCTTGCCCAGCTCCCAGCAGGTGCGGATCATCTGCCGTACGTGGCGGGCGACGGCGAGGCGCGGCAGGGGCCGGGCCTGTCCAGTTCCGTCGCAGGCGGTGCAGGGGAGCGGAGTCCCGTGAGGCAGCACGGTGGCGCCGCGTCCCTGGCAGGGACGGCAGAACAGGGCGCGGTCGAGGGCGCCGGAGGCGTCGGCGGACTTGGTGGCGTACTTCGCCACGTAGGCGGCCACGGCCTGATCGGTGAGTTCGGCGTCGGTGCCGAAGGCGGCGATCTCGCGTACGTCGAGCCCCGGCTAGGGAGTTTCCAACTGGACGAGATCCTGCCGCACCCGGCCGGATTCACCCATGAAATCGCGTTTACGAACGGCTCCCTCTTCGTCGTCGCCGGCGATTTGGCGGCGACATGGGAAGAGGGGGGCCTGCGTAGAAGGAGGTAGCGGCGGGCTCCTCGGGCGGTGCGCCGCGGTGACCGAGGCCGCGTCGTTGGTGCGTCTTCGGTGGTTACGCCGCGCGGCTAATCGTCACCTCACGCGCTGGGTGTGCGGGGCCCGCCGGTCTTTATGTGGTGGAGGAGGTGGGCGAGGGGGGGCGGCGTTGTGGTGAGGATGGCGGCGGGGTCGTCGCTTTCGCGCAGGTGCAGGGCGGTCGGGGTGGCGGTGAGTTCGACGCAGGTGTTTCCCTCGCCTCCCTCCGAGAAGGAGGACTTCTGCCAGTGGGCGGGCGTGGCGGCGAGTTCGAGGCAGTTGTTGCCGTCGGCGCCGCCTGAGAAGGACGACTTCTGCCAGTTGCCGGGGGTGGTCACGACGCTCCTCACAGTTCCTTCGCAAGCCTGTGGATGAAGTCACGCGAACGTGCGGGTTCGAGTGATACCGCCTCCACCTTACGGAAGAGCGTTCGAAAGGCGCCGAGTTGGGATTCGGAGTCGATGAAGGCGGTGCCGTGGGCTGTGTCGCGAAGCGCGGTGTCCAGTTTGGGTACCGCGCCACCCGCGTACGTCATGGCGCTCCAGGCTCCGCCGAAGTCGTCCAAGTCGAAGGGGATGACGCGCACCGTGATGTGGTCCGCTTCGGAGAGTTCCAGGATGCGGGTCAGTTGAGTTCGTGTGGCGCTTCGGTTGCCGACACGGATACGCAGAGCCGCCTCGTGGATCACTGCTTCGTACGGGATGAGGGCCGGGCCCGTGATGATCACCTTGCGTTCCATGCGGTGGCTTACTCGCAACGCCAAGTCGTTGTCGGGGAGTTCGGGGACGCGGTACGAGAAGATGCCGCGAGCGTAGTCCTCCGTCTGAAAGAGGCCGGGGACATGCAGGAACTCGACGTCGAAACGGTACGTGGCGTGGTGCTCCAACTCGGCGATGTCCAGAAACGGAACTGGCAGCAGGCCCTGATACTTCTCCCACCAGCCGCGGGTCCGGTCCGTAGCCATCGCTACCATGGCCTCGGTCAACTCCTCGTCCGTGCAGGCGTAATTGGCAGCGAGCCGGCGAACGGTGTTCTCGCTCATGCCTACGACCCCGGACTCGATCTGGCTCAACCGGGCCGAGTCCGTTCCCAGAGCCGCGGCGGCTTCGCGTCCCTTGAGCCCTGCGGCCTCGCGCAGTTTCTGCAGCTCGGCGCCGAGACGCATCTGGCGCGCGGTGGGTTGCCGCCTGCGGGCCATGGATTCCTCCTCGTCTCAACGGCCTTGGAACGGTGACTCGTTCGGGGGCAGATTATGGCAGCGGGTTGCGCGAGACCAATTTTGGTCTCTACCGTCAGTGACGCGACGCACACGCTGCGGAACGTCGGGATTCCCGGAAGCGCACCACTCCGTCCTGCCAGGACGGCTGTGACACTGCCACTGCCCGGGCCCGCCGCGAACTCTCAACCCCCCACTCCTGGATCGGAGTTCACCCATGCCCAAAACCGAACCCTGGGAATACGTGCTCCACATCCCCCATGACGTCCGAGCGGTCACCGTCTGCCGCCGTACCGTCCGCTTGGTCCTCACGATGCACGGCCTGATCCGCCTGGCGGACGTCGCCGAGTTGCTGGCGGCGGAGCTGGTCTCCAATGCCGTACGGCATACGAAGGGCCCGGCGGCTCTGCGGCTGCACTGGCGGGACGGCGTCCTGCGTATCGGTGCGTGGGACGCGAGCCCGGTGCCGCCGCCGTACGACCTGACGGTTGCCTCCGACGCGGAGACGGGCCGCGGGCTCGGGCTCGTCCGGGCCTGCGCCGACGACTGGGGCTGGCATCCGCTGCGGCAGGGTGGTGACTGCGGCAAGTACGTGTGGTGCGACCTGTCCGCGGCGTAGGGGCCAGTGCTGGCCGTGGCCGGGTGGCGCCCGGACGTGAACAGCTCTCGGTGGGCCGAGATGGTCCATGCCGTGCGCGCCGAACATATGCCCGACGCGGAAGACCTGTTCGCCGAAGAGTGACAGATCCGGCCGAGCTGTTCACGGCTGAACGGATCTGAAGAGCCGTACGGGGGCCGCAGTCCCCTCAAGAACTCCGGCCCCGCTCGCAGCAGTCACCCCGAGGGTGGCGGCTGCTGCTCCTCCCCCTCCTCCGGCATCGGCGCCGGTGTCAGTGGTCGTAGCCACAGCCATGCCAGGAAGAACAGCCCCAGGGCGAGCATGCCCAGGCCCGTCCAGAGGTTGATGTTGATGCCCTCGGCCTTGTCGAGGTTGGCGTCGGAGACGGTGATGCCGGCGATCGTGACGATGATGCCGTAGAGGACGAACAGGGCGCCGATGATGCGGCGGATGTCGAAGAGGCGGGCGGCGGTCGCGGACTTGTGCTCCAGTTCCGTGACCGCGCGCTGGACGTCGCGCTCCGAGTACTCGGACATGGTCCGTCAGTCCTCCCTTGTGAGAAGCCGTGAGAAGCCGTGAGAAGCCGTCAGAAGTCGTCGGAAGTTGGCGGAAGGCGTCAGAGCGAGAACGAGAACGGGATGTAGCACGCCGCCGCCAGGATCACCGCCCCCCAGCCCAGCAGCGCCGGCTTGCGGTACCACGCGTCGTCGCCGGCGGCGGGCGGTTCGGCCATGCCGGGTGAGCGTGTGCCGTACACCAGGCCCTGGAGGTCCTCCTCCGGCTTCGGGGCGGTGAAGAGCGAGACCGCGACCATGACCACCGCGCCGGCTACGAAGCCCGCGATGGCCGAGACGAAGTTGGCGCCCTGGTCGGAGGGGATGCCGATGATGCCCTGCCGGTAGAACACGAAGTAATTCACCATCGCGGCCGTCGTGCCGGCCAGCAGCCCCCAGAAGCCCGACTTCATCGACGCCCGCCTCCAGAACATGCCGATGATGAAGACCACGAACATCGGCACGTTGAAGAAGGAGAAGAGGGCCTGCAGGTAGGCCATGATGTTCGAGAACGACGAGGCCAGGAACGCCGCGCCGATGGACGCGAGGACGCCGATCGCCGTGATCAGGCGGCCGAAGCGTACGTAGTACGAGTCCTCGCGGCCCTTCACCACGTACTTCGCCCAGATGTCGGTCGTGAACACCGTGTTGAAGGACGAGATGTTGGCCGCCATGCCCGCCATGAACGCCGCGAGCAGGCCGGTGACCGCGATGCCGAGGACGCCGTTGGGCAGCAGCGCCTCCATCAGGTACGGGATCGCGTCGTTGTACTGGAGGTCCGAGTCCGCCGTGCCGATCTTCGGGACCAGGACCGCCGCCACCAGGCCCGGGATCATCACCAGGAAGACGATGAAGATCTTCGGGAACGCGGCGATCAGCGGGGTGCGCTGGGCCGCGGACAGGTTCCTCGCGGACAGCGCGCGCTGCACCTCGGCGAAGTTCGTCGTCCAGTAGCCGAAGGACAGCACGAAGCCGAGGCCGAGGACGATCGTCAGCCAGTTCGCGCCCAGCGGGTTGGGGTCGCCGATGCCGGTACCGCCCCACGCGGTGACGAAGTTGTCGCCGTGGGTCGCCGTGAGCGAGTCGGTCAGACCGTCCCAGCCGCCGACCTTCTTCAGGCCGAGTACGGAGATCGGGATGAGCGCGGCGAGGATGACGAAGAACTGCAGCACCTCGTTGTAGATCGCGGACGACAGGCCGCCGAGGGTGATGTACGCGAGCACGAACAGGCCCGCGACGACGATCGCCACCCACTGCGGCCAGCCGAGCAGCGCCTCGACGACGATCGCGAGGGCGTAGAGGTTCACACCGGCGATCAGGATCGCCGCGAAGGCGAACAGGATCGAACTCAGCAGGTGCGCCGCTCTGTCGAAGCGCAGCAGCAGGAACTCCGGGACCGAGCGGACCTTCGAGCCGTAGTAGAAGGGCATCATCACCAGGCCGAGGAAGACCATGGCCGGGATGGCGCCGATCCAGTACCAGTGCACGGTGTAGACGCCGTACTGTGCGCTGTTCGCGGCCATGCCGAGGATCTCGGTGGCGCCCAGGTTGGCGGCGATGAACGCGAGCCCGGTGACCCAGGCGGGCAGCGAGCGCCCGGAGAGGAAGAAGTCGAGGCTTGTCTTGACGGACCGGCGTGCGGCGAAGCCGATGCCGAGGACGACGGCGAAGTAGATGCCGAGGATCGTGTAGTCGAGCCAGTTCGTGGGGAGCCGGAGCTCGGCGGCGAGGTGGGGCGGGAACCCGTCCGCCGGGTAGGTCCTGGCTCCCTCGGCCAGGTAGCTCCGGGCCCCGTCTGCCAGATACGTGGGGGTAGGCATGCCGGTATCTATGCCCCACGCGCCCCAGAAGGCTGCCCGTGGTTCACAGACGCCCCCCAAAACCCCACAGGCATTGACGCTACTGTTGCCTTGTGGTTTGTTGTGTTCGGTTATGTTTGAAGAGCCTCCAAGGTTGAAGAACCTGTAAGACTGGGCGCGGATGGGGAGTCCGACTGTGAAGAAGACCTCGACCCGGCTGGCCGACGGTCGTGAGCTCATCTACTACGACTCGCGCGACGACGTCGTGCGCGACGCGGTGGACCGGCGCCCGCTCGACCCGACCGTCACCACCTCCGAGGTGCGCCGCGACCCGCTGCTCGGCGACTCCGTCGCCATCGCCTCGCACCGCCAGGGCCGCACCTACCACCCTCCGGCGGGCGAGTGCCCCCTGTGCCCGTCCTCCGGTGACCGCCTGAGCGAGATCCCGGACTCCTCGTACGACGTCGTGGTCTTCGAGAACCGCTTTCCCTCGCTCGCCGGTGACTCCGGCCGCTGCGAGGTCGTGTGCTTCACCTCCGACCACGACGCGTCCTTCGCCGACCTGAGCGAGGAGCAGGCGGGCCTGGTCCTGGACGCGTGGACGGACCGGACGGCGGAGCTGTCGCACCTCTCCTCCGTCGAACAGGTCTTCTGCTTCGAGAACCGCGGCGCCGAGATCGGCGTCACCCTCGGCCACCCGCACGGCCAGATCTACGCCTACCCCTTCACCACCCCGCGTACGGCGCTGATGCTGCGCTCGCTCGCCGCGCACAAGCAGGCGACCGGCGGCGAGAACCTCTTCGACGAGGTCGTCGCCCGCGAGCTGGCGGACGGCTCCCGGGTCGTCCTGTCGAGTGACCACTGGGTCGCCTTCGTGCCGTACGCCGCGCACTGGCCGTACGAGGTCCACCTCTATCCCCGGCGGCGGGTGCCCGACCTTCTCGGCCTCGACGAGGACGCGCGCAAAGAATTCCCTCAGGTCTATCTGGAACTCTTGAGGCGCTTCGACCGGATCTTCGGAGCGGGGGAGCCGCCGACGCCGTACATCGCCGCCTGGCACCAGGCGCCGTTCGGGTCGCTGGAGGAGTTCGAGAGCGTCAACCGGGACGACTTCGCGCTTCACCTCGAGCTTTTCACCATTCGCCGAACTTCCGGCAAGCTGAAGTTCCTCGCGGGTTCCGAGTCCGGCATGAATGTGTTCATCAACGACGTGCCGCCGGAAACCGCGGCCGAGCGACTGCGAGAGGTAGCGAGTTCATGAGTGGGAAGTACTTGGTCACCGGCGGCGCGGGCTATGTCGGAAGCGTGGTCGCGCAGCACCTGCTGGAGGCCGGCCACGAGGTTGTCGTCCTCGACAACCTCTCCACCGGCTTCCGCGAGGGTGTGCCGACGGGCGCTTCCTTCATCGAGGGCGACATCCGCGACGCCGCCAAGTGGCTGGACTCCTCCTTCGACGCCGTGCTCCACTTCGCCGCGTTCTCGCAGGTCGGCGAGTCGGTCGTGAAGCCCGAGAAGTACTGGGACAACAACGTCGGCGGCACGATGGCGCTGCTCGCCGCGATGCGCGACGCGGGCGTCCGCAAGCTGGTCTTCTCCTCCACGGCCGCCACGTACGGCGAGCCCGAGACGACACCCATCGTCGAGACCGCGCCGACCCAGCCGACCAGCCCGTACGGCGCCTCCAAGCTCGCCGTCGACCACATGATCACCGGCGAGGCGAAGGCCCACGGCCTGGGCGCGGTCTCGCTCCGCTACTTCAACGTGGCGGGCGCGTACGGGGAGTGCGGCGAGCGGCACGACCCCGAGTCGCACCTGATTCCCCTGGTCCTGCAGGTGGCGCAGGGCAAGCGTGAGGCCATCTCCGTCTACGGCGACGACTACCCGACGCCCGACGGCACGTGCGTCCGCGACTACATCCACGTGGCCGACCTGGCGGAGGCCCACCTGCTCGCCGTGGCCGCCGCCTCGCCCGGTGAGCACCTGATCTGCAACCTCGGCAACGGCAACGGCTTCTCCGTCCGCGAGGTCATCGAGACGGTGCGCCAGGTGACCGGGCACCCGATCCCCGAGGTCATGGCCCCGCGCCGCGGCGGCGACCCGGCTGTCCTGGTCGCCTCGGCGGAGACGGCCCGCGAGCGGCTCGGCTGGAACCCGTCCCGCGCGGATCTCGCGGGGATCGTCGCGGACGCGTGGGCGTTCGCTCAGAACCGGGACTGAGGAGTAACGACGTGGGGCATGCGGTGGGGCACACTGAGGTTCGCGAGGGCTTCGAGGAGTTGTACGGGGCGGCGCCGGACGGTGTCTGGGCCGCACCGGGCCGGGTCAACCTGATCGGCGAGTACACCGACTTCAACGAGGGCTTCGTGATGCCGCTCGCCCTGCCGCACACGGCGGTCGCGGCCGTGGCGCGGCGCGGTGACGGCGTGCTGCGGCTGCACTCGGCCGACATCGAGGGGCCGGTCGTCGAACTGGACGCGGCGTCGCTGGAGCCCCTGGCCAACGCCGGCTGGGCCGCCTACCCGGCGGGCGTGGTGTGGGCGCTGCGCTCGGCGGGCCACGCGGTGGGCGGCGCCGATGTGCACCTCGCGTCGACGGTCCCCACGGGTGCGGGCCTGTCCTCTTCCGCCGCCCTCGAGGTCGTGACGGCGCTCGCCCTCAACGACCTGTACGAACTCGGCCTCACCCGCCCCGAGCTGGCCCGCCTCGCCCAGCGCGCCGAGAACGACTTCGTCGGCGTCCCCTGCGGCGTGATGGACCAGACGGCCTCGGCGTGCTGCACGGAGGGGCACGCCCTGCACCTCGACTGCCGTGACCTGTCCATCCGCCAGGTCCCCTTCGACCTGTCCGCTCACGGCCTTGAGCTGCTGGTCGTCGACACGCGCGTGAAGCACGCGCTGGGCGACGGGGCGTACGCCGAGCGGCGTGCGGGGTGCGAGGAGGGCGCGCGGCTGCTCGGGGTCTCGCATCTGCGGGATGTCGCGTACGGGGAGCTCGACGCGGCGCTCGCGCGCCTGTCCGACGAGCGCGTACGCCGCTACGTGCGCCACGTCGTGTCCGACGACCACCGTGTGGACCAGGTCATCGCCCTGCTGGACGCGGGCGACGTCCGCGCCATCGGCCCCGTCCTGACGGAGGGGCATCTGTCCCTGCGGGACGACCTGCGTATCTCCTGTGATGAGCTGGATCTTGCGGTCTCCGCGGCCAATGCCGCCGGCGCGGTGGGCGCCCGGATGACGGGCGGTGGCTTCGGCGGTTCCGCCGTCGTGCTGGTCGAGTCCGCCGACGCGGACACGGTCACCAAGGCGGTGACGGAGGCCTTTGCCGCGGTGGGGTTCACTGCGCCGCGGGTGTTTCCGGCGGTGGCCTCGGCGGGGGCGCGGCGGTTGAGCTGAGGCAGGGCTTTTTTCGCCCCCTCCGCCCCTACCCGTCCCGTACCCGGGGGCTCCCCCCAGACCCCCGCTGTCGCGCTTCGCGCTCGTCCTCAAACTCCCCCAGAGGGGGTACCCCCAGACGGGCTGAACCTCCTCAGCCTCTTCGTCAGCGTGTACTCCGTGATCCCCGGTGGATAGTCCGGGATTTCGCACACCACCTCGTAGCCCCGCTTCTTGTAGAAGTCGGGGGCCTGGAAGTCCCAGGTTTCCAGGCGTGAGTTGAGGCAGCCGCGGTCCTCGCGGGCGATGCGTTCGGCCTGGGCGAGGAGGTGGGAGCCGAGGCCCGTGCCGCGGTGGGGCTCGTCGACCCAGAGGTAGGTGACGTGGAGCCAGGTCGTCCAGGTGTGGCCGACCAGGCCGCCCGCCAGGCTCCCTGTCTCGTCCAACGCCCAGACGTGGAGGGGGCGTTCGCGTTCACCTGAGGTTCCGCGCAGGGCGCGCAGGACCGCGGACGCCGCCGTGTTGGTGTCCCGTAGGCGACGGCGGAGCAGATCCCGGCGGTCGTTGTCGACTCCTGTCTCAATACGAAACATACGGCTCACCATAAACGCGCTGGCAGGCCAGTTCTGCGAATTGCCTTCCGCTCCCCGCCCCCGGCCGTACTCTGATGAACGGCGCCGGTGGGGGCTGGTGCTGATCAGGGGGCGAGACAGTCGGGTACGACGCCCGAAGTGGGGGTAGCAGTTCCAGCACGGCGGCGGCCGTGCGGCTGCGGCACCCCGCTTCCGAGCCGTTCGAGCGGCTCTGGATCACTTCGGGCGCCGTACCCGCACCGGCCGTCCCCCGACAGTGGGGGTTTCAGTGGTTCGCATCCGAGTACTGGTCGTCGACGACCACCGCATCTTCGCCGAGTCGCTCGCGGCCGCCCTCGCGGCCGAGCCCGACGTCGACGTGTCCGCGGCCGGCAGCGGCCCCGCCGCACTGCGCTGCCTGGAGCGCGCGGCGGCGGAGGGCCGCAGGTTCGACGTACTGCTCGTCGACGCCGACCTGGGCGGCCAGCTGCCCGGCCCGCGTCCGGCGGCCGTCCCCGTCCAGGACAGCAACGAGGACGGACTGGTGGACGGGATCTCGCTCGTCGCCGGTGTGCGGTCCGGGCAGCCGAGCGTACGAACGGTCGTGCTCGCCGAGAAGGACGATCCACGCCGGGCCGCCCTTGCCCTGCAGGCGGGGGCCTCCGGGTGGGTCGCCAAGGACTGTTCCCTGTCGCGGCTGCTCACCGTCATACGGGGAGTGCTGCGGGACGAGACCCATCTCCCGCCGGCCCTGCTCACCGGCGTCCTGCGCGAACTCACCGCCGCGCGCAAGCACCGCACCGAGAGCGAGCGGCTCGTCGAGTCGCTCACGCCCCGGGAGCGCGAAGTGCTGCGGTGCATGGTCGCCGGGCTGGGCCGGAAAGCCGTCGCGGAGCGGCTGTTCCTCTCCCCGCACACCGTCCGTACACATATGCAGAACGTGCTCGGGAAGCTCGGCGTCCACTCGACCCTCGCCGCCGTAGCGCTCGCCCGCCGCGCCGGGGTCGGGCCCGTCGACCTGGGGTCTGCCGGGCGGATCAGGCCGGAGGAAACCAACAGCGCCTGATCAACGCGGCGAGCGGGGCCAGGTGTGCGTGCCAGGTCCCGCGTCTCCGGCATGATCCGCCCGGTGGGCCCTCAGCCGGGGATGTTGTCGAACGGGGCGGTCAACTGGCGTAGCAGGGCCGCCAGTTCGATCCGCTGGGCGCGTGACAGTTCCCCGAGGATCGCACGCTCCTGGTCCAGCAGGCCTGCCAGGGCCTGGTCCGCGCGGTCGCGGCCCTCGTCCGTCAGACGTACGAGCACGCCTCTGCGGTCGCTCGGGTCGGGGAGGCGCTCCACCAGGCCCTTCTTCGCCAGCCGGTCGATGCGGTTCGTCATCGTGCCCGAGGTGACCAGGGTCTGGGTGAGCAGTTGGCCGGGGGAGAGCTGGTAGGGGGTTCCCGCGCGCCGCAGCGCCGTCAGGACGTCGAACTCCCAGGGTTCCAGGCTGTGCTCGGAGAACGCCAGGCGGCGGGCACGGTCCAGATGCCGGGCCAGTCTGCTCACCCGGCTGAGCACCTCGAGCGGTTCCACGTCGAGGTCAGGGCGCTCCCGGCGCCACGCTCCGACCAGCCGATCGACCTCGTCCTCCATGAGGATCATTGTAATGGTTCTGTCGACATGAAGTCTCTTGATGTCGACCCTCTTGTTGTTGAATCTCTTGATATCGAGATTCTATGCTCGGGGTATCGCGTACGGCTGACAGCGACCGACCTCGAGGAGGCTCACCCATGCCTGCCGCCACCTGGGATCCCGCCCAGTATCTCCGCCACGCGGAGCACCGCACCCGCCCCTTCGCCGACCTCCTCGCCCGCGTCCCCGCGCTGCCCCGTGACCCGGCCCGCATCGCCGACCTCGGCTGCGGCCCCGGCAACGTCACCGTCCAGCTCGCCGAACGCTGGCCCGCCGCGCACATCACCGGCTACGACAACTCCCCGGAGATGCTCGCCAGGACCGAGGAGTACGCCGGCCCCACGTCCGGCGGCGGCCGGCTCGACTTCGCCCACGCCGACCTCACGACGTGGGTGCCCCCGCAGACGTACGACCTGATCGTGTCGAACGCGGCGCTGCAGTGGGTGCCGGGGCATCTCGGCTCCTTCCCGGCCTGGCTCGACGCACTCGCCCCGGGCGGCACCTTCGCCTTCCAGGTTCCGCACAACATCGACGCGCCCCTGCACGCGCTGTTGCGCGAACTCGCCGCCACCGCCCGCTGGAAGGGCCGCGTGGAGGGCGTACTGCGGCACGAGGACTCCGTCCACGATCCTCTGGTGTACCTCGACCGGCTGGCCCGCCTCGGCTGCCGCGAGGTCGATGTGTGGGAGACGGCGTACCTGCAGGTGCTGGCGGGCGAGGATCCGGTTCTCGACTGGGCGAAGGGCACGGCACTGCGGCCCGTCCTCACCGTCCTCGCCGAGGACCCGGAGGCCCGGGATGCCTTCGTCGCCGAGTACCGGGATCTGCTGCGCGGCGCCTATCCGGCTCAGTCGTACGGGACTGTCCTGCCGTTCCGGCGGCTGTTCGCCGTGGCGCGGAAAGCGGGGTGACGCTTGCCGCCGAGAGGGTTTTTCGCCCCCTCCGCCCCTTCCCGTCCCGTCCCCGGGGGCTGCCGCCCCCAGACCCCCGCTGTCGCGCTTCGCGCTCGTCCTCAAAGGCCGGACGGGCTCAGAACCAGCCCCTCCGCGCTGAGGACGTCTACGCCTTGCGGTGGCCTATCAGGCGTGGCTTCGGCTCCAGGCCGTCCAGGCCGTGCCAGGCGAGGTTCACCAGGTGGGCGGCGACCTCGGCCTTGCGGGGTTTGCGGACGTCCAGCCACCACTGGCCGGTCAGGGCGACCATGCCGACCAGGGCCTGGGCGTACAGCGGGGCCAGTTTCGGGTCGAAGCCGCGGCTTTTGAATTCGCGGCCCAGGATGTCCTCCACCTGGGTGGCGATGTCCGAGATCAACGACGCGAACGAACCCGTCGACTGGGGGATCGGGGAGTCGCGGACGAGGATGCGGAAGCCGTCCGTGTACTCCTCGATGTAGTCGAGGAGGGCGAAGGCGGCCTGTTCGCACAGTTCGCGGGGATGGCCGGCGGTCAGGGAGCCGGTCACCATGTCCAGCAGGCGGCGCATCTCGCGGTCCACCACCACCGCGTACAGGCCCTCCTTGCCGCCGAAGTGCTCGTACACCACCGGCTTGGAGACCCCGGCCTTCGCCGCGATCTCCTCCACCGACGTGCCTTCGAAGCCCTTGGCCGCGAACAGGGTGCGGCCGATCTCCAGCAGCTGCTGACGGCGCTCGGCACCGGTCATGCGGGTGCGGCGCGTGCGCCGCGGCTTTTCGTTGCTGCTCGGGGTTCTGCTGGAGTCGGTCGCCACGCCGTCAATCATGCCGCGTCAGCGGTTTCCGGCTTGCGCGGGAGCCGGACGGGTCGGGGTTGCGGCGGGAATCGATACGCGACCGTGACGGCCAGCGCACGTCGTACGCCCAGCCCAGCTGCTCGCACCAGCGGATGATCCGCGCCGAGGAGTCCAGCTGGCCGCGCTGCACACCGTGGCGCGCCGAGGTCGGGTCGGCGTGGTGCAGGTTGTGCCAGGACTCGCCGCAGGAGAGCACGGCCAGCCACCACACGTTGCCCGAACGGTCACGCGACTTGAAGGGGCGCTTGCCGACCGCGTGGCAGATCGAGTTGATCGACCACGTCACGTGGTGCAGCAGAGCCACCCGTACGAGTGAGCCCCAGAAGAAACCGGTGAAGGCGCCCCACCACGACATCGTCGCCAGGCCCCCGATCAGCGGCGGCAGCGCGAGTGACAGCAACGTCCAGTAGATGAACTGGCGGGAGATCGCACGGATCGCCGGGTCCTTGATCAGATCCGGCGCGTACTTGTCCTGCGGAGTCCGCTCCTCGTCGAACATCCAGGCGATGTGTGCCCACCACAGGCCCTTGATCAGGGCCGGAACCGTCTCGCCGTAGCGCCACGGGGAGTGCGGGTCACCCTCCGCGTCGGAGAACTTATGGTGCTTGCGGTGGTCGGCGACCCAGCGGACCAGGGGTCCCTCGACCGCCATCGAGCCGGCGATGGCGAGCGCGATCCGCAGCGGGCGTTTCGCCTTGAAGGACCCGTGCGTGAAGTAGCGGTGGTAGCCGATCGTGACGCCGTGGCACCCCAGGTAGTAGAAGAAGACCAGCAGGCCGAGATCCAGCCAGCTCACCCCCCGGCCCCAGGCCAGGGGCACCGCCGCGACCAGCGCGAGGAACGGGACGATGATGAAGAGGAGAAGGGTGATCTGTTCGAGTGACCCCTTCTTCTCGCCGCCCAGCGTGGCGGAGGGGAGGGAGGTGTCGTTGTTCGCCTGTGGGGCGTCGTCGATCACATCGGAGCTCGTGGTCATGGGCGTCCCCTGTGGGGTTTCGAGGGTGTGGAGAGTGGCCGAGCGCGGAACACCAGGGTCCGCCCTCCGTCTGACGGGAAGACCTACGGCTCCGTAACCTACGGCGTCGTAAGTATGGCAGCGCGTAGCTTGGCGGCAAGAGCCCGTGAGCCTGCGCGTCCCTGTGGACACCTATCCTTGGAGTCGGTCGGACAGCGCGGTCCGTTCTGTTTTCTTCCCGGATGCCACGTCCCTAAGCGGCAACCGCCGCGCGGTCGCCACCCGGGTTTCCTCCCAGACGAGCTTCAGACGAGCTTCCACACTCTTCAGACGCAACACTGCAAGGAGCCGCACCTGTGAGCAGTGCCGACGACCAGACCACGACGACCAGCAGCGAGCTGCGTGCCGACATCCGCCGTCTGGGTGATCTGCTGGGTGAAGCCCTCGTCCGGCAGGAGGGCCCCGAGCTGCTGGAACTGGTCGAGAGGGTCCGCCGACTGACCCGCGAGGACGGAGAGGCCGCCGCCGAGCTGCTGCGCGGCACCGAGCTGGAGACCGCGGCCAAGCTGGTCCGCGCCTTCTCGACCTACTTCCACCTGGCGAACGTCACCGAGCAGGTGCACCGTGGCCGCGAGCTGCGCGCCAAGCGTGCCGCCGAGGGCGGTCTGCTCGCCCGTACGGCCGACCGGCTCAAGGACGCCGACCCCGAGCACCTGCGCCAGACGGTCAAGCACCTGAACGTCCGCCCGGTCTTCACCGCCCACCCGACGGAGGCCGCCCGCCGCTCGGTCCTCAACAAGCTGCGCCGGATCGCCGCCCTCCTGGAGACCCCGGTCATCGAGGCCGACCGCCGCCGCCACGACACCCGCCTGGCCGAGAACATCGACCTGGTGTGGCAGACGGACGAGCTGCGCGTCGTACGCCCCGAGCCCTCCGACGAGGCCCGCAACGCCATCTACTACCTCGACGAACTGCACGCGGGGGCCGTGGGCGACGTACTGGAGGACCTGACCGCCGAGCTGGAGCGCGTCGGTGTCGTCCTGCCGGACGACACCCGCCCGCTCACCTTCGGCACCTGGATCGGCGGCGACCGCGACGGCAACCCGAACGTCACCCCGGACGTCACCTGGGACGTCCTGATCCTCCAGCACGAGCACGGCATCAACGACGCGCTGGAGCTGATCGACGAGCTGCGGGGCTTCCTGTCGAACTCGATCCGCTACACGGGTGCCACGGAGGAGCTGCTGGAGTCCCTCCAGACCGACCTGGAGCGGCTGCCGGAGATCAGCCCCCGCTACAAGCGCCTCAACGCCGAGGAGCCCTACCGGCTCAAGGCCACCTGCATCCGGCAGAAGCTGGAGAACACCAAGCAGCGCCTCGCCAAGGGCACCCCGTACGAGCCGGGCCGCGACTTCCTGGGCACGGCCGAGCTGCTGCGCGATCTCACGCTCATCCAGACCTCGCTGCGCGAGCACCGCGGCGCCCTGTTCGCCGACGGCCGGATGAACCGTACGATCCGCACGCTCGCCGCCTTCGGCCTCCAGCTCGCCACCATGGACGTACGCGAGCACGCGGACGCCCACCACCACGCGCTCGGCCAGCTCTTCGACCGCCTCGGCGAGGAGTCGTGGCGGTATGCGGACATGCCCCGCGATTACCGGGCCAAGCTGCTCGCCAAGGAGCTGCGGTCCCGGCGGCCGCTCGCCTCGACCCCCGCGCCGCTGGACGCCGCCGGTCAGAAGACCCTCGGTGTGTTCGAGACGGTCAAGAAGGCCCTGGAGATCTTCGGGCCCGAGGTCATCGAGTCGTACATCATCTCGATGTGCCAGGGCGCCGACGACGTGTTCGCCGCCGCCGTGCTGGCCCGCGAGGCGGGGCTGCTGGACCTGCACGCCAGCTGGGCGAAGATCGGGATCGTGCCGCTGCTGGAGACGACGGACGAGCTCAAGGCCGCCGACACGATCCTGGAGGACATGCTCTCCGACCCGTCCTACCGGCGGCTGGTCGCGCTGCGCGGCGACGTCCAGGAGGTCATGCTCGGCTACTCGGACTCCTCCAAGTTCGGCGGCATCACCACCTCGCAGTGGGAGATCCACCGTGCCCAGCGGCGGCTGCGTGACGTGGCGCACCGGTACGGCGTACGGCTGCGGCTCTTCCACGGCCGCGGCGGCACCGTCGGCCGCGGTGGCGGCCCCTCGCACGACGCGATCCTCGCGCAGCCGTGGGGCACGCTGGAGGGCGAGATCAAGGTGACCGAGCAGGGCGAGGTCATCTCCGACAAGTACCTGGTGCCCTCGCTGGCCCGCGAGAACCTGGAGCTGACCGTCGCCGCCACGCTCCAGGCGTCCGCGCTGCACACCGCCCCGCGCCAGTCCGACGAGGCGCTGGCCCGCTGGGACGCGGCGATGGACGTGGTCTCGGACGCCGCGCACTCGGCGTACCGCAGGCTGGTCGAGGACCCGGACCTGCCGGCGTACTTCTTCGCCGCCACGCCCGTCGACCAGCTCGCCGACCTGCACCTCGGCTCGCGGCCCTCGCGGAGGCCGGATTCCGGCGCCGGGCTCGACGGTCTGCGGGCCATCCCGTGGGTCTTCGGCTGGACCCAGTCGCGGCAGATCGTGCCGGGCTGGTTCGGTGTCGGCTCCGGCCTGAAGGCGCTGCGCGAAGCCGGCCTGGACACGGTGCTCGACGAGATGCGCGAGCAGTGGCACTTCTTCCGCAACTTCATCTCCAACGTCGAGATGACGCTGGCCAAGACGGACCTGCGGATCGCCCGCCACTACGTCGACACCCTGGTGCCGGACGAGCTCAAGCACGTGTTCGACACGATCGAGGCCGAGCACGAGCTGACCGTCCGTGAGGTGCTCCGCGTCACCGGCGGCGAGAAGCTCCTGGACACCAACCCCGTGCTCCAGCAGACCTTTTCCATCCGCGACGCCTACCTGGACCCGATCTCCTACCTCCAGGTCGCCCTGCTCAAGCGCCAGCGCGACGAGGCGGCGGCCGGCGCCGAGCCCGACCCGCTGCTGTCGCGCGCGCTGCTGCTCACCGTCAACGGTGTGGCGGCCGGGCTGCGCAACACCGGCTGAGCGTGTGCCGGCGCCCCCGTGTTGTCGTACGTACGAGAACACGGGGGCGCCGCCGTGTATCAGCCCTGGTTCGCCTTGCGGCGGCGGAACACCAGGTAGCCGCCCGCGGCGACGAGCGCGGCCGCCGCGGCCGAGAGAGCGCCGACCGGGGCGCCGCTGCCGGTCTCGGCGAGGTCGCCGCCGCCCTGCGCGGACGGGGCGGAGGACGGGGACGCCGCTTCGGACGTGGACGAGGTCGGAGCGGCGCTCGCATCCGCGGCGCCGGTCGCGGAGGCGGACGGCGTGGCGGACGGCGTCGCCGAGCCGGACGGCGCGGTGCCGCCCTTCTCGTCGTCCGTGCAGTCCGTCCAGAACACCTTGTGCTTCGCGGAGCCGTTCTCGCCGTCGAAGTTCCAGAACAGCTTGTAGTGCCCGTCGGGCAGGGACAGGTCCGCGGTGCGGCCGTGGCCGTCGGCGTCCAGCGTGAGCGCGCCGGACTTCACGGTCTCGCCCTTGGTCGCGGCGGTCGGTGCCCAGGCCTCGATGTGCCAGTCGACCTGCTGCGTGCCGTCGAAGCCGAAGGCGTCGAGGTAGAAGGTGCAGACGTGCGGCTCGTTCTTGCGAAGCTCCTCGCCTGTGGTGGCGTCGTGGATCTTCACTGTGCCGTTGTCGCCGGGGGCGGTGGCGTGGGCGGAGGGAGCGATCAGCAGGGCTGCTGAGGCGGCGGCGACGAGGGAGCCGGCGCGGGTGAGGGTACGCATGGGCAGTCCGTCTTCGAGAGAGGGAACGGAAGGTGTGGAGGGGGCGGCTCAGCTTCCTGTTCCGCTGACAGCCGGTCAAGCCGAAGCTGGCCCCATACGCGCCCTGTGTGTCGTATCGCCCCAATGGTCACGGATAACGATCAGGGAACGCACAGATCTTCCACGAATGTGGAGACGGGCGAAGTGGTCTTTGCCCTGGTCACAGAACCAGAAACGTCGCCGTCAGCTGGGCGATCCCCACCCCCGCCATCACCCATGCCGCGCGGGTGAGCCGCAGGCCGCCCGCGACCACCACGGAGGTGAGCAGCAGCGCGCCGCCGAGCGGGACCCAGGCGTAGAGGAGGCCGGCCGGGCCGCTGCGGACGACCTTGCTGCTGCCGGGCTTGACGGTGACCGTGTACGTGCCGCCCTTCTTCACCGCGACCGACGACTCGATGGTGACGCGCGCCCGTGCCGTCGACCCCACCGACACCGGCGTGTACGGCCCCGTACAACGCTCGCCCGAGCACGCCTTCACGGTGATCGTCCCCTGTTCCCGGCCCTTGCTCAGCATCACGTGCTGGGCGGTGTCCCAGGAGGCCCAGACGCCCGCGATCAGGATCAGCGCCGCGACCGCGCTCATCGCCGCGATCCGTCCGAACCGCAGCGCGGCGTACGCGCTCTGACTGGAGGTGACGGCAGGCATGGCCGCGATCCTTGGCCATGGGGTCACTGGAAGTCAATGTTGGTCCGATCGGGAACTTCAGAGCCATCCCGCAACTTCCTTAAAATGAACGGGACATGGCAGTGAAGCCATGACGGACTTCGGACTTCGGGCTTCGGGGGAGAGCGATGAGCGCGTTGCTGTTCATTCACGGTACGGGCGTACGGCAGCCGGCCTACGGAGAGACGCTGACACTGCTGCGCGACCGGCTCGGAGCCATCGTCCCCGGCACCCCGGTGCACGACTGCTACTGGGGCGACGCCTTCGGTGTGCCGCCGAACGTGGGGACCGCGGTGCTGCCCGGCGCTCCCGTCCCCGCGCCCGAACCGGAACCCGAACCGGAACCCGTCGTGGTCGAGGAACTCGCCGAGGACGACCGGGACGCCGTGACCTGGGGTGTGCTCTACGAGGACCCGCTGGTGCCGCTCCGCCGCCAGAAGGGGGACGACGGCGGTCTCGACGACGCCGGAGGCCTGATGCTCGGCGACCGCTCGGGCAAGCGGGTCGAGGACCGCGCGCGTGCTCTCGCCGCCGGCCCCCCGGCCCCGCTGGAGCGGCTCCTCGACATCGCGGGCGCCCGCGAGGAGTTCGCCGTCGCCCTGACGACCGTCCTCGACAGCCCCGAAGGCAGCGACGCCCTCACGCACGGGCTGGGCCCCGGCCAGCTGCCCCAGGCGGTCGCCACCGCGGCCGTCGCCCAGCTCGCCGGCAGCGCCCAGCGGCGTGGCGCGCCCCTGCTGTGGACCAAGGACGAGCGCGACGAGGCCGTCCGGATCATCACCGGCGAACTCGGCGGCCAGACCCGCGGAGTGGGCTTCTTCCTGGTCCTCGGGCACGGCTACGTCGCCCACAAACTCGGCGTGATGCGCGCGCTCGAGAAGCGCCGGGCATGGCTGATGACACGCAGCCACCCCAACGCCGGCGACATCCTCAAGTACCTGGCGCGCGGCCACGGCCTGCGCACCCTCATCAAGGACCGCGTCACCGAGGTCGCCCGCACCCACGGCCCCGTCGTGCTGCTCGCGCACAGCCTCGGCGGCATCGCCGCCGTGGACCTGCTCGCCCAGGAGGAACTGCCCGGCGTACGGCATCTGGTCACCGTCGGATCGCAGGCCGCCCACCTGCACGAGATCGGCGCGCTGCCCGGCCTGGTCCCCGGCAGCCCGCTGCCCGGGCACTTCCCCGCCTGGACCAACGTGTACGACCGCCGCGACCTGCTCGGCTTCACCGCCGAACCGGTGTTCCCCGGGCGCGTGACGGACATCGAGCTGTCCAGCGGACAGCCCTTCCCTGCCGCGCACAGCGGCTACTTCCCCAACCCGGAGGTCCACCGGCTGCTCGCGGGCATCCTGCAGAGCGGCGCATGAGCCCGCAGCCGCCCCAGCTCGATCCGGAACGGACCTTCGCGCTGCTCGTCGCCGTGGAGACGTACACCCACCGGAAGATCACCGATCTCGACGGTCCCGCCCAGGACGCCCTCGGCCACGCCCAGTGGCTGCTCGACAGCGGCGTACCCGCGCGGAACATCCGGCTGTGCGTCTCCGCCATGCGCCACAACGACACCGACGTCCGCACCCGGGCCCACGCCATGGGCATCCCCGTCCTGCCCGCCACCCACGACGCGGTGTGGACGATCATCGACAAGGAGCTGCCCGAACGCCACGACGACCTGCTGTGGTTCGCCTGGAGCGGGCACGGGGCGCTCGATCCGCGCAGCGACGAACACCATCTGTTCTACGCCGACGCCGCCCCCGACCGGGAGTACACCCTCAACCTGGACAACCTCCAAAAGGCACTCCAGCACAGCACCCGCTTCCAGAACACCGGGCGCAAGGCGCTCTTCGTCGACGCCTGCCGGGGCTTCATGGCCACCGTCGGCGGCTACGCCGGCAGCCACCTCTCCGTCCCCGCCCCCGGTGAGGGAGCCCAGTCACTCCTGCTGAACATGTACGCGGTCCAGGACGGCGCCCTCGCCAACAGCGACCCGGACGGCGGGGCCTTCACCCGCGCCCTGCTCGACGAGCTGAACTCCGCCACTGCATCGGCGAGCGCCTGGCCACCGGACCTCACCCAGCTGATCGAACCGGTCCGGGCCCGCACCGCCGACCTCGCCGGCCGGCAGACCCCCCGCATCGACGCCCGCGACTGGAACGGCACCCCCTACCGATGGGACGCGCCCACCCCGCGCGCCCCCGGACTCCTCGACCACCGCGAGGCCCTGCGCAAACTCGGCCCCAAGGGCACCTACCTCAGCGGCGACACGCTCCCCTACGTCGCCCCCGACAACCCCGACGACCGCGCCCACCCCGACAACCTGCTGGCCCGGCTCGCCGACCCGCCCACCACCTCCGGATACGGCGGACCCCTGCGCGGCGTCCTGCTCACCGCACCCGCCGGCGCCGGAAAAACTCGTACCTGCCTGGAAGTTGCCCGGCGCGCCCACGAGAAGAAGTGGCAGGTACTGCACCTCGAACAGGACGCCGGACTCTCCGCCGCCGACCTGCTCGCCGAAGTCCAGGAAGAGATCAAGGCCCGGCCCGACCGGCCCCTCCTGCTGATCTTCGACTACCTCGACCAGCACCAGGGCCTCGACCTCAAAGCCCTCGTCCGCGACCTCTACACCGAGGACCAGGCCGGCGGACGCATCGCCTGCCTCGCCTCCGTGCGCCCCGGCGCCCTGCGCGACGTCCGCAAACACGGCTCCCAGGACCTCTTCGAGGAAATCGGTCTCTCCCAGGACGACGCCTACCGGGAGGCCGTCGCCGCACAGATCTTCGCCAAGGCCGCACCCCGCGCCCTCGAAGCCTGGGGCTACCCGAAGATGGCCGAGATCTGCGGAGAACGGCCCATCTTCGCCCTGCTGCACGCCCTCGCCGTGGAACAACTCGTCGGCCCCGACGGACCACCGGCCGCCCCACCCCGCCCCCGCGACCTCGTCAACTGGCTCGACCGGCGCACCCCCGAAGGCCTCGGCTCCCAGCCCGACGGAACCCCAGACCGCACCGCGCTGCTCGCCGCCACCGTCGCCGCCCTCTCCTGCGCCCAGGAGCGGCAAGCCGTCGAAGCGGCCGTCGACCGGTTCCTGGACTCCTACGCCCGCGAACCCGACGACGACGGCGAAACCATCGTCAACCATCTCGAAGCGCTCGGCTGGCTCGTGCCCACCAAGGCCGACAGCCCCGACACCATCGACACCGTCCACGACATCGTCACCGACGCCTTCCTCCAGCAGACCTGTCTGAAGGACGACGTATCCGTCCACTCCGCCACCCTGCGCAAACTCCTCGCCGCACTCCTCGGCGACCTGCGCTCCTTCCGCCGGGCCACCCGACACCTCACCCGCTGGGCCGCCGATCTCCACGAGCAGGCACAGGAACGGCTCGCGGCAGCCTGTTCACGCTGGCTGGGTGAGCACGCCGAGGCCTTCGTGGCCATGCTGCTCACCGCTCCCGAGCACGGCATGCGCCTCCTCGTGGCGATGATCTCCACCACCCCCTGGCGGCAAGGGATCACCGACAACTGGGACACCGTCATCGCCCCCTGGACGCGAGAGGTTCCCCAGCCCGCCCTCACCCGCGTCTTCCTCGCCAACGCCATCCGCAACTGCGACGACCGCCCGCCCGCCCCCCTCACGGCCGCCGCGCTGACCTGGCTGGACGAGAACGCCACCACCGACATCGACGCCGTCCACCTGATCAACAACCTGGCCCGCCCGCTGGCCGACGAGGACCGCGACCACCTCGAAGCCCGCACCCGCGACTGGCTCCAGAAGTACGGGACCACCGCTGAGGCCCGCATACGCGTCGAAGCCCTGCTCCAGGTCGACGACCACCGCCCGGCCATGGCGGAGGAGATCACCCGCACCGCCATCGCACTGGCCGAGCGATTCCCCCGCGACCTCGGCACCGAACGCCTGCTGATCCCCCTGCTGCGATCCCGCCACGTGGCCGAGGACGACTGGCGCCGTATCTCCACCGCCACACAACAGTGGCTCAAGGAACACCAGACCCGCGAACGCGCCGCGTTCGTCCTCTCCGCGGCGCTGCGCCAACGCGAGATCCCCGCCTCCGGCGCCGAGTACATCGTCCGGCTCGGCTTCGGCTGGCTCGTCGTCCACAGCCCCAAACAACTCGCCAACTACGTACTCGCCGCCATCGTCGGCCGCAACGACCTCCCCAACATCAAGCTCGTCCGCAAAGCCGCCGAGTCCGCCCACACCTGGCTTGTCGACCACGGCACACGACCGGCGGCGTCCTTCGTCCTCGCCCGGCTGCTCCACCGCGCCGGCACCGGCACCGACCCGTACGACCCGGGAAAGACCGTCGACCGCGCCCTGAAGTGGCTCGACATCAACGTCGAGAACAAACAGGCCGACTTCGTCCTGCGCGAACTCCTCCTCTGCCGGAACATCGCCACCGACGACCTGGACCCGCAGACCGTCGCCGACACCACCTTCGAACGCTCCCTGCGCTGGCTGAAGAAACACGGCACGACTGTCGACAACACCATGCTCCTCAGCCGCCTGCTCGGCCGCGGCGCGGAGATGACACGGGATCAGCGCATGCGGGGGGCCGCCATCGCGCTCGACCGGATGAGCAGACACCCGATGAGCAAGAAGTCCACGCCGGAACACGGCGGCACCGGCGTACCGCCCGAACCCGGCCACACCTACGTTCTGCGCGAACTGCTGGAACTGGAGGAACTCCCGCCCGAGCAGCGGGACCCCATCATGGAGCGCGCGGAGACCTGGATCCGCGCCCACGACAGCGGATGCGCCGACCTCTGCGAGACGACCTGCAACGCCTCCTTCGTCCTCGCCCCGTACATCCACCGCTCCCGCGTCAGCGAGGCGCCGACCGCCCTGCGCTTCGGCGTCACCCGGGCACTGACCTGGCTGGAAACCTTCGGCCTCACCGACGGGGCCAGCTACGTCCTGCGCGTCCTGCTGCGCTGCAAGGACGTCGCCACCGACGAACTCGAAGCCTCCGAGGTGGCGCGCCTCACCCTCCAGTACGTGCTGGCCTGGCTGGCGGAGCCCCAGAACCCCGAGGTGAGCATCCGCGTCCTCAACGGCCTGATTCCGCGCACCGACGAGGTGACGGACGAACAGGCGGCACAGATCGGGGGCCTGCTGCTCGACCGGCTCGAAGGACAGCGCCGGTCGGGCCCCAGCGAGCAGAACCACCTGCTGGAGTACACCCTCACGCTGCCGCCCCTGCCCGCGCCCCTCGAGGAACGCCTCATCCAGTACGCGATGGTCTGGCTCGGACCCAACGGACAGAAGGCGGACCTGGCCGAATCCTTCGTCCTCAACCGGCTCCTGCACCGGCTCAGGGAGGCCGAAGCCCCGCACGACCCCGCGATCCGGCGGGCACTGCGCTGGCTCAGGGAACTCGGCCGCACGGCGGACGCCAGTTTCGTCCTGCGCCAGCTGCTCAAGCTGCGCAACCTCCCACCGAAGTACGCCGAACGCGCCATCGGCTACGGCGAGGCCTGGCTGAGGGAAGAGCACCGCACGACCCAGGAGGCGTCCTTCGTCATCGCCCCGCTGCTCTTCCAGAAACGGCAGCTCGAGGCACCGGACCGGGGCACGGTCCAGCAGGCACTGGACTGGCTCCAGCAGCACGGGGACGGCGAGGAGGCCTGGCGCGTCATCAGGCGCCTCGCCGAATACGCCCCCTCAGCACCCCATCACACGGCCCTCCAGGACTACGCCGGGCGCTGGATCGCGGCCTACCCCGACGCCCTTGAGGAACACGCGTACCTCAACGAGGCGCTCCAGGCCACGGGAGCCACGAGTTCGGCGGGAGTCACGACTCCGAGCTGACGGAGGTCACGAGTTGTACGTCGACTGCGCCCGCTCCAGGCCCTCGATGACCAGGCTCTCCACGGCGTCCGCCGCCCGGTCCACGAAGTAGCCGAGCTCCTTGCGCTCGGTCGACGAGAAGTCCTTCAGGACGAAATCGGCGACCTGCTGACGGCCTGGAGGACGTCCGATGCCGAACCGCACCCGGTGGTAGTCCGGGCCCATCGCCTTCGTCATGGACTTCAGCCCGTTGTGGCCGTTGTCGCCGCCGCCGAGCTTGAGGCGCAGGACGCCGTAGTCGATGTCCAGCTCGTCGTGGACGGCCACGATGTTCGCCACCGGCACCTTGTAGAAGTCCCGCAGCGCGTTCACCGGGCCCCCGGACAGGTTCATGTACGACATCGGCTTGGCCAGGATCACCCGGCGGTTCGCCGGACCGGGCGGACCGATGCGCCCCTCGATCACCTGCGCCTGCGCCTTGCCGGCGCGCTTGAACTTCCCGCCGATCCGCTCCGCCAGCAGGTCGGCCACCATGAAGCCCACGTTGTGCCGGTTCATGGCGTAGTCGGGGCCGGGGTTGCCCAGGCCCACGATCAGCCAGGGCGCGTTGGCATCGGTCGTCACGTCCGTGTCTCCCATATGTCCTTGATACGCGCCAGCCGCCGCTCCTGGTGGGAGCGGCGGCTGACACAGATGAAGATTCCGGGGGGAATCAGGCCTCGGCGGCCACTTCGCCCTCACCCTCGCCCTCGGCGGCGGGCTCCTCGGCCTGGGCGGCCAGGACCTGCAGGACGACCGCGTCCTCGTCGATCGCCAGCGTGGTGCCGTTCGGGAGGGTGATGTCCTTGGCGAGGACGGAGGCACCGGCCTCCAGGCCCTCGACGGAGACGGTGACCGACTCCGGGATGTGGGTGGCCTCGGCCTCGACCGTCAGGGTGTTGAGCACGTGCTCCAGCAGGTTGCCGCCGGCGGCCAGCTCGCCCTGGGCGTGGACCGGGATCTCGACGGTGACCTTCTCGCCGCGCTTCACGAGGAGCAGGTCGACGTGCTCGAGGAAGCCCTTGATCGCGTCACGCTGGACGGCCTTCGGGATCGCCAGCTCGGTCTTGCCCTCGATGTCCAGGGAGAGCAGGACGTTCGAGGTGCGCAGGGCGAGCAGCAGCTCGTGGCCCGGCAGCGCGATGTGGACCGGGTCGGCACCGTGGCCGTAGACAACGCCGGGAACCTTGTTCTCACGGCGGATGCGGCGGGCGGCGCCCTTGCCGAACTCGGTACGGGTCTCGGCGACGAGCTTGACCTCGGACATGTTCACTCCTCGTAGATAGCTGGGGAAGGTGGTCACCCGGCCAAAACCATCGGCCTGCTACGAAGAGCGCGTCGATAACGGACCGCCGTACGCCTTTTCAAGCGGTACGGCCTCCCTCGCCGAGCAACTGTGACAGCTTACTGGGCGGGAAGGCCGTACCAGAAATCGATCTAGGGGATCGCAGTAGACCGAGGTCTACTGCTCCTCGAACAGGCTCGTCACCGAACCGTCCTCGAAGACCTCACGGACCGCGTTCGCGATCGTCGGCGCGATCGACAGCACCTTGATCTTGTCGAGCTCCAGCTCACCCGGCGTGGGCAGGGTGTCCGTGAGGACGAACTCGCTCACCTGGGAGTTCTTCAGACGGTCGGCCGCGGGGCCGGAGAGCACACCGTGCGTCGCCGTCACGATGACGTCCTCCGCACCGTGCGCGAACAGCGCGTCCGCGGCGGCGCAGATCGTGCCACCGGTGTCGATCATGTCGTCGACCAGGACACACACACGGCCCTTCACGTCACCGACGACCTCGTGGACGGTGACCTGGTTGGCGACGTCCTTGTCGCGGCGCTTGTGCACGATCGCCAGCGGGGCGTCGAGGCGGTCGCACCAGCGGTCGGCCACGCGCACCCGGCCGGCGTCGGGGGAGACGACGGTCAGCTTGTCGCGGTCGACCTTCGCGCCCACGTAGTCCGCGAGGATCGGCAGGGCGAAGAGGTGGTCGACCGGGCCGTCGAAGAAGCCCTGGATCTGGTCGGTGTGCAGGTCGACCGTGAGGATGCGGTCCGCACCCGCCGTCTTCATCAGGTCGGCGATCAGACGCGCCGAGATCGGTTCACGTCCGCGGTGCTTCTTGTCCTGCCGCGCGTAACCGTAGAAGGGCACGATCACGGTGATGCTCCGCGCCGAAGCCCGCTTCAGAGCGTCGATCATGATCAGCTGCTCCATGATCCACTTGTTGATGGGAGCCGTGTGGCTCTGCATCAGGAAGCAGTCGGCGCCGCGCGCGGACTCCTGGTAGCGGATGTAGATCTCGCCATTGGCGAAGTCGAAGGCCTTCGTCGGGACGACCCCGACACCCAGCTGGTGGGCGACCTCCTCGGCAAGTTCGGGGTGGGCGCGGCCGGAGAAGAACATCATCTTCTTCTTGCCGGTCGTCTTGATCCCGGTCACAGCACTGTCTCCTCAGAGGTGTCTCAGCTGGGCGTTGAGCCGACATCTCCACTGGGCGTGAAAGGTCGTCTCAGCTGGGGTGCGGGTGCACGGTGCGATGTGCACTTATCACGGTACGCCGTGTCAGACGTGCCCGTTTCCGGTCAGCCTTCGCCCTCCGGCTCCCGGGAAGCCGCCTCCGCCGCCTTCGCGGCCGCGCTCCCCGGACGCTTGCGGGCCACCCAACCCTCGATATTCCGCTGCTGGCCACGGGCTACGGCCAGCGAACCGGGCGGTACGTCCTTGGTGATGACCGAGCCCGCCGCGGTGTACGCGCCGTCCCCGACCGTGACAGGAGCCACAAACATGTTGTCCGCACCGGTACGGCAGTGCGACCCGATCGTGGTGTGGTGTTTGTCCTGTCCGTCGTAGTTCACGAAGACACTGGCGGCACCGATGTTGGTGTACTCGCCGATCGTCGCGTCACCGACGTACGAGAGATGGGGAACCTTGGTCCCGTCGCCGATCTTCGCGTTCTTCAGCTCGACGTACGTACCGACCTTGGCCTTCAGCCCGAGGCACGTACCGGGGCGGAGGTAGGCGTACGGGCCGACGGTGGCCTGCGGGCCGACCTCGGCGTTGTCGGCGACGGTGTTGTCGACGCGGGCGCCGGAGCCGACCTTCGTGTCCTTGAGGCGGGAGTTGGGGCCGACCTCGGCGCCCTCCGCGATGTGCGTCGCGCCCTGGAGCTGCGTCCCCGGGTGCACGATCGCGTCCTGCTCGAAGGTGACGGTGACGTCGACCCAGGTGGTGGCCGGGTCGATGACGGTCACCCCGGCGAGCATGGCCCGCGTGAGCAGCCGGTCGTTCAGGATCCGGCGGGCCTCGGCGAGCTGGACGCGGTTGTTGATGCCGGCGATCTCGTGATGGTCGGCGGCGACGGCCGCGCCGACGCGGTGCCCCGCCTCGCGCAGGATCCCGAGGACGTCGGTCAGGTACTCCTCGCCCTGGCTGTTGTCCGTACGCACCTTGCCGAGCGCGTCCGCGAGGAGCTGCCCGTCGAAGGCGAAGACCCCGGAGTTGATCTCGCGGATGGCACGCTGCGAGTCGCTGGCGTCCTTGTGCTCGACGATCGCCGTGACGGCGCCGCTCGCCCCGTCCCGCACGATGCGGCCGTAGCCGGTGGCGTCGGGGACCTCGGCGGTGAGCACGGTGACGGCGTTGCCGTCCGCGCTGTGCGTCGCGGCGAGCGTCCGCAGGGTCTCGCCGCTGAGGAGCGGGGTGTCGCCGCAGACCACGACGACGGTGCCGTCGGTCTGCTCGCCCAGCTCCTCCAGGGCCATCCGCACGGCGTGCCCGGTGCCGTTCTGCTCGGCCTGCACGGCCGTACGCACTCCGGGGTCGATCTCGGCGAGATGCGCGGTGACCTTCTCGCGGGCGTGGCCCACGACGACGACCAGGTTCTCGGGCTCCAACTCGCGCGCGGCGGCGAGTACATGGCCGACGAGGGAACGGCCACAGATGTCGTGCAGGACCTTCGGTGTGGCCGACTTCATACGGGTGCCCTCACCCGCTGCGAGGACGACGACGGCTGCCGGGCGGTTGGCGCTCACGGGGATGCCCTTCGGCTTCGGATGGCTGGGGTGTGGACATCCGCAGGATACCGGGGGGTTTCAGGGGGGAGATGAGAGCGGGTCCTGACATTGCCGTCAGGACCCGAACCGAGCATGGCTCCCCCGCCAGGACTCGAACCTGAAATACATCGTCCAAAGCGACGCGTGTTGCCGATTACACCACGGGGGATTACGGAGAGCAGCCTACGCGGTTCGCCGCTCGGCCTCCACCACGATGCCAGACCACCAGCCTTCGATGCGACGGTACAAGTCAGCTCCACCTCGCACGTCGATGCGGAGGCAGCCGTAGTAGCTCTCGTCGGTGTTCTTGCGGTTCGTGCTCGGGTTGTGCTTCTTGAGCGTGGTCTTGCGGAGATGGGCCGTCTTGATGCCGATGTGCTTCGCCCAGAACTTTTCGGCGGCTGTTACGTCGGCGGTCCGGGGGCGGCTCGCCTTCCAGGAGTCGGTTGAGGATGTCGTTGTTGTCGACGTGGAGGCGGTCGCGGATCTGGGGCGGCTGAGTCCTGCCCGCCGGAGCGCTACCGCCCGTTCCCGCAGCCCCTCGAAATCGGCGTACTTGCCATGTGTGTGTGCCATGGGCATACCGTCTGTGCGGAATGTGGAATTCCGGGGTCGAACGGTGATCGATTCAGCAGTTCGAGGGATACCGGCAGGTTTCGCTTCTGTTCGATTGCGGGGTGTGGTGTAGGCCAGTAGCCGAAACTCACCGGAAAGGGACGGGTGGCGACCGTAGGCTGGGGGCATGACCACGACGGGGGAAGAGCACACCGAGGCCGGTACCGGGCCGTGGTGGTGGGTCAGGTGGCGTAGTGCGGTGCTCGACGCGAGCCTGGCGCTGGCGTCGGCGGCCGAGTGCGCGGGTGAGGGGATCCGGTTCGCCCACGATGCGGGGTTGCCCGTTCCGGTGGGGGTGGGGTTCGGTCTTGTCGCCGGAGCCGTGTTGTTGCTGCGACGCAAGTGGCCGATCGCGGTCGTGCTCGTGTCCATCGCCATCACGCCCGCCCAGATGGGGTTCCTCATGGGGCTCGTCGGGCTGTACACCCTCGCCGCGTCCGAGCTGCCGCGGCGGATCATCGGGGCGCTGGCGGGGATGTCCTTCGCCGGGACGCTCATCGTGACGTTCGTGCGGGCGCACCAGGGTGTGGTGCGGGGCGATGTGACGATGGGGGACTGGTTCGTCCCCTTCCTTTCCATTACGACCGCTATCGGGATGACGGCTCCGCCCGTACTGCTCGGGTTGTACGTGGGCGCGCGGCGGCGGCTGATGGAGAGCTTGCGGGAGCGGGCCGATTCGCTGGAGCGGGAGCTGCAGCTGCTCGCGGAGCGGGCCGAGGAGCGGGCGGAGTGGGCGCGCAACGAGGAGCGGACGCGGATCGCTCGTGAGATGCACGACGTGGTCGCGCATCGGGTGTCGTTGATGGTGGTGCACGCGGCTGCCTTGCAGGCCGTTGCCCGGAAGGATCCCGAGAAGGCCGTGAAGAACGCGGCGCTCGTGGGAGACATGGGGCGGCAGGCGCTGACCGAGTTGCGCGAGATGCTCGGGGTGCTGCGTACGGGGGACGGTCTGCGGGCTCAGGCGCAGCCGGTGCCGGCGGTCCCGCTGGCGGCGGTGGGGGCGGCGGCCGCCGCGGCGGCGTCGCGGGCGGCGGACGATCCTGCGGACCGGCCTGCGAACGGGTCTGCGCACGGGCCCGCGGACGGGCCGTCCCTCGCCGAGCTGGACGAGCTTGTCGGGCAGTCGGCGGCTGCGGGAATGGTCGTGGAGCTGTCGGTGGAGGGCGATGTGCGGGTGTACGCGGCGGAGGTCGAGCAGACCGCGTATCGCGTCGTCCAGGAGGCGCTGACCAATGTCCACAAGCATGCGGCGGGGGCGAAGACGCATGTGCGGCTCGCCCATCGGGTGTCGGAGATCGCGATGCAGGTGGAGAACGGGTGTCCGCCTGAGGTGGGGGTGGGGGCGGCCGTGCGGTTGCCCAGTGGGGGGAATGGGTTGCTGGGGATGAAGGAGCGGGTGGCTGCGCTGGGGGGTGTGTTTGTGTCCGGGCCCACGGATGTGGGGGGGTTTCGGGTGTCGGCGGTGATCCCGGTTTTCAGCCCGTCTGGGGGTACCCCCTCTGGGGGAGTTTGAGGCCGATGCGGGGGTCTGGGGGCGGCAGCCCTCAGGTATGGGATGGGTAGGCGCGGCGGGGGCGAAGGAAGGGCTGGGGGTCAGGCGGCGGTGAGGCGGATGGGGGGGATGCCGGAGAGGAGGGTGGTGAGGGCTGTGTCGAGGGTGGGGCCTAGGTACCAGTCGCCGGTGTGGTCGAGGGTGTAGACGCGGCCCTCCACGTCGACGGCGAGGAGTGCCCGGCTATCGGCCTCCTCGCCGAGGGGGCAGATCTCCGTGTCCAGCGCGCGGCCGAGGTCGCCGAGGGTACGGGCCATGTGCAGGCCGTGCAGGGGGTCGAGGTGGAGGGTGGAAGGGGCAAGCTGCCGCCCGGGCCCGGGCGCGGTGACGCGCAGGCCCCCGAACTCCGCCCACGCTTCCACGGCCGCCGGAAACACGGCATGCCGATGCCCGGCAGGCGACACGTGTCCGCGCAGCGCGTCGGCCCAGTACTCGGCCTGCTTTATGTCCCAGCGCCCGGGCTGCCACCCCGCGGAGCGCAGCGCGGCGTCCACGGAGACGGAGAAGCGTGTGGTGGAGGAGCGGTCGGCGTGCATCTGCCCTTGGTTCGTCGAGGGTTAGGGACATCGGCGCGGGTGGGCGCCGTCGTACGTACGTATGCGGGGGGTGGTGGAGTTCAGGCGTCCGGCGCTGACGGGTCGACGATGCTCACGCCGAAGTGTTCGCTGAGCGCCGTGCAGGAGCGGCAGGGCGCGGCGAAGCTGCCGTGCAGCGGGTCGCCGTCCTCGCGGATGCGGCGGGCGGTGAGTTTGGCCTGCTTGAGGGCTCTGCGGGCCTCGCCGTTCGTCATCGGCTTGCGCGCGGCGCGCTTGCTGCGGGCCGCGTCGACGGCGGCGATGTGGCGCGAGATGAGGATCGCCTCGGCGCAGCGGCCGGTGAAACGGTCGCGCTGCGCGCTGGTGAGAGTGTCGAGGAAGTCCTGGACGAGGGGGTGCAGGGCGGGCGGCTGGTCGCCGCGCGCCGCCGTGCCGGTGAGGGTCGCGCCGCGTACGGAGAGGGCGGCGGCGACGGTGGGAAGTATTCCGTCGCGGCGGTGCAGGAGGGTGGGTGCCTGGGGACCCTCGGCGCTGCTCCAGCCGACCCGAGGATCCCCGGACGTGCTCGTATGCGTCGCGTTCATGATCGTTTTTCCCTCTCATGCATCCCCCGGTGCGGAGACAGACTGCCAAATGCCGTGGCGGGTGCGGAAGCTGGGGCGGCGCGACACGCCCGGTCTTTGTCGTACGGTCACGGCGGGGTGACGGCAGGTCACGGAACCGGAGGCCCGGTGACCGGTGTCGTACAACCGCATAGGCTGTCGACATCCACGGTCCATACCGCTCTTGAGAACGCCGCAGGGGGCAACCGCCATGACGACAGGTCGGCTCGGGCAGCAAGCCGCGCCGCCGAACGCGGCCTACGCAGGGCAGGTCGTGCATTTCCCGGACCCGGTCCGGGCCTCCCGTCACCCCAGAGGTGTACGGGTGGACGAGCGCGGCTACCCCGACTTCTCGCTCTACGCGCGTGCCGCCGCGGAGATCGCCGAGCCCCCGGAGGGTTTCGGCGTCGACGAGTTGCGGCTGACGGACTACGTCTCCGCGAACGCCGCGCTGGCCGCCACCGGTCACGAGCTGTGGGACACGATCCCGTCGGTGGCCACTCCGCACGGCTGGACCTGGCACCACGTGCCGGGCACCCGGCGGCTCGAGTTGGTTCCCGTCGAGGTCAAGGCGTTGCTGCGGCATCACGGCGGTATCGCGACGGCGGCCGTGGACCAGAACAAGCGGGGTACGCGGCCGTTGCAGGAGACGCGGCCCGCGCACTTCGGGCTGCCGAAGACGTCGCTCGCGGTGACCGAGCATCAGGTGCTGGGAGTCGAGGAAGATCTCGGCTACCGGCTGCCGGGCGCCTATCGGTCGTTCCTGAAGGCGGCGGGCGGGTGTGCGCCCGTCGGCGCCGCGCTCGATGCCGAGCTGGGTCTGCTGGTGGACCAGCCGTTCTTCACGGTGCGCGACGAGGCCGCCGTCAATGACCTGGTTTATGTCAACAAGTGTCTGCGCGACCATCTGACCAAGGACTACTTGGGTGTTGGTTTTGTGCAGGGTGGTCTGCTGGCCGTGAAGGTGAAGGGCGACGCGCTCGGTTCGGTCTGGTTCTGCGCGTACGACGATGCCCGCGACCAGGACGCATGGGCGCCGGCCGAGCGCGTACAGCGGCTGCTGCTGCCCTGCGGCGACGACTTCGACCAGTTCCTGTCCCGACTCGCCGGCAATCCGCCCGAGTTGGAGACGGTGGCGAACCTTATGGTGGACGGCGGTTTCGCGCGCGCCGTACCCGTCTCTTCAGTGCCGTCGGCGTCTTCGGCGCCGTCGGCGTCTTCCGTGGGGGAGTGAGCTTCCGATGGTGACCTTCGCGCAGGCGCAGGAGCGCGCGGAAGAGTGGATCAACGGGGATGTGGCCTCGTACCAGCATCGTGAGGTGCGGGTACGGGAGTTCGAACTCGGATTCGTGGTGTGGGCCGAGGACCGTGTCGACGGGCCGCGTTCCGACGGGGGCGCGCAGCGGCTCGTCATCGCGCGGGACAGCGGTGAGGCCACGCTGTGGCCCGGGCTGCCGGTGGGCGAGGTGATTCGCCGGTACGAGGAGGACTACGGGGTTCAGAACGCGTCCCAGGAACCGGCGCCGGCGCCTCCTGCCCGTGTCGACCTGAACCAGACGTCGTTCCTGTTGACTCCTCCGGAGTGGCTGCAGGACGCCGCGGACAAGCTGGGGATTCCGGATCGGCGGGCCGGTGCGTCCGGTGGGGCCAGTGGGTCCGATGGGGCGGGGGGTCGTCCTGCCGTTGCTGCCGGGGATGCGTCCTTGGGCGGTGGGTCCGCCAATGGGGCCTCCGTGGGCGGTGGTTCGGCTCCGGGTGCGCACGGGGCGCCTTCCGCTCCGGGTGTGCCTTCCGCGCCCGGTGGGGGCACGCCGTGGCCCGCGGCCGCGACCGCCGACGGGCCGGGCTCGGGTCCGCAGGACGCCGTGACGCCGGGTGCGCCCTCCGCGGCAACCCCATGGGCGGGGACCGACACGAACGCCGATGCCGGTGACGACCGTTCCGTACCGCTGCCGGCGACCGTGTTCGCGCCGCAGCTGACCGATGTCGGCGACGCCGACACCCCGCCGCCCGTCGCGACTCCGGACGCCAAGACCGCCCTGATGGCCGGGGGCAGCCAACTCCCGCGCACGGCGCTGGCACCCGCGGTCGACGACCCCAACTCGCCGCCGGCGTCCGGCCCCGCGCAGGGGCAGGGCGGAGTCCCGGGTACGCCGCCGCCTGGTGTGCCGCAGGGTTCGGCCGTTCCCGGTAGTACGCCGCCGCCCGGCGCGCCGGTTCAGGGTGGTCCGCAGGGCACGCCTCCTCCGGGCGCGCCCGCGTATGGGTTCCCGCAGGGTCCGGGCGGAGTCCCGAGTACGCCGCCGCCCGGCGCACCGCAGCCCCCGGGCGCCCCTGGCACGCCTCCGCCCGCCGCGCCCTCGCGCCCGCTGGCTCCCAACGCCGGTGACATCGCCGACGCCGCGACCAGCAAGGCGCAGGCGCCGCCGCGCGGGGCGCGTGGTGGTGGAGCGAGCACGCCGCCTCCGCCGAGCGCCCCCGGTGTACCGGGCGCGCGGCCGGGGAGCACGCCGCCTCCGGCATCCGGGCCCGGTGCTCCGGGCACCCCTGCGGGCGGGTACGTGCCGACGCAGCTCGTGTCGCAGCTCGGTCCTGAGGGGGCCGAGGGGCTTGCGGGCCCTGCGGGTGCGCCGCAGCCTCCGGGGGGTACGCCTCCGGGTGGTGTTCACCATGCGGCGACGATGCTGGCCGGGCCTGCGGTGGGTGGTCTTGGTGCGCCGCAGCCGCCGGGTGCTCCTGGTGTTCCCGGTGCGCCGGGTGGTCCGGGGCAGCCTGCCGCGCCTGGTGTGCCGCAGCCTCCGGGGGGTACGCCTCCGGGTGGTGTTCACCATGCGGCGACGATGCTGGCCGGGCCTGCGGTGGGTGGTCCTGGTGCGCCGCAGCCGCCGGGTGCTCCTGGTGTTCCCGGTGCGCCGGGTGGTCCGGGGCAGCCTGCCGCGCCTGGTGCGCCGCAGCCTCCGGGGGGTACGCCTCCGGGTGGTGTTCACCATGCCGCGACGATGCTGGCCGGGCCTGCGGTGGGTGGTCCTGGTGCGCCGCAGCCGCCGGGTGCCCCCGGCGCTCCCGGTGCGCCTGGTGCGCCTGGTGCGCCGCAGCCTCCGGGGGGTACGCCTCCGGGTGGTGTTCACCATGCGGCGACGATGCTGGCCGGGCCTGCGGTCGGTGGCCCCGGCGTGCCGCCGCCCCCGCAAGCCCCCGGTATGCCACCGGGCGCTCCCCAGCCGTTGCCCGGACAGCCCCTGCCGGGTCAGCCGATGCCGCCCGGTCAGCAGCCGCCGGCGTACGGCTATCCGCAGGCGGGGCAGCCGACCGTCGGCCCCGGCTATCAGGCCGTACTGCGGTTTCGCGCGCAGGACGGTTCCGAGCAGCAGCTGATCCGGCGTTCCGCGCCGGGTACGCCGCACCCGGAGTGGCAGATGCTGCACGAGTTGCGGGCGATGAACGTGCCGCCGCAGCAAGTGCTGGAGCTGCACACGGAGTTGGAGTCGTGTGAGCTGCCGGGTGCGTACTGCGCGCGGATGATCCGGGAGACGTGGCCGCAGGCGCGGATCACGAGCATCGCGCCGTACGGCACGGATCACGCGAGCCGTCAGCAGGGCATGCATCAGCTGCTCGCGCACCAAGGCGAGTTGCACCAGGTGGCGGACGGGCCGGCGCGCCCGGCGCCGGTGCGGGCGCCGATCCCGCCGGTGCAGCCCGCGCCGCCGATCCCGCCGGAGGCGGTCGGGCAGGAGCTGGCGGCGGCGTTCGGGCCGGGGGTGTTCCGGTTCGACCAGGCGGCGGTCTCCCGTCAGGGCGTGCCGAACGTCGTGGCGCACACGCTGGTGGTGGCCGGACTTCCGGTCGACATGGGCCCGTTCTTCTGGGCGCAGGCCCAGCCGGGCCGTCCGGTGCCGACGCTCGCCGAGCTGGCGCAGGAGCGCGGGGTGCAGCCGGCCTCGGACGCGGGCTCGTACCTCGTCATGGGCAGCGACTTCGGCAAGGCGATCTGTGTCCAGTACGGCACGGCGAACATCGTCGCGGTGCCTGTGGAGGCCGGTCCGGGGGGAGCCCCCGTACCGCCGCAGTTCGTGAACACCGGGCTGCCCGAGTTCGCGCGCTGCCTCGCGCTTCTCGGCCGTATGTGGCGGCTGCGCTTCGGGCTCAACCAGGAGCAGGCGGGCCGCTGGACTGTCGACTTCCAGGCCCAGCTCGCCTCCCTGGACCCGGCGGCGCTCGGCTCGCCGGAGAGCTGGTGGTCGGTGCTGCTGGAGCAGATGTGGGACGGCCTGTTGTAAGGCCGCGGACTTAGGCACGTACCGACGAGGCGCTCGACCTGTGGGATGGGTCGGGCGCCTCGTTCGTGTGGTCATCACACCGTTCCCTGACGCCCTATCAGGGAACTCCGACGCCAAATGACTCATTCCACGCCGAATGGGTGGGCGGAGTGTCGCGTTATGAACACTTCCGTGTGATCGATCAAGATATGCGCGAAATCTTCATTTCGGCAGCGTCGGTTCGCCGTTCGGTTGTGGCAGCGGAGAGGGGTCCAAGGATGAGCAGCGCACCGGTATCGCCGCACGGCTTCATGGCCGTACGGGGGCGTGGTTACCGTCCCGAGCAGGTCGACGCGTACGCCGCGGCGCTCTCGCGGGACCGCGACGCCGCCTGGGAGCGGGCCGCCCGGCTGACCGTGCTGGCCAAGGAGATGGACGCGGAGGCACAGCGGCTGCGGGACGTCGTGGCACAGCTCGCCCCGCAGACGTACGAGACGCTTGGGGAACGGGCCCGGCGGATCTTCGAACTCGGCGAGGAGGAGGCCGCGGCCGTACGCGACACCGCGCGCCGTGAGGCCCAGCGCGTCGTCGACGAGGCCGAGGCGGCGGGGCGCGCGGCGCGCGAGGCGGCGCAGGCGTACGCCGACGAGGTGCGCGCCGACGCCGAGGAACGCACCCGGCAGCGGCTCCTCGCCGCCCGCGCCGAGGCCGACGAGATGCGCATCTCCGCCCGCCGCGACATCAAGGAGAACCGCGGTGAGGCGCTCGCCGCGCTGCGTGAGATGCGGCAGCGCACGGAAGGGCTGCTCGCCGAGCAGGAGAAGGAGTTCGCCGAGCGCTGGGCGGAGGCCGAGCGCGAGGCCGCCGAGCGGGAGGCCGCGCTCGACGCACACCACCTCGAACGCGTCGCGCGCGCGGAGGCCGCGCTGTCCGATGCCAAGCGGGCCTTCACCGAGGCCGAGGAGGCCGCTCGGCAGCAGCAGGAGGATGCCGTGGCGCGTGCCGGGGAGGTGCTCGCGGAGGCGCGGGTGCGGGAGGACCGGATCGCGCGGGAGACCGAGCGGGTGCTGCGTGAGCACGGGGAGCGGTGGGATGACGTACGGGCCCATATGGACCACGTACGGTCGAGTCTTACGACGCTGACGGGGCGGGCTCCTGCGGAGTAGTGACCGGGCGTGCCTTGCCGCTCCGCGGCGCCTGTTCCGCCCGCTCCGCGGGCGCCTGCGCCTCCTCGCCGCTCCGCGGGCGCCTTGCTTCGCCGCTCCGCGGCGTTTCTCCGCCCGCTCCGCGGGCCTCTCTTCGCCGCTCCGCGGCGGGTTTCCCGCCCGCCCACCCGTCTCGGGTGGTTGGGAGGTGCCGTAATGCCGCTCGCGTCCCCGTCTCCCTCAGTCCTCCTTCCTCACCGCCCCCGCCAGAATCCACCCCTCCACCGCCTCGTACTGCCTCCTCTGCTCCTCCGCCTTCTTCCTCCCGGATGCCACCGTCCCCAGCCAGCCGTAGGCGAAGCCCAGTGGGATGGAGACGAGGCCTGTGGTGGTGAAGGGGAACCAGTTGAAGTCGGCGTCGGGGAAGGCGGAGATGGGGGAGCCGGAGACGAGATTCGTGCCCGGCATCAGCAACAGGACCGTGAGGGTGCCGCCGATGAGGGTGGCCAGGAGGCCGGTGCGGGTGTAGCGGCGCCAGAAGAGGCTGTAGACCAGTGCGGGCGCTATCGCGGAGGCGCCCAGGCAGAAGGAGAGGGTGACCAGGGGTTGCAGGCTGCGGTGCTGGACGTGGGTGGCCAGGAGGATGGCCGTTGCGCCGACCGCCAGGGCGGAGGCGCGGGCCAGGAGCATCTCGCGGCGCGGCGACAGTTCGGCGCCGGCGCGGCGGCGCAGTAGCCCGCCGTGCGCGAACACGTCGTGGGCCAGGGAGTTGGCGCAGGCCAGGATCATCCCGGCGACCGAGGCGAGGAGCGTCAGGAACAGTGCCGTGGTGACCGTGGTGAACAGGAGGGTCTCGGGCGTGGAGACGGACGGGCCGAACGCCGCGCGCGAGCCCAGCAGATACGCCGTGTTGCCCTGCGGGTCGGCGCCCGCGATCTCCGCGCGCCCGATCAGCGCCGTCGCGCCGAACCCGACGACGGTGATGACCAGTACGAACACCGCCACGCACCACACCGCCCAGGACATCGAGCGGCGCACCTGCCGGGCACTGCCCGCCGTGTACATGCGCATGGTGACGTGGGGGAGGCAGGCCACGCCGAGGACGACGGTCAGTTGTGAACTGATCATGTCCAGGCGGGGGTTGGGGCCGTCCGCGAACTGCAGGCCCGACTGGAGGAAGGCCCCTCCCACGCCGCTGTTCTCCGCCGCCGCGTCGAGCAGCGCGCCCGGGTTCCAGTCGAAGCGGTTCAGGATGAGTACGGCGATCACGGCGCCCGATCCGAGCAGCATCACGATCTTCAGGATCTGGATGAGGGCGGTGCCCTTCATGCCGCCGATCGCCGCGTAACTGATCATCAGCGCGCCGAGCCCGATGATGCACCCGGTCTTGAGGGCGTCGCTGGAGAAGCCGAGGAGGAAGGCCAGGAGGTCGCCCGTACCGGCCAGTTGGACCAGCATCATCGGCATCAGAGCTATCAGCGTCACCGCGCACGCGGTGATGCGGACCGCGCGGCCCGGCATTCTTCGCGCGAGCGCGTCTCCCATGGTGAACCGGCCCGCGTTGCGCAGCGGTTCGGCCAGCAGGAACATCAGCAGCATGAGGGAGAGGGCGCCGCTCAGGGCCAGTACGACGCCGTCGTAGCCGGCCAGCGCGATCACCCCGCCCGTGCCGAGCACGGTCGCCGCGGAGATGTAGTCCCCGGCGATGGCCAGGCCGTTGCGCATCGGCGACAGCGTTCCGTACCCCGTGTAGAACTCGTCAAGGTCGTCACGGTCGGGGCCGGTCATCACGCACAGCAGGAGCGTGACCGTGGCCACCGTCGTGAACGCCACCAGCGACATGGTCTGCGCTGAACTGCTGAACCCCGTCATCGCGTCGCCTCCCGCCTCGCGTCCAGTTCGGCGTGTTTGCGGATCCGGTCCGCGATCGGGTCGACGCGCCGGCGCGCCGTGTACTCGTACAGCCAGATCGCCAGGCAGGTGACCGGCACTTGAAGCAGCCCGAGCAGCAGCCCGGTCGACAGCCCGCCGGACACCGTGCTCGTCATCAGCGACGGCGCGAACGCGGACAGGATGAGGAAGAGGGTGAAGTAGCCGAGTGCGGTGAGCGTGGCCGTGCGCCGCTGCCAGCGGTAGGCGGTGCGCAGGATCCGCAGGTCGCGGTGGTGCCCGAGCGGGGCACGGCGTGGCTGCCGGCGCCGCTCGGGCTCGGGCTCGGGCGGCCGGGGCGCCCAGGGGTAGGTGAGGTAGGGCGGGGAGGAGTCGTGCGGTGGAGCGGGGTACGGCGGGGAGGGATATGGCGGGGAGGGGTCGGGCGGTGGAGCGGGGTACGGCGCGAACGGGTCGTAGGACATCCCGGTTCTCCTTGCGTGGCTCGGGTCCGTGGCGGCGGACCGCAGGGAGGTGGGGGGGTGAGTGAGTCACGCACGCTACCCGCACGTAACCGGGGCGTGACAGGGTTTTCCCCAAACTGGCCAGTCGGTATGCGCTTACTACGCTGACCTCGGGTGTTACCCCCGTTAACTCAGGTTTTTTGGCCCGCGCGTTGGGGCCGCTTGAGCTGAACCGGCGTCACGGACCGCCGTGGGCAGGGGTGCTTCTAGGGCCTGTCCGGCGGATCATGCCGCAGACGCGCGGCTTGGCACGCCCATCTGCGGCGTTGTCGTCGGTTGCCGACTCCCCCACGCTCGAATGCGCTCACGCGGGGGCACCCCCATCGCGTCGCCGGCCGGTGGCGCGGGCGGTCCGGCGTTCAGCAGGAGACAACGCCTAGTGGGGCATTTCTTACCACGTCGGGCGATTTCCTCGGCCACGACCGCGGTCTCGCATTCGGGCGAGAGGGCGGCTCCGCTCCAGGCGCAAGCGCCATGGGCGCGATGCCGAGCGTGGCCTGCTGGACGCCGTTGTCCTTGGGCCGGCAGTCCCGCAGGATCTTCCAGTTCTTCAGTCGGGACAGGGCGTGCTCGACGCGGGCGCGTGCTTTGCGGTGAATCTTGTTCTCGGCCTCCTGCTCGGCACTCAGGTGCTGTTGGCCTCGCCGTCTGCGGTGCGGGATGAGCAAACCGGTGCCCCGGTAGCCGCCGTCGGCGATGACCGGGGCACCGCGACAGGCCCGGTCAACGCCGGATTCGGTGAACGCCCGGCAGCGGGGGCCGATGGCCAGGCGGCGCCAAGTGAGCCTCCTTGAGCGGGGGTGCCCTCACTCCCCGGTGTTCTTCAGCACCGGGAAGCGGCGTGGTGCGACGAACAGCACGACCAGGAAGGAGAGTGCGGCGGCGCAGGCCGCGCCCAGGTAGACGGCGTGGACGGCGTCGGCGACCGCGTGGCGCAGGTGTTCGGCGGGGGCGCCCGAGTCCAGGGCGCGGGTCACCGAGTCGAGGTCGCCCGCGCCGCCGAGCCGTGCGGCCAGCACCCCGTTGGCGACCGCGCCGAACAGGGCCGCGCCCACGGTCTGTCCGGTCTGGCGGCAGAAGAGGACGGACGCGGTGGTCGTGCCGCGTTCGTCCCAGTCGACGGTCGACTGGACGCCGATGAGCAGAGGGAGTTGGAACAGGCCGAGGGCGCCGCCGAGGAGCAGCATGAGGAGCGCCGGCTGCCACGGCTCGCCCGGGTAGGGGAGGAAGGGGAAGGCGAGCAGAAGGAGGGTCGCCGTGCCGATGCCCAGCATCGCGGTGTTGCGGAAGCCGATGCGCCGGTAGACGTGCTGGCTGAGTGCCGCCGACACCGGCCAGCTCAAGGTCCAGACGGAGAGCACGAATCCGGCGGCGATGGGGGCCAGGCCCAGGACGGCCTGTGCGTAGGTGGGCAGGAAGACCGTGGGCGCGACCATGACCAGGCCCAGCGCGCCGAGCGCCAGGTTCACCGCGGCGATGGTGCGCCGGCGCCACACCCAGCCGGGGATGATCGGCTCGGCGGCCCGCCGCTCGACGGCGACGACGACCGCGACCAGGGCGAGTCCCGTACCGAGCAGGGCGATCGAGGGGGCCGACAGCCAGTCCCAGGCGACGCCTCCCTGCACGAGCGCGGTGAGCAGGACGCCGCCGCAGGCGAAGACGGCGAGGGCGCCCGCCCAGTCGATGCGCGGACGCGGGGTCGTCTCCCGTACGGGCTCGTGCAGGTGACGCGCGATCAGCCACAGGGCGAGCGCGCCGATCGGCAGGTTGACGAGGAAGATCCACCGCCAGTCGGTGTACGCCGCGAGGACTCCGCCCAGTGCGGGACCGGCGACCGACGAAGTCGCCCACACGGTGGACAGCTTGGCCTGGATCTTGGGGCGTTCCTTGAGCGGGTAGAGGTCGGCGGCGATCGTCTGCACCGTGCCCTGGAGGGCACCGCCGCCCAGGCCCTGCACGATGCGGAAGGCGATGAGCGCGGCCATGTTCCAGGCCAGGGCGCAGAGCAGGGAGCCCAGCAGGAACACCGCCGCGCCCGCGATCAGCACCGGCTTGCGGCCGAAGGTGTCGGAGAGCTTGCCGTATACCGGCAGCGTGACGGTCACGGCGAGCAGGTAGCCCGAGAACAGCCAGGAGAACACGGAGAAGCCGCCGAGGTCGCCGACGATCTGCGGTACGGCGGTGGAGATGATGGTGGAGTCGAGGGCCGCCAGCGCCATCGTGAGCATGAGGGCCGCGACGACGGCTCCCCGTCTGTCGGTTCCGGTGCGCTGTGCGGTGTCGCGTATCGCAGGTCTCGTACGGCCCACAGGATCGGATTCCTTCCCCATACACCTATCCGCCGTGCACAGCTTCCCACTTGCCCCTCACGCCGCGGGAGGGTGGAGCCTGGGTGAGTCCGAGGGTGGAGAGAACCCCGAGGCGCGCTCCACCGGAGGGTGGACTGCCCCTAGGGGTACCTCCGTACTAGGGCTCGGGGTGGGTTCGTGCCGGCGGAGGACGAGACGGGGACGGGGTCGTCCTTAACCTGGCTTTACGCCGACGGGGGCGCTGTACCGAACCCGCGGGGGGTGGGGTTTTCCCCAGGGAAAGACGGGGCTGGGCACCAGCGCGCCGGACCCCCTCCCGCCGCCAGACTCATCGACGTACCGCTTCTCACGCATCATTCGCTGACCAACACGACCTATCCGCTGACCGACATAGGAGACATACCGTGACATCGGCTGTGACCATTCCCAGGCACGGGGGTACTGGAGGGCGTACGGCCGTTGCCGCGCGGGCGCGGCAGGTCGTCAAGGCGTACGGCTCCGGGGAGACCCGCGTCGTCGCCCTGGACCAGATCGACGTGGACATCGCGCGGGGCCAGTTCACCGCGATCATGGGCCCCTCGGGGTCTGGCAAGTCCACGCTGATGCACTGCCTCGCCGGGCTCGACACCGTGACGAGCGGTCAGATCTACCTGGACGAGACCGAGATCACCGGGCTCAAGGACAAGAAGCTCACGCAGCTGCGCCGGGACCGGATCGGCTTCATCTTCCAGGCGTTCAACCTGCTGCCGACGCTGAACGCGATCGAGAACATCACGCTGCCGATGGACATCGCGGGCCGTAAGCCGAACAAGGGCTGGCTGGACCAGGTCGTGGAGACCGTCGGGCTCGCCGAACGGCTCAAGCACCGCCCGAACCAGCTCTCCGGCGGTCAGCAGCAGCGCGTCGCCGTGGCCCGCGCGCTGGCCGCCCGCCCCGAGATCATCTTCGGCGACGAGCCGACCGGAAACCTGGACTCCCGTGCGGGCGCCGAGGTGCTGGGCTTCCTGCGCCGCTCCGTGGACGAGCTCGGCCAGACCATCGTGATGGTCACGCACGACCCGGTGGCCGCCTCGTACGCGGACCGTGTGCTGTACCTCGCCGACGGCCGGATCGTCGACGAGATGCAGCGGCCGACCGCGGACGCCGTCCTCGACCGTATGAAGGACTTCGACGCCCGGGGGCGTACGTCATGACCGTCCTGAAGACCTCGATGCGCAACTTCTTGGCGCACAAGGGTCGGATGGCCCTGTCGGCGGTCGCGGTCCTGCTGTCGGTGGCCTTCGTGTGCGGCACGCTGGTGTTCGCCGACACCATGAACACGACGTTCGACAAGCTCTTCGCCGCCACCTCGTCCGACGTCACGGTCGCGCCGAAGGACGCCAAGAGCGACGAGACGCCGCAGAACGGCGTGCCCGAGTCGCTGCCCGCCTCCGTGCTGGAGCAGGTGCAGAAGGTGGAAGGCGTCAAGTCCGCCGAGGGCGCGGTCAGTTCGATGAACGTGACCCTCGTCGACAGCGACAACAAGAACATGGGCTCCACCACCGGCGCTCCGACCATCGCCGGCAACTGGACCAGGAACGAACTGCGTTCGATGGAGATCACCTCCGGGCACGCCCCGCGCGGGCCGACCGAGGTGATGGTCGACGCCGACACCGCCGACAAGCACGACCTGAAGATGGGCGACGAGCTGCGCACCATCGCGCAGACCGGTGACTTCCAGGCGAAGATCGTCGGCGTCGCCACCTTCAAGGTGACCAACCCCGGTGCCACCGTCGTCTACTTCGACACCGCCACCGCACAGCGCGAACTGCTCGGCGCCACCGGCCGGTTCACGCAGTTCAACCTCACGGCGGAGTCCGGCGTGACCCACGCCCAGCTCAAGCAGGACGTCTCCCAGGCGCTCGACGGGCCGTACAAGGTCCAGACGCAGAAGGAGCTGGCCGACGAGAACCGCGAGGGCGTCGGCGAGTTCATGAGCGTCATCAAGTACGCCATGCTCGGCTTCGCCGGGATCGCGTTCCTGGTGGGCATCTTCCTGATCATCAACACGTTCTCGATGCTGGTCGCTCAGCGGACCCGCGAGATCGGCCTGATGCGGGCGATCGGCTCGTCCCGCAAGCAGGTCAACCGGTCCGTACTGATCGAGGCGACCTTCCTCGGCGTCATCGGCTCGATCCTGGGCGTCGGCGCGGGCGTCGGCATCGCGGTCGGCCTGATGAAGCTGATGTCGATGGCGGGCATGAACCTGTCCACCGCCGACCTGACGGTGAAGGCGACCACCCCGGTGGCGGGCCTCGTGCTCGGCGTCATCGTCACCGTCCTGGCCGCCTACGTGCCGGCCCGCCGCGCCGGTAAGGTCTCCCCGATGGCCGCGCTGCGCGACGCCGGTACGCCGGCCGACGGCAAGGCGGGCCTGGTGCGAGGCCTCGTCGGGCTCGTCCTCACGGGCGCGGGCGCCGCCTCCCTGTACGCGGCGGCCACCGCGAAGAAGGCGACCGACGGCTCGCTGGTGCTGGGCGCGGGCATCGTTCTGACCCTGATCGGCTTTGTTGTTATCGGTCCGCTCCTTGCGGGCGGGGTCGTGCGGGTGATCAGCGCCGTGCTGCTGCGGGCCTTCGGCCCGGTGGGCCGCATGGCGGAGCGCAACGCCCTGCGCAACCCGCGTCGTACGGGTGCCACGGGCGCGGCGCTGATGATCGGCCTGGCGCTGGTCGCCTGTCTGTCGGTGGTCGGCTCCTCGATGGTCGCCTCGGCCACCAGCGAGCTCGACAAGTCGGTCGGCGCGGACTTCATCGTCCAGGGCAACCAGCGGATCGTGCCGCAGGCCGAGAAGGCGATGCAGCAGACGCCGGGTCTGGACCACGTCACGCGCTACAAGCAGATCGACGCCACGCTGACCGCTCCGAACGGCAAGAGCAACGACTGGGGGGTCACGGCCGCCGACCCGTCGTACGCCCAGGACCTGCGCCGCGAGACCACGCAGGGCACGCTCTCGGCCGCCTACGGCGAGGACGCCATGTCCGTCGGTACCGACTACGCCAAGAAGTACGGCGTCCACCTCGGCGACTCCATCACCGTCGCCTTCAAGGGCGGCGACACGGCGAAGCTCAAGGTGGCGGCCATCACGGACGACGCCGCCGCCATCGACCAGGGCGCGCACTACATGAGCATCGCGACCATGGAGAAGTACCTGCCCGCGGACAAGATCCCGCCGAACGTGATCATGTTCGCCAAGGCCGAGGAGGGCCAGGAGAAGAAGGCGTACGCGGCCCTGAAGAAGTCCATGGAGCCGTATCCGCAGTACCAGGTCCGCGACCAGACCGACTACAAGGAAGAGCTGAAGGACCAGGTCGGCCAGCTCCTGAACATGGTCTACGGCCTCCTCGCCCTGGCGATCATCGTGGCGGTGCTCGGTGTCATCAACACCCTGGCCCTGTCGGTGGTCGAGCGGACCCGGGAGATCGGCCTCATGCGGGCGATCGGCCTCTCGCGCCGCCAGCTGCGCCGCATGATCCGCATGGAGTCGGTGGTCATCGCCCTCTTCGGTGCCCTGCTGGGCCTGGGGCTCGGGATGAGCTGGGGCGCGACCGCGCAGAAGCTGCTCGCCCTGGAGGGCCTGGGCGTCCTCGACATCCCCTGGCCGACGATCATCGGGGTGTTCATCGGGTCGGCGTTCGTGGGCCTGTTCGCCGCGCTGATCCCGGCGTTCCGGGCGGGCCGGATGAATGTGCTGAACGCGATCGCCACCGACTGACGGGTGGTCGCCTGATGGCCGCCCGCGCATAGCCACCGCGTACGGGGGTTGCGGGGGACGGGCCCGGTCCGGGGAGAGTCGATCTCCTCGGGCCGGGCCTGTGGCATGTCGCCTAGCGGCATCTACCGCCGCTGCCGCTTCAGGAGTACGTAGCCCTGAGCGGCGCCCGTGACGTCGTACTCGGCGCGCGGGTGCAGCTGGCGTGCGTACGCCCTGACGTCTCGGATCGAGCGCGAGGTGTTGTCCACGGCGATGAAGTCCGGTGTGACGCCGCGGGTGGAGCCGACCCAGAAGACCCGGCAGCGTGAGGTGAGCCGGCTGCTCGGGCCCGTGTTCGCCTCGACGCTCGCGCCGTCCGGAATGAGGTTCAGCATCCGCTCGACGGCCGCCACGCGCGCGGGTTTGCGATAGGCGTCGGGCTCGGTCAGCTGGGACAGCGGGAGCGAGGTCGTCAGCGCGAGCGAGGCCGCGACGACGGCGGTGGGGAGGTGGAACGCGTACGAACGCAGCCACGGGCGCGTGCTGTAGCGGGCGCGGGACAGCGCGTCGGCCAGGGCGAGCGTGACGACCGGCATCAGGACCGCGCTGTAGTGCCAGTCCGTACCCCAGTAGTGCTGGTCGGAGGAGACGAACCGCCAGCCGAGGGTCGGCAGGGCGACCAGGAGGAGCGGGGAGCGCAGGGCGAGCAGGCCGGTGGTGGGGACCAACAGCCAGGCGAGGGTGCGGAGTTTGGTGCCGATGCCGTCGAACGGGCTGCCGCCCGACTCGCCGAGCTTGTCCCAATAGACGTAGCTGTCCGCGGAGTTGAAGGCCGGTATCACCAGGGTGAGGGTGACCGCCGCGGCCACGACGCCGAAGACCGCGACGGCGAGCCCGCACCACGCCGCACGCCGGGACGAGCGCCGGGCGCGCACCGCGACGACCAGCCCGATCGCGGCCACCGTCAGCCCGAGGTCCTCCTTGACCAGCACCAGGGGCAGCGCCCAGAGCAGGGCCCGCCGCCATCGCCGCGCCAGTACGGCTTCGAGCGCGAAGGCGATGAGGGGCACGGCGAAGCAGATCTCGTGGAAGTCGAAGTCGACGGCGCGCTGGATGCCCCACGACAGCCCGTACGCGACCCCGAGCGCGAGTCCCCGGCGGTGCCCGAGCAGCCCGGCCGCGGCACGGGTGACCGGCACGGCCGACAGCGCCAGCAGCGCGGCCTGCGTGACGAGGAGCGTGACGGGCGTGGGGAAGAGCCGGTAGACGGGCGCGAGGAGGGCGGTGACGGGGCTGAAGTGGTCGCCGAGGATGTGGGTGCCGGGGCCCTTGAGGTCGGCGATCGGGGCCTGGAGGCGGGCGTACGCGCGGACCGCCTGCTCGAAGATGCCGAGGTCCCAGGATTTCGTCGCGAGATGCCGGTAGCGGGAGAGGGAGAGACTCGCGTACGCGACGAACAGGAGAGCCGCCAGGATCTGGGGGGCGCGGTCGCGGGGACGCCGGTCACGGGGCCTGCCAGGGGGCCGCTCGTCGGGCCCGTCGGGGCGCCCGTCATGGGTGGGCGCGGGCGTGACCGGCGCGGGTATCGAGGGGACGGTGGTGGGGTCGGGCTGGGCGGCGAGTGCGTCGGGCACGGGGGTCCTTGGGCGGCGGACGGCTGGGCGGCGCGGGGGTGCACGCGGGTGGGTGTTTCGCCCCCGCCCCTGCCCGTCCCATCTTCCAGGGTTCCGCCCCGGACTCGGCCAGGGGCAGGGTTCCAGCCAGGTTCAGGGCTCCGCCTCGGACTCGGCCGGGGGCAGGGTTTCAGCCCGTCCGGCGTTTGAGGACGAGGCCGTCCAGGCCGATACGGGGGGTCTGGGGGCGGAGCCCCCAGGGGCGCCCGCATTCCGCCGGGCCCGACGGACGAGAGCGCGCCGTCGTACGCTGGAGGCCCCCGGCCCGTAAAACGTGTCGGGCGGTTCGCGTTGCCCACTCCCCGGGATGGAAGCCCTTCATGAGCCTGCACGGTCTGCTCGACGCCGTCGTCAAGGACGCCGCTCTCGCGGAAGCGGTGAAGGCCGCCACCGACGGCAACCGGATGCATGTCGACCTCGTCGGCCCGCCCGCGGCCCGCCCCTTCGCGGTGGCGGCCCTGGCCCGCGAGACCGGCCGCCCCGTCCTCGCGGTGACGGCGACGGGCCGTGAGGCCGAGGACCTGGCCGCCGCGCTGAGGTCCCTCCTCCCGCCGGAGGGCATCGTCGAGTACCCCTCCTGGGAGACGCTCCCGCACGAGCGGCTGTCCCCGCGCAGCGACACCGTGGGCCGCCGCCTCGCCGTCCTGCGGCGCCTGGCACATCCGCGCCTGGACGACCCGGAGACCGGCCCGGTCTCCGTCGTCGTCGCCCCGGTCCGCTCCGTACTCCAGCCGCAGGTCAAGGGCCTGGGCGACCTGGAACCGGTGGCGCTGCGCACGGGCCAGACCGCCGACCTGGGCGAGATCGTGGAGGCGCTCGCGGCAGCCGCGTACTCCCGGGTCGAGCTCGTCGAGAAGCGCGGCGAGTTCGCGGTCCGCGGCGGCATCCTGGACGTCTTCCCGCCCACCGAGGAGCACCCGCTCCGCGTGGAGTTCTGGGGCGACGACGTCGAGGAGATCCGTTACTTCAAGGTCGCCGACCAGCGCTCCCTCGAGGTCGCCGAGCACGGCCTGTGGGCGCCGCCCTGCCGCGAGCTGCTGCTCACGGACGACGTACGACAGCGGGCGGCCCGGCTGGCCGAGGAGCACCCGGAGCTGGGCGAGCTGCTCGGCAAGATCGCCGAGGGCATCGCCGTGGAGGGCATGGAATCCCTGGCTCCGGTCCTGGTCGACGACATGGAGCTGCTGCTCGACGTCCTGCCCAAGGGCTCGATGGCCGTCGTATGCGATCCGGAGCGGGTGCGGACGCGGGCCACGGACCTGGTGGCGACGTCGCGGGAGTTCCTGCAGGCGTCGTGGGCGGCGACCGCCGGGGGTGGCGAGGCCCCCATCGACGTGGACGCCGCTTCCCTGTGGTCCATCGCGGATGTACGGGACCGGGCGCGCGAGCTGGACATGATGTGGTGGTCCGTCTCGCCGTTCGCCGCCGACGAGGAGCTGGACGCGGACACCCTCAAGCTGGGCATGCACGCCCCCGAGAGCTACCGTGGCGACACCGCCAGAGCGCTCGCCGACACCAAGGGCTGGCTGGCCGACGGCTGGCGCACGGTGTACGTCACCGAGGCCCACGGCCCCGCGGCCCGTACGGTCGAGGTGCTGGGCGGCGAGGGCATCGCGGCGCGCCTCGAAACGGATCTCGCGTCCCTGAGCCCGTCCGTCGTCCAGGTCGCGTGCGGCTCGATCGACTACGGATTCGTCGATACGTCCCTGAAGCTGGCCGTCCTGACCGAGACCGACCTCTCCGGCCAGAAGGCGGCCGGCAAGGACGGCGCCCGGATGCCGGCCCGCCGCCGCAAGACGATCGACCCCCTGACGCTGGAGACCGGCGACTACATCGTGCACGAGCAGCACGGCGTCGGCCGCTACATCGAGATGGTGCAGCGCACGGTCCAGGGCGCGACCCGCGAGTACCTGGTGGTGGAGTACGCCCCCGCCAAGCGCGGCCAGCCCGGCGACCGCCTCTACATCCCCACCGACCAACTGGAGCAGATCACCAAGTACGTGGGCGGAGAGGCCCCGACCCTGCACCGCCTGGGCGGCGCCGACTGGACGAAGACCAAGGCGCGCGCCAAGAAGGCCGTCAAGGAGATCGCGGCGGACCTGATCAAGCTGTACAGCGCCCGTATGGCGGCGCCCGGACACGCCTTCGGCTCGGACACCCCGTGGCAGCGCGAGCTGGAGGACGCGTTCCCGTACGCGGAGACCCCCGATCAGCTGACGACGATCGCCGAAGTCAAGGACGACATGGAGAAGACGGTCCCCATGGACCGCCTGATCTGCGGCGACGTCGGCTACGGCAAGACGGAGATCGCGGTCCGCGCGGCCTTCAAGGCGGTACAGGACGGCAAGCAGGTGGCCGTGCTGGTGCCCACGACCCTCCTGGTGCAGCAGCACTTCGGCACGTTCTCCGAGCGCTACTCGCAATTCCCGGTGAACGTAAGGGCCCTGTCCCGCTTCCAGACGGACACGGAGGCGAAGGCGGTCCTGGAGGGGCTGCGGGAGGGCTCGGTCGACCTGGTCATCGGCACGCACCGGCTGTTCTCGTCGGAGACGAAGTTCAAGGACCTGGGCCTGGTCATCGTCGACGAGGAGCAGCGGTTCGGCGTCGAGCACAAGGAGCAGCTGAAGAAGCTGCGCGCGAACGTGGACGTGCTGACGATGTCTGCGACACCCATCCCGCGCACCCTGGAGATGGCGGTGACCGGCATCCGCGAGATGTCGACGATCACCACCCCGCCCGAGGAGCGCCACCCGGTGCTCACCTTCGTCGGCCCGTACGAGGAGAAGCAGATCGGCGCGGCCATCCGCCGTGAACTGCTGCGCGAGGGCCAGGTCTTCTACATCCACAACCGGGTGGAGTCGATCGACCGGGCGGCGGCGCGGCTGCGCGAGATCGTCCCCGAGGCGCGGATCGCCACCGCCCACGGCCAGATGTCGGAACAGTCCCTGGAACAGGTGGTCGTCGACTTCTGGGAGAAGCGGTACGACGTGCTGGTGTCGACGACGATCGTGGAGTCCGGCATCGACATCTCCAATGCCAACACCCTGATCGTGGAGCGCGGCGACAACTTCGGCCTCTCGCAGCTGCACCAGCTGCGCGGCCGGGTCGGGCGCGGGCGTGAGCGCGGATACGCGTACTTCCTGTACCCGCCGGAGAAGCCGCTGACGGAGACCGCGCACGAACGCCTCGCGACGATCGCCCAGCACACGGAGATGGGCGCGGGCATGTACGTGGCGATGAAGGACCTGGAGATCCGGGGAGCCGGAAATCTCCTGGGCGGCGAGCAGTCCGGCCACATCGCGGGCGTCGGCTTCGACCTGTACGTGCGGATGGTCGGCGAGGCGGTCGCGGACTACCGCGCCTCGCTGGAGGGCGGTGTCGAGGAGGAGCCGCCGCTGGAGGTCAAGATCGAGGTGCCGGTCGACGCGCACGTCCCGCACGACTACGCCCCGGGCGAGCGGCTCAGGTTGCAGGCCTACCGTTCCATCGCCTCCGCCAACACGGAGGAGGACATCAAGTCCGTACGCGAAGAACTCGTCGACCGTTACGGCAAGTTGCCCGAACCGGTGGAGAACCTGCTCCTCGTGGCGGGCCTGCGCATGCTCGCGCGCGCGTGCGGCGTCGGCGAGATCGTGCTTCAGGGGAACAACATCCGCTTCGCGCCGGTGGAGTTGCGGGAGTCGCAGGAGCTGCGCCTCAAGCGGCTGTACCCGGGGACTGTCATCAAGCCGGCCGTGCACCAGGTGCTGGTACCGCGCCCGAAGACCGCGAAGGTGGGCGGGAAGCCTTTGATCGGGCGGGAGTTGCTGGGGTGGACCGGGGAGTTCTTGGCTTCGGTTCTGGGGTCTTGAAGTGCTCTCCGAGGAGCAGCAGCGCCCCGCGTGAGCCTGCATCGCGGCGAAAGCCCGGCACTCCGGGCCGGGCCGCCAGGGATGCGCTTCACGAAGCCGATCCGGACTGGAACAGCATTTCCCTCAGCGCGCGGAAGACCTCGGCGGGGTCCTGGTCGCCCACTGGGTCGTCCAGGTTGTGGCTGAGGAGCAGCGTGGCGATGCCGTGGGCGAGGGACCAGGCCGCGACCCCGGCGAGGCGGGGGCCGGGGCCGCGGCCCTCGGCCGGTACGGCGGCGACCGCGGCGCGCAGGCGCTCCCCCGCGAGGGTTCGGGAGAGGGGCCCAGGGCTGTTCGACAAGGGAAACCGCCCGCGGAACCTGGTTTTCCGCGGACGGCCTCTGATTCAGGGTGATTCGGCTGGGCGCAGGCCTCGCCTCCGTGCGTCTCCGGTTTACGGCTGGTCGGGCAAGCTGGGCAGGTCGCTTACGGCTGGTCGGGGCGCTCGGGCCGGTCGGGCCGGTCCACGCCCGTCGCGCGTTCGGTCCTCTGCTGCGCGTCGTCGACCTTGTCCGTGTACTTGTCGCCCGTCTTCTCGTTGACTTGCCGCTCCGCTGTGTCGGACACGTTCTTGGCCTTGTGCTGCCCGTGGCCCTTGAATTTGTCGAAGATGCCCATCCAGAGCTCCTTCCGGAGATGACTCACCACCGACGATACGCCCGGCGTGCGCCGATTGCCCGTTGGATGCGGGTATGACCGAGGGTCCCCGGCCGCTACCGTGGGTACCTGGGGAAACGCGCCCGTACAGGGCGGACCCGGGGAGGCAAGGGGAGGGCGCCGTGCTGCGTCGGAGGGGTGGGGCGGCCGCGGCCGCGCTGGTGCTGTTCGCCGTCGGCGCCGGTGTCAGTGGCTGCACGAAGGGGACCACCGGTTCCGCGGGCCCGGAGGAGACGGCGGCCGGCGGCGCCGCCCTCGCCGCCGTGGACTCGCTGACCGTCAAGGGCCGCGCGCCCAAGACGGGCTACAGCCGGGAACGGTTCGGCTCGGCCTGGGCCGACACGGACTCGAACCGGTGTGGGACTCGCGACGACATCCTCAAGCGGGACCTGAAGGAGGTGAAGTTCGGCGACGGGAAGTGCAAGGTCGTTTCCGGGCTGCTTTCCCCGGACCCGTACGGCAGTAAGGACGTGACGTTCACGCGCGGGCGCAGCCTGGTGGACATCGATCACATCGTCGCGCTCTCGGACGCCTGGCAGAAGGGCGCCAAGTACTGGGACCCGAGCAAGCGGATAGCCCTGGCCAACGATTCGCTCAACCTCCGTGCCGTCGGCGCCAGCGCCAACCGCAGCAAGGGCGACGGCGACACGGCGACCTGGCTCCCGCCCAACATGGCGTACCGCTGTACGTATGTCGCCGCGCAGGTCGCCGTGAAGAAGAAGTACGAGCTGTGGGTCACCGCCTCCGAGAAGGCGGCCATGAAGAAGGTGCTCTCCGGCTGCCCCGGTCAGAAGCTTCCCTCGGGTGGTAGCCCGACGCGGGCGCCGGAGCGGTTCGAGGCGCCGTAGCGGGCGACGGGCCTCGGCCGGACGCCGGCCGCCGGCCGCCGGACGCCGGCCGCCGGACGCCGGCCCCCCGGCCGTCGGACGCCAGCCCCCGGCCGTCGGATGCCGGCCGCCGGACGTCGTGTGGTCCCGCGCGTTCAAACCGTTTCACCCCGGCCGAGTCGGCGCCTACCGTGTCCGACATGTTGCTGATGGTGTCGAGTCTCGCCGAGCGTCCCGAGATGCTGGGGCAGGTGGTCCGGATGGCCAACAGCTGGCCGGAGTTCCTGCTCCACGATCCGGTGGGGGACACGCACTACGGCCGGATCGCCACCGAGCTTCCGGAGTACGTGCTGTTCGCCGAGGACGAGCAAGGACATGTGGTCGCCCATGCGTACAGCGTGCCGTTCGCGCTCGCGCCCACGGATGAGAGCGCGGGCGGGGTCGAGGTCCGGGGTGAACTGCCCGCGCGGGGCTGGGACGAGGTGCTGTGCTGGGCGTTCGCCGACCGGCGCCGCGGGACATCGCCCGACACGGTGAGCGCCATCTCGATCGTCGTCGCCCCGCGCGCCCAGGGCACCGGCCTGTCGGCCCGGATGCTCTCCGCGATGCGGGACAACGCCAGGGCGCGCGGCTTCGACGAGGTTGTCGCCCCCGTCCGCCCCAGCGCCAAGCACCTGGAACCGCGCACGCCGATGGAGGAGTACGCCTTCCGGGAGCGCGCCGACGGGCTGCCGCACGACCCGTGGCTGCGCGTCCACGTCCGGGCGGGCGGCGTCATCGAGGCGGTGGCGCCGGCGTCCATGACGGTGTCCGCCTCGCTGGAGGAGTGGCGCGGCTGGACGGGGCTGCCCTTCGACACGGAGGGCCTTGTCGAGGTGCCCGGCGCGCTGGTGCCGGTGCACTGCGAACCGGGGCGCGGATACGCCGTATACGTCGAGCCCAATGTGTGGGTGCGGCACACCCTTTGAGCTCGACGTATGGCTTGTGACCGGTGAGTTGTGGCTTGCGACCGGTGAGTGGTCAGCTCCCCAGCTCGTCCAGGTCGAGGACTTTGCCGGTGGGGGCCTTGGCCGGGACCGGCTTGTCGTACTCGCTGAAGGTGATCGTGTCCGGGTCCGCGGCGGCGGTGCTGTCGACCCGCAGCAGGTAGGGCTTGCCCTCGGTGGCGACGTAGAGGGTGTAGCGGTCCTTGCCCTCCTTCTCGTGCAGGATGATCGCCGGCGTGCCGTCGACCGTGGTGGTCTTGCCGCGGGTGGCATCGGAGTTCACGTCGTCCGCGCCGCCGAGCACGGTGTCGAGGTCGCAGAAACTCGCGATGTCCTTGGCGTCGGCGCCGGTGGCGGACATCTTGGTCCACTTGTCGGCCAGCAGTTCCACGACCCCGTCGATCTCGGCCGGGTCCTCGCCCTTGCCCTGGGCGCGCAGGAACGCCTCGTCGTACTTCAGGTACATGGTGTCGCCGGTCTTGATGAGGTCGGCCTTGCCCTCGCCGGACATGCTCATCGTGCCGGCGCACTCGCCCTTCTTGTTGAGGGCCAGGTCGACGCTGATGATGCCGCCGGCCTCCTCGTCGGGGATGTCGCCCTTCATCCGGAGCGAGGCGGCGCCCGTGGTGGCCTTCACGGTGCGGTCGGCGATCTCGCCCCCGGTCAGCCCGGCGAAGGGCCCCTTCGGCTTGCTGTCCGCCTTGTTCTCGTCGGGAAGACAGCCGGTGAGGCCCGCGGTGGCCGCGGCGGCGAGGCAGAGAGCGGCAAGTGCGGTGCGACGCATGAGGGTTCCCCAGGATTTTGGTGAGCGGTGAGGTGAGGTGAGGTGCGCGGTGCGTGGTGCGCGGCGAGCGGTGAGCGGTGCGCGGTGCGCGGTGCGCGGTGAGGTGTACGTGGATCAGAAGTTGCCGTTGCCGAGCAGCTCGCCGTCGGCGTCGTAGACCGTGACGAGGCCGTTCTCGCTGTCCTTCCAGTCGGCGAAGGCGGACGCGATGAGCTTGGCCGGGGCCGTCCCCTCGCCCATGATGCCGCCGGTGAAGTCGGTGTAGACGTCGGCGGCGTCGAGAATGTCGTTCTGTTCGTCGGCGCCCTGGACCTTGGTGACGTGGGCGACGGCGGCCTTCTCCTTCGGCGTGCCGTTCTTGTTCACGAAGGCCTTGAACTGCTCGGCCTGGGAGGCCTTTTCGGGGGCCTTGTCCTCGGCGGGCTTCGCCTCGGACTTCGCGTTCCCACCCGACTCGTCGGCTCTGGCGGAGCTCTGCTGTCCGCCGGACCCCTTGCCGTCCTCGCCGTTACCGGCGTTGGCCGACACCGCGCCGATGACGGCGATCCCCACCACGGCGCCCAGCGCGACCTTGGCCTTCATGCCCATGACTGTCCCCTCCCAAAGCGGCGACCGCCTCTTTCTGGCAGCTGCCCGTTCGATGGGTCAATAACAGCAGAGCGTGTGAACCGAGTCAACACGGTTCACAAGAAAGATTCTGTACACGACTGTGAAGCGTTAGATCTTGCGTACGTCGGTATGCTCGACGTCACAGGCCAGGACGGCGCCACAAGGCGTCACAGGTCAGGGACGAGGGGAGCCGGTCGGTGCAGGACAACGCGACAGAGGTGACCGCTGCCGGGATCGCGCGGCTCGCTGGAGTCGGCCGCGCCGCCGTCAGCAACTGGCGCCGCCGCCACGCCGACTTCCCCAAGCCGGTCGGCGGCACCGAGACCAGTCCCTCCTTCGCGCTCGCCGAAGTAGAGACATGGCTGCGCGACCAGGGCAAACTCGCCGAGGTCCCGCTGCGCGAACGCGTCTGGCAGCAGCTCGCCGGACACCCCGAGGGCCCCGTCACCGCCCTCGTGCACGCCGGCTGCGCCCTTCTGCTCATCCACGACCGCCCCACCGACTGGCTGGAGTTGAGCGCGGGCTCCGACGAACGAATGGCCGCCCTGCTGCCCGCCGCGCTCGACCAGGTGATCACTCCCCGTTTCGGCGCGCCCCGCGAGCGCGCCGTGAACACCCCGACCGGCCCCCAACTCCTCCCCTCCGCCCCGCTCCTGCGCGGCGCCGCCGAGCTCGCCGCCGAGCTGGGCGCGCGGCAGACGTACGAGTTCCTGCTGGGGCGGTACCTCGACAACAACCCGCGCCAGTACACGCTCACCCCGGGCGACCTCGCCGCGCTGATGGCCGAACTCGCGGGACCGGCGGGCACGGCGCTCGATCCCGCGTGCGGTACCGGCGCGCTCCTGCGGGCGGTGGCGCCCAGGCCGGACCAGGAGCTGTACGGCCAGGACAGCGCGCCCGAACTGGCGGCCCTTTCCGGGCTGCGGCTCGCCCTCCAGAGCAAGGCCGCCATCCGCACCGCCGCCGGGGACACCCTGCGCGCCGACGCGTACCCCACGTTCGAAGCCGACGTCGTCGTGTGCCACCCGCCGTTCAACGAGCGCAACTGGGGCCACGACGAACTCGCCTACGACGCCCGCTGGGAGTACGGCTTCCCGGCCCGCACGGAGTCCGAGCTGGCGTGGGTGCAGCACGCTTTGGCCCACCTCAAGGACGGCGGCACCGCGGTCATGCTGATGCCCCCGGCCGCCGCCTCCCGCCGTTCCGGCCGGCGTATCCGCGCCGACCTGTTGCGCCGCGGTGCCCTGCGCGCCGTGATCGCCCTGCCGGTCGGCGCGGCGCCCCCGTACAACATCCCGCTGCACGTGTGGGTGCTGCGCCGTCCCGAGAAGGCGCCCGCGCAGCCGGAGTTGTTGCTCATCGACGCCGGTGCGCTCGACACCGACAGCCGGGGCGGCCTCGACTGGCAGGCCGTGCGCACCGCGGTCCTCGACGCCTGGCGGCCCTTCGAGCGCACCGGGAGCGCGCGGGAGGAGCCGGGGTTCAGCCGTGCCGTCCCCGTCATCGAACTCCTCGACGACGACGTCGATCTGGCCCCCGCCCGCCATCTGCCGCCGTCCGCCGCGGGGGGCGGCAGCGAGCAGCTCGCGAGCGTGCGCGAGCGGCTCGGCGACACGCTGCGCCTGACCGGCGACCTCACGCCTCCCGAGGTCCAGCGCGCGCAGCCCACGCGCTGGCCGCTGATCACCGTGGGTGAACTCGCGCGGGGAGGCGCACTGTTGCTCCGTACGGGCGGACATGGGGCCCCCGCGCGCATGCCGGTACTCACCGACCACGACGTGCTCGCCGGAACCGAGCCGTCCGGGACCCTCCCCGAAGGGGAGGAGGAAGCCGTCCTGGTCGAGACCGGCGATGTCGTCGTCCCCGTGCTCGGCGGCGGCTCCACCGCGCGCGTGGTCGACGAGAACACCGCGGGCGCCGCCCTGGGGCGCAACCTCACGCTCCTGCGCCCCGATCCCGCCGCCCTCGACCCGTGGTTCCTGGCCGGTTTCCTGCGCGGCACCGCCAACAACCGCCAGGCCAGCAGCTACGCGTCCACCGCCACCCGGCTGGACGTCCGCCGCCTGCAGTTGCCCCGGCTGGCGCTCGACGAGCAGCGCCGCTACGGCGCACGCTTCCGCGCGCTGGCGGAGTTCGAGGACGCGCTCCGGCGCGCGGGGCGGCTCGGCGAGCAGCTCGTGCGCGGGATGTACGACGGGCTGACGGACGGGACGGTCGCGCCGGACTGACGGACGGTCGCGCCGGACTGACGGGCGGTCGCGCCGGACTGACGGGCGGTCGCGCCGGACTGACGGGCGGGCGCGCCGGACTGACGGGCGGGCGGTCGCGCAGGACTGACGGGCGGGCGGTCGCGCAGGACTGACGGAACGGGAGCCTCCTCTGAGGGCTTCCGCAGCCTTCCGGGGCGAGCGAAGTGATCAGCACGACAACGGTTCGGTACAACCCGGGACCAGTTGTCCTTGTCGGCCTATACGCTCGGACTCCGAACTCGTACGTCCGTCCCCATCAGGCCTCCAGGAGCAGCCATGCACGGCCACGGCTACGCGCCGCCTCCGCCGCAGCGACCCTCGACCGGGGTGTTGGTCGTGCTGCGCGTGATCTTCGTGGCAGTGCCGATCCTCAGCATCGGATTCCTGGCATGGGTGGCGCCGCTCAGGGCGGCGATCGTGACCCGCCGGCCCGCCGACTGGTGGATCTTCGTGGCATCGCTCGCGGTCCTCGGCACCAGCTTCGCCTTCCTCAGCACCGACCACACCGACGACTTCAGCAGCCCGAACGGCAACGTGGGCATGATCATCCTGCTGCTGAACCTCGTGGCCTGTGTCGGCCACTTCCTGTACGCGGACATACGCCACTACCACCAGCTGTACCCCACCCGCTATCTGCCGCCCCCGGCCATGAACTACGGCTACCCGCAGCCCCCGTCGCCGTACGCGGCCACGCTCCCCCAGACGCCGGTGACACCCCCGCCCGCTCCCGTGCCCCACACCCCCGCTCCTCACGCCCCCGTTCCGCCGCCCCCGCAGCGGCCCGCGCCCGCCCGGATCGACCAGGTGCGCGCCGAGCTCGACGAGCTCAGTGACTATCTCCGCAAGAACGACGGTCATCACGACGGTCATCACGACGGTCCTCACGACAACGGCAGGGACGGCAGGTGAGCGTGGCGACGGGCCGCGTGGTAGCGAATCGCTACGAACTGTCCACGCTGATCGGACAGGGCGGCATGGGCCAGGTCTGGACGGCCTACGACCAGCGCCTCGACCGGCGTGTCGCGGTCAAGCTGCTGCGCCCCGACAAGGTCGCGGGCCAGGAGGCCGATGAGCTGCGCCGCCGCTTCGTGCGCGAGTGCCGGGTCACCGCGCAGGTCGACCACCCCGGCCTGGTCACGGTCCATGACGCGGGCAGCGAGGGCGAGGAACTGTTCCTCGTCATGCAGTACGTCGACGGGGCCGACCTCTCCGACCACCTCGCCGAACACGACCCGTACCCATGGCAGTGGGCGGTCGCGGTCGCCGCGCAACTGTGCGCCGTACTGAGCGCCGTGCACGCCGTCCCGATCATCCACCGCGACCTGAAACCGCGGAACGTGATGGTCAAGCAGGACGGCACGGTCACCGTCCTCGACCTGGGCGTCGCCTCCGTGATGGATACCGACACCACGCGCCTGACCCACACCGGCTCCCCCATCGGCAGCCCCGCCTACATGGCTCCCGAGCAGGCGATGGGCGGCGCGGTCGGCCCGTACACCGACCTGTACGCACTGGGCGTACTGCTGCATGAACTGCTCAGCGGAGACGTGCCGTTCTCCGGCTCGACGGCGCTCGGCGTGCTGCACCGCCACCTCTACGAGCCGCCGCTCCCGGTGCGCCGACTGCGCCCCGAGGTGCCGCCCGCGCTGGAGAGCCTCGTCCTGCGGCTGCTCTCCAAGGATCCGCAGCACCGGCCCGCGTCCGCGCAGGAGACGTACGAGCAACTGCTCCCGCTGCTGCCGGCGCGCGGCATGCCCACGGGCGCACCCTTGGACCCCACGCGCCCCTTCCTGCGTCCGCACGCCCCGTGGCCGGACCGGGCGCGTACGCCGGCCCCCCAGCCGCAGGCCGTGCCCGCCGTGGAGAAGGCCGATGTCGCGGGCGCCGTCGACGAGGTCAAGCGACTGCTCGGCGAGGGGCGCATCACGCAGGCCGTCGACATCCTCGGTTCGATCCTCCCGGCGGCCGCCGCCGAGCACGGGGACCACTCGCCCGTTGTACGCACGCTGCGCAAGCAGTACGCGGCCACGCTCATGGACGACGGACAGTACCGGCGCGCGCTGCCCGAACTGCGCCGTCTCGCCGACGAACGCGCCGCCGAGGCCGGCCAGGCCGACCCGCAGTCCCTGCGCTTCCGCTACGACGCCGCCCAGTGCCTGGAGCAGCTCGGCGAACCCGCCGCGGCGCTCGCGGAGTACCGCGCGCTGCTGCCGTACTACGAGAACCAGTACGTCGCCGGAGACCCCGAGATCTCCCTCGAAGTCCGCCGCCGCATAGGCCACTTGCTGCTCGCCCTCGGCGACCGCGGCGCCGCCCATGACACGCTGGCCCGGCTGCTGCACGACGTGGAACGACTGCGCGGCCCCGGGCACCCGATGGCGACGGAGATCCGGCGGACGCTGCAATGGCTGGGACAGGTGCGGGGCTGACCGGGGGGAGTGCGCGGGGCGTGCGCCCATGGGTTTCGCGCTCGTGGGCTTGGCGTCCATGGGTTTCGCGCTCGTGGGCTTGGCGTCCATGGGTTTCGCGCTCGTGGGCTTCGCGTCCATGGGCTTCGCGCCCGTACGTGTTGCACCCGTGGGCGGTGCGGCCGTAGGTCATGCGCCGCCTTGGTGAGGGGCCGATGCGCCATGTGATGCCGATGTGGTGGCGCGACGGTGCCTGAAGGCTGGGCGAATCGTTGGTCGAAAGGGTGGCCGAGAGCTGGGCCACTGCCTAACATCGATCACCGCAAGACTTTGTGCACCGTCGCACAATCTCTCCTCGGGAGGCTTCCTTGCACCGCCGCCGTCGCACCGTGCTCGTCCTCTCCGCCGCGATCGCCGCCGCGGCTCCTCTCCTCACCGCGTGCGGCAGCCAGGCGCATCCAGGCGCCGCGGCCGTCGTCGGCGGTCAGCGGATCACCGTCGAGCAGCTGGAGAGCCGGGTGAACGAGGTGCGCGCGGCACAACGGGCCGCCATGAAGGACGAGGCCCAGTACGAGCAGGCCATCGCCAGGACCGGCGGTCTCACCCGCGACACCCTGCACGGCATGGTCCTCGACAAGGTCCTGGACCGGGCCGCGAAGGACGCGGGCGTGACCGTGACCCGCAAGGACACCCAGCAGATGCGGACGGCCCTCGAACAGCAGGCGGGCGGCGCGAAGGCGCTGGAAGCGGCCTGGCTGCAGAACTACGGGGTGGCGCCGGCCCGGCTCGACGACAGCCTCCGCACCGAGATCGAGGCCCAGAAGCTGGCCGCCGCGCTCGGCGCCAACATGAACACCACCGAGGGCAAGGCCACATTCTGGAAGGCGTTGTCCACCGCCTCCCGGCAGCTCCACGTCGACCTGAACCCGCGCTACGGCGCCTGGGACGTCCAGAAGAGCAGCCGCGTCGACGCGAAGACGCCGTGGCTGCGGGAGATCACCGCGGCGCAGACACAGCAGCCGGCGTAACGGTTTCCGCAGGGCGGAAGCGGGGAGGCGGGGCGGGCTGCGACTGGGGCTGTGACGGGGGCTGTGGATAACTTCCGGGGCTGTCGGCGGCGTGGGTTACGTTCGAGGGGTGAACGCAACCAGCAGCTTCGACGGCGACCTCAACCCGACCGGCACCGACGGCGACCCGACCGCCCCCGGCCGTATCGTCCTGCTCACCACCAGCCACCGAGTGGCGCCCGGGCTGCTGTCCTGGCCCGCCTGGCAGGCGCTCCGCGGCGCCGACCAGGTCCTGTGCGCGGACGGCGCGCACCCGCAGCTGCCCTATCTGCGCGAGGCCGGCATCACCGTCGACGAGGCGTCCCCGACCGCCCAGGAGCTGGTCGATGCCTGCGCGGGCGGCCGCACGCTGGTCGTCGTCGCCACCGGCGAGGGTGAGCCGCGGATCACCGACGGCCTGGCCCGCCTGGCCGGCTCCGGCCGCATACAGATGCCGGACCTGGAGCTGCTCCCCGCTTCGTACGACCTGCCGGGCGCCCGCCTCCTCGACCTCGTCCAGGTCATGGACCGCATCCGCGCCGAGTGCCCCTGGTCGTCCCAGCAGACCCACAAGGGCCTGGCGAAGTACGGCATCGAGGAGGCGTACGAACTGGTCGAGGCGATCGAGGAGGGCGACCGGGACGAGCTGCGCGAGGAACTCGGCGACGTGCTGCTCCAGGTCGTCTTCCACGCCCGCATCGCCGAGGAGGACGAGGACGCCCCCTTCTCCATCGACGACGTGGCGGGCGGCATCGTCACCAAGCTGATCCACCGCCACCCGCACGTCTTCGGCGAAGAGACAGCCACCACCCCCGAGGAGGTCAAGGAGCACTGGCTGCGAACCAAGGCCGAGGAGAAGCGGCGGACGTCCGTCACGGAGGGCGTCCCGCTCGGTCAGCCGGGCCTCGCCCTGGCGGCGAAGCTGGCATCGCGGGTGCGTGCGGCGGGACTTGAGGTGGCTCTCCCGGCGGGCGAGAGCGTCGGGTACGAGCTCCTGGCGATAGCCGCGCGCGCCGAGGCCGAGGGCGTGGACCCGGAGGCGGCACTGCGGGCGGCGGCACGGGCGTACCGGGACGCGATCCGCATGGCGGAAGGCGCTCCGGAGGCGGTGGAGGAAGAGGAGACGGACGAGGAGATGGGCGAGGAGATGGGCGAGGAGTACTGAGGGTCGCTGGTTCGCTTCCTGACGGCCCGGAGGAGGGCCGATGGATCCCAAAGAGGAGGCCTGGCGGGCAAGGGGAGGAGCCGGCGGGCTGGGGCCTTCGTTACGTCTGCGGGGTGCGGCTCGACGGGTTGTGCCAGGCCGGTTGGGGGCGGTTGAGGAGCCACTCCGCCGTGCCCAGCGGTCGGGGGTGCCCCTGTCCGGTCGGCGGCAGGACGTCGTGGAAGATCCGCTCGGGCGGTGTGCCGAGCGCGGGCAGGGTCGCGCTGATCTCTTCGACGAGTTTGGGGGGACCGGCCAGATAGACGTCGTGCAGGGTCCAGCCGGCACGGTTGCCCAGCGCGGTCAGGAGCCGTTCGGTCGCCTGGGCCTTGGGGCGGCCGGGCGCGGGGGTGATGAAGGTGACGGCGAGCCGGGGAAGCCGGGCCTGCAACCGTTCGACGGCGTCTCGGTCGTACAGGTAGGACGTGTCGCGGGCGACGAGGAACAGCCGGGCCTCGCGTGTCGCGTCGAGCTGCTGCAGCAGGGCCTTCACGGGGGCCCATCCCGTGCCGGCCGCGATGAAGGTGAGGGGCTGTTCCCTGGGTGTGCGCATGATCAGTCCGCCGCCGGGCGCGCCCAGCCGCAGGACGTCGCCCTCCCGGGTCTCCCGGACGAGGGCGGTGGAGAGCACCCCGTTCTCGACGCGGCTGATGTGCAGATCGACGGTGTGGTCGACGCGGGGTGCGTTGGCCAGGGAGTAGGGGCGCCAAATGCCCGGCAGGTGGGGGGCGTTGAGGCTGACGTACTGGCCGGCGGAGTAGCGCAGGCGCTGGTGCGGTCGCAGGGTGAGGACGACGAGATCGTCGCCGTACCGGGTGCGGGCGGTGACCTCGGCGTCCCACCAGGGCGGTTCGCCTTCGTGCTGCGACTCCCACGCGCCCTGGAGCATGACGTTCGTGATCGCCCCATAGGCCTCGCCCCAGGCCTTCTCGGCCTCCGCACTCCACGCCGACCCCGCCGCGACGGCGAACGCGGCGATCAGACTCGCGCCCACGGCGGCGTAGTGGTCCGGCTGCGCCAGATACTTGCGGTGGTCCCGGCCCAGTTCCCGTAGATACCCCGGCAGCTTCGGGTCCTCCAGCCGCTCCATCACATGGGTGAGCGCCGCGAACAGTCTGTCCCGCTGCCGCTCCATGTCCTCCGGGAAGTCCAACGGGAACAGCCCGCGGACGTCCGGGTGGTGGCGGAACAGATGCGAATAGAAGTACTTGACCGCGAACTCGGCGCGTCGTTCGACCACCGCGAAGCTGGATCTGAGTATGTCGGGGTCCACCGCGTGAATGTAGAGAGTTGTCGAGTCACAGGGTCAAACAGTTGGCGATTTAGGGACAGCCTCGGGCGAAGGGGGTGGCGGCGGGGAGGGGGCGCGGCCGAGTGCCCGGCTCCAGGGCATCCGGTCGACAAGGGGGAGCAAGGGGCATTGGCTGGGCGGGGAGTTGGCGAGGCTGGCAGCCCAGGGGCGAAGGGCGTCGATCGAGACGATGGAACGGGCGGACTGGGAGCAGGCCAGGGACCACCTCTGGTCACTCGTGCCTCAGCGAGCTGATCCACGGTTCGAAGCGCGCCGCTCCACGCCTGTCAACGTGCCGTGAACTCCACAGGGAGGTTCCGCAACCCGCGCATGATCAGGCCGCCTCGCCATCGCAAGTCCGCGGGATCAGCAGCAAGCCGTAGGTCGGGTAGACGGCGCAGCAAGGTGGCCAGAGCGGTGCGGCCTTCGAGACGGGCCAGCGGGGCGCCGATGCAGTAGTGGATGCCATGGCCGTAGCCGAGGTGCTGGTTGTCTCGGCGGGAGAGGTCGAGTGTGTCCGGCTTCTCGAAACGGGCGGGATCACGGTCGGCAGCGGCGAGAACCACGAGCACGGGATCACCGGAAGCGATTCGCTGTCCGCCCATGTCGAGGGACTCGGTTGCGTAGCGCCAGGTGGCCAGTTCGACAGGGCCGTCGTAACGGAGAAGTTCTTCGATACCGGTGTCGAGTAGCTCATGTTCACCACGCTCGATCGACTTCTGTAGTCGCAGCCGCTGCTTTGGGTTGCGAAGCAGTGCGTACGTGCCGTTGCCGATCAGATTGATGGTCGTTTCGAAACCGGCGAACAGTAGTACGAAGCACATGGCCGCGGCTTCGTTCTCGGTGAGGTGCTCGCCGTGGTCGGAGGCGCGGATGAGCCCGGAGATGAGGTCTTCGCCGGGGCTGGGCCTCTCCGGGAGGGCCTCCCGCTTGCGGTGGATCAGCTCCGCGAGATACCCGCGCATCTTCTTGACCGATCGGGCGACGCCGCCTCTCGGTCCTCTGCCGTGGCGGATCATCATTCCTGCCCAGTCCCGGAAGTCGTCCTGGTCCTCGCTGGGGACGCCGAGCAGGTCACAGATGGCGTAGATGGGGAGGGGGAACGCGAACTCGTGAATGAGGTCGGCGCTTCCGGTGGGCGCGAATTGGTCGATGAGATGGTCGGTCAGCTCTTGGACGCGGGGCGCGAATTCGGCTACTCGGCGGGGTGTGAACGCCTTGGAGACCAGCCGGCGAAGCCGCGTGTGGTCCGGCGGATCGATGTTGAGCAGATGAGTCATGAGGTTGGCGCTGCGCTCGCCGGGGATGCCCGTCTTGCTCTTGCCCTGGGCGTCTTCGGAATGGTGGACGGGATTCTTGGAGAGCCGCTGGTCGGCGAGCGCCTGCTTGGCGTCCGCGTACCGGGTCACAAGCCACGCCTCGACACCGCTGGGAAGGGTGGTGCGGTGTACGGGGGAATGCTCGCGGAGCCACGCGTAGGCGGGGTACGGATCGGTGGCGAACTCCCAGGTAAAGAGTTCGGGTTCGATATGTGGGGCGTTCACGGGGTGACGTTACCTGGAGTCGCGTCGTGTGGGTGAGGACGCCGATCTGCGCAATTCCCCTTCAACTGCACAGAGTGACAGGTAAGGTTCCCAAAAACGGCACCGGCCAGCGTGGTTTGCGCACGCTTCCTGTGGAGGTCACGCCCACTCGGTAGGTGCGCCGAGAACCTCGGCAGGCGCGGCCGAGAGCCTCGCGAAGCGCACCGGAAAACCTTGGTAAGCGCACAGAAGAACCTCGGCAGGAATGTCGGAGAACGGTCGCCTATCCTCCCAAAAGTGACATTCCCTCAACTCTGTGATCTTCACGTGATCTCTGCTGCATCGACTTGTGACAAGCGTTCGAGTGCGGATACGTTCAACCGTCAACGCGGCCCATCCGTCGCTGTAGTCACCTGCTGTCACGCGAAAGGCTTCCGCATGCTCTCCGGGAACGGCCGTCATCGTCGCCCCCGTCAGGCCCCGGCCCTCATCGTTGCCGCAGGGGTGACCGGATCGGCCATCGCGATCCCGTTGCTCGGCGCCACCAGTGCGAGCGCGGCCGACGGCACCACCTGGGACCGGGTCGCGGAGTGCGAGAGCGGTGGCGCCTGGAGTGCGAACAGCGGCAACGGGTATTACGGCGGGCTGCAGTTGACCCAGGAGAAGTGGGAGTCGTACGGCGGCCTCGTCTACGCCCCGAGCGCCGACCAGGCCAGCCGCTCGCAGCAGATAGCCGTCGCCGAGAAGATCCTCGACGACCAGGGCCTCGTCGCATGGCCGACGTGCGGACCGCTCAACGGGCTCAGCAGACACTCGGGCGACGTCGAGGTCGACACGGGGGTTGTGGGCGATTCGCCGAGCTCATCCGGTTCTTCGTATTCCTCTGGTTCCTCGGATTCATCCGAGTCGTCTGAGTCGTCTGGTTCACCCGCTGCGTCCGGTTCGTCCGGAGCGGAGGGCTCCGACTCCTCGGCCGGCTCCTCCTCGAATGAGAGCTGGAAAGCGACGAAGTCCGACGGCTCCTCCGGTGCCTCGCGGGATTCCGGCGGCTCGGACACGGTGACGGGTGAGAGTGACGAGTCGGACAAGTACGGCCAGAACGGCGACTCTTCGGGTACGTCGACCGGCGCCGGGCGCCACCGTGGCGGCACTGCCGACGAGGCCGCGACGGACGACGTGACCGACGGCCGTACGGACGGGTCTTCCGGGCGGCACGCCTCACGTGGCTCCGGCGCCTCCCGTGACGCCGCCGACGGCTCGTACACCGTGCGCGCCGGGGACAACCTCTGGGCGATTGCCGACACCCTTGACCTCGAGGGCGGATGGACCGAGCTGTACGCCGAGAACAAGGAGACGGTCGGCGCCGATCCCGACCTCATCCTCCCCGGTCAGAGCCTTGCAGTTGGTGTCGAACCGGACGAAAAGTAGCGGGAGTTCGCGTCCTGGTTCGCCGTGGAATGTCCGGTTTGGCGCGAGTGAGAGATGGATCTCAAAGGCCCTGATCGTCTTTGGAATTCGGCCGATTGCCTGCCTACGGTCATCACCGCTCGCCACAGCGGGCCCCGACGGTCGCAACGCCGAGTCCTGCCAACGGCCGTACGGGAACAGTCGTCGCGTCAAGCGCCGTAGGCAGGAGCGGGGGACCCAAGGTAAGTGCCGCGCCCGGTAGTTGACCGGGAGTGGCTTGGGGTGAAGTCGTGCGCCAGGGGCGCGCGGCCGGGCACTCACCCGCCCGAACCCGACAGCTCACCTCGCAGGCGTCGGTGAGGGGATCACTCCATGCTGTTTTCCAGCAAGGTCAAGCGCCGCCGCCCGTCCGTCTTCCACCGGACCACCCGTGTCGCCGCGCTCGCCGGTGTCGCCATCAGCGCCCCGCTGGTGGCGTCCGGCACCGCTTCCGCCGCCACCGCCTCCGAGTGGGACGCCGTCGCCCAGTGCGAGGCCGGCGGCAACTGGTCCATCAACACGGGCAACGGCTTCTACGGCGGCCTGCAGTTCTCGCCCTCCACCTGGGCCGCGTACGGCGGCACCGCCTACGCCCCCACCGCCGACCAGGCCTCCAAGTCCGAGCAGATCGCCATCGGCGAGAAGGTCCTCGCCGGGCAGGGCAAGGGCGCCTGGCCGAACTGCGGCACGAGCCTGTCCAGCACCCCGTACGACGGGGGTACGAGCAGCGGCTCCAGCGCGCCGGCCGGCACCACCGACACCCGTACGACGGAGCAGCCGGCCTCCCGTTCGGCCGAGCGCCCGGCCGCCGAGGCGACCGTCACCACCCCGACCGGTGAGAAGGTCAAGAAGGGTGACGGCGAGTACAAGGTCGTCGAGGGCGACACCCTCGGCGCGATCGCGGAGAAGAAGAACGTCAAGGGCGGCTGGCAGAAGCTGTTCGAGCTGAACAAGGACATCATCGACGACGCGGACGTCATCTACCCGGGTCAGCAGCTGCACCTCAGCTGACGACCCGCCCTCCGTCCGCGCGGACTCCCCCCGTCCATGCGGACTCCCCGCTCCGGTGCGTGTTCCCCCGCGCGCACCGGAGCGGGGCTTTTTGTTCCCGAATGAAACAATGTTTACCCTCGGTTCTGCCCGTGTTCCGTCCACAGGGTGGGTGAGCGGCTGGCCGATCGCCCCGAGCCGGTTAGGCTCATCTCGCAGAACTCTCACCGTGCAGCACCCTGCCGGGCCCACGCCCGGCGTACCCCGCGTCACATCCCAGAAGGAGATGCTCGTGCCGTCCATCGACGTCGTCGTAGCCCGGGAAATCCTCGACTCGCGAGGCAACCCCACCGTCGAGGTCGAGGTCGGCCTCGACGACGGCAGCACGGGTCGTGCCGCCGTCCCGTCCGGCGCCTCCACCGGCGCCTTCGAGGCCATCGAGCTCCGCGACGGTGACCCCAACCGCTACCAGGGCAAGGGTGTCGAGAAGGCCGTCCTCGCGGTCATCGAGCAGATCGGCCCGGAGCTCGTCGGTTACGACGCCACCGAGCAGCGCCTGATCGACCAGGCGATGTTCGACCTGGACGCCACCGACAACAAGGGCTCGCTCGGCGCCAACGCCATCCTCGGCGTCTCGCTCGCCGTCGCCCACGCCGCCTCCGAGGCGTCCGACCTCCCCCTCTTCCGCTACCTGGGCGGCCCGAACGCGCACCTGCTGCCCGTTCCGATGATGAACATCCTGAACGGCGGCTCGCACGCCGACTCCAACGTGGACATCCAGGAGTTCATGATCGCCCCGATCGGCGCGGAGTCCTTCTCCGAGGCGCTGCGCTGGGGCACCGAGGTCTACCACACCCTCAAGAAGGTCCTGAAGAGCAAGGGCCTGTCCACCGGCCTCGGCGACGAGGGCGGCTTCGCCCCGAACCTCGGCTCCAACCGCGAGGCCCTCGACCTCATCCTCGAGGCGATCAAGGAGGCCGGTTACACCCCCGGCGAGCAGATCGCCCTGGCGCTCGACGTCGCCGCGTCCGAGTTCTACAAGGACGGTTCCTACCTCTTCGAGGGCAAGGAGCGCTCCGCCGCCGAGATGACCGAGTACTACGCCGAGCTCGTCGACGCGTACCCGCTCGTCTCCATCGAGGACCCGCTGTTCGAGGACGACTGGGCCGGCTGGAAGGTCATCACCGACAAGCTCGGCGACAAGGTCCAGCTCGTCGGCGACGACCTGTTCGTCACCAACCCGGAGCGCCTGGCCCGCGGCATCGAGGACGGCGCGGCCAACGCCCTGCTGGTCAAGGTGAACCAGATCGGTTCGCTGACCGAGACCCTGGACGCCGTCGAGCTGGCCCAGCGCAACGGCTTCAAGTGCATGATGTCCCACCGCTCCGGCGAGACCGAGGACGTCACGATCGCCGACCTGGCCGTCGCCACCAACTGCGGCCAGATCAAGACCGGCGCACCGGCCCGCTCCGAGCGCGTCGCCAAGTACAACCAGCTGCTGCGCATCGAGGAGATCCTCGACGACGCCGCGGTGTACGCCGGCCGCAGCGCCTTCCCGCGATTCAAGGGCTGAGCTTCAGCTTCGTAGAAGAGCAGGAGAAAGGCAGTAGGAAGCGTCGTACGTACGTCCCCGTACTCGGTCCCGTACCGTGTGCGGGGACGTACGTACGTGTGAAGGGGAGGCGGGGACATGGCCGTGAAGGACCGGGACCGGTTCTCCACCGCGACCAGGCTGCGGCTGCTCGGCGAGCAGACGGCGGCCCGGGTCTACCGCTCCCAGACCAAACGCCAGGCCCGCCGTTCGCGGCTCACGGGACGGGCAGCGCTTCTGGCCCTCGTCCTCTGCTCCCTGATCGTGGCCCTCGCGTACCCGATAAGGCAGTACGTGTCCCAGCGCGCCGAGATCGCCGATCAGGAGCGGCAGCGGGAGCAGGCCCGCGAGCGGGTCGAGCAGCTGCGCGACCTCAAGGCACGCTGGCAGGACGATGCCTACGCCGAGCAGCGGATCCGGGAGCGGCTGCACTATGTAATGCCGGGCGAGACCGGCTACGTCGTGATCGACCCGGACGCGGCGAAGCAGTCCCGCACCGACCTGGGGGCGGCCGACCGTCCCTGGTACGCCAACCTCTGGGACGGCGTGGACAAGGCCGACGCCGCCGACCGGTGACCGATGGCCTGACCGATGGCCTGACCGATGGCCGGCGCACCCTGGGACACCGTCGGCCACTGAACGTGAACTGACCAGAAAGACATGTGACTCACGGCATGGAAACGCCACCGCCGCCCACCCCGCGCACCGAGCCGACCGACGCGGACGTCGAGGCCTTCAAGCAGCAGCTCGGCCGGCCGCCGCGCGGGTTGCGCGCGATCGCGCACCGGTGCCCGTGCGGGCAGCCGGACGTCGTCGAGACGGCGCCGCGTCTTCCCGACGGGACGCCGTTCCCGACGACGTACTACCTGACGTGTCCGCGGGCCGCGTCCGCGATCGGCACGCTCGAGGCCAACGGCGTCATGAAGGAGATGACGGAGCGGCTGGCGACCGACCCCGAGCTGGCCGCCGCGTACCGGGCCGCCCACGAGGACTACATCGCGCGCCGCGACTCCATCGAGGTGCTGGAGGGCTTCCCGAGCGCGGGCGGCATGCCGGACCGCGTGAAGTGCCTGCACGTGCTGGTGGCCCACTCGCTGGCCGCGGGCCCGGGCGTGAACCCCCTCGGCGACGAGGCGATCGCGATGCTGCCGGAGTGGTGGGCCAAGGGGGCGTGCGTGGTCCCGGAGACCGGGGACTGACTTCTTTCGCCCCCGCCGCCCCTACCCGTCCCGTACTGGGGGCTCCGCCCCCAGACCCCCGTATCGCGCTTCGCGCTCGTCCTCGAACGCCGGACGGGCTGAAGATTTCCAGCCCCACAGGAGACCAGACACCATGACCAGGGTCGCTGCCATCGACTGCGGCACCAACTCCATCCGGCTGCTCGTCGCCGACGCGGACCCGGACACCGGGGAACTCGTCGAGCTGGACCGGCGGATGATCATCGTCCGGCTCGGGCAGGGCGTCGACCGGACCGGACGGCTGGCCCCGGAAGCGCTGGAGCGGACGTTCGCGGCGTGTCGTGAGTACGCGGCGGTCATCAAGGAGCACGGGGCCGAGCGGCTCCGGTTCGTCGCCACCTCGGCCTCCCGTGACGCCGAGAACCGCGACGAGTTCGTACGGGGCGTGCTGGACATCCTCGGCGTCGAGCCGGAGGTCATCTCCGGTGACGAGGAGGCGGAGTTCTCCTTCATCGGCGCGACCAAGGAGCTGAAGGGCAGGGACGACCTGACCAAGCCCTACCTCGTCGTGGACATCGGCGGCGGTTCGACCGAACTCGTCGTGGGCGAGGAGCATGTGCGCGCCGCCCGGTCGGTGGACATCGGCTGCGTACGGATGACGGAGCGGCACCTGGTGCGCGAGGGGGTCGTCAGCGATCCGCCGACGCCCGCTCAGGTCGAGGCGATCCGGGCGGACATCGAGGACGCCCTGGACCTCGCCGAGCAGACGGTGCCGCTGCGCGAGGCGCACACGCTGGTCGGGCTCGCCGGCTCGGTGACCACCGTCTCGGCGATCGCCCAGAACCTCCCCGAGTACGACTCGGCCGCGATCCACCACTCCCGCATTTCCTACGACCGGGTCCGCGAGATCACCGAGTGGCTGCTGGCCTCGACGCACGCCGAGCGCGCCACGATTCCCTCGATGCACCCGGGCCGCGTGGACGTCATCGCCGCGGGTGCCCTCGTCCTCCTCTCGATCATGGAGCGGATCGACGCCCAGGAGGTCGTGGTCAGCGAGCACGACATCCTCGACGGGATTGCCTGGTCCGTGGCCTAGGCCACGGCTCGGACACCTCGACTGAGCAGGTCGGAAACCGTATGAGCGCACCTGCAGGGCGCCGAAGAGCCTCTTGGTGACGTGTCGTCGGGAAACTTCGTGAAGTTCTTCACAAGGAAAAGGGCCCTGCTGGGCGAGGAATTCTCGCCAGGGGTCACCCGGAAGGGTTGAGGTGGTCCAGGAGCGTGCTCGCAGGAGCGGCCCGAGGCCGGCGCCTGCGGGTGAATCGGGGGTCTGGTCCAGTCGGCCCGAAAGGCCGGAGCGGCAGCTCACGAGGCCTTGACAACGGTCCGCACCGGACAGCGGTTCCCCTGGACCGGCATGACCTGCGTCACGTGGGCCGCGCAGTGTAGCAGAGACCCTGCAAAAGCTTGTGAAGGGGCGCACGAGCGACCCCCCAGGGGCAGGTGGATACTCGAATGCATGAGCACCACGGAGCGTCCCAGGATCCTCGTAGTAGGCGGTGGGTACGTAGGCCTGTACGCGGCTCGGCGCATCCTCAAGAAGATGCGCTACGGAGAGGCGACCGTCACGGTCGTCGACCCCCGTTCGTACATGACCTACCAGCCCTTCCTCCCCGAAGCCGCCGCCGGCAGCATCTCCCCGCGGCACGTCGTCGTTCCCCTGCGACGCGTGCTCCCCAAGGCGGAGGTCCTCACCGGCCGGGTCACCACCATCGACCAGGACCGCAAGGTCGCCACGATCGCCCCCCTCGTGGGTGAGGCGTACGAGCTGCCTTTCGACTACCTCGTCATCGCGATGGGCGCGGTCTCCCGCACCTTCCCGATCCCCGGCCTCGCCGAGCAGGGCATCGGCATGAAGGGCATCGAGGAGTCCATCGGCCTGCGCAACCACGTACTTGAGCAGCTCGACAAGGCCGACTCCACGACGGACGAGGATGTCCGCCGCAAGGCACTGACCTTCGTCTTCATCGGCGGCGGCTTCGCCGGTGCGGAGACCATCGGCGAGGTCGAGGACATGGCCCGCGACGCGGCCAAGTACTACACGAACGTGTCCCGTGAGGACATGCGCTTCATCCTCGTCGACGCAGCGGACAAGATCCTCCCCGAGGTCGGTCCGAAGCTCGGTCAGTACGGCAAGGAGCACCTGGAGAGCCGCGGGGTCGAGATCTACCTCTCGACGTCGATGGACTCCTGCGTGGACGGCCACGTCGTTCTGAAGAACGGCCTGGAGGTCGACTCCAGCACCATCGTGTGGACGGCCGGCGTCAAGCCGAACCCCGCTCTCTCCCGCTTCGGTCTGCCGCTCGGCCCGCGCGGTCACGTGGACACCCAGGCCACCCTCCAGGTGCAGGGCACGGACTACATCTGGGCCGCCGGTGACAACGCCCAGGTGCCCGACGTCGCCGCCCGCAAGGCCGGTGTCGAGAACGCCTGGTGCCCGCCGAACGCGCAGCACGCGCTGCGGCAGGCGAAGGTGCTCGGCGACAACGTGGTCTCCGGTATGCGGGGCTTCCCGCAGAAGGAGTACGCGCACTCCAACAAGGGTGCGGTGGCCGGGCTCGGCCTCCACAAGGGCGTTGCGATGATCGTCATGGGCAAGGTGAAGATCAAGGTCAAGGGCCGTCTCGCCTGGTACATGCACCGTGGCTACCACGGTATGGCGATGCCGACGTGGAACCGGAAGATCCGGGTCTTCGCCGACTGGACGCTCGCGATGTTCCTCAAGCGTGAGGTCGTCTCGCTGGGGGCCATGGAGTCTCCTCGCGAGGAGTTCTACGAGGCTGCCAAGCCGGCGCCGGCCGCGGCCGCGGCGCCTGCGGCCGCCAAGACCGGGGAGAAGGCCAAGGCCTCCTGACCTCCGGTCGCTGATCTGCCCGAAGGGGCCTCCCGCCATCCGTGGTGCGGGGGGTCCCTTCGGCGTATTCGTGTGGGGGTGCGTGCGAAGTTTTTTCGCCCCCTCCGCCCCTGCCCGTCCCGTCCTGGGCCCGCGGCGAAGCCGCTGGATGCAGCGCCCCAGACCCCGATCCTCAAACGCCGGAGGGGCTGAACTTACATGGGGAGTACACGTATTTGGCCAATGTGTAACGCGGAAGGGGGACTGCGCGAGGGGCAGGTTGGTGTTTACGTGTTGTTGAAGCGTTCGGGAGTCCGTCTCGGAGGTGTACGTCATGCAGGACGCCGCGCCGCGGCTGAAGAGCCTTGTCGAACAGTTGCTGGGGGCCCCGCTCCCGTTGCGCATCCGCGCCTGGGACGGCACGGAAGCCGGCCCACCCGACGCCCCCGCCCTCGTCGTACGCAACCGGAAGGCCATCCGCCGACTTCTGTGGAAACCCGGCGAGTTGGGCCTGGCCCGGGCCTGGGTCGCCGGGGACCTCGGCGTGGAGGGCGACCTCTACACCGCCCTGGGGCTGATGTCCGGGCTCGTGTGGGAGCGCGGCGAGGACGCCAGGGGGCTCGGGGAAGCGCTGCGTGATCCCCAGGTGCGCGCCGCCGTGCGCGGGCTGGTGAAGATGGCCGGGCCCCCGCTGCCCCCCGCCCCGCCCCGCGAGGAGGTCCGCAGGCGCCACCATCTGCACACCAAGCGCAGCGACAAACGAGCGATCAGCCACCACTACGACGTGGGCAACGACTTCTACGAGACCGTCCTCGGGCCGTCCATGGTCTACTCGTGCGCCTATTGGGCATTCCACGACGCACACCACGACGCGCCCCAGAACGCATCCCCCGAGGGCACTCTCGAGGACGCCCAGCGCGACAAGCTCGAACTCATCGCCAGCAAGCTCGGCCTGAAGCCCGGTCAGCGGCTCCTCGACGTCGGCTGCGGCTGGGGTTCGATGGCCATCCATGCCGCCCGCGAGCACGGCGCGAACGTCGTCGGCGTCACGCTGTCGCAGGAGCAGGCCGCGTACGCCCGTAAGCGCGTCGCCGACGAGGGGCTGACCGACAAGGTCGAGATCCGCGTGCAGGACTACCGGGACGTCGCCGACGGGCCGTACGACGCGATCTCCTCCATCGGGATGGCCGAACACGTCGGCGCGGAACGCTATCTGGAGTACGCCCGCACGCTGTACGCCCTCCTCAAGCCCGGCGGACGGCTGCTCAACCATCAGATCGCCCGGCGGCCGCAGCGGGACGAATCCACCTACTCCGTGGACGAGTTCATCGACGCCTACGTCTTCCCGGACGGCGAGCTCGCGCCCATCGGCACCACCGTGACGCAGCTGGAGCGCGCCGGGTTCGAGGTCCGCGACGTCGAGTCCCTCCGCGAACACTACGCGCTCACCCTGCGCCGCTGGGTCGCCAACCTGGAGGCGCGGTGGGCGCGGGCCGTCCAGCTCTCCAGCCCCGGCCGGGCCCGCGTCTGGCGGCTGTACATGGCGGCCTCCGCCCTCGCCTTCGAACGCAACCGCATCGGCGTCAACCAGGTCCTCGCGGTCAGGACGCCCGAACCGTCCGGCGCCTCCGGGATGCCTCTGCGGGCGCGTACCTGGGGTACCTGACGGCACGTTCGTACGGATGGGACTCGTACGTACGACGAAGGGGCCCGCTCCCTCCGGAACGGGCCCCTTCGCGGCTGTGGCTACTCCGACTTGATCGCCGTCAGCATGTTCAGACGGGCCGCCCGGCGCGCCGGCCACAGCGCCGCCAGGACGCCGACCGTCGCCGCGAGGAGGAGGAAGACGCCCATCCGGCCCCAGGGCAGGACGAGTTCGTACGTCGTCATCTTGCTGGCCAGCAGCTCACCGGCCGCCCAGCCGAAGAACACGCCCAGGCCGATGCCGAGCACGCCGCCGAAGAGCGAGATGACCAGGGACTCCAGGCGGACCATCCGCTTGATGCCCTTGCGGTCGAGGCCGATCGCGCGCAGCATCCCGATCTCCTGCGAGCGCTCGAAGACCGACATGGCGAGGGTGTTGATGACGCCGAGGACGGCGACGATGACCGCCATCGCGAGCAGGCCGTAGAGCATGTTCAGCATCAGAGTGAACATCTGCGCGATGCCGTCGGAGATGTCCTTCTTGTCCTGGACCTGGATGGCCGGGTTGTCGCCGAGGGCCTTCTCCAGCCGGTCCTTGGTCGCGTCGGACCTACCGCTCGACGTCTTCACCATGACCTGGAAGTCGGAGGCGTCGCTCTGGTGGGGCGCGAGTGTGGCGTTGTCGAGGATGATGCCGTGGATCATCTCGTTGCCCTCGTACACACCGCCGACCGTCAGCTTCCCCTTCTTCCCGTCCTCGTACGAGACCTGGAGGTCCGAACCGGCTTTCCAGCCGTGCGCGGTGGCGGTGTCCTTGTCGACGACCACCCGCGCGCCGCCGACCTCGAAGGCGCCGTCGGTGATCGTGAGGTCGGTGAGCTTGGCGATGGACGCGCCGTTGACGCCGGTCAGGTACTCGGTCTGCTGGTCGATGCGCGAGGGCGCGTTGCGCAGGGAGCTGGTGTCCGTGACTCCGTCGACGCCCGCGAGCTTCTTCTCGACGTCCGGGGAGAGTTCGTAGCCGTTGGCCATCGAGACGACGTAGTCCGCCTTGATCGCGGAACTGGCCATCTTGTCGATCGACTTCTGCAGGCTGCCCGCCATCACCGTCATGCCGGTGATCAGGGTGAGGCCGATCATCAGGGCGGAGGCGGTGGCGGCCGTACGGCGCGGATTGCGTACCGAGTTCTGGCGGGCCAGCTTGCCGGAGACCCCGAAGACGCGCAGCAAGGGCGCCGCGGCGGCGATCAGCGGGCGGGACAGCAGGGGGGTGAGGACGAAGACACCGATGATCAGCAGGACCGCGCCGAGACCCATCGGGGCCTGGCCGTCCGAGCCGTCCATGGTCGTCGCGTACAGGACCACGGCGATGCCCGCGGCCGAGAAGAGGGCGCCGATCGTGTTCCGTACGACCAGGGACTTCGTCGTCGCCTTCGCGTGCACGCTGCTCATGGCGGCGACGGGCGGGATCTTCGCGGCGCGGCGGCCTGGCAGCCAGGCGGCGAGCATGGTGATGAGGATGCCGACGAGCAGGGCCGTGGCGATCGTGCCGGGCGAGATGACCAGCGGGCCGCTCGGCACGGTGGCGCCGAGGGAGTTCATCAGGGAGCGCATGCCGGCACCGATGCCGATGCCGGCGGCCAGACCCGTGAGGGCGGCGACCGTGCCGACAAAGAACGCCTCGATCAGCACCGACCGGGTGACCTGCCGGCGGGAGGCGCCGACGGCGCGCAGCAGGGCCAGCTCCTTGGTGCGCTGGGCGACCAGCATGGTGAAGGTGTTGGCGATGATGAACGTACCGACGAACAGCGCGATGCCGGCGAACACCAGCAGGCCCGTCTTCATGCCGCTCATCGCCGAGGAGATCTGCTCGGCCTGGTCGTCGGCGAGCTGCTGACCGGTCGTCGTGGAGGCGACGTCCTTCGGTACGACCGCGTCGAGCGCGCCCAGCAGCGCGGTCTGGCTGGTGCCCGGCGCCGCCTTCACGTCGATCTCGTCGTAGGTGCCGACCGAGTGGAAGAGCCGCTGCGCGGTCGCCGTTTCGAAGAGGGCGAGGCTGCCGCCCGCGGCGACGTTGCCGTCGTCGGTGGTGAAGATGCCGGTGATGGTCGGCGTGAGGACGGGCCCGTCGACCGACAGCCGTACGGTGTCGCCGACCTTGTATCCGGCCCGCTTCGCGGTCTCCGAGTCGATCGCGACCTCGTGCGTCCCCTGGGGCGCGTGACCGTTCGTCAGCGGGTACCGGGGGTCCTTGTCGCCCCAGTAGTTGCCGCCCTGCGACTGGAAGCCGCCGCCGACGAGCTTGCCGTCCTTGTCGGCGATGGCGGTGAAGCCGCGCACGACGCCGATGGCGGTGTCCGCGCCGGGGACCTTGACGGCCTTGTCGAGCAGGGAATGCGTGAGCTTTTGCTCTTTGCCGACCGTGTCGCCCTCGTCCGCCGGGTTCTCCGGCTGGATGGCGACGTCGACCTGGTCGAAGCCCTTGGCGGAGCTCTTCTGGTAGGCGTCCGAGATGGTGTTGGTGAAGACCAGGGTGCCCGACACGAACGCCACACCGAGCATCACGGCGAGCACGGTCATCAGGAGCCTGGCCTTGTGCGCGTGTACGTTGCGCAAGGCGGTACGGAACATGGGTTTCTCAGTCCAGGAGGGTTACGTCGACGGGTGGGCGCGCGGCCTGTCGGGCGCGGGTCGGCCGTATGCGGGTCGGTCGTACGCGGGTCGGCCGTATGCGGGTCGGTCGTACGCGGGTCGGTCGTACGCGGGTGGGTCGTACGCGCGTCGGTCGTACGCGGGTCGGCCGGAGCGGGTGTGCTCGGACGTCAGGCCGGAGCAGGCGTGCTCGGACGTCAGCTCGTGCGGCCTTTGCCGTCGAATTGCTTCATGCGGTCGAGGACGGCGTCGGCCGTCGGTGCGTACAGCTCATCGACGATGCGTCCGTCCGCGAGGAAGACGACCCGGTCCGCGTACGCCGCAGCCACCGGGTCATGGGTCACCATCACCACGGTCTGCCCCAACTCCCGTACGGAGTTGCGCAGGAAGCCCAGTACCTCCGCGCCGGAGCGGGAGTCGAGGTTTCCGGTCGGCTCGTCGCCGAAGATGATGGCGGGCCGGGAGGCGAGGGCGCGGGCGACCGCGACGCGCTGCTGCTGGCCGCCGGAGAGCTGGGAGGGCCGGTGGCCGAGGCGGTCGGAGAGCCCGATCATCGTGATGACCTTGTCGAGCCACTCCTTGTCGGCCTTGCGGCCCGCGATGTCCATCGGGAGCGTGATGTTCTCCAGGGCCGTCAGCGTCGGCAGCAGGTTGAACGCCTGGAAGATGAAGCCGATCTTGTCCCGGCGCAGCTTGGTGAGCTGCTTGTCCTTGAGAGAGCCCAGCTCGGTGTCGCCGATGCGCACGGAGCCGCTGCTGCAGGTGTCCAGGCCGGCCACGCAGTGCATCAGCGTGGACTTGCCGGATCCGGAGGGGCCCATGATCGCGGTGAACTCGGCCTGGCGGAAGTCTACGGTGACCCGGTCGAGGGCGACCACCGGGGTCTCGCCCTGTCCGTAGACCTTCGACAGTTCCGTGGCACGGGCCGCCACGGCGGTGGATCGATCGGCGAGGGGAGTGGTGGTCACGGGAGGGCGCTCCTTGTCGGGACGACGACGCTTCTGGGGTCGTGTTCCATCGTCACGGGCGATCCGTGCGCTGGAGTCAGCCGCTGTTCTGGTTCCGGGGGCAGACTTCGGTCGCACCGGGAGCGGCCGTGTCATACCTGGGGATGAGGGGGCTCCCCTGAGTGGTCTCCGGGTGGGGTGCCGGTGCAGTGCCCTGACGGCCGCCGGTTCCGCTGGTTCGGATGCGCTCGGACGGTGAAATTCCGTCATTCCGTATGCGCCGCCGTGGGCCGTCCGAAAGCCTCTTGGCAAGTGCGGATGGCCCGTACCGGTGGCTGATGCACCCTCAGACGTCAATAAAATAAGACAACATCGCGCCGCCCGTCCGCTGTTCGGGGGATGCGTCCCGATAGGCTCGGAACCTCGACGCGGCGCCCATGGCCTGCCCGGATGGTGGAATGCAGACACGGCGAGCTTAAACCTCGCTGCCCCTCGCGGGCGTACCGGTTCAAGTCCGGTTCCGGGCACCACCGCACCTGCGGCGCAGCGCGAGCCCACGCAGCGTACGGCCCCGCAGTCCTTCCGGCTGCGGGGCCGTGGTCGTCCGGTCCGGTCAGGCGGTGGCTACCGCGCACTTGCCGCGGTCGGCCTTTACCGGTCCGGCGGTGGACGGCCGGACGTCGAAGTCGAACATGGAGGTCGGCACATACAGCGAGCAGCATGCGTTGGGGATGTCGACGATGCCGCTGATGCGTCCCTCGATAGGGGCGGAGCCGAGGAGCAGGTAGGCCTGCTCACCGCTGTACCCGAACTTCTTGAAGTACTCCACGGCGTTGAGGCAGGCGCGGCGATAGGCGAGCGTCGCGTCCATGTAGAAGTTGGTGTCCGTGTCGTGGTCGACGGAGACGCCGATGAAACTGATGAACTCCGTGTAGCGCGGCTCGACGTTGCCGGGCATGAACACCGGGTTGGTGGAGATGCCGTACGTCTCCATGCCGCCCTTGATCAGGTCGACGTGGAAATCGATGAAGCCGCCCATCTCGATGGCGCCGCAGAAGCTGATCTCTCCGTCGCCCTGGCTGAAGTGCAGGTCGCCCGCGGAGAGTTTGGCGTCCTTGACGTACACGGGGAAGAAGGCCCGTGAGCCGCGGGTCATGTTCTTGATGTCCTGGTTGCCCCCGTTCTCGCGGGCCGGCACCGTGCGTGCGCCTTCCGCGTTGATACGCGTGGCGAGGTCTCCGGTGGCCGTGCCGGCGAGTGCGTTGTTGCTGTCCGGGGGGATGGCGAGGGGCGGGACCCGGTTGGGGTCGGTGTCGATGAGAGCCTGCTCGCGGCGGTTCCACCGGGTGAGCATCTCGGCGGACGGTGCCGTTCCGAACAGCCCGGGGTGGGTGATGCCGGTGTAGCGGATCCCGGGGAGGTGACGGGAGACGGCCTGCTGTCCGTGGAGGTCCCATATCGCCTTGTAGGCGTCGGGGAAGTAGTCGGTCAGGAAGCCGCCGCCGTTGGCCTTGGCGAAGATACCGGTGTAGCCCCAGCCCTCGCCGGCCGCGTCGCCGGTCTGCTGGGGAACGGGGCCGAGGTCGAGGATGTCGACGACGAGCAGGTCGCCGGGTTCCGCGCCCTCTATGCCTATCGGGCCGCTGAGCATGTGAGGGATGGCCAGGTCGATGTCGCGTACATCGTTGGCGGAGTCGTTGTTGCCGACCTGGCAGTCGGTCCAGTCACGGGTTTCCAAGCGGAACTCGGCTCCGGGCTTGACCGTGGTGACGGTGGGGATGTCCGGATGCCACCTGTTGTGTCCGGGGACATCCTGGTCACGCATCGACTTCCTCTGGTCCACATGGAAGATGACTTCGGGCATGACAGTTCCTCATTTCCTATCAGGTCACGTTGGTGCGCTCACGCTTCCGGCCGCAGGGGCCGCGGGGGCCGGCTGCCGGGACCTGGTGAGCGGCCACAGCGCCGCGAACACCACGACGCCGAACACCGCCAGGGCGATGGCGATCTCGGTGGGGTGTTTCCAGTAGCCGGAGAGCAGCAGCCCGGCGGGAATAACTCCGGTTACCCAGCCCTCGATCGCGGTTACCCAGCCCGTATAGGTCCTCAGGCCGTCCATCTTGAGACCGAGCAGCAGGAAGAACAGGAACCAGAGGAATGCCCAGTAGAGCCAGATGACCCCGAAGGGCTGGTCCTTGAAGAGCCGGAAATTGACGAACGCGTATCCCAGGGCTGCGACGGCCACGAACAGCGAGTAGTAGCCGATGCCGTTGTTGTCGAGACCGGCGAGCAGGCTGATACCTACGTAGAGGTAGGTGAAGCCGAACAGATAGATTCCGGACGCCGCCAGAATCTTCATCTGGTCATCGCCGGCGGTGAAGATGAGGTAAGTCGGTGTCAGTACCTGCAGTGCGCCTATGAAAAGGTTGAACACCGCTGCGGATTTGCCGTCGACGACTCTGAGAAGCAGCAAGCCGTTGATGAAGAGCACCGCACCGACAAAGAGCAGTCCCACGTTGCCCACGGGGACGCACCTCCTCAGTCCGCGTGGGGGACGGAATGGTCGAAACCCGCCTGAGGCGTTCCGCCTTGTCGACCACCGCCCTCAGGGACGCGGCAGTCGCGAGAGCGCGGGGTGCGGGCGCCGTGGCACCCTTCTGCCTGGCGGCACTTCGGATACCACTGCCGGGGCGTCGCGGGACCGCTCCTCCCGTTCATGGAGAGCAGCGACCGTTGGTGAGGCCGATGTGAACCCGGGCGAGGTGTACACGCGTCTTGCAGCACCTGCGCAAACAGGGCAGCCATAAGCTTTGGGCGCTGTTCCGATCGCCAACTTCACGTCGAAAGGCCCACAGCGGCTGCATAGATATTCATAGGTTGCCATCTGCAGTCTCCGGATGCCGGTGGACGCTGGCTAACCCGAGCGTGTGCGGCGCGCCCCGATCGGCGCACATCGCAGTTCACTTCCTCTTCAAGGAGACGTCTCGTAAATCCGCGTGTCAACCCCTGGAAGAGACGGTGGCTCGTTCGCTGGGTGCCTCATCGGGGCGGTTTCTCCGAGGAGTTCCGTTCTCCGAGGAGTTCCGCCCTTCTTTTTCGCGCATGCGAACCAATGCGTAACTGAATGTGCAGACGGTTATGGGGCGACGCGGTAACCCGTGCCTGTCCCCCTCAGCCCCACAGTGCCTCCGCCAGCGTGACACCGACGAACACCGCCCCCAAGCCCGCCGTCACGCTGCCGATCACATTGACCAAGGCCAGGAACTTCGCCCCGGACTCGGCCAGGCGCAGCGTCTCGTAGGAGAAGGTGGAATAGGTGGTCAGCGCCCCGCACAGCCCAGTGCCGACCAGCAGCTGCACCGCGTGCGAGGCGCCCGTGTACGTGACCGCGCCCGTCAGCACTCCCAGCACCAGGCAGCCGACGATGTTCACGGCGAAGGTTCCCCACGGAAAGACCGTGTCATGCCGCTGCTGCACCGCCCTGTCGGTCAGATAGCGCAGCGGGGCACCCACCACCGCACCGGCGATCACCAGGAGCCAGTTCACTTCGCCTTGCCCCTGTCCCGTCCGACGTACCGGATGACCTCACAGTCGTCGAGGATCACCAGCCCCTCGGTCACCAGCTCGTCCAGCTGTGGGAGGAAGCCCCTGACCGCCTCCTCGGTGTCTACGATCACGACCGCCACTGGCATGTCCTCGCTCAAGGACAGCAGACGCATGGTGTGGATCAGCGACGATGCACCGAACCCTTCGATCCCGCGGAAGACGGAAGCGCCGGCCAGTCCTGCCTTGCGCGCCCGGTGCACGATCTCGGTGTAGAGCGGCTTGCGATGCCACAGATCGTTCTCTCCGACGAAGATGGTCACGCGAAGTGCGCGACCTGTCAGTCTGGTCATGCATGCCTCCACGCCAGTGCGCGGCGCGTCAGCCACACCGCGATCCATACCGCCGCCAGCGCAGCCAGCGGCGTGAGCCCAAGACAGACCAGTCCCGCGAGGGCTCGGCCGTCCGCAATCAGGCGCTGGACATCCACCGCGTACGTCGAGAACGTGGTGAACCCGCCCAGCACTCCGGTGCCGAAGAAGGGCCTCACGAGCCTGTGCGCCGCCCACGCGTCGGTGATCACCACCATGAATACGCCGATCACGGCGCAGCCCACGACATTGACCCCGAGCGTGGTCCACGGGAAGCCGCCGTCCCCGACCGGCCACACCAGCGACGCCCCGTACCGGACCGACGCGCCCAGCGCGCCCCCCAGTGCCACGACCCCCACGACCGGCCCCTGCGTCCGTAGCCGAACACGCCACAGTCCGGGTACGGAGTCGGTTTCAGGGTCCATGGATCCATCAACCATCGTGGAGTCAAGGCTGTTCAGGGAGTCAGGGCCCTTCATGAACGTACGTCTCCTACTCGCCGGGCACCCATACACAGGGTGCACACCATCGCAAGCAGGGACCGTTGGCGGCTTCTTTGCCGCAGTTCGGGTGCGGCGGGCCCCACCGCCGCGCGCCGGGCTGATACTCGGAGTCCCGCCGCTGCTCACCAGCGTAACTGGCCGCGTCTATGCGTGGACGTGCGGGCAAGGCACGCCCACCTTTTGGTGTGGCCGCTGCCCCACCTCTGGAGCCCGTGCAACTCGGCATGGCGGGTGAACTGCTTGCCCGTGCCGCCGACTTGCCCGCAGGGAGCGCTCCACCGCCACGGCGGCCGAGGACGATGCACAGATGTGGTGTCTCAAGCACGCGGAGCCACCGTTGAGTTGAGCCCCGGCCAGGGCGAGTCCATTCCACAGAACTCCCGCCGCAAGCCTCATCGGGTATCCGCATCCCTATCCACTGACGTGCGTCCCGCATTACCCCGAGGATTGCAGCGCCGGCGCGCACTCGACTAAACTCAAGATCATCGGAGCCTGACCGGTCTGCCGGTGCCCTGCCGGTTTACCGGAGCGGTGGCCCACTGATGGAGGACGGCCATGGCAAAGATCCTTGCGGTGCTCTATCCGGATCCCGTGGGCGGTTATCCACCCGAGTACGCCCGCGACGAGATTCCCGCTATCACCGGCTACCCGGGCGGTCAGACCGCGCCGACCCCGCAAGCCGTCGATTTCACCCCGGGGCAGCTCCTCGGCTGTGTTTCGGGAGAACTGGGACTGCGCCGCTTCCTGGAGGAGCGGGGCCATACGTTTGTCGTCACGTCCGACAAGGAAGGCCCGGACTCTGTGCTGGACCGCGAGCTGGCCGACGCCGACGTGGTGATCTCGCAGCCCTTCTGGCCCGCCTATCTGACTCCCGAGCGGATCGCCGCCGCGCCCCGGCTCAAGCTGGCGATCACCGCGGGGATCGGGTCGGACCACGTCGATCTGCCGGCCGCGATCGACCACGGCATGACCGTGGCGGAGGTGACCTACAGCAACAGCATCAGCGTGTCCGAGCACGCCGTCATGCAGATCCTCACCCTGGTGCACAACTACATGCCCGCCCACGAGTGGGTGACCACCAAGGAGGGCTGGAACATCGCGGACAGCGTCTCGCGCGCCTATGACCTCGAAGGAATGGACGTCGGCGTCCTCGGCGCCGGCCGTATCGGCCAGGCGGTGCTGCGCCGCCTCGAGCCGTTCGGCGTCAGGCTGCACTACAGCGATGTGCACCGGCTGCCCAAGGAGGTCGAGGAGGAGCTGGGGCTGACCTACCATCCCGACGCCCGCTCGCTGGCCTCCGCGGTCGACGTGCTCTCGATCCACACCCCACTGCATCCGCAGACGAAGAACCTCTTCGACGACGAGCTGATCGGGGCGATGAAACGCGGCTCGTACATCGTCAACACGGCACGCGCGCTCATCGTCGACCGGGACGCAGTCGTGCGGGCCCTGAACAGCGGCCAGCTGGCCGGGTACGCCGGTGACGTCTGGTATCCGCAGCCGCCACCGCCCGACCATCCCTGGCGCACGATGCCGTACGAGGCGATGACGCCGCACGTGTCCGGTTCGACCCTCTCGGCGCAGGCACGCTATGCCGCCGGCACCCGGGAGATCCTGGAGTGCTGGTTCGACGGGCGTCCCATCCGCCCGGAGTACCTGATCGTCGACGGCGGCGGTCTCGCCGGGACCGGAGCGCGCTCCTACACGGTCGCCGGATAACGAATAACAGCCGCGGACGATAAATCAGCAGCGGATTCCGCAGCGGATTCCGCGGAAGATCCACCTATGCCTGCCGCAGGCCCATGCCCTGCTGTGAGCCGAGTCACGCCAAATTTCGCTGGACGGGCGCGATCGGGAGCTTTAGCGTCCTTAATTAGATTGATTTTTCCATTATGCGAAGGCACCGGCGCCGCGCATACTGCTTTGCAGCAAAAACAAGGCGACGTACGACGGGAAGGTGGATCAGTGAGCAGCATGGACGCCGTGTGGGTACGGGGCGTGAACGGCATTCAGATGCATCACGTGACCGACCTTCAGGATGCCGGAAGATTTCTCGGCAACGCAGCGATGGCCCTGCGGGCCGCGCATGTGCGGACCGGCGCCGACCGGTACGTCGGACTTGCCGACGAGCTCAAGAACCTGGTGCAGCGGGTGCGGGAGCTGGAGGACGAGGCGCGCTCGAGCATGCACGAGCTGCATTCCAGCGACCCCGAGCGGTTCGTCCGCTGCCGGGACGGTCACGAGCCGTGGCCCGGCGAGATCCCCGCGGGATTCATTCCGCGCCACACCTGCAAGGATGAATGCCTGTACCACGATCGCGATGTCCTCGAAGCGCTCATGCAGTGCACCTGCGGCCGGCCGCCGTGCCAGGCGTGTGAGATCGGCGGACAGCTCTGACGCCCTGACGGGCCCGGACACGGCCCGCGGCGGGCTCCCCTGATGAGGGGAGCCCGCCGCGGGCCGTTGTCGTCCCCGGCCTTTGAGCGGCAGCTCAGGGTGTTGTTGGACACCAGGAGATCTCGTCGCCGACCGTTGACAGCGAGCGCGTGCGGTCGGAAGCTTCTTTCACATAGTGAAGTAAATTTCACTATACGTACGAACAGAGGAACGCGAAGGAGCGTGCCGATGCGTACCACCGTCGGGATCATCGGGGCCGGGCCGGCCGGGCTGCTGCTGGCGCGCCTGCTGCACAACGCGGGGATCGCGTTCGTCGTGCTGGAGAGCCGGGACCGGGTGTATGTGGAGCAGCGGCAGCGGGCCGGGATCCTGGAGCAGGGAACCGTGGACGTACTGCGGGCCGCCGGGGCCGGTGAGCGGATGGACCGGGAAGGGCTGCGGCACGACGGGATCGAGCTGCGGTACGTTACGTCCACGAGCCCATGCGGCACGGGCGGGTCTTCCTCGCCGGGGACGCCACGCACATCGTGCCGCCGACCGGCGCGAAGGGGCTCAACCTCGCCGTCGGCGACGTCGTCACCCTCGCGCGGGCCCTGTCGCACGAGAAGGAGACCGGTTCCAGCAAGCTGCTCGACAGCTACTCCGCGACCTGTCTGCGCCGCGTCTGGCAGGCCGAGCGGTTCTCGTACGGCATGACCACGCTGCTGCACCGCGACCCCGGCGCGACCCCCTTCGAGGACCGTATGCAGCTGGCCCGTCTGGAGCGGATCGCGAGCTCGCGGGCGGCCGAGACCGACCTCGCGGAGGGCTACACCGGGTTCCCTTTGGACCAGGACGTGGAATAAGACGGGCGGCGCGGCGGTAGTAAGAGGCAGCAGCGGCAGTCAGGGCGTCAGCCAGGACTGGGCGCGGTGTCACGGCTTCGTACCAGTCCGGGCGGGGCAAGGGACACACGCGTACCGTGGCACCACAAGGGAAAGATCCTCCCCAAGCACTAGGGTCATTCCTTTGCCTACCTATTACTCTTGAGCCCAAGGCCACGCAGGGTGGCCATGGAGGAGTGAAATGAGGAGCAGTAACCCGGTCTTCTCGCGACGGGGGTTCAGCCGCGACAACGGCTACGCGGGCTTCAACGCGGCGCCGCAGGCCGGGGGACCCGCTGTCGGCACCCAGGGCAACCCGCACGCCCAGCAGGGCGGCAACCCCTACGCGCAGAACCCGTACGCCCAGCAGGACCTGCAGTACGGCGCTCCGCCGCAGGCCCCGGTCACCACCACCGGCCGTATGACGATGGACGACGTCGTCATGCGCTCGGCCATGACGCTCGGCACGGTCACCGTCGGCGCCATCCTGGCCTGGGCGCTGCTGCCGGTGTCCAGCAGCAGCTACGGGCTCGCCATCGGCGCCGCCCTGGTCGCCTTCGTACTGGCCATGGTCCAGTCGTTCAAGCGCAAGGCCTCGCCCGCGCTGATCCTGGGTTACGCCGCCTTCGAGGGCGTCTTCCTCGGGGTCATCAGCGAGATGTTCAACGCGCGGTGGTCGGGCGCGCCCTTCCAGGCGGTCCTGGGCACCATGGCGGTCGCCGGAGCCACCCTCCTGGTCTACAAGGCGGGCTGGATCCGTGTGACCGCGCGGTATGCGCGCATCGGCATGGCCATCGCGATCGCCTTCATCCTGGTCACGGCGGTCAACCTGCTGCTGGTCGTCTTCGGTGTTGCCGAGGACGGCGGACTGCGCAGCATGGGCCCGCTCGGCGCGATCGTCGGCATCATCGCGATCCTGCTCGGCGCGTTCTTCCTGACCCTCGACTTCAAGCAGATCGAGGACGGAATCGCCTACGGCGCGCCCCGCGAGGAGGCCTGGCTGGCCGCGTTCGCCCTGACCATGAGCCTCGTGTGGATCTACATCGAGATGCTGCGCCTGGTCGCCATCTTCAGCGGCGACGACTAAACGACGGGGTATCCCTGGGTGCCTGAAGGGCCCGCGAACCGCCGGTTCGCGGGCCCTTCGTCGTCGGATGCCTGTCGTCTCGGCGGTGCGCGCTCAGAGCAGTTTGCGCGCGGCCCTCCTCAGGTCGTACTCGTGAATGATCGCCTTGGCGTGGCCGTACGCGAGATTGTGTTCGGCGCGGAGCCAGCTGACCTTCTCCTCGAAGCGGAAGAGGGCGGGGCCTTCCTCGACGGTGCGAAGCCAGTCGGAGACTTCACGACCGGTGCAGTGGGGGATGCGGGCGAGCAGATTGCGATGGGTCTCCTCGGAGAAGACATGGGACATCGGCGCCTCCGAACGCAAAGGGGATGTAAGCCGGTCCTTCACGCCACCGTGCCTGAGGGTTGGGTTGTTGGCAACAGTCCTGGAACGACGCGTAGTCTCGCGGCGTGCTTGATACGACGCCGCTGACCCGAGCTGTGGACCACTTCGCCGACCGGTTGCGGGCCGCGCCGCAGAGCCGCCTGCAACGGGGTGCGGCGGCCGAGGCCCTGGGTCTGGCCAGGGAGTTGGCACGGCGTGCCCAGCTTCTGGAGGGCGTGTCCGGGGAGCCCCGCGAGATGCCCGACGCGGGCATGTTCGCCGCCGCCGACCAAATCACCGTGGCCGCGCACGATTTGGCACTCGTACTGAAAGACGAAGGGGAGCTGGCGGAAGCGGTGGCTCTGGTGGCGGAGGCTCAGAAGCGCGCCGGGGTGTGACCGCCGTAGGCAAACGCGCCTGGTTCCGGTCGCCGTACGGAAACGCGCCGGGTCTGGTCGACTTCGGCGCGCTGCGTGCGTGCGGGGGTACGTCCGGGGGCGTCAGAGGGACGCGATGACCCTGTCCGCCAGGATGTACACGCTCTCCTCGCCGCACGCGAAGGTCAGCGTGTAGGCGCCGGAGATGCCCGAGCCGCCAAGGAGGACCGGGGTCTCGCCGGCGCGCAGGGCGGACGCCAGGCGTTCCGCGGTCTCGCGGTGGCCCGGGGTCATGCAGAGCGTCGTACCGTCGGCGAAGACGTAGACGTCCAGGGTGCCCAGCGGGCCCGGGCGGACGTCCGCCAGTTCCACGCCGGACTCGGCCAGTTCCTCCAGGGTGGCGACCGTACGCTCATGGTCATTCACGACAGGTGACTGGACCGGTACGAAGTCGGGGTGTGAGGGGTGACGGCGGCGGGCCGCGGCGAGTTCGGGGGAGTCCCCGGCGAACTCCTCGGCGTCCAGGCCGGGCTCGGTCACCGGCTCCAGGGGCTCCAGGCCCACGAAGTCCGACTGGCGCGGCGTGAACAGGTCGCTGTCCGGCATGCCTAGCAGCGACGGTGCGTCCGAGGCGTCGCGTGCCTCCTGGGCGGCCCAGAAGGCGCGCGCCTCGGCGAGCTCCCGCTCCCGCTCCTCGGCGAGCGCCTCGGTGACGGCCATGCGTATCTCATCCGCGTCAGCAGCCGCGCGCGCCGCGGGTACGAGGCCGCGTGCGGCGGGCATGGCGCGGCTCTCGGCCAGTTCGGTGTGCAGGGCCGCGACCTGCCGGCGCAGCCCCCGCAGGGAATGCAGCACGGCGACGCCCACGGCCGCGGTCGCGGCGGTGGTGAGCAGCAAAGCAATCGGCATGGCGCTCACTGACGTACTCCCGGTTCCAAAGTCGACCCCCGACTTCCTACATCAGCTTGAAGGGAAGACGGCCCAGCTGTCAGTGCGTAACGTCACGAAAGGGACAGGACTTTCGGCCTGATGTTTGGTTGCGCAATGGCTCTGACCTGCGTAAATCCCTCCCCGGGGGGAGATAGGTCACATCTTGGGGGGGATTGGATCACGAATCGGCCCAGGACCCGGTGTTCACGGGGTCCTGGGCCGATTCGGTCACGCTGGGTTCAACCGCGGTGACACCCGCGGTCGATGACTCAGCTGAGGCGCTCGATGACCATCGCCATGCCCTGGCCGCCGCCGACGCACATCGTCTCCAGGCCGAACTGCTTGTCGTGGAACTGGAGGCTGTTGATGAGCGTGCCGGTGATGCGGGCGCCGGTCATGCCGAAGGGGTGGCCGACGGCGATGGCGCCGCCGTTCACGTTCAGCTTGTCCAGCGGGATGTTCAGGTCGCGGTAGCTCGGGATCACCTGGGCGGCGAACGCCTCGTTGATCTCGAACAGGTCGATGTCGTCGACGGTCAGGCCGGCGCGCCGCAGCGCCTGCTTGCTCGCCTCCACCGGGCCGAGGCCCATGATCTCGGGCGACAGGCCGGTGACGCCGGTCGAGACGATGCGGGCGAGCGGGGTCAGGCCCAGCTCGCGGGCCTTGGTGTCACTCATGATGACGAGCGCGGCGGCGCCGTCGTTGAGCGGGCAGCAGTTGCCGGCCGTGACCATGCCGTCCGGGCGGAAGACCGGCTTCAGGCCCTGGACGCCCTCCAGGGTGACGCCGGCGCGCGGGCCGTCGTCCTTGCTGACGACCGTGCCGTCGGGGGTGGTGATCGGGGTGATCTCGCGCTCCCAGAAGCCATTCTTGATGGCTTCCTCGGCGAGGTTCTGGGAGCGGACACCGAACTCGTCCATGTCCTGGCGGGTGACGCCCTTCAGGCGGGCCAGGTTCTCGGCGGTCTGGCCCATCGCGATGTACGCGTCCGGGATCAGGCCGTCCTCGCGCGGGTCGTGCCAGGTCGAACCCTCCGTCTGCGCGACGGCGGCGGTGCGGGCCTCCGCGTCGGCGAAGAGGGGGTTGTGGGTGTCGGGCAGGCCGTCGGAGGTGCCCTTGACGGAGCGGGACACCATCTCCACGCCCGCCGAGATGAAGACGTCGCCCTCGCCCGCCTTGATGGCGTGCAGGGCCATGCGGGAGGTCTGGAGGGAAGAGGAGCAGTACCGGGTGATGGTGCAGCCCGGGAGGTGGTCCATGCCCATCTGTACGGCGACGATGCGGCCGAGGTTGTGGCCCTGCTCGCCGCCGGGGAGGCCGCAGCCGAGCATCAGGTCGTCGATGTCCTTCGGGTCCAGCTCGGGGACCTTGGCGAGGGCGGTCTCGATGATCGTGGCGGTCAGGTCGTCGGGGCGTACGTCCTTCAGGGAGCCCTTGAAGGCGCGGCCGATCGGGGAGCGGGCGGCTGAGACGATCACGGCTTCGGGCATCACGGCTCCAGAGAAGAGGGGCGGCGCGTAGCGCCTCGTTGAGGGGTGGCGGTCGGGCGACGGGTGGGAGTACGGGGTGATGGGGCGGACTGTCTGGGAAGCTACCCGTACGTATGGTCAGGGTCACGGGTGTGCGGGTGTGACTCGGGCCGCACTTTTCTAAGCGCTTGCTTTTCTCTGGCGGGGGCGCCTTGGGGAGGGGGTGCGGACAGGATGTTTTTCGCCCCCTCCGCCCCTACCCTCCCCCACTCTCGGCTTCGCTCGAGCGGGGGGACCCCCATCGTTCCTTGGGGGCTCCGCCCCCAAACCCCGTGTCGGGCTTCGCGCTCGTCCTCAAACGCCGGACGGGCTAGAGATTCCGGACGGGCTAGAGATTTCCGGCCGGGGCCGGGTCCGTGGCTGGGAGGCGGCGACGGCGGCGGCGTTTGAGGAGGGCCCAGGGGCCGCGGGGGGCCGTGGGCATCGCGGCCGTGACCTCGGTGCCGGGCTCGGACGCCGCCTCGGCTGCCGCGCGGGCGACCGGCAGGAAGCCCTCGCGGCGGGAGACGTCCGGGCGCTCCTCCTCGGCGGGCCACAGGCCCAGCGCCGCGCAGACCGTCGGCAGGACCGCCATCGCCGCCGTCGCGTACCCCTCCGCCGAGGGGTGATAGTTGTCGGGCCCGAACAGTTCCCGCGGGTTCGCCTCGAACTCCGGGCCCAGCAGGTCGCCCAGCGACACCGTGCGGCCGCCCTGTTCGACCGTACCGATCGTCTGGGCGGCCGCGAGCTGGCGCGACGCTCGTCGCGCCAGCCATCGCAACGGCTGCTGTACCTGCTCGACCGTCCCCAGGTCGGGACAGGTGCCGACGACGACCTCGGCACCGGCGGTACGCAGCCGCCGTACCGCCGCGGACAGATGACGCACCGACCGCGTCGGGGGCATCCGGTGCGTCACGTCGTTCGCACCGATCATGATCACGCAGACGTCGGGCACCCGCGAGGGGTCCGCGAGGGCGAGCCCCACCTGGCGGTCCAGGTCGTCCGACTGGGCCCCGGGCTGCGCCACATTGCACAGCTCCACCGGCTGCTCCGCCACCGCCGCGAGCCCGGAGGCCAGCAGCGCGCCCGGCGTCTGGCGGGCGCGGTGCACGCCCTGGCCCGCGGCCGTGGAGTCGCCGAGCATTGTCAGGCGGAGGGGCGGATCGTCAGGACCGGTGTACGCGTACCCGTACAGGCCGTCCGCGCGCGGCGCGTGTCCACTGTGCCCATTGCCCACATGGCGTTTCGCCAGCTGCACCTCGGCCAGCACCAGTCCGACGGCGGCCGCCCCGACCAGGCCGATCCCACCACCGCCGTACGCAGCGCCCGCCGCGATGCGCCGAGCCACCCTCGCCCTCGACAAGCTCGACATCCGTCGCCGCCACCTCCTCGTAGCCGTACAACCACTGCTTGCCCCGAAGAGCCGGTCAGCCAATCTCAACGGCACGTGAACGGTCGCCAGCGCCGTAGGCTGACGGGACCATCCCTTTTAGAACGCAGCTCCGGAGACAACGGTGCAATTCCACGACTCGATGATCAGTCTCGTCGGCAACACCCCGCTGGTGAGGCTCAACAACGTGACCGCGGGCATCCAGGCGACCGTCCTGGCGAAGGTTGAGTACTTCAACCCCGGCGGGTCCGTGAAGGACCGTATCGCCCTGCGCATGATCGAGGCCGCGGAGGAGAGCGGCGCCCTCAAGCCGGGGGGCACGATCGTCGAGCCGACCAGCGGGAACACCGGTGTCGGGCTGGCCATCGTGGCGCAGCAGAAGGGGTACAAGTGCATCTTCGTGTGCCCCGACAAGGTCTCCACCGACAAGATCAACGTGCTGCGCGCGTACGGTGCCGAAGTCGTCGTCTGCCCGACCGCCGTCGACCCCGAGCACCCGGACTCGTACTACAACGTCTCCGACCGGCTGGTGCGCGAGACGCCCGGCGCCTGGAAGCCCGACCAGTACTCCAACCCGAACAACCCGCTCTCGCACTATCACTCCACCGGCCCCGAGCTGTGGGAGCAGACGGAGGGCAAGATCACCCATTTCGTGGCGGGTGTGGGGACGGGCGGAACCATCTCCGGTACGGGCCGCTACCTGAAGGACGCCAGTGACGGCAAGGTGAAGGTCATCGGCGCCGACCCCGAGGGCTCCGTGTACTCCGGCGGCTCCGGACGGCCGTATCTGGTCGAGGGCGTCGGCGAGGACTTCTGGCCGACCGCGTACGACCGTACGGTCGCCGACGAGATCGTCGCCGTGTCCGACAAGGACTCCTTCCAGATGACGCGGCGGCTCGCCAAGGAGGAGGGCCTGCTCGTCGGCGGCTCCTGCGGCATGGCCGTCGTCGCCGCGCTGCGCGTGGCCGAGCGGCTCGGGCCCGATGACGTCGTCGTCGTGCTGCTTCCCGACAGCGGGCGCGGCTACCTCAGCAAGATCTTCAACGACGAGTGGATGGCCGACTACGGCTTCCTGGAGGACGCGGGCCCGAGCGCCCGCGTCGCCGACGTGCTGAACGACAAGGCCGGCGGCTCCATCCCCTCCCTCGTCCATATGCACCCGGACGAGACCGTCGGCGAGGCCATCGAGGTGCTGCGCGAGTACGGCGTCTCGCAGATGCCTATCGTGAAGCCGGGCGCCGGTCACCCGGACGTGATGGCCGCCGAGGTCGTCGGGTCCGTCGTCGAACGCGAGCTGCTCGACGCGCTGTTCGCCCAGCGGGCCTCCCTGGAGGACCCGCTGGAGAAGCACATGTCGCCGCCGCTGCCGCAGGTCGGCTCCGGCGAGCCGGTCGGCGACCTGATGTCCGTGCTCGGTGACGCCGACGCCGCGATCGTCCTGGTCGAGGGCAAGCCCACCGGTGTCGTCAGCCGTCAGGACCTGCTGTCCTTCCTTGCCAAGGGCGGCGCCAAGCAGTAGGGACGCGTTCCGGGGGCGTCCTGCGCCGGGGCGGGGGACGCCCTCGGCGGGGAACTTCGCGGAAGTGGTACGAGCGCGTCACGTCCGCGCAGCACCCGCTTAACACGGAACCGGCACATTAGGGGGTGTCGACAGGGCGGTGGGGGTACCTCCCAGGCGTTAAGCACTGGGGGAGGCTCCCCGCCCCGGCCGACACCGAAAACGGCGCCAAGGACCTCCGGAGCGGCTCCCGGACCTCCATGGACGCCACGGACGCGCAAGCCCGGCCCTGACCGGCCCGCGTCCTTCGCGGGGACCGCCGTCGTCCCGCCCCCCGGTAACGGGGGTGCGGCGGTCCCCGCGCAACACGTGGGAAGGGCCCGGCACTTGTCCTTCGGTCACAAGTGCCGGGCCCTTCCGTGTCGCTCACTCTTCCCAGTCGGAGTCCTTGCCCTTGCGGTGGCTGAAGAAGTTCGGGGACAGCCGCGCGGCCTGGACCACGTTCACCCCGACGATGCCGCCCCAGGCGACCAGCAGGCCGGGAAGGCCCGAGACACCGCCGCCGATCGCGGACAGGGGAACCGCCAGGACGAGCGAGACGATCCCGAAGCCGAAGCGCTCGCCCCAGGAGTCGGACGACTCGGGCGAACGCGCGCCCCGGGCCACCACCATCTGCTGTTCGGCCAGCTGGCGCCGCACCCGGCGGTCGACCGCGCCGTCGAGGCGCTGCTCGACCTTCTCCAGGAACGAGTCGACCAGCGCGGACTCGTACTCGTCGCCCAGTTCCCTGCGCGCGTGCAGGGTGGCGTTGAGTTCCTTCTTCAGTTCGGCGTCACCGCGCGCCTCCATACCGGTCATGCACCTCACGGTAGGGAGTCGAGGGCCCCGGGGCACTGGGGATAGCCCCCCTGTTTGCGACGGGGCTGCGCCCGACGGGGCTGCGCCCCTGCGGCCGTGCAGGCAACTGGGCCGCGCCGCACCGGCCGTGCACGAGGGCTCAGGGCAGCAACGCCACGCGCCCGGTGTCGAGATCGAACCACGCGGCGGCGACCTCGGCCGAGGCGAACGCCGGATCCGCCCGGATCGCGTCCCGCACCCGCACGGTATGGGCCCGTGCGGTGTGATCCGCCCAGTCTCCGCGCGCGGTCCGGGTCCGCAGCGCCGCAGGGGCTATCCCGTCCACCAGCAGGGCGAGATGCCCCGGCACCGGCGCCCCCGTACGGAGATACTCAAGCGTCGCCGCGACCGCACCGCATCGCTCGTGGCCCAGCACCAGCACCAACGGAATGCGTAGCTCGGCCACCCCGTACTGGATGGACCCGAGCACCGCCTTGTCCAGCACTTGGCCCGCGGTCCGGGTGCAGAGCAGGTCCCCGAGCCCTTGGTCGAAGACCAGCTCGGGCGGCACGCGGGAGTCGATGCACCCGACGACGACCGCGAACGGGTGCTGCTCGGCCGCGAGGACCTGCCGCCGGGCGCGCTCCTCGTGCGGATGACGAGAGCGCCCGGCGGCGTACCGCCGGTTGCCCGCGAGGAGTTCGGCGAGGGCCGCGCGGGCGGTCGTCGGGTGTGGGGGTGGGTGCGTGTGCCGGGGCGGGGGTGGATGTGCTGCGGTGGCGGCCAGGACGGCCGGGGTCGCGGTGAGCGCGGTGGTGGCCGCCGCCAGCAGGGCCCTGCGGTTCGAGGGCATGACGCTCCCTCAGGTGGTGGGCTGGTTGTGTCCGCTCACCGTACGCAGCGCACATCACCCTGAGTGCCCGTTTGGTGACCCTCGGGTGGTTCGATGTCGGATCATCACCGCCCCGAGACCGGTTCTTGATCAAGAGCCGGTGCATACGCCGTCCGCTCCGGAATGTGCGCCGTGTTGCGCCGTGCGACCAGCCGCTACAGCACCCCCGGACCCCCGAGGCCCGCCGTCACTTGGCCAGCCCGTGCTGCGCGGCGTACGCGTTCGCCACGTCCTCCGGGTCCTTCTTGTCCTTGTCCACCTGGCGGTTGAGTTCGGTGAGCTGGGCCGTGGTGAGGATGTTGCCGAGCCTGGCGAGGGCCTTGCGGACCGTGGAGTCGGCCTTGCGGTCGGCGATCAGGGGGACGATGTGCTGGCCGGGGATGAGGTTCTCGGGGTCGGACAGGACCACCCAGTCGTTGGCCTGGATGTCGGTGTCGGTGGTGAAGAGGTTCGCCACGTCCACGTCGCCCTTCTTCAAGGCGCCCTTGACCAACGGGCCGGAGGAGTCGAGGGACTTGAACTCCTTGAACTCGACGCCGTACACGTCCTTCAGGCCCACCGCGCCGACCTCGCGCTTCTTCACCTCGGGCGCCGCGCCGATGACCAGCTTGCCGTTCTGCTTCTTCAGGTCGGCGAGTGAGGTCAGGCCGTACTTCTTCGCGGTCTCCCGGGTGACCGCGAAGGCGTCCGAGTCCTCGGCCATCCCGTAGGGGAGGATCTGGAGGCCCGCCGGGAGCGCGACGGCGAGGGCGTTCTGCATCTCGCCCTCCTCCGTGGCCTTCGACTTGGGGGCGAGGTAGTGGAGCAGGGCGCCCTGGTACTCGGGGAGCAGGTCGATGTCGCCGCCCTTGAGCGCGGGGATGAGGATCTCGCGGGTGCCGAGGTTGGGGCGGACCGTCGTCTTGACGCCCGCCGCTTCCAGGACGGCGGCGTACAGGTAGCCCAGCACCTGGTTCTCGGTGAAGTTGGCGGTGCCGATGGTGATGCCGTCCTTGCTGGAGCCGCCGCCCGCGGCGGCGTTGCCCTCGCCGTCGAGCGAGGTGATCCCGCTGCTGCACGCGGCCAGGGCGGGGACGGAGGCGGTGGCGAGCAGGCCGCCGAGGAGAGTACGTCGGTTCATGGCTGGGTGCTCCTAGGCGGGGCGGTGGCGGAAGAGGACGCGCTGGAGCGCGGACAGGGCGAGGTCGAGGACGACGGCGAGCACGGCCACGAGCACCGCGCCGCCGAGCACCTGCACCAGGTCGCGCTGGGCGAGGCCGTCGAAGACGTAGCGGCCGAGGCCGCCGAAGGAGACGTACGCGGCGATCGTGGCCGTCGCGACCACCTGGATCAGCGCGAGCCGCAGGCCCGTCATGATCAGGGGGAGTGCGAGGGGCAACTCGACCTGGAACAGCACCTGGTGGGCGCGCATGCCCTGGCCGCGTGCCGCGTCCTTCACATCCTGGTCGACGGCGGTCATGCCCGCGTACGTGTTCGTCACGATCGACGGGACCGCGAGGGCGACCAGCGCGATGTACACCGGCCACATCGACAGACCGCTCGCCAGGAAGACGAGGACGACCAGGCCGACCGTCGGCAGGGCGCGGCCGAAGGAGGAGAGGTTGATCGCGAGGAAGGCGCCGCGTCCGGTGTGGCCGATCAGCAGGCCGACCGGCAGCGCGATGGCGGCCGCGACGAGCGTGGCGAGCAGCGAGTACTGGAGGTGTTCGGCGAGGCGGTGCGCGATGCCGTCCGTGCCGGACCACCGGTCGCCGGTGACCAGCCAGTTGCCGAGGTTCTTGAAGAGTTCGTACATCAGGCTCGCCGCCTCGTCCACGGGGTGAGTACGTACTGGATCGCGACCAGCAGCGCGTCCGCGACCAGGGCCAGCAGGAGCGTCAGAACGACGCCGACGATCACCGGCGTCGGGAAGTTGCGCTGGAAGCCGTCGGTGAAGAGCTGGCCGAGTCCGCCGTCGCCGATGTACGTGGCGACGGAGACCAGCGAGATCGACATGACCGTCGCGATCCGCACCCCCGCCATGATCACGGGGAGGGCGAGGGGGAGTTCGACGGTCAGGAGGGTGCGCAGGGGGCGTGTGCCCATCGCCTTCGCGGCTTCCTTGGTCTTCACCGGGACCGAGTCGAGGCCCTCGACCGTGTTCCGGAGCAGGACGACCAGGGTGTAGATCGTCAGGCCGATGACGGTGGTGGTGCGGGTCAGCCCGCTCACCGGCAGCAGGAGGACGAAGATCGCGATCGACGGGATCGTGAACAGCACGTTCGAGAGCCCGAGGAGGAGGCCGCGCAGGGGGCGGATCCGGTGGGCGATCACGGCCAGGGGGAGGGAGATCAGCAGGCCGAAGAAGACGGCGGAGAGCGCGGCTTGGAGGTGGGAGACGGTGAGGGTGGTGAGGTCGTCGGTGTGGTCGGCCAGCCATGACCAGTCGATGGTCATATGGCCACGCTCGCGGTGGTGTGGGCCTGGCCGGCGTGCTTGTGGATGTCGTCGCGGGAGGTGACGCCGGTGAGGGCGCCGTTCGCATCGACACGTGCCACGAGGCCGGTGGGGGAGGCGATGGACTCGTTGAGCGCCGACAGCAGGGAGTCGGTGTCCTTGAGCGGCCGTACGGGGAGTTCGGTGCCGGCGGCGGTGCCGGTGCCGGTGTCGGCCGTGCGCCAGTGCAGCGGTCTGCGCGCCTCGTCGAGGACGAGGGTCCAGGCGCCGCTCTCGGGGGCCGGGCCCTGCGGGACGTCCTTGAGCGTGGTGAGGGAGAGCAGCTTGAGCCCGCGCTCCGCGCCCAGGAAGTCCGCCACGAAGTCGTCCGCGGGGCGGGCCAGCAGTTCCGCGGGCGTCGCGCACTGCACCAGGTGGCCGCCGGTGCGGAAGACCGCGATCTGGTCGCCGAGCCGTACCGCCTCGTCGATGTCGTGCGTGACGAAGACGATGGTCTTGCTCAGCTCCTTCTGCAGACGGAGCAGTTCGTCCTGGAGCTGGGTGCGTACGACCGGGTCGACCGCGCCGAAGGGCTCGTCCATGAGGAGGACGGGCGGGTCGGCGGCGAGCGCGCGGGCGACGCCGACGCGCTGCTGCTGGCCGCCGGAGAGCTGGTGCGGGAACCGCTTGCCGGCGTCGGCGCTGAGGCCGACGGTTTCCAGGAGTTCGGCCGCGCGCGTCCGGGCCTTCTTGCGGCCCCAGCCCAGGAGGAGGGGCACGGTGGCGATGTTGTCGAGCACCGTGCGGTGCGGGAAGAGGCCCGACTGCTGGATGACGTAGCCGATGGAGCGGCGCAGCTCGGCGGCGTCCTGATCGAGGACGTCCTTGCCGCCGACGCGGATGGTTCCGGAGGTCGGATCGACCATCCGGTTGATCATCCGCAGGGTGGTCGTCTTACCGCAACCGGAAGATCCGACGAGGACGGTCACGCCGCCTTCCGGCATGTCGAGGGAGAGGTCGTGGACGGCTGTCGTGCCGTTCGGGAAGCGCTTGTGGACCGTGTCGAACTGGATCATGAGGTGTCCCTTGCCCGGTCTGTATATCGTCATGCAGAGTTCTCTGTACCTGAATAGCTTGTCAACGGTCCGGCGTTAATCGCTGGTTACTTGTGGCCACCAGGCAAGATCTGATGTCCGGATTGAGGAGGGTTTGCGCTCCATGTCGTCTCGGAATGTGGATGTGACGTCTGCGGACGCGGCGGGCCTCGTGGTCCTGGACGGGGTCAGCGCCGGCGTCGACGACATCGTGCGCCTGGCCGACGGGCGCGCGCGGCCGGTCCCCGGCACCGATGCGCTGAAGCGGGTCGAGGAGTCCTGGGGCGTGGCCCGGCAGATTGCCGCGACCGGCCGAGTCTACGGTCGCTCCACCGGCGTCGGCGCCAACCGGAATGAGGACGTGCCGACCGAGGCCGCCGCCGGACACGGCCTGCGACTGCTGCGCAGCCATGCCGGAGCCATCGGGGAGGAGCTCCCCGCCCGCCAGGTCCGCGCCATGCTCGCCGTCCGTGCCAACCAGCTCCTGGCGGGCGGCGCGGGCCTGCGCCCCAGCGTCGTCACGGCGCTGTGCGAGGCGCTGGAGAGCGGGGCGTATCCCGCGGTGAACGAGTTCGGATCCGTGGGCACGGGGGACATCGCGGCCCTGGCGCAGGTGGGCCTCGCGCTGGCGGGGGAGCATCCCTGGCGGAAAGCGGAGCGGTCTCCGTGGCGGGAATCGAGGGGGCCGGCAGGGCTGGACTCGGAGGCGCCCGCGTGGTGGGAGTCGGAGGTCCCCGCGTGGCGGGGATCAGGCGCTCCTGAACCCCAGCCCCTCGACAACAACGACGCCCTCGCGCTCATCAGCAGCAACGCCCTCACGCTCGGGCAGGCCACGCTCGCGTTGAACGAGCTGCGCGGTCTGATCGGGGCCACGCAGGTCGTGGCCGCGCTGTCGCTGCTGGCCGTCGACGGCTCGCACGAGGCGTACGCGGCGCCCGTGCATGCCGCCCGCCCGCACAAGGGGTCGGCCGAAGTGGCGCGGCGGATGCGGGAGTTGATCGGTGCCGCGGACCGGCCGACGCCACCGCTCGGGCGGATCCAGGACCCGTACGGCTTCCGGTGCATCCCGCAGATCCACGGGCCCGCGCACGACGCCGCCGACGCACTGGAGGCAGTCCTCACGGTGGAGATCAACGCCGCCGCCGAGAACCCCCTCATCTCGCCCGAGGACATGGCCGCGTACCACCACGGCGGCTTCTACCAGGCCCAACTCGCCCTCTCCCTCGATCACTTCAGGCTGGCCGTGACGCAGGTCGCGCGCCTGTCCACCTCCCGTCTCTCCACCCTCAACGAACCCGCCTACACCCGGCTGCGCCCCTTCCTCGCCGACCACGAGCCCGCGTCCTCCGGCGTGATGATCCTGGAGTACGCCGCCGGTGCCGCCCTCGGTGACCTGCGGGCCTTCTCCGCGCCCGCCTCGCTCGGCCACGCTGTACTCTCCCGGGGCGTCGAGGAGCAGGCGAGTTTCGCCTCGCTCGCCGCCCGTCAGACACTGCGGGCGTGCGGCGCGTACCGTCTCGTCGTCGGCTGTGAACTGGTCGCCGCCGTACGGGCGCTGCGCCAGCGCGACCTGCGGCCCGACCCGGACCTGCCGGCGGGCCGCGCACTGGAACTGGCCGAGTCGGTCCTCGATCCGGACCAGGCCGACCGGCCGCTCACGGACGACGTGACAGCGGCGGCCGCGCTGCTCGACCGGTTCACGGACATCTGGAGGGGGAGCACGTCATGAGCGTGGACAGGAACACGGGCGGGGACGCGGGCGGGGGCGGGGGTGCGGGCAGGGATACGGGCGTGGACAGGGACATGGGTGTGACCGACAGTCCCGCCGCGCGGCTTCAGACGCTCTTCGAGGGGCACCGGCTGACCCCGACCCAGCGGCGCATCGCGCACAGCATGGTGCGCCGCGCCGCCGACGTGCCGTTCCTGTCCAGCGTCGAGCTGGCCGAGCTCGCCGGAGTCAGCCAGCCGTCGGTCACCCGCTTCGCCGTCGCGCTCGGCTTCGACGGCTACCCGGCGCTGCGCAAGTACCTGCGCGAGGTCGCGCCCGCGGAACCGGCCGCGGACGCCGCCTCGTACAACGAGTACCAGCAGGCCGTCGAGGCCGAGATCGAGAACCTGAAGCATCTCGCGGAGGTGCTCGCCGACCCGCGCCCGGTCGCGAAGGCGGGCCGCCTGCTCGCCGCGTCCCGCCCGCTCCCGGTGCTCGGCCTGCGGGCCGCCGCCGCCCAGGCGTACGGCTTCGCGTACTTCGCCGCCAAGGTCCACCCCGACGTACGGCTGCTGCACGAGGGCGGCACGATGCTCCAGGACCGCATCGACGCCGCCGTACGCGCCGGGGCCACGACCCTGCTGTGTTTCGCCCTGCCACGGCACCCGCGCGAGGTCGTCGACTCCCTGGCGTACGCGAAGGAGGCCGGCCTGACGGTCGTCACGGTCGCGGACTCCGCCTTCGCGCCGGTGGCGAAGGTCTCCGACCTCCTGCTCCCCGCCGCAGTCGGCACCGGCCTCGCCTTCGACACGGCCTGCGCCCCGATGCTCCTCGGCCGCGTCCTCCTGGAGGCGATGTGCGACGACCTGCCGGACGCGCAGGCGAGGCTGGAGGAGTTCGACACGGGGGCGGCTGCCCGCGGCCTGTTCGTGGAGTAGACGTACGACGGGACGGCGACGCCTCTCAGATTCGTCTCACCTTTCCCGGCTAACCTCCGCGGCCAAAGGTGCCGAGACGGGAGGCGGATCGTGGCGCGCGGAGGGCAGGGGCTGGCTCGGGTGGCGGTGGTCGTGCGGACCGGGGCCGCACCGCTGTGGTGGTGCGGGGTGGTCGCGGCCGGTGTCGGGGTGCTGGTGCCGGGGCTGACCGGGCGCCGGATCGGGGACATGGCCGGGGCCGCGCTGTTCATCGTGGCGGCCGCCGTGGTGGCGTACGCGCGCCGGACGCGGTACGCCGCCCTCGCCCGCTCCGCCGCCCGCGCGGGCAAGCACGACGTGCTCCAGGGCCGCGCCGTGACCGTACGCAACTGGCGCCGGGCCCACCGCTGGTGGCTCGTCCTCGCCTTCGCGGCCGCGCTGGGCAGCGCGTTCGCGGCGCCCGCGGCGGGCGGCATGCTGCTGGCCGGGGCGGGCGCCGGGCCGCGCCTGAAGGCCGCGTGGCTCGGCCGCCGCGAACGCGCCGACGACGTCCTGCTGTGGGTCCGCGTCGACTGGCTCGGCAAGCGGGCCGGTGCCCCGGCGGGCAAGCCGGTCAAGGGGTACCGCGGCACGGGCCTCGCGGCGGGGGACGCGGCACCGGGCGGAGCGCGCTGCCGCACCGACGCTCTCGTGTAGACCGGCCGGCCAGCGGGCGGGTCGGGTCGGGTCAGACGCTCAGGGCGGTCGCCTTCGATCCGCCTCGGCCGGTTGAGGTTCCGAGGGGTGCACGCGGCCTCCTCGGCACCCGCTCCAGCGGCTGGGCTAAAGCCCCGTCAGCGCCGACGGCTGTGCCCCGCCCGACTCGGCGACGATCTCGTCGAGGGTCTGTTGCTCCCGTACGACCGCGAAGCGCACCTCGTGCTGCCCGCCCTCCGGGGCCGGCGCGAAGCCGTAAATGGCCGGGCGGGCTAGGGAGTTGTAGGCGTAGTGGTGGGCGAAGTAGTACGCACCTGTGTCCAGGGCGGCCGCGTAGTCGCCCTGTTCGAGCAGGGGCAGCGCGCGTCCCTCGGCGAGCAGGTCGCCCGCGAAGCAGGCGGGGCCCGCTACGTCCTGGATGACGTCCGGTCCCGCCTTGGGGCGGCCTTTCGCGTCGTACGCGGCGATCCGCAGCGGCCAGGTCACGGGCGCGTACACCGTGCGGGCCGCCACCTGGGCCCCGGCGTGGGTGACCGCGACCGGCCGGCCCCCGGCGGACTTGGCGTACTCGACCCGGGCGATCACCGTCCCGTGCTTGGCGAGCAGCGACCGCCCGAACTCGGTGACCAGCCCGTACCGCCCGTCGAAGAGCCCGGGCACCACCTCGGCGAGCAGCCGCGCGTACTGCGCGTACGTCGGGGCCGTCGCGTCGGAACCGAAGTTGACCGGCAGCCCGCCGCCGATGTCGATCGTGTCGACCTGCCGCCGCCCGAGGCGCCGGTTGATCTCCTCGGCCAGCGCGTACGTCTCCGCCACGCCCTGCGCCATCAGCGAGAGCGGGATGCCCTGCGAACCGGTGTGCGTGTGCAGCCGGGTCAGCCACGGGCGGTCGGCGTACGCCCCGACGATCCACTCGCGGGCACCCTCGTCGCGCAGCGCGACCCCGAACTTGGACGTCGCCGTCGCGGTGGACAGCGCCTCGATCGAACCACCGCCGACCTGCGGGTTCACCCGGATCCCGATCGGCGAGCCGGTGGCCGCGGACCGCACGATCGCGTCGATGCGGTCCAGCTCCTGAGGATTGTCCGCGTTGACCGCGATGCCCGACGCCAGCGCCTCGCGCAGCTCCGCGGGCGTCTTCGCGGGGGAGTCGAGCACGGTGTGCGCCGGCGGGATCCCGGCCGCCCGCGCGAGGGCGAGTTCGCCGGGGCTCGCCACCTCCGCGCCGATGCCCTGCTCGTACAGCAGCCGCAGCACGGGTACGAGCGGGGTCGCCTTCACCGCGAAGGCGTGCAGTACGGGGGTGTCCGGGGCGGTCACCGCGTCGAAGGCCGCCCGCAGCGCGGTCGCCGAGGCCCGGATGCCGGGGACGTCGAGCAGGGCGACGACCGGTGCTCCCGGCCCGAGGAGCCCCTGCTCCACGGCGGCCCGGACGGCTTCGTCACGCCGGAGGACACGATCGGAGTCGTCGCCGCCCGTGCTACCCGAAACCTCCGTGCTGCCGGCAGCCCCCGCGCCGCCGGCAGCGCTCGCGCCACCCGATGACATCGCGCCGCCGGAGGCTCCCGCGCCGCCCGACGACATGGCCGCCCTCTCCCTGTCGCTCACCGGATCCCCCGTCCTGTCCCTGTCTGCGCCCATATCTGCGCCCATACATCCCAGCCAAACACCCGCGACGCGACCGCGCTGGCCTATACACCTATTGACTAGCTCTATTCAGGAAGACAGGATGTGAATATCTACTGCAACAGACGCTGCGACAGCTCGCTGAAACAGTTCGCATAGGAGGCAGACCATGTCAGGACCCCGCCCCGTCCGAGCCCCGCGCGGTACGGAACTGAGTGCCCTGGGATGGCAGCAGGAAGCCGCCCTGCGGATGCTGCAGAACAACCTCGACCCCGAGGTCGCCGAGCACCCCGACAAGCTCGTCGTCTACGGGGGTACCGGCAAGGCCGCCCGCGACTGGCGCTCCTTCGACGCCATGGTCCGCACCCTCCGGACCCTCAAGCAGGACGAGACGATGCTCGTCCAGTCCGGCCGTCCCGTCGGCGTCATGCAGACCCACGAGTGGGCGCCGCGCGTGCTGATCGCCAACTCCAACCTGGTCGGCGACTGGGCGAACTGGGAGGAGTTCCGCCGCCTGGAGCAGCTGGGCCTGACCATGTACGGGCAGATGACCGCCGGTTCCTGGATCTACATCGGCACGCAGGGCATCCTCCAGGGCACCTACGAGACCTTCGCCGCCGTCGCCGCCAAGAAGTTCAACGGCACGCTCGCGGGCACCGTCACCCTCACCGCCGGTCTCGGCGGCATGGGCGGCGCCCAGCCGCTCGCCGTGACGATGAACGACGGCGTCGCGATCTGTATCGACTGCGACCCGCGCGCCATCGAGCGCCGCATCGAGCACCGCTACCTGGACGTCAGGGCGGACTCCCTGGAGCATGCCCTCCAGCTCGCCGTCGAGGCCCGCGACCAGCGCAAGCCGCTCTCCATCGGCCTGCTCGGCAACGCCGCCGAACTGCTCCCCCGCATGCTCGCCGAGGGCGCCCCCATCGACATCGTCACCGACCAGACGAGCGCCCACGACCCGCTCTCCTACCTCCCGGTCGGCGTCGACTTCGACGACATGGCCACGTACGCGGCCAAGGACCCGGCCGGCTTCACCACCCGTGCGCGTGAGTCGATGGCCCAGCACGTCGAAGCCATGGTCGGCTTCATGGACGCCGGTGCCGAGGTCTTCGACTACGGCAACTCGATCCGGGGCGAGGCCCAGCTCGCCGGGTACGACCGCGCGTTCGCCTTCCCCGGCTTCGTCCCCGCCTACATCCGCCCCCTCTTCTGCGAGGGCAAGGGCCCCTTCCGCTGGGCGGCGCTCTCCGGTGATCCGCAGGACATCGCCAAGACCGACAAGGCGATCCTCGACCTCTTCCCGGAGAACGAGTCGCTGCACCGCTGGATGAAGATGGCCGGCGAGCGCGTCCACTTCCAGGGCCTGCCCGCCCGCATCTGCTGGCTCGGCTACGGCGAGCGCGACAAGGCCGGTGAGCGTTTCAACGACATGGTGGCCTCCGGTGAGCTGGCAGCCCCGCTGGCCATCGGCCGTGACCACCTCGACTGCGGCTCCGTCGCCTCCCCGTACCGCGAGACCGAGGCCATGCTCGACGGCTCCGACGCCATCGCCGACTGGCCGCTGCTCAACGCCATGGTGAACGTGGCGTCCGGTGCGTCCTGGGTCTCCATCCACCACGGCGGCGGCGTCGGCATGGGCCGCTCCATCCACGCGGGCCAGGTCTCCGTCGCCGACGGCACCGAACTCGCCGGCGAGAAGATCCGCCGGGTGCTGACGAACGACCCCGGCATGGGTGTCATCCGGCACGTCGACGCCGGGTACGACATCGCCGAGTCCGTCGCCGACGAGCGCGGCGTGCGGGTTCCGATGCGCGAGGGTGACGACGCGTGACCTTCCACGGCATGTGGGCGGAGCTGCTGCCGATCGGCCGCAGCTCCGCCTCCGGCGGCTACCGCCGCTTCGCCTGGACCGGTGCCGACGCCGACTGCCGGGACTGGTTCCGGGCGCAGGCCGAGTCGCGGGGCCTGACGTACGAGCTGGACCGGAATGCGAATCAATGGGCCTGGCTCGGGGATCCCGCCGACGGGGATGCCGTCGTCACGGGGTCGCATCTGGACTCCGTGCCGGACGGCGGGGCGTTCGACGGGCCCCTCGGGGTCGTGTCGTCCTTCGCCGCGCTGGACGAACTCCGCGCTCGTGGCGTGGAGTTCACCCGGCCCCTCGCCATCGTGAACTTCGGTGACGAGGAGGGTGCCCGGTTCGGGCTGGCGTGTGTCGGCTCACGGCTCGCCGCCGGGCAGCTCACCGTCGAGCAGGCGCACAAGCTGACCGACGCCGACGGGATCACGCTCCCGCAGGCCATGGAGGGCGCCGGGTACGACCCCGGCACCATCGGGCCGGACTCCGAGCGTCTCTCCCGCATCGGCGCCTTCGTCGAGCTGCATGTCGAGCAGGGGCGGGCGCTGGACCTCTCCGGTGACCGGGTCGGCATCGCGAGTGCCATCTGGCCGCACGGGCGGTGGCGCTTCGACTTCCGCGGGGAGGCCAACCACGCGGGCACCACCCGGCTCGTGGACCGCCGCGACCCGATGCTGTCGTACGCGGAGACCGTGCTGGCCGCCCGGCGCGAGGCCCAACTCGCGGGCGCCGTCGCCACCTTCGGCAAGATCTCCGTCGAGCCGAACGGCGTGAACGCCGTCCCCTCCCTCGTCCGCGGCTGGCTCGACTCCCGCGCCGCCGACCAGTCGAGCCTCGACACGGTCGTCACCGGCATCGAGAAGGCGGCCCGCGAGTACGCCGAGGCGCAGGGCGTCGGCCTGGACGTCGTCCGCGAGTCGTTCACCCCCGTCGTCGAGTTCGAGCACGCCCTGCGTGACGAACTCGCCCGCATCCTCGGCAAGGACGCCGATCTCAAGGTGCCCGTCCTGGGGACCGGGGCGGGACACGACGCCGGGATCCTCTCCGGCACCGTCCCGACCGCCATGCTGTTCGTACGCAACCCCACGGGTGTCTCGCACTCCCCGGCCGAGTACGCCGCCGAGGACGACTGCGTGGCCGGGGTGACCGCACTCGCCGACGTACTCGAAGGGCTGGCCTGCAGGTGACGCAGACCCATACGCGGACCCACACGCGGACCTACTGGCTGGAGCACGCCTGGCTCGGCACGCACGTCGAGCCGGGCGTGGCCCTCGATGTCGCGGACGGCCGGATCGTCGGGGTCCGCACCGGCGTCGACACCCCGCCCCCCGGCGCCGAGATCCTCCGCGGACTCACCCTCCCCGGGCTCGCCAACGCCCACTCGCACGCCTTCCATCGCGCCCTGCGCGGCACGGTCCAGGTCGGCTCCGGCACCTTCTGGACCTGGCGCGAGGTCATGTACTCCTTCGCGGACCGGCTGACCCCGGAGACCTACCACGCGCTCGCCCGCGCGGTGTACGCGGAGATGGCGCTCGCGGGAGTCACCGCGGTCGGCGAGTTCCACTACGTGCACCACACCCCGGGCGGCACCCCGTACACCGACCCGAACGCGATGGGCGAGGCCCTGATCGAGGCCGCGCGGGAGGCCGGGATCCGGATCACCCTGCTCGACACGGCCTACCTCTCCTCCGGCTTCGGACAGCCGCCCAACCAGCACCAGCTGCGCTTCTCCGACGGCAGCGCGGAGGCCTGGGCGGAACGCTGTTCAGTTCTCAAGGACCGGGATCACGCACGGATCGGTGCGGCCATCCACTCCGTACGGGCCGTGCCCGCGGGGCAGTTGGCGACGGTGGCGCGCTGGGCCGGGGAGCGGCGGGCCCCGCTCCATGTGCACCTGTCGGAGCAGACGGCGGAGAACGACGCCTGCCGGCAGGCCCATGGACGCACCCCGACGCAGCTCCTCGCCGACCACGGCGTGCTGGGCCCGCGCACCACCGGTGTCCACAACACGCACCTCACCGACGAGGACATCGCCCTGATCGGCGGCTCCGGGACGGGCACCTGCATGTGCCCCACCACCGAGCGAGACCTCGCCGACGGCATCGGACCCGCCGCCGCTCTCCAGCGCGCGGGATCGCCCCTTTCCCTCGGCTCCGACAGCCACGCCGTCATCGACCTCCTCGAAGAGGCCCGCGCGATGGAGCTGAACGAGCGCCTGCGCACCCGCACACGCGGTCACTGGACGACGGCCGCCCTCCTGCGCGCCGCCTCCGCCGACGGCCACGCGGCCCTCGGCTGGGACGACGCGGGCACCCTCGAACCGGGCGCGCTCGCCGACTTCACGACGATCGCCCTCGACTCGGTCAGAACAGCGGGGCCGCTGCCGCGCCTCGGTGCCGAGACGGCCGTATTCGCCGCGACGGCAGCGGACGTACGCCACACGATCGTCGGCGGGCGTCATGTCGTACGAGACGGGGCGCACGCCCTCGTACCGGATGTGCCACGGGCCATCGCCCAAGCCGTCGAAGCCCTGCGTGCCTGAACCCCACCGTCATCCCTGAGGACGCCATGAGCAGCAGCACCGTCATCACCAACATCGCCACGCTGGTCACCAACGACCCCTCCCTCGGTGACGGATCCTCCCTCGGTCTGATCCAGGACGCGGCCGTCGTCATCGACGGCGACCGCGTCGCGTGGACCGGTGAATCAAGCAAAGCACCCGCCACTGACAATCGGGTCGACGCCGGTGGCCGCTCGGTGATCCCGGGCTTCGTCGACTCCCACTCGCACCTCGTCTTCGCGGGCGACCGGACCGCCGAGTTCAACGCCCGTATGTCGGGCCGCGGCTATGCGGCGGGCGGCATCCGTACGACGGTCGCGGCCACGCGCGCCGCGAGCGACGAGGACCTGGAACGCAACCTCGTGCACTACCTCGACGAGGCCCTGCGCCAGGGCACCACCACCTTCGAGACGAAGTCGGGCTACGGACTCACCGTCGAGGACGAGGCCCGCGCCCTGCGCATCGCCGCCGCGCACACCGACGAGGTCACCTACCTCGGCGCCCACATCGTCTCCCCGGACTACGCCGACGACCCCGCCGCGTACGTCGCCCTCGTCACCGGCGAGATGCTCGACGCCTGTGCCCCGTACGCCCGTTGGGTCGACGTCTTCTGCGAGAAGGGTGCCTTCGACGGCGACCAGGCCCGCGCGATTCTCACGGCGGGCAAGGCGAAGGGCCTGCACCCGCGCGTCCACGCCAACCAGCTCTCGTACGGCCCCGGCGTCCAGCTCGCCGTCGAACTGGACGCGGCGAGCGCCGACCACTGCACCCACCTCACGGACGCGGACGTCGACGCCCTGGCCAACAGCCGGACCGTCGCCACCCTCCTCCCCGGCGCCGAGTTCTCCACCCGCGCCGAATGGCCGGACGCCCGCCGCCTGCTGGACGCGGGCGTGACCGTCGCCCTCTCCACCGACTGCAATCCGGGCTCGTCCTTCACCTCGTCCGTACCGTTCTGCGTCGCGCTGGCGGTACGGGACATGGGGATGACGCCCGACGAGGCGGTGTGGTCGGCCACGGCCGGCGGTGCGGCCGCCCTCCGCCGCGACGACATCGGCCGCCTCACCGCCGGCGCCCGCGCCGACCTGACCCTGCTGGACGCGCCCAGCCACGTCCACCTCGCCTACCGCCCGGGCGTGCCGCTGGTTTCGGAGGTGTGGCGGCGCGGCGTACGCGAGGTCTGACGCGAGGTCGGACGACCCGCATCGACGACCGGCATCGACGACCGGCATCGACGACCGGCATCGACGACTGGTTTCGACGACTGGTTTCGACGACCGGCATCGACGACCGGTTTCGACGAATGGCTACGACGGCGGGTGGCGACGACGGGTTACGTGGCCCCCGCCCGCCACCGCTGTCCCGTGCCCCCGTTCAGCGGCAGCAGGGACAGACCGCCGCTGTCGTCCGGCGTGACCGAGGTCTCGGTGGCGACTTCCGGGCGGATGACGCCGTCGTCGTCCACGGTGAACCGCAGGTTCTCGGCGTTCCTGCCCTCGATCGAGTCGCACTCCCAGATCCCGACGCCCTCGTCGGCGGAGCCACGGCTGTCGAGGCAGAAGTCGGAGTCGGCGTACGACTGGAGGACGCCGAGGTAGGCGTCGACACGCCAGCGCTGGGTGGCGGAGGAGGTGCAGGGGGCCGTGATGACGTCCGTGCCCTTCTCCATAACGCCGTCGCGGATGTCCAGGCACCGGCCCGAGGCGACGTTCACCACTTGCGCGTAGGCGGCGCCCGGCGGGTACACCGGATACGTCGGGGAGCGCGTGGGGGTCGGCTTCGGGGGCGCCGGCTTCGACGGGGGCGGGGAGTAACTCTTCGTCGGGGAGGGTGACTTGCTGGAGGAGGGCGAAGCCGATGGTGTGGATGAAACCGTCGCTGTCGCCGTCACCGTCACCGACGGCGGGATCGCCGGAGTGCTCACCGAGCCCGCCGCGTCCTGCGACGGCGAATCGCCGGAGAACAGCATGATGAGCAGCAGTGGCGCCAGGGCCACACCGAGAGCTGCCGAGGCCAGCACGAAGCGGCGGGACGGCGGCCAGGTTCCCGCCTTCGTACGGGGCCCGGTCGCCTTCCTCGTGCGGGGCCCGGCGTCGTTCCTCGTACGGGGCCCGGTCGTGTTCCTCGTAAGGGGCCACGTCCCGCGTGTGCCGGGCTGTACATCGCTCGCGCCGGTCCTGGTGTACGCCGTGCCGGCCCAGGGCAGCAGACCTTCGGCCAGGGCGCTACGCGGGTCGTCGCGGAGGGCGGACAGTTCCTCGTACGCCGCCGTGCAGTGCGGGCAGTGCGCCATGTGGGCGTTCAGGTCCGCGCTGTGACGGGAGTTGTCGGGCCGTACCGACTCCTCGATCAGCCGGCGGAAGTCCGCGCAGCGGGGGTCGTCGGAGGCGGCGAGGCGGGACCTCAGACAGGCCTGGCCCAAGGACTGGAGTGCTGGCTCCGTGCCGTACGTCACGTCCTCGCGGGTGAGGCCGAGCAGCGCAGCCGTCCTGTCCTCGGGTTCCCGCTCCACGCAGCCGTACCAGATAAGGCCCTGGGCGCGGGACGGGAGGGACTGGAACGCCGCGAGCATGGGCGGGACGGGGCCGTCGGGACCCGCCGTGTTCAGTACGAGGAGGAACCCGGCGTCGAGGCCCGCGGCCCGCTGGTCCGCGGCCCAAGACGCGGCCACCCGACCGGTCAGCAGCAGGAGTTGGTGCCGCCAGGGGATGCCGGGGTCGGCGCCGCGGGCTGCCTCTCTGGCCGCCAGGGTGAAGGCCTGCGCGGCGAGCTGGCGTGCCACGGACTCGCTGGTGGTGCAGAGGCGGGCGTAGGCGAGGACCGACGGGCGGTGCCGCCCGCGGAGTTCCTGGAGGGCCGGATACGCGGTGGGGGTGGCCGCGCTCAGCAGTTCGGTGAGCTGCGCGTCGGACGCGCCCGCGTGGTTCGCGCCCTCGGTCTCGGCGTCGTTGTCGTCGGCCCGGTCGCCCTGAGCCATGTTCAGGCCTCCTCGCACTCCGTGCGGTCGCTCGCCCCCGTTCTGACCTACCAGCCAGTTTGGGGTGACCATAGTGATGGAGGTGGCCCTTTGAGGAAAGTGGTTCCCCTGGGTAACCCGTGAGATCTCCGGTTATCGAAGCGGACGGCCTGAACCGGACACCCCGAAATGGAGAGCCGAAAAACGAAGCGGTCCGGCACTGTCGGCCGGACCGCTTTCCGTTCGAAGCATGGCTGTGAGGCACCGTCACTCCGCGACTGTCACTCAGCGACTGTCACTCAGCGACGTCATCCCTGAACCGTCATCCCTGAACCGTCACCCCTCAACCGTCACTCCTCGACGGTCAAGCCCTTCCGCAGCCGCACCAGCGTTCGCGACAGCAGCCGTGACACATGCATCTGCGAGATGCCGAGTTCGTCGCCGATCTCGGACTGGGTCATATTGGCGACGAAGCGCAGCGAGAGGATCTTGCGGTCGCGCGGCGGGAGTTCGGCGATCAGCGGCTTCAAGGACTCGACGTACTCGATACCCTCGAGCCCGTGGTCCTCGTAGCCGATGCGGTCCGCGAGCGCGCCCTCGGAGTCGTCCTCCTCGGGCTGGGCGTCCAGCGAACTGGCCGTGTAGGCGTTCGAGGCGGCCATGCCCTCGACGACCTCGTCGTTGCTGAGGCCCAGGCGCTCCGCCAGTTCTCCCACCGTCGGGGCGCGATCGAGCTGCTGGGCGAGTTCGTCGCCCGCCTTGGCCAGGTCGAGGCGGAGTTCCTGCAACCTGCGCGGTACGCGCACGGACCACGAGGTGTCTCGGAAGAACCGCTTGATCTCGCCGACGATCGTGGGCATCGCGAAGGTGGGGAACTCGACGCCGCGGCTCAGCTCGAAGCGGTCGATCGCCTTGATCAGGCCGATGGTGCCGACCTGGATGATGTCCTCCATCGGCTCGCTGCGGGAGCGGAAGCGGGAGGCGGCGAACTTCACCAGCGCGAGGTTGAGCTCGACGAGTGTGTTGCGGACGTACGCGTGCTCGTGGGTGCCTTCTTCGAGGGACTCCAGCCGCTCGAAGAGAGTCTTCGACAGGGCCCGTGCGTCCACCGGCCCCACCTCGTCGTACGGGGGGATCTCCGGAAGTCCGTCGAGTCCTTCGAGTCCGGCGAGACCGTCGAGACCGGCAAGGCCGCCGAATCCGCTGATTTCAGCCGCTTCTTCGATTTTGTCGGTTTTGTCGAGGAGCTCAGGGCGTCCCAGGGAGGGTGTCGACGTCGCCGTCTGGGTCTGCGATGCGTCGAGCCGGGGTGACATGGTGTCCTCCATCGTTCTCGGCATATGGCCGCCGATGCCAATTCGTGCACTGCGGTGTGCGGCGCCTCCAAAGCCGGCCGTGTCGAATAAACGTCTCTACTAGGCCTACCCGCTTTCGCTCGCCCACCGCAAGTGCGTTTCATTGCTAAATGTCCGATTTCGGGGGGTTGTTCGGGTGTCAGGGGGCGCAGGGAAGGCGTAGTGTTCGAGGGCGTACATCAGCAGTCGCGACGCTCGGGAGAGAGACGGCATGGACCGCGGGACGGTCGGCAGCGCACAGTCGGGCCGGCTTCTTGTCGAGGTGCGGGAAGAGGGCCGAAGTGCCGTCGTGACCCCGGCGGGTGAGTTGGATCACTACACGGCTGATTTGTTGCGTGAGCCACTCGACGACTGCCTCGAAAAGGGGCACGCACGCCTGGTCGTCGACTGCTCGCGCCTCGAGTTCTGTGATTCCACCGGGCTCAATGTGCTGCTCGGCGCCCGTCTGAAGGCCGAGGCCGCGGGGGGTGGCGTCCATCTGGCCGGGATGCAGCCGGTGGTGGCCCGAGTGTTCGAAATCACTGGGGCGGAGGCCGTCTTCACTGTCCACGAGACGCTCGAGGCGGCGCTGATCGACGAGTCCTCCTAGCCGGTCGACCCGTCCGTCCGCTTCGGCGTTGTGCCTCATTTCCCGCTACGTGACCGGCACGTTACCCGTGTCACATGTTCCGTGCCGAATAAGCGGGTGTTCGGACGGTTCGGTCGGGCAGGAGACATCCTGAATATGTCGGCAGCCTGAGCGGTTGACGCACAAGTCTGACGCACAAGTCTGACGCACAAGTTTGATCCGCGAGTTTGATCCACAAGTTCCATCCGCACGTACTGAGTGTTGAGCTGAGTCTTGAATCGTGAACCGGCGAATCGGTGAGGTGAAGCGCTGATGAGCACCACCCGGCCTTACTCGCCGGGCGACCGCGGCCCGGAGTCGGGTGACGGCGGCGCTTCCGGTGCCTCCGGCGACGGCGGCGCTTCCGCCTCCGGAGACGTGATGGCCGCCGGCCGCCAGGCCCGCAGGCTGAGCTTGGACGGCGCGAGCGGAGTCGTGCCGCTCGCCCGCGACTTCACCCGTCAGGCGCTGTACGCGTGGGGCTGGCTGCCCGCCGCGAGCGCCGACCGGCGGGCCGCCGCCGAGGACGTCCTGCTCGTCGTCTCCGAACTCGTCACCAACGCCTGCCTGCATGCGGAGGGCCCGGACGAGCTCTGGATCGCCTGCGACAACAAGGTGTTGCGCATCGAGGTCTCCGACCGCGGCGCGGGCCAGCCCGCACCGCGCACCCCGCACCGCGCCGGACGCCCCGGCGGCCACGGGATGTTCATCGTGCAGCGGCTGTGCCTGGACTGGGGGGTTGTACGGACTCCGGGGGTCGCGGGCAAGACCGTTTGGGCGGAACTCGGGGCGCCTGCCTGACTTTGGCAGCTGCCTGACCTTGGCGCGCGCCTGGCCTGGGTGCGTGCCCGACGTCGGCGCCTGCCTGACTTTGGTGCTGCCTGACCTTCACCTCGGGTTACCGAGGGTTCGAACCGTTTTTCGTACGTCACTTCACGCGCGCCGGATCCCCACGGATCCGGCGCGCACTTTGTCTTCCCTCCATAAGTCCCCGGGCGTACCTTGACGGCCGATCTGATGTTCCGTCAGGAAGCTGTTCCGTCAGGATCCGTCAGGAATGAGGCCCCGAGGTGTCGTACCGGACGTACCAGAAACGAACCGCCGCGCTCGCGTTCGCCGCGGCCCTGGCCGGCTCGGCGGTGCTGATGGCCGCCCCCGCAGCCCAGGCCGACGTGGTGGACGTCAACTACCAGTGCAAGACGCCGATCGGGGACAAGAGCGCCGTCTCGCCCATCGACATCAAGAGCGTCAAGAGCGGCAGCGGCTACAAGCTCACCATGTCCTGGCAGAAGGGTGTCTCGTCCAGCCCGGTGGAGCTGGGCAAGGGCGCGATGAACCCGAGCGCCGTGATCAAGGTGGGCGGCGCGGACAGCGGCACGGTGGCGGTGCGCGGACCGGCCAACGCGGCCGCGATCCCCGCCAACACCCCCATCAAAATCAGTGACTTGAGCGGCACGTACACGCCGAAGAAGACCGGCAAGGTCACCTTCACCGCGGGCGTGCTCACCATCAAGGCGCTCGGTACGACGACCACGTGCACCCCCTCGAACAACCCCAAGCCGTCCCTGACCCTCGACGTCACGGCCGCGAGCGGCGGTTCGGGGTCATCCGGCTCGAGCGAGACCCAGAGCGGCGCGGACTCCGGCGGCGAACTTCCCCAGACCGGCCCCGAGGACTCGGCGATCGCCCTCGGCACGCTCGGCGGAACGGTCCTGCTCACAGGCGCGGCGGGCGTGCTGTGGCTGACGCGGAGGAATCAGGCGGTACGCCGCTGATCCCTCGCGCGTGCCCACCCGTCACCCGACCGCCGCCCCTCAAGGAGGCTCCCCCAGAGCCGAAAACCTGGGGGACCCCCAGCGCGCCGCCCCTATTGATGGGAGCCGCCCCATGCCGTACGCACCTCCCGCTGCCCGGGTCCTCGGCCCGGTCCTGCTTGCCGTGCCGCTGCTGCTGGGCGTGGCACCGGCAGCCGTGGCCGACGACGGCTGGTCCGTCGCGCCGTTCGCCCGTACGCGGGAGGGGCGCCCGTACGTCTACGCGGAGGGCGCGCCCGGCACGGTTCTGCAGGACACCGTGTCCGTACTCAACCCGGGCGCGCGGCCGCTCACCGTCCGGCTGCGCGGCGCGGACGGCGACAACACATCGGGCGGCGGCTTCACCGTGCGGGAGAAGCCGTCGGACACGGGTGCCTGGATCGGCTTCGCGCAGGAGAGGGACGGGCGGCGGACGGCGGTGCGCGCGGTGACCGTACGGGTTCCGGCACGTACACGCGCCGACGTGCCGTTCACGGTGAGCGTCCCGGCGGGTGTGGTGCCCGGTGACCACCCGGGTGCGATCGTCGCGAGCGACGGCGGCGGGCGTTCCGTGGCGGTCCGGGTCCAACTGCGGGTGAGCGGGCCGACGTTGTCGGCGCTCACCGTCGAGCATGTCGCCGTGCGCGGCGGCCGGATCTCGTACGAGCTGGTCAACCGCGGCACCACCGTCCTGACCCCGAGGTTCGCGGTGCACGCCGACGGTGTCTTCGGCGCGCTCCTCGACCGGGCCCCGCGCACCCTGCCCGTCGATCTCCTGCCGGGCCGCCGGGTCACGCTCAGCGAACCGTGGCACGACGCCCCGGCGCTGGACGCGGTCGACGTGCGGCTGACGGTGACGGCGGCGGGCGGCGCGCGCGACACGGCGTCCGCGTCGGCGCGGTTCGTGCCGTGGGGTGCGGTGACGGGCGTGGGGGGAGCGCTTGCGTCGGTGGGTGCCTTCTTGGTCGTACGGCGTCATCGGCGCCGGACGCGGGACGGCGGGGCGGATCAACAGCCGGGTGTGGAAGCCGAGTTGACGGGAGCGGTGTCGTGAAGGTGCGGATTCCGGCGCTGACGGTGGCTCTCGCGCTGCTTCTGCTCGTCTTTGCGGGCGCACCCGCGTCTGTAGGGTCCGCGGCCTCCGTAGCTTCCGCGGCCTCCGTAACGTCCGCAGCGTCCGCAGCGGACAAGCCGAGCGTGAGACTGTCCAAGTCCCAGGCGGGGATCGGCGGTTCGATCACCGTGACCGGCAGCGGGTGGCGGCCGAAGGCGCTGCTGATGATGCTGATCTGCGGGCAGTCCGTGCCGTCCCGGGGTGTCATCGGCGGCACCAACTCCTGTGCCAATGCCGACGGCCGGGCCGTCACCACCGACGCCAAGGGGAGCTTCAGCAAGGAGCTGCCGGTCGCCGAGCCGCCCGAGCCGTGTCCGTGCGTGGTGCACGTCGCCACGGTCACCGGGGAGAAGGCGGAGGCGGACGCGATCTTCATGGTGGCCGGGCACTCGGTGGAACCGCTGCCGAAGGAGGAGAGCGGCGGCCGGCTCTCCGTGCTGACCGACACCCGGCTGGACGGGTCCAGCGGCCTGCTCACCTGGTTCGGCTCGCCACCGGCCCGCAAACTCGTCTTCACCGTCGGCAACGTCGGCACCGCCCCGGTGAAGAACCCGGTCTTCCACATCGGAATCTCCCACGGGGTGTTCGCCCCGCAGTGGGAGGAGCGGCAGTGGCGCGGCACGATCGCGCCCGGCCGGAAGGCGCGGATCGAGCTCCCGGTCGAACTGCCGGCCGGGGCGCACGGCGACTACACGGTCTCGCTGAAGTACGGCGGCAAGGTGCTTGCCGAGCAGCCGTGGGGCGTGGGCCGCCCGTGGGGCGTGACCCTGTTCTGGATCCTGCTCTGCGTGGTCGTACCGGCGGCGGTGTTCCGCGTCGGGATGGCGGTGGTGGACCGGGTACGGCCGCGCCGCTCGTCCGGCCGCGGCGGCCGTCACCGGGGGCTCCGGCTGCCCGAACTCACCGTATGGATGCCGAAGTTGCGCCCCTCGCCGAGCGCGCCGGCCACGCCTGTGGCACCGAAGACTTCTACGACCCCGACCCTGCCGTGGTTCACGCCGGACAGCGATCCGGGGACGGCGGCGCACGGTCAGCTCTCCGCACCGCAAGAGAACAGTCCGGCGACTCGAACGACTCCGACGAGCCGGACGAGTCGGACGAGTCGGACGAGGAAGGGACCTACGTGAGCACGCAACGGAGAGTGGTACCGATGGCCGGACGGAGAGTGGCGCCGATGGCCGGACGGAGAGTGAGCGCGGCCGGGGTCGCGCTGATGCTCGGCGGCGCGGGCATCCTGGTGGGTGTGGCCGCGGCCCCGGCACAGGCCGCCGAAGTGTCGTACAAGACGGAGTGCATCCCGCCCTCGATCTCGGGCCTGCCCCCGGTCCAGGGCACGACGAAGGTGGAGATCACCGCACCCGCCGAGGCGAAGGTGGGCGACGAGGTCACCATCACCTGGAAGTTCGTCCAGGCGGCGTCCAAGAATCCCGACGTCATCGACCTGGAGAAGGACACGGTCAAGCCGACGGGCACGCTCAAGGCGGGCGGCGCGCAGACCGCCGACATCGCCATGGAGGGACCGCGCCAGAACCCCGCGATCCCCAAGAACAGCGACATGAAGCTGTCCGACATGACGGGCAAGCTGAAACTGACGGCGGCCGGTGATGTGACCCTGACCCCGGACGCGTACAACATCAACGTCAGCAAGCCGTTGTCGACGGACACGAAGTGCACGCCGAAGGAGACGGTGAAGTCGGCGGCGACGATCAAGGTGACGGGGGGCGGGGGGAGTTCGGGCGGTACGACGGGCGGGATTCCGACGCCGACGCTGCCGACGGGATTGCCGACGTTGCCGACGGGACTGCCGACGCTGCCCACCGGTTCGGCCTCGCCGACCCCCAGCGGGAGTGGGACGGGAGGCGACGACACGGGCGGCTCCACCGGCGGTGACGGTGGTGGCAGTGGTGGTGGCGGCCAGACGGACTTCACGGGGAAGGAAGTCGCCATCCCCTACGCGTGCAAGACCCCCATCGGTGACAAGAGCGCCACCTCTCCCGTCCAGATCAACGCCAAGAAGAGCGGCGGCAGTTTCGACCTCACGGTCCAGTTCAAGAAGTCCGTGATGGACAGCCCGGCCGACATCCCCGCCGACTCGGTCAAGCCGTCGATTGAGGTCGTCCTCGGCGGCTCCGACAAGGGCACGGTCCATGTCGAGGGCCCGACCAACGCCGAGGAGATCAAGAGCGGCGACCCCATCGAGATCCCGGACCTGACGGGCACGTACAAGCCGGGCGCGACCGGCCAGTCCACCCTGTCCCCGGGCGTGCTGACGGTGAAGGCCCTGGGCACCACGACGACCTGCACGCCGACCAAGTCGGAGGTTTCTCTGACCCTGGACACCAGCGAACAGGCGAGCGGCGCCTCGGGGGGAGGCTCCTCAGGAGGAGATTCCTCAGGAGGTACGTCCGCCAGCGGCGGCCTGGCGGAGACGGGCGCCGAGAACCACGGCGGCCTGAAGGCGCTGGGCCTGATCGCGGGGACGGTGATCCTGCTCGGCGGAGCGGTCTTCACCTTCATGCCGCACCACCGGCTGCGCTGAGCCTCTCTGCGAACCCCCGCTCCCTACGTGTGACGCGGGTCACGGCAACGTGGCCCGCGCGAGGGACGGTCAGGAGTGTGGAGCTTTCATGCGTGGCCGGGTGCGCGCCGGGGACCCGGACGCGTTCGGGCAACTCTTCGAGGACCATGCGTCGGCGGTCCACCCGCACGCCGTGCGCGTGACGGGCAACTTGGCCACGGCTGTCGTATGCCGGGCGCGGCTCACGGCTTGCATACCTGCATCGTGATGGAAAACCGAAGGGCCGCCGCACCCGGTGGTGCGGCGGCCCTTCGTGCAGAAGTCTCTGCGGGCGTACGTCAGCGCACGTCGCCCATGAGTTCCTTGACCTTCTTGCGGTACATCCACACCGCGACACCGGCGGCCACGGCGAGCGCGGCCTGCAGGGCGACGATGCCCTTCGTGTTCAGGTCGACGCCGGCGATGGAGAGGAGGCCCGTGGTGGCGTCACCGGCGGTGACGGCCAGGAACCAGACACCCATCATCTGGGAGGCGTACTTCGCGGGAGCCATCTTCGTCGTCACGGACAGGCCGACCGGGGAGACGGTCAGCTCACCGACGGTCTGCACGAAGTAGATCGCGACCAGCCACATCGCGGCCGCCTTGTGACCGCCCTCGGCGATCGACAGCGGGGCCAGGAAGAGGAAGAAGGACGCACCGATCAGGAGCAGACCGGAGGCGAACTTCACGGCCGTGCCCGGCTCCTTGCCGCGACGGTTCAGCGCCAGCCACATCCAGGCGAAGACCGGGGCGAACGCCATGATCATGACCGGGTTGACGGACTGGTACCAGGAGACCGGGAACTCCCAGCCGAAGACCGAGTTGTCGGCCGACGACTCGGCGAAGATCGACAGGGTCGAACCACCCTGGTCGTAGATCATCCAGAAGATGGCCGCGGCCACGAAGAACCAGATGTACGCGGACATCTTGGACTGCTCGACGCGGTCCAGGTCCTTGTCCCGCTTGATACGGGCGATGACCATGACCGGGATGAGCAGACCGGCGATCGTGATCGGAACCAGCAGCCAGTTCAGCGTGTAGTGGCCCGAGAAGCCGACGATCGCGTAGAAGACGACGGCGACGGCCGCCCACAGGGCGGACTTGCGCAGCGTCGAGGCCTTCTCGGCGGCGGTCAGCGGAGTCGGGACGACGCTGGAGTGCGCGCTCAGGTGACGGCCACCCAGCAGGAACTGGGCCAGACCCAGCGCCATGCCGAGCGCGGCGAGCGCGAAGCCCAGGTGCCAGTTCACGTTCTCGCCGACGGTGCCGATGATCAGCGGCGCGGCGAACGCACCCAAGTTGATGCCCACGTAGAACAGCGTGAAGCCACCGTCGCGGCGCGGGTCGTCCGGGCCGTCGTAGAGGTGGCCGACCATCGTGGAGATGTTGGCCTTCAGCAGACCGGAACCGATCGCGACCAGGCCCAGACCCGCGAAGAAGGTGCCGGACGTCGGCAGCGCCAGCGTCAGGTGACCCAGCATGATGATGAGACCGGCGACGGCGACCGTCTTACGGGGGCCGAGGACACGGTCCGCGAACCAGCCACCGGGAAGGGCGAGCAGGTACACGAGCGACAGGTACACCGAGTAGATCGCGGTCGCGGAGACCGCGCTCATGTGCAGGCCGCCCGGTGCGACCAGATACAGCGGGAGCAGAGCCCTCATGCCGTAGTAGGAGAACCGCTCCCACATCTCGGTCATGAAGAGAGTGGCCAGTCCCCGGGGGTGGCCGAAGAAGGTCTTCTCGGAACCGGGAGTGCCCGGGACGGAGTCCTTCGTCAGGCTGGACGCCATGGTCGTTCCTTGCTGGTCGGGACGCGCGGGCTTGAACGATTGCGCGCCCGGTGGGGGCGGCCGGCACCGGCGGGGATCGGACGTCCACCCCACGCCCACGGGGAGTCCGCTCCGGATGACGGAGCAGTGGACGGCGACCACCGGGATCCACGCCCGTCACGCGTCGATGCGCTCGGGCCCGGCCACAGGTCATTCCTTTCGAGGCTGGCGAACACCAGCCCGCACACAAAAGAGACCTTCAGCATCGTTCTGGCGCCAAAGGTCCCGTTGTGGTGCTACAGGCGTCTGGTCACCATACGGCATGTCAATGCGGCATATGGAAGGACTTGAGATATGGATCACAGGTGACGGGGGAACCGCGGACACCCATGTGAAGGTCCACACCAGGATCGCATCCCACACCCGCAGGCAAGAATCACACGAGTGGAGGGTGTGAACCACAGAGTCGGATCGCCCCACGGCTGTCGTCCGAGGCGGACTACCATCAGCCCATGACCCGTGTACTGCTCGCCGAGGACGACGCGTCCATCTCGGAGCCATTGGCCCGCGCCCTGCGCCGGGAGGGTTACGAGGTCGAAGTGCGCGAGGACGGACCGACCGCGCTCGACGCCGGAATGCAGGGCGGCGTCGACCTGGTCGTCCTCGACCTGGGCCTGCCCGGAATGGACGGCCTGGAAGTGGCCCGCCGCCTGCGCGCCGAGGGTCACACCATCCCGATCCTGATCCTTACCGCGCGCGCCGACGAGGTGGACACCGTCGTCGGCCTCGACGCGGGCGCCGACGACTACGTCACCAAGCCGTTCCGGCTCGCCGAACTCCTCGCCCGCGTACGGGCCCTCCTGCGGCGCGGCGCCGCCGAGCCCCAGCAGCCGCCCGCCACGCACGGCGTACGCATCGACGTCGAGTCGCACCGTGCCTGGATGGGCGACGAGGAACTCCAGCTCACGGCCAAGGAGTTCGACCTGCTGCGGGTGCTGGTGCGGGACGCGGGCCGGGTCGTCACCCGCGACCAGCTCATGCGCGAGGTCTGGGACACGACCTGGTGGTCGTCCACGAAGACCCTCGACATGCACATCTCCTGGCTCCGCAAAAAGCTCGGCGACGACGCGGCGAATCCTCGTTACATCGCGACGGTACGGGGTGTGGGTTTCCGCTTCGAGAAGAGCTGAGCAGGTGCAGGGTTTCAGCCCGTCCGGCGTTTGAGGACGAGCGCGAAGCGCGATGAGGGGTCTGGGGGCGAAGCCCCCCAGGACGGGCAGGGGCGGAGGGGGCGAAACAGACCCCGCCCCGCGAGCGGCTGGGGCGCGCGGGCGGCTGGGGCGCGCGGGCGGCTGGGGCGCGCGGGCGGCTGGGGCGCGCGGGCGGCTGGGGCGCGAGCAGCCAGGGCCCGAGCAGCCAGGGCCCGCGGGTAAAGCCGCCCCGCGAGACAAGGAACCCCAGGCCGCCCCAGCACAGCGCCGCGTAAGGGCACACTGGTCCACGTACAGCCACCTGCCCGGAGGACCCCGTGCGTCGCCGCCTCATCCAGTCCACGCTAGCCGTGGTCCTCGTAGTGATCGCCGTCTTCGGCGTCTCCCTCGTCATCGTCGAGACCCGCACGATCAGCAGCAGCGCCCAGGAGCGCGTCGACTCCGAGGCCCTGCGCCTGGCCAGCATCGTGGACAGCCGCATCCTCAGCGACGAGAACGTCACCGGCGAGATCCTCGAGAACCAGGTCGGCGACGACCGCTACGCCGTGATCAAGATCCCCGGGCGTGCGCCCATAGAGGTCGGTGGCGAGCGGCCCTCCGGCGACGTCATCTCCGCCACCGCCGAGGGAGAGGAGGGCGAGACCGTCACCGTCGAGGAGCCGCGCTCGTCGGTGACGAAGGAAGTCGGCCGTACGCTCATGATCATCGGCGCGGTCGCGCTGCTGGCGATCATCGCGGCGGTCCTCCTGGCCGTACGCCAGGCCAACCGCCTCGCGTCGCCCCTCACCGACCTCGCGGAGACCGCGGAACGGCTCGGCTCCGGCGACCCCCGCCCGCGCCACAGGCGGTACGGCGTCCCGGAGCTGGACCGCGTCGCCGACGTCCTGGACGGCAGCGCGGAGCGGATCGCGCGCATGCTGACGGCGGAACGCCGGCTGGCCGCGGACGCTTCCCACCAGCTCCGTACGCCGCTCACGGCCCTCTCCATGCGGCTGGAGGAGATCACCCTCACCGACGACCCGGAGACGGTCAAGGAGGAGGCGACGATCGCGCTGGCGCAGGTGGAACGCCTCACGGACGTCGTCGAACGACTGCTGACCAACGCCCGCGACCCGCGTACCGGCTCCGCCGTCTCCTTCGACCTCGACGAGGTCATCAAGCAGCAGCTGGAGGAGTGGCGGCCGGCCTACCGCAGTGCGGGACGTGCGATCGTCAGCTCCGGCAAGCGCCACCTGCGGGCGGTGGGGACCCCGGGCGCGGTCGCCCAGGTGCTGGCGGCGTTGATCGAAAACTCCCTCATGCATGGTGGCGGCACGGTTGCTCTGCGCACCCGTGTCACCGGCAACCAGGCCGTCATCGAGGTCACCGATGAGGGGCCCGGTGTCCCCGCCGACCTGGGCGCGCGCATCTTCGAGCGTGCGATCAGCGGGCGCAACTCCACGGGTATCGGTCTTGCCGTTGCCCGCGACCTTGCGGAAGCCGACGGTGGGCGTCTGGAGATGCTCCAGGCGCAGCCCCCCGTCTTCGGCCTCTTCCTCTCCCGCACCCCCCTGAAGAGCCCCCCGACTCCAAACGAAAACGACCCAACGGTCAGATAACCGGCTGCTCGGCGGCACACCTGGCCGACGCCTCGCGACCCCTTTTTCGCCGCTCCGCGGCGGGTTTCCCCGCCCACCCGCCCGTCTCGGTCGGCTGGAAGGTCCCCGCTCTGGCCGTTCCCGTGCTGGCCCCGGCCGCGCCGCGCGCGCCGCCGCGCCGGACCCCCAGCCGCAACGCCCATCCCTCCCCACCCGCACGGGTGGGTGGGTGGGACAGCCGCCGCGGAGCGGCGAAGAGGGAGGCGCGGAGCGCCGAAGACGCAGGGGCCGCGGAGCGGCCGAAAACCGCCGCGGAGCGGCGGCGAAGGTTCACGCCAGGCCCCCGCGGCAGCGAAGGGCTCAGTTCACCCGGGCCCGGGCCCGCTCCGCGTCCAGGAAGGACTCCGCGCTGGCCACAGCCTCCCGTGCCGGCAGCGCGCGGAACACCCACGTGCGGTACGACCAGAAGCGGAAGAGGGTCGCGATGCCGATGCCGAGGAACTTGAAGATGTTGCTCTGCAGCGGGCTGTCCCAGCCGAACCCGTACGTCGCCGCGTACAGCACGCCGTTTTCGATGACCAGCCCCACCGCGCTGAACAACAGGAAGAGCGTCAGCTCCCTGGTGCGGCCGCTCTTGTCGCGGTCACGGTATGTGAAGTAGCGGAACCCGACGTAGTTGAAGGCGATCGCCACGACCGTGGCGATGACACTGGCCCGCACGACCTGCAGGTCCGTGACATGACGTACCAGGTTGAACACGAGCAGATTGACGAGCAGCCCCGCCCCACCGACCGCGCCGAACTTGGCGACCTCCCGGAAGAGCAGGTCGAACCGGCGGCGAACCGCGCCGCGAGGCCTCGCAGGAGACCCCGAAGAAGCACTGCCCATGGTGTCGCGAGCCCCCGTCGGTGGATGCGTCGTCGGATACGACAGCTGCAGCGGCTGCGGCAGCTGACGCGGATACGCCAGTCGAACACGTAGATCACGTACATCACGTACATCGTGCGAAGTCGCTCGAACTCGTGCGAATACGTCGACTACGTCAACCCCGCCATGCTAACCAGCACCCCCCTCCGACGCCTGTGTACAGACTCACAGGTGAGGAAAGACCGGGTCACCACGGCGGAAAGTCGTGCCTGTCGGCGCGGAAATCGGCCACTCTGGCGTGGCCGATACCCTAGGAGTGTGACGTTCCCGGTAGTCGGCATGGTCGGCGGTGGCCAGCTCGCTCGTATGACCCACGAGTCAGGCATCCCGCTCGGCATCAAGTTCAAGCTCCTCAGTGACACCCCTCAGGATTCCGCGGCGCAGGTCGTCGGCGATGTCGTCATCGGCGACTATCGCGACCTCGACACGCTGCGTGACTTCGCGCGGGGCTGCGATGTGATCACCTTCGATCACGAACACGTACCCATCGAGCATCTGCGGGCCCTGGAAGCGGACGGCATCCCGGTCCGCCCGGGGCGCGACGCACTGGTGCACGCCCAGGACAAGGGCGTGATGCGCGCGAAGCTCGACGAGATCGGCGCGCCGTGCCCACGGCACCGCATAGTCGGCGACCCGCAGGACGCGGCGGCCTTCGCCGCGGAGGGCGACGGCTTCCCGATCGTCCTGAAGACCGTCCGCGGCGGCTACGACGGCAAGGGCGTGTGGGTCATCGGCTCCGCCGAGGACCCGGCCCTGGCGCAACCCTTCCGCGCGGGCGTCCCCGTCCTCGCCGAGGAGAAGGTCGACTTCGTACGGGAACTCGCGGCGAACGTCGTCCGCTCCCCGCACGGCCAGGCGGTCGCGTACCCCGTCGTCGAGTCCCGCCAGGTCGACGGCGTCTGTGACACGGTGATCGCCCCGGCCCCGGACCTCGCCGAGGAGCTGGCACTCCGGGCGGAGGAGCTGGCCCTGCGCATCGCCAAGGAGCTCGGTGTGGTGGGCCACCTGGCCGTCGAGCTCTTCGAGACGGCGGACGGCCGCATCCTGGTCAATGAACTGGCCATGCGCCCGCACAACTCGGGCCACTGGACCCAGGACGGCGCGATCACCTCCCAGTTCGCCAACCACGTCCGCGCGGTCCTCGACCTCCCCCTCGGCGACCCGCGCCCGCGCGCCCGGTGGACGGTCATGGCGAACGTCCTCGGCGGCGACTACCCGGACATGTACTCCGCGTATCTGCACTGCATGGCCCGCGACCCCCAGCTCAAGATCCACATGTACGGCAAGGACGTGAAGCCCGGCCGCAAGGTCGGCCACGTCAACACCTACGGCGACGACCTGGACGACGTCCTCGAGCGTGCCCGCCACGCAGCCGGTTACCTGAGAGGCACCATCACCGAATGAGCCCTGTTGTTGGCATCGTCATGGGGTCGGACTCCGACTGGCCCGTCATGGAAGCCGCCGCCCAGGCCCTCGACGAGTTCGAGATCCCCTACGAGGTGGACGTCGTCTCCGCGCACCGCATGCCGCACGAGATGATCGCGTACGGCGAGCAGGCCGCGGAGCGCGGGCTCAAGGCGATCATCGCGGGGGCCGGGGGTGCCGCCCATCTGCCCGGCATGCTGGCGTCCGTCACGCCGCTGCCCGTCATCGGCGTGCCCGTACCCCTCAAGTACCTCGACGGCATGGACTCGCTGCTGTCCATCGTGCAGATGCCGGCCGGTGTCCCCGTCGCGACCGTCTCCGTCGGCGGCGCGCGCAACGCGGGCCTGCTGGCCGCCCGGATGCTCGCCGCGCACGACGAGGAACTCCTCGGCCGTATGCGGGAGTTCCAGCAGGAGCTGAACGCCCAGGCCACGGAGAAGGGCAAGCGGCTGCGCGCCAAGGCCGAGGGCGCGGCCAACGGCTTCGGCTTCGGGAAGTGACCTCCATGTCCTCCCCTGGCAAGGCCATGCCCTCCCTTGACGAGGCCCGCGCACTGCTCGCCGACTTCCCCGTCGTCGACGGCCACAACGACCTCCCCTGGGCGCTGCGCGAGCAGGTCCGCTACGACCTCGACGCCCGCGACATCGCCACCGACCAGAGCGCCCACCTGCACACCGACCTGGCCCGCCTGCGCGCGGGCGGGGTCGGCGCCCAGTACTGGTCGGTGTACGTCCGCTCGGACCTGCCCGGAGCGGTCACGGCGACGCTGGAACAGATCGACTGCGTACGGCAGTTGATCGACCGTCACCCGTCGTACCTGCGCGCCGCGCTGACCGCCGCCGACATGGAGGCGGCGCGAGCGGAGGGCCGTATCGCCTCGCTCATGGGCGCGGAGGGCGGCCACTCCATCGACAACTCCCTTGCCGTGCTACGGCGGTTGTACGCCCTGGGCGTCCGCTACATGACCCTCACCCACAACGACAACATCGCGTGGGCGGACTCGGCGACCGACGTCCCGGCCGTCGGCGGTCTGTCGGCCTTCGGCCGTGAGGTCGTACGGGAGATGAACCGCGAGGGCATGCTCGTGGACCTCTCACACGTGGCCGCGACGACCATGCGGGACGCGCTCGACACGACCGCCGCGCCGGTGATCTTCTCCCACTCCTCCTCGCGCGCGGTGTGCGACCACCCGCGCAACATCCCGGACGACGTCCTGGAGCGGCTGCCCGCCAACGGGGGAGTGGCGATGGTGACGTTCGTACCGAAGTTCGTCCTCCAGGCGGCGGTCGACTGGACGGCCGCGGCCGACGAGAACATGCGCGCCCACGGCTTCCACCACCTCGACACCACGGCCGGGGGCATGAAGGTCCACCGGGCCTTCGAGGAGGCCAACCCGCGCCCGATCGCCACGGTGGCGACGGTCGCCGACCACCTCGACCACATGCGCGAGGTCGCGGGCGTCGACCACTTGGGCATCGGCGGCGACTACGACGGCACGGCGTTCACGCCGCACGGCCTGGACGACGTCTCCGGCTACCCGAACCTGATCGCCGAGCTGCTGGACCGCGGCTGGTCCCGCGCCGACCTCGCCAAGCTGACCTGGCAGAACGCCGTACGGGTGCTGGGCGCGGCGGAGGACGTGGCCCGTGACCTCCAGGCGCGGCGCGGTCCGTCGAACGCGACGCGGGAGCAACTGGACGGCTGAGACGCGGGAGCAGTTGGACGGCTGACCTGTCCGCCGGTGGGCGGGGCGTACCCCCAAACGCCCCACCCACCAGGAAGGCCCACGGGCTGCGTGCCACGGTGGCGGTACTGCGATCTTCACCGTCCACCCCACGGAGCCTGTCATGGCGGAACTGCAGGACGAACTGCACACCACCACTGAGGTGGGAGAGCTCGACGGGCCCGCTGCCTGGCCCGAGTCCGAGCCGCCGCCCGCCGGCACCGCCGAACCGGAGCTGGAGGGCGGGGCCGGGGCCGACCCGCTGAAGCGGGCCCGCGCCCTGCTCACCGCGCACCCCGTCGCCGACGGCTACAGCGGTCTGCCCTGGGCACTGCGCCATCTGCCCTGGTTCGACCTGGAGCTGGGTGAGCGCGCCGTCGACACCGATGTGCCGCGGCTGCGGGAAGGGCACGTGGGCGTGCTGTTCTGGTCGCTGCACCTGCCCGAGGGCCTGGCCGGGGACCGGGCCGTCGGCGCGACCATGGAGCAGCTCGACCTGGTGAAGACGGTGGTCCATGCGCACCCCGAGGGCCTGCGCATGGCGTACAGCACCACCGGGATCGCCGACGCCCGTAACTGCGGGCGCGTGGCCGTCATGCTCGGCCCCGCCGGAGCGGCCGCGCTCGGCGACTCGCTCGGCATACTGCGCTGTCTGCACACCCTCGGCCTGCGTGTCCTCACGCTGTCGGGCGCCTCCTGGGCGAGCGAGGCGGGCCTGACCCGGTTCGGCGAGGAGATGCTGCGCGAGATGAACCGCGTCGGCATGCTCGCCGACCTCTCCGGCACCTCGGAAGCCACCATCAGCCGCGTCTTCGCGGTCTCCAAGGCCCCGGTCCTCTTCACCCGCTCCGCGGCCTGGGCCCTGCGCCCCCACCCGGCCAACCTCCCCGACGAGGTCCTCGTCGAGCTGGGCGCCGTCAAGGGCCTGTGCCTCGTCCCGCTCACGGCCGAGCAGACGGGCCCGACCGTACGGGACGTCGCCGACCACCTCGACCACATCCGCACCCTCGCGGGCGCGCAGTGCGTCGGCCTCTCGGGGACGTACGACTCCGGAGCCGCCCACCCGCAGGACCTGCCCGACGCCTCCTGCTACCCCCACCTGATCGCCGAGCTCCTCTCCCGTGGATGGACCGAGACCGACCTCGCCCTGCTCACCTGGGGCAACGTCCAACGCATCCTGCGCGGCGCGGACTTCACGGCGCGCTCCCTGCAACAGCGCCGCAAGCCATCACTGGCGAGGATCGCGGACCTGGACGGCTGACCCGTCCTGTCGGGAGCGCTCGATCCGGCAGCAGGCACACAGAGACAGAGCCTCCGGAATCAGCAGGCGCACAGGCAGAAGGGATGCCCCGCCGGGTCCGCGTAAACCCGCCACGAGCGTGAGCGGTCCTCGGTGTCCAGCGGCTTCGCCCCGAGGGCGAGGACGGCCTTCTCCGCCGTGTCCAGGTCGTCGACGGTCAGGTCCAGGTGGAACTGCTGCGAGGCGTCGGGCGCCGGCCACCGCGGCGGTACGTGGTTCGGGGCGGCCTGGAACGCCAGCGGGTGGCCGCCGGGCGTGTCCAGGTCGATCCAGTCGTCCTCCCCGCTGACCGTGCCGCCCAGCACCTCGGCGTAGAACCCGGCGAGGGCACGGGGGTCGGGACAGTCCAGGACGACGACGCCCAGCTTGGCGAGAGCCATGACTTCCTCCTCGAAGCATTACGGCGTTCGGTTACCCATAGAGGCGAGTAACCGGTAACGGTTACTGCATGCTCCCGCATAGGAGGTAACGTCGCAAGCATGAGTGAGAGAGCGCCCGCGCCCGGGGGACTGGCCCTCGTGGAGGCCCTGGTCAACACCGTGGACCTGGAGTCGGGCGCCGACACGCTGGACACGGCCGAGGGGCGCGCCGTGTTCGGCGTCGCGGAGCGGGACGTGGCGGATGTACGAGAACTGCGCGAGTCCCTGCGCGCCGTGTGCCTGGCGCATGCCGGTCACCCGCCGCACCGCGAGGTGACACCCCTGGGCGAGCTGCTGGCGCGCGCGCCCCTGTATGTGGCGGTCGACGCGCGGGACGGCTCGGCGGCCCTCGCCCCGGCCGACGACGGCCCGCTGCTCTCCCGTGTTGCGACGGCCGTGGCGGAGGCCCTCACCGCGGGCACCTGGCTCCGCCTCAAGGCCTGCGAACTGCCCGAATGTCACTGGGCGTACTACGACCGCAGTCCCGCGGGCCGGGGCCGCTGGTGCTCGATGTCGGTGTGCGGGGCACGCGTGAAGATGCGGCGATACCGCGCCAAGTAGGCCTGGGGCAGGCGGAGTCGGGCGGTCGTCGCTCGGCGCGCGGCGATGTGGTGCAGAATGCAACAGACGCCGATCCGGCCGACTGAGCCTCGGCCGGACCGGCGTCACCCTTGTTTTCAGGCGGCCGGGCGGCCCGTCGCCATCAGGCGGTCGGGCGGCTCATGGCCTCGCCCGTATCTTCAGGCGGCCGGGCGGCCCGTCGCTATCAAGCGGTCGGGCGGCCCATCGCGTCACCCGTGTCTTCAGGCGGTCGGGCGCCCCATCGCCCGGTACGTCCACCCGGCCCGCCGCCACGCCTCGGGGTCGAGGGCGTTGCGGCCGTCCAGGATCACCTGAGCCCCGGCCACCTGGCCGAGGACGGCCGGGTCCAGCTCCCGGAACTCGCGCCACTCCGTCAGATGCAGGACGACGTCGGCACCGCGCACGGCCTCCACGGCGGAGCCGGCGTACCCGAGCGTCGGGAAGAGCCGCCGCGCGTTCTCCATGGCCTTCGGGTCGTAGACGGTGACCTGGCCGCCCTGGAGGTGGATCTGCCCGGCGACGTTCAGCGCGGGTGAGTCCCGCACGTCGTCCGAGTCCGGCTTGAAGCTCGCGCCGAGCACGGCGACCCTCTTGCCGAGGAAGGAACCGCCCCAGAGCGCCTCCCGGGCCATCTCCACCATCTGGCCGCGGCGCCGCATGTTGATGGAGTCGATCTCGCGCAGGAAGGTCAGCGCCTGGTCGGCACCCAGCTCACCGGCACGGGCCATGAACGCGCGGATGTCCTTCGGCAGACACCCGCCACCGAACCCGATCCCCGCCCGCAGGAACTTCTTCCCGATCCGCTCGTCGTGCCCTATGGCCTCGGCCAGCTTGGCGACATCGCCGCCGGCGGCCTCGCAGACCTCGGCCATCGCGTTGATGAAGGAGATCTTGGTGGCGAGGAAGGAGTTCGCGGAGGTCTTCACCAGCTCGGCGGTAGGGAAGTCGGTCACCACGAAGGGCGTGCCCTCGGCGACCGGCGTCACGTACACCTCGCGCAGCAGCTTCTCGGCCCGCTCGCTGCGCACGCCCACCACTATCCGGTCGGGGTGCAGGGTGTCCTTCACGGCGAAGCCCTCGCGCAGGAACTCCGGGTTCCAGGCGAGCTCGGCGTCCTCACCCGCGGGCGAGAGCTCCGCGAGCCGGGCGGCGAGGCGCTCCGCCGAGCCGACGGGCACGGTGGACTTGCCGACGACGAGGGCGGGACCGCGCAGATGCGGCGCGAGCGTCTCGAAGGCGGCGTCGACGTACGACATGTCGCACGCGTACTCACCGTGCTTCTGCGGCGTGTTCACACAGACGAAGTGGATGTCGCCGAACGCTCCGACCTCGGCCCAGTCCATGGTGAACCGAAGCCGCCCGGTGGATCCCTCGATCCCGGCGACATGCTTGCGCAGCAGCTCTTCGAGCCCGGGCTCGTACATCGGGACCTCGCCCCGCTGGAGCATCTCGATCTTCTCGGGCACGACGTCCAGGCCCAGCACTTCGAACCCGAGCTCGGCCATGGCCGCGGCGTGCGTGGCGCCGAGATAGCCGGTGCCGATCACGGTGATCTTGAGGGCCATGGGTACTCCAGAGAGTGGACGGGGGCGGTGCGGGCCCGAGCATAGTCGGAGGGGCTGACGGGCAACTTGCCCTCTGTCGCCAAGCTCACGTACCCGTGCCGTGGTCGGCCCTCTAAAATTTGGGTTACTTAACGGTAATTAGCGCCACCTGCGTCCCTTGGAGCGTGAGAGACCTTGGCCGGATCGGCTGATTTCGACCTGTACCGCCCGTCCGAGGAGCACGACATGCTCCGGGACGCGATCCGTTCGCTGGCCGAGGCGAAAATCGCGCCGTACGCCGCAGCGGTCGACGAGGAAGCCCGCTTCCCCCAGGAAGCCCTGGACGCGCTGGTCGCGGGCGACCTGCACGCCGTGCACGTACCGGAGACCTACGGCGGCGCGGGCGCCGACGCCCTGGCGACGGTGATCGTGATCGAGGAGGTCGCGCGGGTCTGCGCCTCGTCCTCCCTCATCCCCGCGGTGAACAAGCTCGGCTCCCTCCCCGTGATCCTCTCCGGCTCGGAGGACCTCAAGAAGAAGTACCTGTCCCCCCTGGCCAAGGGCGACGCGATGTTCTCGTACTGCCTCTCCGAGCCGGACGCGGGCTCGGACGCGGCGGGCATGAAGACGAAGGCGGTCCGCGACGGCGACTTCTACGTCCTGAACGGCGTGAAGCGCTGGATCACCAACGCCGGCGTCTCGGACTACTACACGGTGATGGCGGTCACGGACCCCACGAAGCGCTCGAAGGGCATCAGTGCCTTCGTGGTCGAGAAGTCGGACGAGGGTGTCTCCTTCGGCGCCCCGGAGAAGAAGCTCGGCATCAAGGGCTCCCCGACGCGCGAGGTCTACCTCGACAACGTCCGCATCCCCGCCGACCGCATGATCGGCGAGGAGGGCACCGGCTTCGCGACCGCCATGAAGACCCTGGACCACACCCGCATCACGATCGCGGCCCAGGCCCTCGGCATCGCCCAGGGCGCCCTCGACTACGCCAAGGGCTACGTCCAGGAGCGCAAGCAGTTCGGCAAGCCGATCGCCGACTTCCAGGGCATCCAGTTCATGCTCGCCGACATGGCGATGAAGATAGAGGCGGCCCGCCAGCTGACGTACGCGGCAGCGGCCAAGTCCGAGCGCGGCGACAGCGACCTCACCTTCCAGGGCGCGGCGGCCAAGTGCTTCGCCTCGGACGTCGCGATGGAGGTCACGACGGACGCCGTCCAACTCCTCGGCGGATACGGCTACACCCGCGACTACCCGGTCGAGCGCATGATGCGCGACGCGAAGATCACGCAGATTTATGAAGGCACGAATCAGGTTCAGCGGATCGTCATGGCCCGCAACCTGCCGTAGTCCCCGCTTCGGCGGCAGCAATGAGGAGAGGCACCCGGGACCCGGGTGCCTCTCCTCATTGTCATGGCTGTCACGGGCCGAGTTGTCATGGCAGTCACGGGGACGACCGGACCGTGACTCACCCGCGGCCGGGCTCAGTCGCCCGTCACCGTCACCTTCTCGTCGTTCTTCAGCTCCTCCACCAGCTTCTTCATCTTGGTCTTGTCCCAGAGGAGGTTGCCGCCCGAGGAGCCGGAGATCGGCATGTTCATCGACGTGCCGTCGCCGCCGCTGACGCTCTTCATGGCCCAGAACATGTCGGCGAGGTCGAACAGGCCCATGTCCTTGTCGACGATCAGGGTGTCCAGGCCCGCGCTCATGGTCGGGTAGAGCTTGAAGGGGTTCAGGACCGTGCTCGGCGTCGCGACCTGGTTGGCCAGCGCGGAGAGGAACTTCTGCTGGTTCTTCGTACGGTCCAGGTCGCTGCCCGCGAGCGCGTACCGGGTACGGACGAACGCGAGCGCCTGTTCACCGTTGAGGGTCTGCTTGCCCGCCTCGAAGTCGGCGCCGGACTTGGAGTCCTTCATGCCGCCCTTGGGGATCTCGATCTCCACGCCGCCGACCGAGTCAACGATGTTCGCGAAGCCCGCGAAGCCGATCTCCACGTAGTGGTCGATGTGCAGGCCGGTGTTGTACTCGACCGTGCGGACCAGCAGTTCGGGGCCGTCCTCGGCGTACGCCGCGTTCAGCTTCACGTGCCGGCCGGTGCCCTGGTAGGTCTTGCCGGACTCGGAGCCCACGAACGTCGGTATCTCCACGTCCGAGTCGCGGGGCAGGGATATGAGCGTAGACCCGTTGCCGCCGGTGTGCAGGATCATCATCGAGTCCGTGCGCTTGCCCTCGGAGGAGCCGGTGTGCAGCCTCTTCTTGTCATCGGCGGACATGCCGGCGCGGCTGTCGGAGCCGACGATCAGATAGTTCGTGCCCTCGCCCGCCTCGGGCCGGTCGATGACCTTCGAGAGATCCACGTCACGGTTGAGCTTGGAGTCCGCCCAGAAGTACGTGCCCACGGAGACCACGATCAGCAGCGTGACCAGCGTGATCGTGGTCACCTTGATCCGGCGACGCCAGTTCGGGCGCGGACGGTCCTGATAGTAGGGGTCGGGATCGTTGTCGTTCGGCACGAAGCCGCCGCCGCCGTAGACCTGGCCCGTGTTGTACCCGGAGTCGTACCCGTTGCCGTATCCGTCGTCGTACGTCGGCTGTTGGGGCACGCCGTACGGCGGCGCCCCCGGGCCCGGTGCGGGCGACGTCGGGCCGCGCCGGACCTGCCGCATCACGCGGGCGCTCTCAGGCTGTGCGCCTGCGCTGCCGCGTCCGTAGCGGTTGCCGCGACTGCTGCGGTTTTCGTCGGACCACGCCTCGGGCCAATCATTCATGCGGACCAGTGTGCAGGGCCCCACGGTGTGGCTTACAAGAGAGTAGGGAGATCTGCGTCACGGCTGTTGCAGAGCTGATGCAAAGCGGGTCTTGTGTGCCCCCGGCATAAGGTGGACGCCATGACAGACCAGGCCCTCAACCCGGAATCCGACATTCCGGGTAAGCCGACCTCCGCGTCCCGGACCACCCTCAGCCACATCATGACCCACAACGACACCAACCTTCTGGGAACGGTGCACGGAGGAGTGATCATGAAGCTCGTCGACGACGCGGCGGGCGCGGTGGCCGGCAGGCACTCCGGCGGGCCCGCCGTCACCGCCTCCATGGACGAGATGGCCTTCCTGGAACCCGTCCGCGTAGGCGACCTCGTCCATGTGAAGGCCCAGGTGAACTGGACCGGTCGTACGTCGATGGAGGTCGGTGTCCGCGTCCTGGCCGAGCGTTGGAACGAATCCACGCCACCCCAGCAGGTCGGCTCGGCCTACCTCGTCTTCGCCGCCGTCGACGCCGACGGCAAGCCCCGCCGCGTCCCACCGGTGCTCCCGGAGACCGAGCGCGACAAGCGCCGCTACCAGGAGGCCCAGATCCGCCGCAGCCACCGACTGGCCCGCCGCCGCGCCATCATGGAGCTCCGCGAGAAGCGTGCGGCGGAAGGCCTCGACGACTAGGGAGACGACCAGGGACCGGCCAGGGCGACAACCAGGGATACGACCAGGGATTCGGAGACGCGGGCCTCGCGGTTCGGTGTCCTACGGACACACCACCTGATCCCCCGTCACCACCCCGAACTCCCCCTGATGCTGATCCTCCGCCCGCACCCGCGTGACCTCCTTGAAGTCCGCCCCGACGGTGACCTTCAGCACCGCCCCTTGTTTCTTCACCGCGCGCAGTTCGGCGCCGGGCAGCGCGGCCGCGACGGACTTCGCCGAGCGGTCCCAGCGGGGGTCGTACGAGACGACGGTGCGCCGCACGGTCTGGTCCCGTGCGCTGGTGGGCTGGTGCGTCGTACGGAACCCGGTGGCGGCGAGCGCCTTGTCGACGCGTCTGGCGAGGCCCGCCGTGGTCGTCCCGTTCTCGACCTGGACCCGGATCTGCTGCGGGGCCACGTCGACGCGCACGGCGGGCCTGGGCAGCGGCGTGTGCGCCGCGAGCGGCTTGTCGTCGCGCAGCGCCTGGAAGAGCTTCGCCGACTTGGCCGGGTCCCACTTCAGCGTCGACCCGATGCCCTTCACGGCATATCCCATCTGACCGATCGGCACGGTCGTGAACTCGGACGAACGGGGCGAGAAGCTCCGCATCGCCCGCCCGAGGTCGAGCAGTTCGTCCGTGCCGAACCCCTTGTCCGCGCGGACCGAGCCGAGCACGGCCCGGGTGACGTCGCGGAACTTCATCGGGTTCATCAGCACCCCGGACGAGGTGGCCCGCTCGACCAGCGCCGCCAGGAAGCGCTGCTGGCGCTGCATCCGGCCGAGGTCCGAGGCCCCGTCGATATGCCGGGCCCGTACGTACTGAAGCGCCTCCCCGCCGGCCAGCAGATGCGAGCCCGCCGCCAGATCGAGACCGGTGTTCGAGTCCTTCAGCGGCTTGGCGGTGCAGATCTGTACGCCGCCGAGCACGTCCACCGTCTTCATGAAGCTGGTGAAGTCGACCTCCAGATAGTGGTCGATCTTGACGTGGGTCATGTTCTCGACGGTGCGCACGGTCAGGTTCGGGCCGCCCTCCGCGTATGCCGCGTTGAGTTTGACCGGGTGGGCGCCGTGCCGTTTGCCGGTGGTCGCGTCGGTGTGCCCGGGCGTCTCGGCGTACGAGTCGCGCGGCAGGCTGACGACGCTGGCCCGCTCCCGGTCCTCGGAGATGTGCACGATCATGATCGTGTCGGTGCAGTGACAGGGCGCTCCGCCCAGCCGGTACCTGCGCCGCTCCGCCTCCGCGATCTTGTCCCGGCCGTCGGTGCCGACCAGCAGCAGGTTCATGCCGTGGCCCGCCTCGGGGCGGTTCTTCATGTCCTTGAAGGGGTCGACCCGGGCGATGTCCGCGTCCAGGCTGGTGACCACCGCGTGCCCGATGCCCGCCGAGGCGAGGACCACCACGGAGAGGGTGGTCGTCATCCGCATGGCCCAGCGCGGCTTCTTGCGCCGTACGGGCGGCCGCGCGGGGGGTCTCCGCGAGCGGGACGGCTGCGGGCGTGCGGGTGAGCGGGGCGGCGTGGGCAAGGGGGGCACCTCCGCGGGGCTGGACCGGGGCGGGACGGGGGATGCGGTTCGCGAGGCTGGACGGGGATGCGGTTCGTGAGGCTGGACGGGGATGCGGTTCGTGAGGCTGGACGGGGGATGCGGCGTGGGGATCCGTGAGCACCGTAGGCCCATACGATCTGCGGCCCGGGCCTTAGGCCGGGCGGCGCGCGCCCGTGTCCCCCATTCGCGGTAACGTGACGTCCGATGAGCGAGAAGTCTGACGTGCGGCCCCCCGCTGTTTCTGTGATCATGCCCGTCCTCAACGAGGAGCGGCATCTGCGCGGGGCCGTCCAAGCGATCCTGGCGCAGGACTACGACGGCGAGATGGAGGTGGTGATCGCCGTAGGTCCCTCGTCGGACCGCACGGAGGAGATCGCCGCCGAGCTCGTACGCGAGACTGTGTCCAATCAAAACAAGCGCGTCCACACCGTGCCGAACCCGACCGGGCGCACCCCCGCCGCGCTGAACGCCGCGATCAAGGCGTCTCGGCACCCTGTCGTCGTACGCGTCGACGGGCACGGCATGCTCTCGCCGAACTACATCGCGACGGCCGTACGCCTCCTGGAGGAGACCGGCGCGCAGAACGTCGGCGGCATCATGCACGCCGAGGGCGAGAACGACTGGGAGCACGCGGTCGCCGCCGCGATGACCTCGAAGATCGGCGTCGGGAACGCCGCCTTCCACACGGGCGGCGAGGCGGGTCCCGCCGAGACCGTCTACCTCGGGGTCTTCCGGCGCGAGGCGCTGGAGCAACAGGGCGGCTACAACGAGGAGTTCATCCGCGCCCAGGACTGGGAGCTCAACTTCCGGATCCGGGAGGCGGGCGGGCTCATCTGGTTCTCGCCCGAGCTGAGGGTGTCGTACCGGCCCAGGCCTTCGGTGCGCGCCCTCGGCAAGCAGTACAAGGACTACGGGCGCTGGCGGCACGTCGTCGCCCGCTACCACGAGGGCTCCATCAACCTGCGCTACCTCGCCCCGCCGATCGCGGTGTGCGCGATCGCGGCGGGTGTGGTCGTGGGTGCTCTGGTGTCTCCCCTCGGCTTTGTGATCCCCGGCGGCTACCTCGCGGCGATCGCGCTCGGCTCGCTGCCCGCGGGCAAGGGGCTGCCGCTGAAGGCGCGCCTCCAGATCCCCGTTGCCCTCGCGACGATGCACATGTCCTGGGGCTTCGGCTTCCTCACCAGCCCGAAGACGCTGGCCAAGAAGGTCATCGCGTCCCGGCGCCCGGCGGTGCTCAGCTCCAACTGAGGTCTCTTGCATACGAGTTGGGCCCCTCTCCGCACGGAAGGGGGCCCAGTTTCGTCAGGAGCGCCGCCAGGTGAGGCCCAGGGAGCGCTACCAGGTGAAGTTCGGGTTGACGTGCATGCACGCGCTCGTGTCCGAGCCGTTGAGCGCGTCGGCCGACTCCGGCGTCTTGTCGTCGTCCTTGGCCGGCTTGTACGTCGTACCGTCACGCCAGTCGGCGCCGACGATCAGCGTCACCCCGGAGACGTCCGTGGACTTCTCCACCGAACGCGCCGGAATCCCGAGGGCCTTGGCGACCCGCAGGGCGTCGCCCTCGAAGTCGGCGCTCGGGTAGCGGATCACCGTCGTGTCCTCGGTGAGCGCGGACGCCGTGTCGGCCGTCGCCTGGGTGAAGCCCTTGCCGATGAGCAGCTGGGTCACGGTGCTCGCCCGCCCGGCGGCCGCGGCCAGCGTGGACGTCCGGGTGCCGTTCTGCACGATCACGCCGATCTTGTCGTCCTCCGCGGCCGGGTCGGACGAGGTCTTCTCCTTGGCGGTCTTCTTCTTGTCCTTGCCGTCCAGCGCGATGTCCTCGCGGACGAGCCGGAACAGCTTCGCCGCGTCCGTCGGCTTGGGCAGCACCCGGTTGCCGTCGGAGGAGTACACCCACGGCATGGTGGTCATGGTGATGCGATCCGTCGGGACCTTCTTCAGCTCCTTGCTGAGGTCGTAGAGCTGGGTCACCGAGCCCAGGCCCTCGTCGACGGTCAGCGCGCTGGTGGCCGTCTCGGCGAGCTTGCGCAGCTTGTTGGGGTTGCTGAGCGTGGCGTTCTCGCGCAGCTGGCGGACCATCGAGTTCATGTACATGTGCTGGGCCTCGGCCCGGCCGATGTCGCTGCCGTCCTCGAAGCCGTACCGCGTACGCAGCCACTGCAGGGCCTGCTTGCCCTGGATGGACGTCGTGCCCTTCTCCAGCCTCAGCCCCGAGCCGTGACCGTCGGAGGTGTGCGAGTAGATGTTGGCGTCCACGCAGACCGGGACGCCGCCGATGGCGTCCGCCATCGACACCACACCCGCGAAGTCGACCATCATGAAGTGGTCGATGTGGATATCGGTCAGCTTCTCCCACGTGGCGACCGTGCAGCCCGGGCCGCCGCGGCCCAGCGAGTCGTTCGTCATCACGAGCGACGTGCTCGCCGCGTAATCCTTGTCGGTGTCCGGGTCGGTGCACGTCGGTATCTGCAGGAGCGTGTCGCGCGGCATGCTGACCACCGACATGTTGGTGCGGTCCGCCGAGACGTGCAACAGCATCTGGACGTCCGCGCGGGGCGGCGCGCCGAAAGTGTCCTTGGCGCCGCCGAGCTTCTGGTTCTCCACGGAGTCGCGGGCGTCCGAACCGATCAGCAGGATGTTCAGCGGGGTCTGGCCCGCCGCGTTCGGCTTGGGCGCGGCGGCGCGGTCCTTCGCGTCGCCGATGTTCAACGCGTCCTTTTTGATGTTGTCGTTGAGATGCCGGTAGTAGATGTAACCGGCCCCGGCGGCGCCGAGTATCAGGAACGCCAGGACCATCGCCGACCAGCGCAGGATGCGGCGTCTGCGACGCGGACGCCGCCCGCCGCCCCCGTCCCAGCGACCGCCGTGCCGGCCGTGGGCCTGCTGTGTGGGCGGCAGCGTGTCGTCGGCCGGGCGACCCCCATCGCCGTCGGCCGTGGTGACGCGACCGCCGTCGGGTGTTCCGACGCGACCGTCATCGGCTGTCCGGACGCGAACGCCATCGGCCGTCCTGACGCGACCGCCGCCGGTCCTGTGAACGGGGTCGCCGTTCTCGTCGTACAGGCCGTCGTTCCAGCCCGGTTCGCCGGCTTCCCGGACGCGTGGCCGTATTCCCTCCCCACGCACACTGCTCTGCGCCATCTCCCTGCCCCTCCCCACCCTGCGCCTGACAAACGGGTCCGTCACGCACGTCCGGCAGGACGCTTCGAGCGCCCTGCCGGACACATCCCGCGTCTTGTCAGACGCCTGACGGACCCGTTAGGTCATCAGCTGGCGCACACTGTCTTGTCGGCCGTGGACTTCTCGACCTCCGGCGCCTTCGTCGGCGCGGTCATCGACACCCCGGCCCCCTTGAAGTCCTTGCCCAGGGTCAGCACGATCGCGGGCAGACCCTGTGAGTTCAGCTCGCTCTCGCCCGGCTTCAACGCGGAACCGGACAGCCCCATGAGATCCGCCAGTTTGCGTGCCTGATCGGCCTGGTCGGGAGAGTACTCCAGGGTTGTCCTACTCAGTGTTTCGTCAGCGTTTCCGAGCTGGCTGGACTTGAGCACGCCCTCATCATTCTGCAGCCAGTTAAGAGTTTCCTGTGCGCTGCCGGCCTCGGCGCCGCCGTTGTAGATGTTGACCCGGATGTCGGACGCGGCGGAGCGGGAGCCCTTGAGGCGGGCGTCCTCCGCGGCCTTCTCCTTGTCCTTCGCCTTCTTCTCCTTCTCCTTCACCGCGGTCAAGGAGACGTCGTTGATGATGGCGTCGAAGAGCTCTTGTCCCGCACCCGGCCTGACGACGACCGTCGCCTTGACCGTCTCGGCGGGGTTGTCGTCCACCGGCACGGTGGTGAAGGAGATGTTCTTGGTCGGCACCTTCTTCAGCTCCAGGGCCACGTCCTTGAGCGTGCTGACCTTTCCTATGCCGGTGTCCACGGTGAGCGCCTTGGTGGCGGCCTCGGCCAGGTTCACCAGCTTGGTGGGGCTGGTGAGGGTGTCGCCGGAGCTCATCTTGCGCATGAGCGAGCCCAGGAACTGCTGCTGCACCTTGATGCGGTCCAGGTCGCCCTGGTTGCCGAAGCTGTGCCGGGTGCGCAGGAAGGCGAGCGCCTGCTCACCCTGGAGTGTGTGCTCACCCTCGGACAGCTTGAGGTGCGAGTCCGGGTCGTCGACGTCCTTGGCGAGGCACACGGGGACGCCCTCCACCGCGGTGGTCAGCGTCTTGACCGCGTTGAAGTCGGCCATCATGAAGTGGTCCGGCTCGATGCCGGTGTTCTCCTCGACCGTACGCATCGTGCAGCCCGGGTCCCGGCCGCCCTGACCGAGGCTCGTGTTGAAGCGGACGCCCTGCGTGCCCGGGACGATCTCCTTGCTGCCGTCCGACTGGACCGTCTCGCAGTCCGGGATATCGACGATGAGGTCGCGCGGAATGCTCATCACGGTCGCGTTCGTACGGTCCTTGGCGACGTGCAGCAGGAGGGTGGTATCGGCGTGCCCGACGCTGCCCGAGTCGCCGTAGCCCTCGTTGCCCGCGCCGGTGCGCTTGTCCGTACCGATGATCAGGATGTTGAAGGCGTCGTCCTTGCTGAAGCTGCTCTTGCCCGCGCTGCCGATGTCCGTCGTGTTGACGTTGCCCTCAAGGTGCTTGAGGTAGGCGTACGCGGCGGCCGAGACGCCCACCAGTACGAAGGCCATGGTGCCGCCGGTCCACAGCAGGATCTTCTTCGCCTTCGACTTCTGCGGCTTGGTGCGCCCGCGGCGCCGCCCCGGAACCGGCTCCGGGGGGCCCGTACGCCGTCGGCGCGGGCCCGGCACATCGGTGCCGGGAGCTTCGCGGCTCCGGCCCGGCGTCTCGCGATCCCTGCCCGGGGCGGTGCGGGCACGCCCTCCCGGGGGAGTGCCTCTCCGCGGCCTCGGGACCCCCGACTGCGGTGCGGAAGGGGGCGGTCGCAGTTCGTATTCGCCGGTGTTCGGGTTGAGTACCCACTGGTCTGCGGGGTCGATGTCGTCCGCCCGCCCACGGCCTTGCGCGTCCACGGTTGTCTGAATCCTCCGTCGGGGCCACGCGGCGCCTTATCCCCTCAAAAGGCGCTCGGGTCTCGGTCAGCAGTGCTCGACCAGCAGGATGACCTCATGGCCGGGTGCACCGGGTCGCTCACACTATCCGCCCAGTTCAGCGTCCAGCGACGTCGGTGACGAATTCCACGTCCCTACAACCGGGCAATCCGACCTATTTCCCGGAGACTTCTTGGCCCGGTCGTTCCCAGCCTTGGCGTGGGCTTTACCCGCAGGCGTCCCCGGCCGCCGTGTTCCCGCGGAAAGTCGGCGCGGGTTCCGGGGTTCCGGCGCTTCCGCGTGGCTGCTTGGCCTTCGACTTTCCGTCGTCGCGCGACTCCTCTTCGTGGTCGTACGAGGGGTCTGGCGAGGGGTCGGGTGCGGAGTCGGGTGCGGAGTCGGCCGTACGGCTGGATGTCGAATTACCGCTTTTTGCGGCGGAATCCTCTGGAAGGTCCTTCGAGACCGCCACCGGCAGGTCCGCACGCAGCCGTTCGAAAAGCTGTGTCGCGTCGGGCTCCACGAGCTGGTCACGATTGGGATTGTTGACGTACGACGTCCGGGGCACCGTCAGGAACTGCACACGTTCCGTCGGGATGTTGCGCATTCCGCGCACCAGGTCATAAAGGCCGCGCAGGCTCGCGAGCCCCGGATCCGCGGTGAGCGCCGAGGTGGCCGCGTCGAGCACGGGATAGAGCTTCGCCGGATTGAGCAGAACGTCATTGCCGCGCACCTCGTTGACGAGCGCGGCGAGGAATCGCTGCTGACGGTCCATCCGGTCGGTGTCGCTGCCGTCGCCGATGCTCTTGCGGGCGCGTACGTAGCCGAGCGCCTGCTCTCCGTCGAGCACGACCTTGCCCGCGGGCAGCTTCAGCTTGGCTTCCTTGTCGTCGATGGGTTCCTTCAGGCAGACCTCGACGCCGTCCACGGCATCGACCATGTCCGTGAAGCCGCGGAAGTCGACGACCATGTGGTGGTCGACGCGGATGTTCGTGAGCTTCTCGACGGTCCGGATCGTGCAGGCCGAACCGCCTATCTCGAAGGCGTAGTTGACCATCGCGAACATCGGCTGGGTGCGCGTCCCGTCCGGCCGCCGGCAGCTCGGCACGTCCACCATCAGGTCGCGGGGGATGGACACGGCGGTCGCGCTGTGCCGGTTCGCGGCCAGGTGCAGCAGGATCATGGTGTCGGACCGCTCGGTTCCGGGGTCCTTCCCGTACTTCTTGTTGCCCTCCCCGGAACGCGAGTCCGACCCGATCAGCAGGATGTTCTGCGCGTCCCGCACCAGCGACGTGGGCCGTTCCTTCTCGAACCGGGCGAGCTCGGCGGCGGCGTCGTCGTCCGACGTGATGTTCGCGTTCAGGATCTCGTACGCCACCCAGCCGGCCCCCACGGCGCCGAGCACCACGACGGCGACACCGATCGCCGTACAGCGCAGCCAGCGCCGGCGCCGACGCAGACGACCGGCCCCGGTGGGCGACGCTCCCAGTCCCGGCCCCTCCGGCCGTCCGGGGGGCGTGCGCACGGTGTCGGACACGTGTGGATCCACCCCTCATGACGTACTCATGACGTACGAGCGTGCGGTGCCTGCTCTTACGACCATGGCGCGGAGGGGGCCATAGGGGTGGCTGATAGTAGGCCGAACGGGGGATGCGCGGCTCCCCTGACCAGGAGGCACACGGCGATCTAGTGAGCCGTCGCGGTCACCCGCTCGCTCTCGATCCGCTGGGCGAGCGAGTCCTCACCGAGCTGCTCCAGATGGCGGCACAGCACCACGGACCCGCCGGTGGAGAGCGCCGCGTACAGACCGGCGCTCAGGCCCTCCCACGTGTCGTACGGAAGCGCCGACAGGATGCGGGACCCGGGCCCGGTCAGGCCCAGCTCGGGCGCGTCCGCCCGGGCCCGCTCGACGACCTCCGCGCTCGTGTACTCGGCCCCGGCGACGATCAGCGCGGGCTCCTCCGGGTCCACGGGCGCGTACGGCACGAAGCGGTCGCCCTGGGTCGGCACCTCGACGGCGTAGTCGGCGTACCCGGCGGGCGGGGCCGGGAAGCGGCGCCCCAGCGGTGCGAGCGAGAGGGCGATGCGTTCGCCCGGACAGGCGAGCCCGTCGTCGAACCGGCCCGGCCCGGCGACGACATGGTCCGCCGCGGCCGGATCGCCGCCGACATCCGCGATGACACCCACCGAGGAACACGCGAGCAGCCATACCGCCGTCTGCCAGTGCGCGGGCAGCAGCAGCGCCACCCGTCCGCCGGGCTCTGCGGACCACTCGCCCTGGAGCAGGTTGGCCGTCTTGGCCACCCAATTGGCGAACGTGGCCACGGACAATTCGACGCGTTCGCCGGTGGCGTCGTCGTAGAAGGTCACCAGAGGGCGCGCGGGGTCCGCGGCGAGCGCGGATCGCAGCAGGTCGGCAGGGGTGCGATCGGTGGCATTCACGCGCGCAAGCGTACGCGGGGGCGACGCGCCGAGTGGGCTGCCCACGCCACCGGTTCGGGTGAACGTGCGCCGACGGTCCGTCAATTCCTCGATGGACAGATATGTATGAATATGTCCACGATCGGGGGTATGCATGGATTCCTTGTTTCCTCGGCCGGCGTCACCTGCGCGGCCGCACTTGCCCTCCCGCTGGCCCTGCCCACCCCTGCGCGGGCCGGACCGGCGGCGGTGACGTCCGAACCGGCCGTCCCCGGCAGCACCCAGTCCCTGCCGCTCGTTCCGCTCGCGGGCCACCGCGCCCTCGGCTCCGCCGCACCCGAACAGGGGCTGACCCGAAGCGACGTACGGCCGTTCTCCCTGGTCGGCGTCGTCTGGGACGACCCGGGCAGAGAACTGCACGGCCGCGTCCAGGTCCGTACGCGGGCGGTCGGGACCGGCCGCTGGTCCGGCTGGCAGGACGTGGACACGCACAACCACGAGCACGCGGCGGACCCGGACACTCCGGAGGCCGCGTCGGGCCGGGTGCGCGGCTCCACGGCGCCGCTGTGGGTGGGCAATTCGAACGGCGTCGAGGTGCGCGTCCTCGCAGACGGGGCGGACGGAGCCGGCCGGGCGACGGCTCCGGGCGACTCCCCGCTCCCCAGGGGACTCCACCTCGAACTCGTCGACCCCGGCGCGGACCCCTCGGACGCGGGCGTACCGGACGACAGCCCGGAAGCGGGAGCGGCGGAGGGCGGCGCGCCCGCGGGACCGGGCCCACGCGCGGACGAGCCGGGCGACGGCGCACTCTCCTCCGCGAGTATCGGCGCACGCTTGCCCGCGGGTGCCGCCGCCCTCTCCACCGCGAGCGCCGCCGTAGCTTCTGCCGCGAGCGCCGCCGCGTCCGCCGCCAACGCCGCTCTCGCACCCCTCGGCGCCACGGAGATACCCGCGCTCTCCGAGCGCGAGACGGCGCGCGAAGTCTTCGCCGTGAGCGGGAGTGAGCAGCAGGCGAAGCCGTACATAGGCCCGCGCCCGCGCATCATCACGCGCAAGGGCTGGGGCGCGAACGAGAGCCTGCGCGAACGCGGCTTCGTCTACACCAAGAAGGTCAAGGCGGCCTTCGTGCACCACACGGGATCGGGCAACAAGTACGCCTGTTCGCAAGCCCCTTCGCTCATCCGCAGTATCTACCGCTACCACGTGGTGAGCAGCGGGTGGCGCGACATCGGCTACAACTTCGTCGTCGACAAGTGCGGAAACATCTACGAAGGGCGCGCCGGGGGCGTGGCGAAGCCCGTCATGGGCGCCCACACTCTCGGTTTCAACGACGACAGCATGGGGATCGCCGTCCTCGGCAGCTTCGGCAAGTCGAAGCCGTCAGGCGCCGCGGTCACCGCCATCGCGCGGCTCACGGCATGGAAGCTCGGCCTCTTCGGAGCCAATCCGCGTGGCACGACATACCTGAAGTCGGGTGGTGGCAACCTCTACCGAAAAGGAAAGAACGTGCGACTGAACGTGATCTCCGGCCATCGGGACGGGTACGCCACGGAGTGCCCAGGGAAATCCCTGTACGGCAAACTCGGCTCGGCCCGCAAGGAGGCGGCCCGCTACCAGGGCCGGTGACTGCCGGAGACCACTGACAGACGGCCGAGGCCATCGTGGGACATCGCACGGCCATCGAAGGCGCCATCGAACGGTCTGCATACACTGGCCGGCCGAAACACAGTTCGGCCGGTCCCGGCAGGAAGCAGAGACGACAGGTGACAGAAGCGATCCTCCTGGTCGGCGGCAGAGGCACCCGGCTGCGCCCCCTCACGGTGCACACCCCCAAGCCGATGGTTCCGGCGGCCGGGGTCCCGTTCCTCACACACCAGCTGGCGCGGGCGAGAGCGGCGGGCATCGAGCACATCGTCCTGGCGACCTCCTACCTGGCCGAGGTCTTCGAGCCGTACTTCGGCGACGGCTCCTCACTGGGCCTCCACCTCGAGTACGTCACCGAGGAAGAACCCCTCGGCACGGGCGGCGCCATCCGCAACGTGGCGTCCCGGCTCCACTCGGGCCCCGACGAACCGGTACTGATCTTCAACGGCGACATCCTCACGGGCCTGGACATCCCGGCGCTGGTCCGCACCCACGAGACGACCGGCGCGGACGTCTCCCTCCATCTCACCCCTGTCGAGGACCCGCGCGCGTACGGTCTGGTCCCCACGGACGCCACCGGACGCGTCACGGCCTTCCTGGAGAAGCCCCAGACTCCCGAGGAGATCGTCACCGACCAGATCAACGCGGGGGCGTACGTCTTCCGCCGCGCGGTCATCGACACGATCCCCGAGGGCCGCCCGGTCTCGGTGGAACGCGAGACCTTCCCCGAACTGCTGGCCACGGGAGCCCACCTCCAGGGAATGGTCGACTCCACCTACTGGCTGGACCTGGGCACCCCCCAGGCCTTCGTACGCGGCTCCGCGGACCTCGTCCTCGGCCGCGCCCCCTCCCCGGCCGTCCCCGGCCGCTGCGGCGACCGCCTGATCCTGCCCACGGCCAGCGTCGCCCCCGACGCCAAACTCACCGGCGGCACGGTGGTGGGCGAGGGCGCCCACGTCGGCGAGGGCGCCCGCATCTCGGGCAGCACGATCCTCGCCGGCGCCGTGATCGAACCCGGCGCCGTCATCACCGACTCCCTCATCGGCGCCCGAGCCCGCATCGGCGAACGCACCATCCTCACCGGCGCCGTCATCGGCGACGGAGCCACCATCGGCCCCGACAACGAACTCCGCGAGGGCGTACGGGTGTGGTGCGACGCCAGGATCCCCGGCGCGGCGCTCCGCTTCTCGTCGGACGAGTAGAGGGGGTTTAGCCCGTCCGGCGTTTGAGGACGAGCGCGTTCAGCGCGATACGGCGGTCTGGGGGCGCTGCATCCATCAGCGGCTCCGCCGCGGGCCCCAGGTACGGGACGGGTAGGGGCGGAGGGGGCGACTGCATCCATCAGCGGCTCCGCCGCGGGCGCCACGGCCACCCCACCCGCACCGGAACCGGCGGACTACAGCCGCCCGATGTCCGCCCGGTACATACGCGGAGCGCGCCGCGGCGGCGTACGCCCCGACAACAGAATCAGCCGAGCCGCCCGATGCCGCTGTCCCGCATAGGGCGCGAGCAACTCCAGCATGACGGAGTCATCCGCATCCCGGTCCCCCGCCAGCGCGTACCCCACGATCCCGGGCAGATGAAGGTCCCCCACGGTCACGGAGTCCGCCGCCCCATGACTCCGCTGCACCACCTCCGCAGAGGTCCAGGGCCCCACGCCGGACACCAACTCCAGCCGGGCCTGAGCCCGCACGGGATCGAACGACACCGCCTCCTCGAGCCGCGCGGCAACCCGCACGGCCTGCAAAATCGTCGAGGCCCGCTTGTTGTCGACCCCGGCCCGATGCCACTCCCACGAGGGGATCAAGGCCCACGTCCGCGGCGCGGGCATGACGTACAGACGCTCCGGCGCGGGTCCGGGCGCCGGCTCCCCGTACTTCCGTACGAGCAACCGCCATGCCCGGTAAGCCTCCTCGACGGTCACCTTCTGCTCGAGCACGGACGGAATCAGCGACTCGAGTACGAGCCCGGTACGCGTCAGACGCAACCCCGGCCGCCGATGCCGTGCGAGCGCGACGAGCCGGTGGCGCGGTTCGAAGGCGCCGGGATCGTCGGATGCCCCCAGCAGCTCGGGAAGTTGATCGAGCAGCCACTCGGCCCCCGGCCCCCACGCCTCGCCCTGAACCACCCCGTCCCGCAACGCGACCCGCAGCGTCCCGGGCCCGGCAGGCGTACGGCAGGCCCGCCACACGGATCCGTCCGGCGTCGCCCGGAACGTCGGATCGCCCGGTCCCCGCCGCAGCGGCCCGAGCACGAGCCCGAGATCGAGCGGCCCGTCAGGCGTCCAGGTACGACTGCGCCGTGGAGCAGCGGCCTGCCTCGGTACTCCACCGGGCACGACGACATGCCCGCCGCGCACAGTCGTACGGGTCGGCCGAGGAGCGAAACGTCCAGCCACGAATGAGGTCCTAGAGGAGCTTGGGGGTGCTCTACGAGAGTAGGCGCTCAGACCACCCGGCACGCACGACTCGGCGCACCTCGGACTCGGCGCACCTCGGACTTCGCGCACCTCGGACTTCGCGCACCTCGGACTTCGCGCACCTCGACGAACGTCCGACTCAGCGCACCTCGATGAACGCGCCCGCGTCCCGCTCCGGCCGGGCCTTCGGCTCCTCGGCGGCGTGCCCCACGGCCACGGCCCCCATCGGATCCCACCCCTCCGGCAGGCCCAGCACCTCCCGTACGACATCCCGGCAGAACATCGTCGACGACACCCAGGCGGACCCGAGCCGCTCCCCGGCCAGCGCGACCAGGAAGTTCTGTACGCCGGCCCCGGCGGCGACCACGAACATCTCGCGCTCGGCCCCGTCCCGCCGTATGTCGCCGTACGTATGGGACCCGTCCAGCACCAGGCAAGGCACCACGAGGTACGGCGCCTTGCGCAGCACCTCACCCCGGCGCACCCGCTTGGCGATGGACTCCTCGCTCCTGCCGTCGCCCCGCAGATCCGCGATCCACGCGTCCCGCATGGCGTCGAGCAGCCGCGTCCGGGACTCCTGGGACTCCAGGAGCACGAACCGCCAGGGAGTGGTGTGATGCGGCGCCGGAGCGGTCACCGCCACGGCGACCGCACGCCGTACGGCCCCGGGGTCGACCGGTTCGTCGGTGAAGGCCCGTACGGTACGCCGCTGGGTCACCGCCTCCCGTACGGCCTCTGACGTGCCAAGGCGGAACATGTCGTCGCGCGCGCTGCGCACCATCGCCCGCGCCCCCTCACCGTCGTCCTCGCCCACCACGTGCGGCAGCCCGCGCACGACGGCGACGGGCAGCCCGGAGGCCTTGCCCTTGACCAGGTCACCGGCGGCGGCGAGCTCGTCGGCGGTGGCGACGACGGTCGCGCTCAGCGGATTGCCGTACGCGTCCGTGCCGCCGCGCAGATCGTCGAGTGCCCGTACGCCCGCGGCGCCGATGGCGACATCGGTGAGCCCGTTGCGCCACGGTCGCCCGAAGGTGTCGGTGATCACGACGCCGACGTCGACTCCGAGGGTGTCCCGCAGGCCGCTGCGGATCGCCCGCGCGGAGGCGTCGGGGTCCTCGGGCAGCAACAACACGGTCCCGGCGGGGGTGTTGGAGGCGTCGACCCCGGCGGCGGCCATCACGAGCCCCTGCCGGTTTTCGACGATGCGCAGGGCTCCGCGCCGCGCCACGACGCGTACGGTCTCGGCGTCGATGGCGGCCTCGCGGTCGACGGCCTCGACGATCCGCCCCTCCGCCTTGGACACGATCTTCGACGTGACGAGCAGGACGTCCCCGTCGGCGAGGCCGGGCTCGACGGCGGCGACGAGCTTGGCGAGGTCGTCGCCCTGCCGCACCTCGGGAAGCCCTTCCAGTGCCCAGACGCGATAGCCCGCCGTACCGTGCGCGGGGGCGTCGGCGCGCCCGTCGGCATCACCGCGCCCGGGGGCGCCCTCCGAACCGGTCAAGACGCCCGTACCTCCTCGGCCAGCGTCAGCGCCTCACGTGCCATCCGCGCCGTCGCGTCGAGGTCGGACATGATCAGCGGCACGGCCCGGCACCGGATCCCGGCCGCCTCCACACGCTCCACGGCGGCCGCGTCCACGGTGTCGACGAGCCAGCCGTCGAGGAGCCCCGAGCCGTAGTGCTCGGCGACCGCCGCGGCCGTGGACTCGACGCCCACCGCGGCCAGCACCTTGTCGGCCATGCCGCGCACAGGCGTGTCCCCGACGATGGGGGAGAGGCCGACCACGGGCACGCCCGCGTCGGCGATGGCCTCCCGGATGCCGGGCACGGCGAGGATCGTGCCGACGGACACGACGGGGTTGGACGGCGGGAAGAGGACGACGTCCGCCTCGGCGATGGCTTCGAGCACCCCGGGCGCGGGCTTGGCCTGCTCGGCGCCGACCGGCACGACGGCCTCGGCCGGAACGGAGGCCCGCAGCCGCACCCAGTACTCCTGGAAGTGGATCGCCTTGCGCTCGCCCTCTATCTCGACGGCGACATGCGTCTCGATTCGGTCGTCGGACATGGGGATGAGCCGGACGCCCGGCTTCCACCGGTCGCACAGCGCCTCGGTGACGGCGCTGAGCGGATAGCCCGCGCTCAGCATCTGCGTCCGCACGATGTGCGTGGCGAAGTCGCGGTCGCCGAGCCCGAACCACTCGGGTCCGACCCCGTACGCCGCGAGCTCCTCCTTCAGGTGGAAGGTCTCGTCGGCCCGACCCCAGCCCTGCTCCTCGTTGATGCCGCGGCCGAGCGTGTACATCACCGTGTCGAGGTCCGGGCAGACCTTCAGCCCGAAGAGGTGGATGTCGTCGCCGGTGTTGCCGATGACCGTGATGTCCGCGTCCGGCACGGCCCGCTGGAGACCACGCAGGAACCGGGCACCACCGATACCGCCTGCCAGAACCACAATGCGCATGAGGTTCAGTCTGGCAGGCGGGTACGACAACGCGTCAGCCGGTTACGCGACCTGAGTCACCGCGCAACGCTCCGGCCGGTCACGCGACCTCGGCCACCGCGCAACGCGCCGCGTGCATCGGCATCTCGGTGAGCCCCGGGTAATAGACGTGCAGACTCACGGCGGGTTCGAGCGAGTCGTTGACGACCTCGTGGACGTAGCCGGGCGCGAACACCCGCTGCGAACCGACGCTCAAAGCGCGCGTGCCGCGCGCCGTGTGCTCCGTCAGGGCGCCGTCCAGGACGGTCAGGACGCCGGAGGAGCGGCCGTGGTCGTGCAGCCCGCTGCCCTGACCGGGGACCCAGGACAGGAGCCACACCTCATAGCCGGGTCCGGTGCGCAGCCGGTGGTACCAGCGCGAGGTCGCGTCGTACTGGAGGAGGTGCTCCCACTGGGATCGGTCGGCCGCGATGGAGCGGGCGAGGCCGGCGAACTCGGCCACGGTGGCGGGGTGCTCGCGCGGCGGCTGGAGCAGGTGCGGTACTTCGAGGATGTCGCCGGCGATCTGGAGGTCGCTGTCGCTGTTCATGGGTGCGGTGGTTCCTCGGCGGGAGAGTGCTGGGGTGTCGCGGACCATTTCCGTCCGGGTTCCGGACGGGGATTCCATCCGGATCACGGACGGGGAGGAGTGCCCTGGTGCGGGCGTTCACCCCGGTAGGGGGCGGGGATTCGCCTCAGTGGCGGCGAGGCAGCCGGAGCGCGGTACGGCTCAACAGCTGGAACAGCAACAGCTACAGCGAGCGCGGGCAGCACCGTGGGACCCGGCGGTGCGGGTCGAGGTGAGTGCCAAGTTCGCGAGCATGCCCACAAGGACACCGGTTCACACTCGCACTGTCAACTTGATGTCCAGTATGTGGGAGATGTTTCACCTCATCCGGTTCTCCTGGCAGGCGAAAGGTTTGTTCAGGAGCCGCCCCGGACACATGGCGCACAACCGGGCGCGCAAACCTCGCCGCGATCCCGTGATCGAAATGTGATCAGGTTCGCTTCGGTGTCTGCGTCGGAACGAGATCGAACTCCTGGGCGTCCTCCCCTGTGAGGGTCGGAGGCCCGGCTTGGGCCTCGCGAGCTGTCAGGGTTTATGCCGATTTGAACACTTTCCGCATAGCCTTGGTTCCGCAGAGTGAATAAGGGGCCCAATAGCAGATCTCGGCTTGACTGGCCCGGATCGGCACACTTGTAATTTCACTCGTGTCGTTCAGCCGAAATCGGTAACGGCAGCATCACGGGGACGCGAAAGACAGACGAGGGGCGCACATGACCGAGCTGGTGCAGCAACTGCTGGTCGACGACGCGGATGAGGAACTCGGCTGGCAGGAGCGCGCGCTGTGCGCCCAGACCGACCCCGAGTCCTTCTTCCCCGAGAAGGGCGGCTCCACCCGCGAGGCCAAGAAGGTCTGCCTCGCCTGTGAGGTCCGCTCTGAGTGCCTCGAATACGCGCTCGCCAACGACGAGCGGTTCGGCATCTGGGGCGGCCTGTCCGAGCGCGAACGCCGGCGCCTCAAGAAGGCCGCCGTCTGAAGAAGGCCGCTGTCTGAAGAAGACCGCCGTCCGACCGGGCGGCGCCACCGCAAACCGCCGACTGACCGAACGGCGCACACCCCTCCGTACCGATACGTAACGAACGGCCCGTCGCAGGTGGGTTATCCACAGGCGGCGGGCCGCTGTGTTGCCCAGCCGTTAGTGTGGGCCCTCGTCCGAGACGTCCCGCTGTCCCCGCAGGGCACAGACGTCCACCGCAGTCCATCGAACCGGGGCCCGTACCTCGATGTCCGTGCACAGCCATTCGGCAGCCCAACACGACGCTGCCACTCCTGAGTTCCCGCGCCACGTCGTGACCGCGGTGCTCGTCTCCCACGACGGCGCCCGCTGGCTGCCCGAGGCGCTCTCCGGGCTGCTCGGCCAGGAGCGACCCGTGCAGAACGCGGTGGCGGCCGACACCGGCAGCGCGGACGACTCCGCCCAGCTGCTCACCGACGCGCTCGGCGCCGACCGGGTCCTGCACCTCGCCCGGCGCTCCGGCTTCGGCCAGGCCGTCGACGAGGCCGTCCGCGGCGCCCGTGTGCTCACTCCGGACGACCTGCCCTACCTGAAGCGCCCCAGCGGCTGGGACCCCGTCACGCGCACGTGGCGCGACGACGCCTACGACATGCCGGAACTCCCGCACGGCGAGCCCGAGCAGTGGCTGTGGCTGCTGCACGACGACAGCGCCCCCGAGCCGGACGCCCTGGCGCAGCTGCTGCGAGTCGTGGAGAGCGAGCGGGAGTTCGGCAGGGACGTCGCCGTCGTAGGCCCCAAGCTCCGCGGCTGGTACGACCGCCGTCAGCTCCTCGAGGTCGGCGTCACCATCGCCAACTCCGGCCGCCGCTGGACGGGCCTGGACCGCCGCGAACAGGACCAGGGGCAGCACGACCACGTCCACCCCGTGCTGTCCGTGTCCACCGCCGGAATGCTGATCCGGCGCGATGTCTACGAAGAGCTCGGCGGCTTCGACCGCCGGCTGCCCCTGATGCGCGACGACGTCGACCTGTGCTGGCGTGCCCAGGCCGTCGGCCACCGCGTCCTCGTCGCCCCCGAGTCGGTCGTACGACACGCCGAGGCGGCCTCCCGCGAGCGCCGCGCCGTCGACTGCGTGGGCCGCACCGCCGCGTCCCCGCACAAGGTCGACAAGGCGGGCGCCGTCTACACCCTCCTCGTCAACGCGCGTTCGGCACAGCTGCCCTGGGTCCTGATCCGCCTGGTCCTCGGCACGCTGCTGCGCACGGTCGCGTATCTCGTCGGCAAGGTCCCCGGACAGGCCGTCGACGAGATCCGCGGCCTCCTGGGCGTCCTGCTGCGCCCGGAGCGGATCATCGCCGGGCGGCGCAGGCGCGGCCGGCCGCTGGTCGACAAGGGCGAGTTGCGGGCGCTGTTCCCGCCGCCCGGCGCGACCGTGCGGGCCACCGTCGAGCAGGTCGCGAGCAACCTCGTGGGCCGCTCCGACCCCGAAGTCGCCGCCGGGGCCGGACGGCACGGCGGCGCGGTCGAGTCCGGACCGGGCGGCGACGACGACGCCGACTTCCTGGAGATCGAGCAGTTCGCCCGGCTCAAGCGCGTCGCCCGCAACCCCGGTCCGATGCTCTTCCTGGTGCTGCTCTTCGTCTCGCTGCTCGCCTGCCGTGAGCTGCTCGGCGGCGGGGCGCTCGCGGGCGGCGCGCTGCTGCCCGCGCCCGCCGACTCCTCCGAGCTGTGGTCGCGCTATCTCGACGGCTGGCATCCGGTCGGCGCGGGCGGCACTGAGTCCGCGCCGCCCTACCTCGCGCTCGTCGCGATGCTGGCCTCCCTGCTCCTCGGTTCCGCCGGGCTGGCGGTCACCGTCCTCCTGGTGGCCTCCGTGCCGCTGGCCGGCTTCGCCGCGTACTTCGCGTCGCGGCCCCTCGTCGAGTCGCGCTTGCTGCGCGCCTGGGCGTCCGTCGCGTACGCCTTCCTGCCCGCCGCCACCGGCGCGCTCGCGGGCGGCCGCATCGGCACGGCCGTCCTCGCGATCCTGCTGCCGCTCATCGCGCGCGCGGGCATTGCCGCGAGCGGGTTGAGCCACTCCTCCGGGTCGCGCGGCAGCTGGCGCGCCACCTGGGCGTACGCCCTGCTGCTGACGATCGCCACCGCGTTCACGCCGATCGTGTGGCCCATCGCGCTGGCCCTCGGAATCGCGCTTCTCGTAGTGCGCCGCAGCGACATCACGGCCTATGGAGCGCGCTTCCTGGCCCAGTTCGGCACCCCGCTGCTGATCCTCGCTCCCTGGTCGCTGACGCTGCTCCCGTTCGGCTTCTTCACGGAGGCCGGTCTGGAGTACGGCGAGAGCGCGGCCTCCGCGCTCGACCTGCTCGGCGCCAGCCCCGGCGGGCCCGGGACCGTCAGCGGGCTGATGCTGTTCGGCATCGTGCTGGCCGCGCTGGCCGCCCTGATGCGCACGCAGCGCCAGGCGGGGATCTGGACGGCCTGGGCCGTCGCCCTGGTGGCGCTCGTCTTCGCCGCGCTGTCCAACAGGTCCGCCTGGGCGGGGCCCGCGACGCTCGTCTACGGACTCGCGCTCCTCGCCGCCGCCGCGCTCGGCGCCGACGGGGCACGCGCGCGTGTGGCCGAGCAGAGCTTCGGCTGGCGCCAGCCGGTGGCCGCGCTCATCGCCTTCGCCTGCGCGGCCGGGCCCCTGCTCGTCGCCGCCGGATGGATGATCCGCGGCGCCGACGGACCCGTGGGGCGCCGCGACCCGGTGCAGGTGCCCGCGTTCGTCGCCGAAGAGAGCGGCACCCGCGACCAGGCCCGCACCCTCGTCCTCGCCAGCCGCTCGACCGCCAAGGTCGGTTACACCCTCGTGCGCGGCTCCGGCGCCCGCCTCGGCGACGCCGAACTCGCGGCGGTGGACGGCGCCAACAAGAAGCTCGACGAGGCCGTCGCCAACCTGGTGGCGGGTTCCGGCGCCGACCAGGCCGACGAACTCGGCGGCTTCGCCGTGCGCTACGTCCTGGTCCGCAAGGGCGCGCCCCGCGAGGTGAGCCGCGTCCTGGACGCCACGCCGGGCCTGACCCGGCTCAGCCAGCAGGACGGCAGCGCCCTGTGGCGCGTCGACCGGCAGGTCTCGCGCGCCGCGATCGTCCCCCAGTCCGGCGACGCGTTGTCCATCGCCGCCGGACCCGTCGAACTGCACACCACGATCCCCTCCGGAGCCGACGGCCGCGTCCTGCGTCTGGCCGACACGGCCGACGAGGGCTGGACGGCGACCCTGGACGGAAAGCCGCTCACCCGCACCACCGTCGACGGCTGGGCACAGGGCTTCGAACTGCCCGCGAGCGGTGGCAAGGTGGATGTCACCTTCGACGCTCCGATGAGCCACACCGCCTGGCTGTGGGCGCAGGGCGCACTCGCCCTCGTCCTCGTGGTGCTCGCGCTGCCCGGGCGGCGCCGGGACGTCGACGACGACCTCCCCGAGGAGCAGGCCGTCCCCGCCCAGGACGCCACGGGCGACGGCCGCCGCGCCCGCCGCCTGCGCGCCCAGGCCGAGGCCGAGCAGGCCGAGCAGGCGGCCCAGACCGTCCAGGACGGGGGTGCCCTTCCTCCTCCGGAGGAGGAGGTCCCTGCCACCGCCGTCCCGCAGCAGCAGACGTACGGCGAATGGGACACCCCGAGCTACGCGGACACCGACTACGGCACCTACGGCGGCGAGCAGTACCAGGGCCAGCAGTACCCGGCGGGCACCTACGAGCAGCCGTACCAGGCGGACCCCTACCAGGCCGGCCAGTACGACCCGTACGCCTACGGGGGCACCTCGTACGACCAGACGTACAGCCAGGGCTACGACCCCGCCAACCAGGGCTATGACACGGGCTACGACCCGGCGCAGCCCCCGATGCCCTCGCAGCCGCCGCACGGCACCGACAGTGAGCGCCCCGACGGGAGCCAGCAGTGAACCGCACCACCCTGTCCCTGATCGCCGGCGCGACCGCGCTCGCCGCCGTCACCGGATTCGCCACGCTCTCCGCGCCGTCCGCCTCCGGAGACAGCACCGCCAAGGCGGCCGCCCAGCTGCCCGTGGAGCGCACCAGCCTGCTCTGCCCGCAGCCGAGCACCTCCGACATCGCCGAGACCGCGTACACGTCCTTCACGCCCGTCTCCAAGGGCACGAGCGACAGCGGCAAGGCCGAACTCCGCGCCGCGACAGAGAAGTCGGCGGATGACACCGACGGCAACAAGAGCGGCAAGAGCGCCGACAAGCCGGTCGTGGAGCCCAAGGAGCCCGGCAAGCCGGCTACCGGCGACCGCTCGGGCGCCGAAGTTCCCGCCCTTGTCGGCACCGCCGAGGGCAAGTTCGCGCCCGGCTGGACCGTCCAGGAGACCACGGAGGTCGCCGCCGGCGCCGGGCGCGGTCTGCTCGGCACCAACTGCACCGCCCCGGACACCGAGTTCTGGTTCCCGGGCGCCAGCACCGCCGCCGACCGCACCGACTACGTGCACTTGACCAACCCCGACGACTCCGCCGCCGTCGTCGACATCCAGTTGTACGGCAAGGACGGCACCCTCAAGTCCACGGTGGGCGACGGCATCACGGTCCAGCCGCACGCCGGCGAGCAGATCCTGCTGAGCACGCTCACCGACGACCCGCAGACCAACCTCACGGTGCACGTGACGGTCCGCAGCGGCCGCGTCGGAGCCGCCGTGCAGGCCCTGGACGAGAAGCTCGGCGGCGACTGGCTGGCCGCCTCCGCCGACCCCACGGGCAGCCTGGTCCTGCCGGGCATCCCCAAGGACGCCACGTCTGTGCGCCTGGTCGCCTTCGCGCCCGGCGACGCCGACGCCGACCTGAAGGTGCGCCTCGCCTCCCCCTCGGCGCTGATCACTCCCGCGGGCAACGAGACGCTGCACGTGAAGTCCGGCATGACCGCCGCCGTCGACCTCGGTGACGTCACGCGCGGCGAGGCGGGCTCCCTGATCCTCACCCCCACCGGCGCGTCGGTGCCGGTCGTCGCCGCGCTGCGGGTCGTGCGCGGCAAGGGCGACGAGCAGGAGACCGCGTTCATCCCCGCCACCCGCCCGGTCGGCACGCGCGCGACGGTCGCCCAGAACAGCTCCAAGAGCACCACGCTCGCCCTGACCGCCCCCGGAGGTACCGCCGAGGTCAAGGTCACCGCGTCCGCGGGCAGCGAGGGCGGTACGGCCGCGACGAAGACGTTCACGATCAAGGGCGGCACGACCCAGAACGTGGAGGCACCCGTCCCGAGCGGCCTCAAGGGGACGTACGCACTGACGGTGGAGCCGGTCTCCGGTGGCTCCGTCTACGCCTCCCGGATGCTCACCGGCACCCAGGAGGGCGTCTCCGGCTTCACGGTCCAGACCCTCCCGGACGACCGCGGAACGGTGGCGGTGCCGCAGACGGAACAGGATCTTTCGGTGCTGCTGAAGCGCTGATCCGGCACGGGCAATCAGTCACGAGCGATCAGCACGAGGCGGCTGGTGATCCACCGGGTCCTCGAAACTCGCAGGGGCCCGGTGGGCGTGGTCGGCGGTCCCTAGTCCTCGCCGTACCGCGGATCGACCGTCTCCGGGGTCAGCCCCAGCAGCTCCGCTACCTGCTCCACGACGACCTCGTGCACCAGGGCGGCGCGCTCGTCGCGGCCCTTGGTACGGATCTCGACCGGGCGGCGGTAGACGACCACGCGCGCGGGGCGGCCGTCCCGCGCCGGGATCGTGCCGCCCAAGGGCACCGCCTCGTCGCTCCAGCCCTCGCCGGAGCCCTCGAGGCGGGGCACCTCGAGGACCAGGAAGTCGATGTCGGCCAGCTGCGGCCAGCGCCGCTCCAGCCGTTCCACGGAGTCCTGCACCAGATCCGCGAACGCCTCGGCACGGCTCGCGGAGAGCGGCACCTGGGGCGGCGCCACGGGGCCGCGCATGCCCCTTCCGTGGCGATCACGACGGCGGGGCCCAGGTGCGGCGGCGCGGGGCTGTACGGGGTTGTCCATCACTGACGAAGAGTAGTCCCCGTGAGGTCCGTGTGCCCGGCACCCACGCGGCCGCCCACGGACCGACGGCAGGCGGCTCGGCGATCTGTACGCACCGGGCTCGGCGGCCGGTACGGCACCCGGTCCGGCGGCCTGTGTGGCACGGAGCCCGGCGGCCTGTGTGGCACGGAGCCCGGCGGCCCGTGCGGCACGAAGCCAGGCGACCTATTCCGGATGTCGCTTGATGACCATTCCAGCCAAGGTTGGACTCGATTCCGTATCTCTCCAAGACCGTCGCTCACATGACATTTGACGTGGTTTGCTCCAAGTGGTGACCGGATTCAGGTCTGTTCGGCATGTCGTCATGTGATGTCGCCCCAGGTCAGGGCGGGATGTCCGGAGGCCTGTGTGGGCGGTGTCACAGCACGACACGGTGGGGTGACCTGGGGGAGAGTCGTCGCGGCCCGCTCAAGAGTGCGGTACCGTCCAACGTCGTGAGCCTTGTACGTCGCTGTTCGCGCACCGCTTGCGGCCGTCCCGCCGTCGCGACGCTGACGTACGTCTACGCCGACTCGACCGCGGTCCTCGGCCCGCTCGCCACCTACGCCGAACCCCACTGCTACGACCTGTGCGCCGAGCACTCCGAGCGCCTCACCGCGCCGCGCGGCTGGGAGGTCGTCCGGCTCGCCGACGCCTCGGGTCCCTCCCGCCCCAGTGGCGACGATCTGGAAGCGCTGGCCAACGCCGTGCGCGAGGCGGCCCGGCCGCAGCAGCGCGCCGCGGAGGCCGGTGGCGGCGGCAACGCCCGCTCGGCGGACCCGATGGAGGTCGCGCGCCGCGGCCATCTGCGGGTGCTGCGCTCGCCGGACAACTGAGTCCGGGCAGCTGAGTCCGGACGGCTGGGTCCTGACGGCTGGGTCCGTGCAGCTCGGTTCGGACTCTGAGTCCAGGCGGCTGATCCGCCCACGTGCGGCCCGACGGCCGAATCCGGACAACTGAGGCCAGTCGGCTCCTCCCGTTTCACCGGGTGATGCACACCCATTGACGCGTCGTTGTCGCGGACACGACCATTCCGTTTGCCGTGAGAAATCACTTTCCGCATCACGGAATCCGGGGAGGCGTCCGTGTACGTCCAGGAGCTCGAACCCGTCGCCGACTCGCTCGGCCCGTCCGCCCTCGTCGCCGCCCTGCCCCTGGTCATCGTGCTGGTCCTGCTCGGCGGCGTCCGCATGAAGGCTCATCGGGCAGGCCTGATCGGCCTTCTGGCGGCCGCTCTGGTCGCATGGCTCGCCTACGGCATGCCGGTCGGCCAGACGCTCTCCAGCGCCGCCCAGGGCGCCGTCTTCGGCCTCTTCCCCATCCTGTGGATCGTCGTCAACGCCCTGTGGGTGTACCGGATGACCGTCCGCACCCGGCACTTCGACATCCTGCGCCGCTCGTTCGGGCGACTGTCCGACGATCCGCGCATCCAGGCGCTCGTCGTCGCCTTCTGCTTCGGCGCGCTCCTGGAGGCCCTCGCGGGCTTCGGTGCGCCGGTCGCGATCTGTTCGGTGATGCTGGTCGCGCTCGGCTTCGACCCGGTGCGCGCCGCGGTGGTCGCACTCGTCGCCAACACCGCGCCGGTCGCGTTCGGCGCCATGGGCACACCGGTCGTGACGCTCGCCCAGGTCACGGGCCTGCCTCTGGATTCCGTCGCCTCCGTGGTGGGCCGTCAGACCCCGCTGCTGGCCCTCGTCGTGCCCCTCGTGCTGGTCGGCCTGGTCGACGGCCGACGCGGCCTGCGCGAGACCTGGGTGCCCGCCGTGGTGTGCGGAGTCGCCTTCGCCGCCGCCCAGTTCGCCGCCTCGAACTACGTCTCCGCGCAACTCGCCGACATCGGCGCCGCCTTGGCGGGCGCGGCCGCCCTGGTCGCCGTACCGCACACGCGCGTGCCCGTCGCCGAGCCCGTACGGGCCGCGGTCCTGACCGGCGTACGCACCGAGGACCTGGACGAGGAGGACCCGCGCCCCGAAGTCGTGCGCGCCTACGCCCCGTACGCGCTGATCGTCGCCATCTTCTCGGTCGCGCAGATCCCGGCCGTGAAGGACTGGCTGGCGCGGGCGACCCAGACGTACGACTGGCCCTTCCTGGACGTCGTCGACCCGGAGGGGAAGCCGGTCGGCGGGAACGTCTTCACCTGGCCGATCGTGTCGACCGGCGGCACCCTCGTGCTCCTCGCCGGGCTGTGCACGGCCGTCGTACTCGGGGTGCACGCGCGCGTGGCCGTCAAGGAATGGCTGGCGACGGTGCACGAGTTGAGGTTCGCGATCCTCACCGTGACGTCGGTGCTGGCCCTCGCCTATGTCATGAACCTCTCCGGACAGGCCGCCACGATCGGCCACTTCGTGGCGGCGGCCGGCGCGGGACTCGCCTTCTTGTCACCCGTTCTGGGCTGGTTCGGCGTAGCGGTGTCCGGCTCCGACACCTCGGCGAACGCCCTTTTCGGTGCCCTCCAGGTGAGCGCGGCCAGGGAGTCGGGACTGTCTCCCGAACTGCTCGCCGCCGCCAACAGTTCGGGCGGTGTCCTCGGCAAGATGATCTCGCCGCAGAACCTGACCATCGCGTGCGCGGCGGTCGGGCTCGCGGGCCGCGAGGGAGACCTGCTGCGCAAGGTGCTGCCGTGGAGCGTCGGACTGCTGCTGGTCATGTGTCTGATCGTGGTGGGACAGAGTTCACCGGTCCTGGAGTGGATGCTGCCCTGACCGGCCACGTTCCACCGGCATCACGGCCGGCCACGCCTCACCGGCAGCACGGCACGGGACCGCGGGCGGCGGATCCGCTTCCGCTCGGCGGCCGCACAGCCGGCTGTCAGTCCGGACGGGTAGTTTGGGGCCACCGAATGGATTCTGGAGGGTTGGCCGTGACTGCTGATCTGTCGCAGCTCGTAAAGGCGTACGACGTACGCGGTGTGGTCCCGGACCAGTGGGACGAGTCGTTGGCCGAGCTGTTCGGATCGGCTTTCGTCCAGGTGACCGGAGCGCGGGCGATCGTGATCGGGCACGACATGCGGCCCTCGTCGCCCGGCCTGTCGCGTGCCTTCGCGCGCGGTGCGGCGGCGCGCGGCGTCGACGTGACCGAAATCGGCCTGTGCTCCACGGACCAGCTCTACTACGCGTCGGGCGCGTTCGCCCTGCCGGGCGCCATGTTCACGGCCTCGCACAACCCCGCGCAGTACAACGGCATCAAGATGTGCCGGGCGGGCGCCGCCCCGGTCGGTCAGGACACCGGCCTCGCCGACATCCGCGAACTCGTCGAGTCCTGGCTCACCTCGGGCGCCCCGGCCTCGGACGCGACGCCGGGAACGATCACGCGGCGGGACACGTTGGACGATTACGCGGCGCACCTCCGCTCCCTCGTCGACCTGACCTCGATCCGCCCGCCCGTCTCCCACCACCGCCCTTCCAAGGAAAGCGCTTCGCGCCCCTCTCATCTCAAAGTCGTGGTCGACGCGGGCAACGGCATGGGTGGACACACGGTCCCGACCGTCTTCGCCGGCCTGCCCCTGGACCTCGTCCCGATGTACTTCGAACTGGACGGCACGTTCCCCAACCACGAGGCCAACCCGCTCGAGCCGGCGAACATCGTGGACCTCCAGAAGCGCGTGCGCGAGGAGGACGCCGACCTCGGCATCGCCTTCGACGGCGACGCGGACCGCTGCTTCGTCGTGGACGAGCACGGCGACCCGGTGTCCCCGTCCGCGATCACGGCCCTGGTCGCCTCCCGCGAGCTCGCCAAGCACGGCGGCGGCACGGTCATCCACAACCTCATCACCTCCTGGTCGGTTCCGGAGGCCGTCCGGGAGAACGGCGGCACCCCGGTCCGCACCCGCGTCGGCCACTCCTTCATCAAGGCCGAGATGGCCCGCACCGGCGCGATCTTCGGCGGCGAGCACTCCGCGCACTACTACTTCCGCGACTTCTGGAACGCCGACACGGGCATGCTGGCCGCCCTCCACGTCCTCGCCGCCCTCGGCGGCCAGGACGGCCCCCTCTCCCAACTCGTCGCCGCGTACGACCGCTACGCGGGCTCCGGCGAGATCAACTCCACGGTCGACGACCAGGCCGCCCGCCTCGCCGCCGTCAAGACCGCGTACGAGGGCCGCGAGGGCGTCAGCATCGACGAGCTCGACGGCCTCACCGTCACCGCCCAGGACTGGTGGTTCAACGTCCGCCCCTCCAACACGGAGCCCCTCCTCCGCCTGAACGCCGAGGCCCGGGACGAGGCGACGATGGCGAAGACGAGGGACGAGGTACTGGCGATCATCAGGGGCTAGTGCCAGTCCGTCCGGCGTTTGAGGACGAGTGCGCAGCGCGATACGGGGGTCTGGGGCGCTGCGTTCATCAGCGGCTCCGCCGCGGGGCCAAGTACGGGACGGGCAGGGGCGGAGGGGGCGAAAACCCCCGCCAACCCGCCCCCGCCACCTCACCCGGCAACCACCCCCGAGCGACCCCCACAAGCCAGCGCCGCGCCCCGGCGCGGAGTCCCCCCACAGCGGTACCCTGACCAGGCCGCATCCACCTGTTCGGAAGGACACCCCCATGCCGCTTGAAGCCGGCCTTCTGGAGATCCTCGCCTGCCCGGCCTGCCACGCCCCGCTCAAGGAGCAGGAGAGTGAGCTGATCTGCACGGGAGGCGACTGCGGCCTGGCCTACCCCGTCCGCGACGGCATCCCCGTCCTCCTCGTGGACGAGGCACGCCGCCCCGCGTAAGCGGACAGGGCGTCACACTCAGCGACACACCGGCGATCGGAGGCTGCCGACCCCATGCTCGACGAATCGCTGCTCGACGACCCCGAGGCGCTGGCCCGCGCCGACCGGCGGGAGCTGCTCCGCGGTGCCGCCGAGGCCGGCGCCCGCGTACGCACCGCGGTCCGGCACGCCACCGAGGCCGGGATCCCGGAGCTGAAGCCGGACGGCCGCCCGCGCGCCGTCATGATCGCGGGCCCCGGTTTGGCCGCCACCGGCGTCGCCGAACTGCTCGGCACCATCGTCGGGGCGAGCTGCCCGCTCACCCGGCTCACCCCCACGGGTGTCGCCCCCGCGGCGGGCGCCCTGCGCTGGGAACTGCCCGGCTGGGCGGGCCCCATGGACCTCCTCCTGGTGGCCACGCCCGACGGCATCGAACCAAGCCTCGAACTCCTGATCGAGCAGGCGTACCGGCGCGGCTGCACCGTGGCCGCCGTGGCCCCGGCCCACTCCCCGATCGCCGAAGCGGTGGATCGCGCGCACGGCCTCTTCGTACCGATGGCGACCGCACCGTACGAGCAGGACGAACCCCTGGCGGCCTCCGCCCCCGGCGTCCTGTGGGCGCTGCTCACCCCGCTGCTCTCCCTCCTCGACCGCACCGGCCTGGTCTCGGCGCCGCCCGAGGTCCTGCAGAAGGTCGCCGACCGTCTCGACCACGTCGCCGAGCGCTGCGGTCCGGCCATCGCGACGTACAGCAACCCCGCCAAGACACTCGCCGCCGACCTGGCCGAGGCGCTCCCGGTGATCTGGACGGAGGGCACCTCCGCGGGCCCCGCCGGCCGCCGTTTCACCGCCGCGCTCGCCGAGCTCGCGGGCCGTCCCGCACTCACCGCCGAACTCCCCGAGGCGCTGGCCGCCCACAGCGTGCTGCTCGCGGGCGCACTGGCCGCGGGCGCCGACCCCGACGACTTCTTCCGGGACCGCGTCGAGGAGGCACAGGCCCTGCACGCGCGCGTGGTCCTGCTCCGCGACCGCCCGATCGGCGGCATCAGCGCGGCACCCGCCGCCCGCGAACTCGCGCTCAGCCACGACACCGCGGTCAGCGAGCTCGAGCCCGAGGAGGGCGGAGAGCTGGAGACCCTCGCAGAGCTGATCGCCATCACGGATTTCGCCGCCGTTTACCTGGCGCTCGCTTCGGCCGCCTGATCTTGACTCCGACACCTTGACCTTCGTACGCGGAGATGTCGGCAGTCTTAGATTTAGACAACCTTCGTGCGCGGCGGGTTCGAGACCCTGACCGTACGCGGAGGCACGATCCGCGTCGTACGCAGAAGGAACCGTAGAGATTCGTATGGACCGCCTCGAGAACACCATCCGCCCCTACGCCTGGGGTTCGACCACCGCCATCCCGCGGCTGCTCGGCGTGGAGCCGACCGGTGAACCGCAGGCGGAGATGTGGATGGGCGCCCACCCGGGCGCGCCCTCGCGCACCGCGCGCGGTCCGCTCGACGAGGTCATCGCCGAGGACCCCGAGAGGGAACTCGGCCGCGCGGCCGCCACCAAGTTCGGCCCCCGCCTGCCGTTCCTGCTGAAGATCCTCGCCGCAGGCGCCCCCCTCTCCCTCCAGGTGCACCCCAACCTCGAACAGGCGAAGGAGGGTTACGAGGACGAGGAGCGCCGCGGCATCCCGATCGACGCGGGCCACCGCAACTACAAGGACGCCAACCACAAGCCCGAACTGATCTGCGCCCTCACGGAGTTCGACGGCCTGTGCGGCTTCCGCTCCCCCGACGAGGCCGCCGAACTGCTCGCGGGCCTCGACGTCGACTCCCTCAAGCCGTACGTCGACCTGCTGCACGCACACCCCGGGGACGCGGCGCTGCGCGAGGTCCTGACGGCGGTGCTGAGCGCGGACCCCGACGGCATGGCCCACACGGTCACCGAGGCCGCGGCCGCCTGCGCCCGCCTCGGCGGCGCCTACGCCCCCTACGCCGACATCGCCCACCACTTCCCGGGCGACCCGGGCGTCATCGCCGCCATGCTGCTCAACTACGTCCAACTGCAGCCCGGCGAGGCCCTGTTCCTGGGCGCCGGGGTCCCGCACGCGTACTTGAACGGCCTGGGCGTGGAGATCATGGCCAACAGCGACAACGTCCTGCGCTGCGGCCTGACCCCCAAGCACGTCGACGTCCCCGAGCTCCTGCGCATCGTCCGCTTCGAGGCGAGCGACCCCGGCGTCCTGCGCCCGGAGGCGTCCCCGGACGGCGAGGAGGTCTACGAGACCCCCATCGACGAGTTCCGCCTCTCCCGGTACGTCCTCGCGGAGGCCGCCGCCGCGCACGACCTCACGCGCGAGACCCCGCAGATCCTCCTCTGCACGGCGGGTTCCGTCCACGCGGACGGCATCACGCTGGCCCCCGGCCAGTCGGTCTTCGTACCGGCGGGCGAAAAGGCCGAGGTGTCCGGAAACGGCACGGTCTTCCGTGCGACTGTGGTGGCCTGACGGGGCGACGGTGATGGCCTGAGGCGCTCACTTCGGTGGCCAGACGCGCCGTTGTCTGACCGGGCTGCAAGAATGGCGTACCGCAAAGAGCGGGCAAAGCCAGGACCGGCGTACGAGGTACGAACGGGTCCCGGGACGGCGTACGAAGGGACAGCAGAAGCAGATGAGCGCTTCAGGCGGCACCAAAGCGATCGTGGCGGCACTCGCCGCCAACCTCGCGATCGCGGCATCGAAGTTCGTGGCGTTCGCCTTCAGTGGCTCGTCCTCGATGCTTGCCGAGGGAGTCCACTCGCTCGCCGACTCCGGCAACCAGGCCCTGCTCCTGGTCGGCGGCAAGAAGGCCCAGCGCGAGGCGACCCCGCAGCACCCCTTCGGCTACGGCCGCGAGCGCTACATCTATGCCTTCCTCGTCTCGATCGTCCTCTTCTCGGTCGGCGGCATGTTTGCCGTCTACGAGGGCTACGAGAAGATCAAGCACCCGCACGAGATCGAGCACTGGTACTGGCCGGTCGGCGTCCTGGTGTTCGCGATCATCGCTGAGACGTTTTCCTTCCGGACGGCCATCAAGGAGTCCAACCCGCTGCGCGCGGGCAGGTCCTGGAAGGAGTTCGTCCGCCACGCCAAGGCCCCCGAGCTGCCGGTCGTCCTCCTGGAGGACCTGGGCGCACTGGTCGGTCTGATCCTCGCGCTCGGCGGTGTCGGTCTGTCCCTGATCACCGGCGACGGCGTCTGGGACGGCATCGGCACGATCTGCATCGGTGTCCTCCTCATCCTGATCGCGCTGGTCCTCGCCGCCGAGACCAAGTCCCTCCTCCTCGGCGAGGCCGCGGGCATCGACGAGGTCAAGAAGATCGAGAAGGCCGTCGTCGACGGCGAGACCGTCACCGGCCTCATCCACATGCGCACCCTCCACATCGGCCCGGAGGAGCTCCTCGTCGCCGCCAAGATCGCCGTCCAGCGCGACAGCACGGCCGCCGAGATCGCCACCGCGATCGACGCCGCCGAATCCCGCATCCGCGCCGCCGTCCCGATCGCCCGCGTGATCTACCTGGAACCGGACATCTACAGCGAGGCGGAGGCGGCGAAGGGCCCGGACCGCGAGGCGACGCCCGGGGGACCGGCCCACACGCCCGAACACTGAGTTCTTCCTCTACGTGCCATAAGCGCTTCTCTACTTGTACGTGGCTGGGGCCCGCCTGGGTGATGAAGGCGGGCCCCAGCCACGTACGCACGTACATCCGTCAGACGTGCACGGCCCACAGCGTCATGGGCGGCACCACCCGACTCCGCGGCCGTACGACGACGGCGGCCATCCCGAAGCCGACTCCAGCAAGGGCGATGGGCACCCCGACCACCCCGGTGACAGACATCCCGGTGACAGCGAGCGCGACGGAAGAGCCGCTCACCAACGGCGCAAATCGGCGCCATGCTTTCCCGCCGCACCGAGGCCGCCGCACAGGTACTGCCCGCAAAAACGGACAACCCGATCAGCAACACCAGCCCCAACGGCGCCAACACCCAGCCGTGATCGCCAATCCTCCTTTCCTGTGAACGTCGGGCGCACGGGACCCCGCCGTTGCCGGAGGCGGACTGGGGAGGGCCGGGCCCACCGGTGTAGCTTGGTGGGGAGCCAGACGTCGCTGCTGATGGCGGTCGGGCGGTCCCACCGGGACCGGCCGAGGGAGAGAGGGCCTCCGACGGACTGCGCTGCGCGCACCGGGCACCCCAGTGCCCACTTGGGCATGCGCATGCCCGCCGCCGCGCAGACCAGCCGTATCCACCTCGCCCCAATCCCGAGGAGCAGCTCGTCATGACGACTGTCGACAACCGACAGGACTTCAAGGTCGCCGACCTCTCCCTGGCCGCGTTCGGCCGCAAGGAGATCACCCTCGCCGAGCACGAGATGCCCGGCCTGATGGCAATCCGCAAGGAGTACGCCGAGGCGCAGCCCCTCGCGGGCGCCCGCGTCACCGGCTCCCTGCACATGACGGTGCAGACCGCCGTCCTCATCGAGACCTTGGTCGCCCTGGGCGCCGAGGTCCGCTGGGCCTCCTGCAACATCTTCTCCACCCAGGACCACGCCGCCGCCGCCATCGCGGTCGGCCCGAACGGCACGCCCGACAACCCCCAGGGCATCCCGGTCTTCGCCTGGAAGGGCGAGACCCTGGAGGAGTACTGGTGGTGCACGGAGCAGGCCCTGACCTGGCCGAACACCCCCACCGGCGGCCCGAACATGATCCTGGACGACGGCGGTGACGCCACCCTCCTCGTCCACAAGGGCGTCGAGTACGAGAAGGACGGCAAGGTTCCCTCCGTCGACACCGCGGAGTCCGACGAGCACCGCGTCGTCCTCGAACTCCTGCAGCGCACCATCACCGACGGCTCGCAGAAGTGGACCCAGCTCGCCTCGGAGATCCGCGGCGTGACCGAGGAGACCACCACCGGCGTCCACCGTCTCTACGAGATGCACCGCGACGGCACCCTCCTCTTCCCGGCGATCAACGTGAACGACGCCGTGACGAAGTCGAAGTTCGACAACAAGTACGGCTGCCGCCACTCCCTGATCGACGGCATCAACCGCGCCACCGACACCCTGATCGGCGGCAAGACCGCCGTCGTCTGCGGCTACGGCGACGTGGGCAAGGGCTGCGCGGAGTCCCTGCGCGGACAGGGCGCTCGCGTGATCATCACCGAGATCGACCCGATCTGCGCGCTGCAGGCCGCCATGGACGGCTACCAGGTCACGACCCTCGACGAGGTCATCGACAAGGCCGACATCTTCGTCACCACGACCGGCAACAAGGACATCATCATGGCCGCCGACATGGCCAAGATGAAGCACCAGGCGATCGTCGGCAACATCGGTCACTTCGACAACGAGATCGACATGGCCGGCCTCGCGAAGATCCCGGGCATCGTCAAGGACGAGGTCAAGCCCCAGGTGCACACCTGGACGCTCCCGGACGGCAAGGTGATCATCGTGCTGTCCGAGGGCCGCCTGCTGAACCTGGGCAACGCCACCGGACACCCCTCCTTCGTGATGTCCAACTCGTTCGCGGACCAGACGCTGGCCCAGATCGAGCTGTTCACCAAGCCCGAGGAGTACCCGACCGACGTCCACGTGCTGCCCAAGCACCTGGACGAGAAGGTCGCCCGCCTCCACCTCGACGCGCTCGGCGTGAAGCTAACGACGCTGCGCCCCGAGCAGGCTGCGTACATCGGTGTCGAGGTCGAAGGCCCCTTCAAGCCGGACCACTACCGCTACTGAGCACCCCGCCGAGCAGCGGTACCACCGCTCGGCGTACGGATGTCAGCAGGCCCTCGCCGTCATGGCGGGGGCCTGTCCCCGATGAGGACCTGAACGCCTATGCCCCGCGGCCGTTATTCGCTCCATGATCCGCACGATCACACCCCCCTCGCTGAAGAGCACTTCCACTGCGCGCCCGGCCCCTCCGGCTGGCGCTATGTCTCCCAAATCACCACCCCCTCCGGCGACCCCACCGGCTCCGTCGACCTCGCCCTCGACGACCTCGGCCGCCCCATCCGTCTCGAACTGCACGCCGCGAGCTGGCAGGTCCGCGGCGCCGCGCTCGACGGTGTGACCTGGGTCCGCACCGGCCCCACGGGCGCGGAGGCCACCGAAGGCAATGTTCGCGCCCACGCCTTCACCGGCACTTCTCCCGCGTTCCTCATCGCCACCGCCCGTCTCCTTCGCCTCACCCCCTCCGACGCCGCGACCCGCGTACGCCTCGTCGCCTTCACGGACCCGGTCCTCGCCCCACGCACCGTCGACCAGTCCTGGGCCTTGATCGCAAGAGAAACACACGCCACTGACAACGGCCCTCTGTCCGTGGACGAATACCAGGTCACAGCCCTGGACACGGGGGAGCAGCACGCCGTGCACATCGCGGGAGACGTGGTGCTGGCGGCGCCCGGCATCGAGCTGGAATACCTCGAATCACCGCCGTCGGTCTTCACCTGACGACCGCTGGTTCCGTTTCCCCCTGACGACGGCAGCTTCCGCCACGATGTTCGGTGCCGGCTGCGCCTCGATGGCTCGTTACGCGGGCGGTACGAAGCCCGTCGCGGGGCGATCGACTCGGTCGGCCGGCGGCACGGCCTGCGGTGCAGCTTGGGATGAGGCTTGCGGTGCCTCCTGCGGCACGGCGGGTTGCGGCGCCCGCGGCGACGCTGCTCCCGGAACCGCTGACGCAGCCGCGGGAGCTGCCGGGTTCGGATAGGGGTAGGAAGGTGCGCCGGGCGGCGGTGCGAACGCACGCCGAGCCTCCCGCGCCTGCCGCTCCTGTACCACGGCAGCGAGATAGGCGGTCGCCGGAACACCCTGCGGCGCCGGGGTCCCCGTACGGGCGGCGAGATCCATGGCCAGCCGTTCCGCCATCGCCCTGCCGACCTGCGGATCCAACTGCTGCATCCGTGTCAGGTACTGGCGGATGGCCAGCCACAACCCGTCCGGCACCGCGGACAGATCAAGCCCCGTGAACCGTCCCGCCAGCCAGGGCGGCGGCGGGGGCACGAACGGCATGCGCCCGGTCGGAATCCTTTCCCGAACGACGAGAGTCCCCGCGAACACGTCACCGAGCCGCCGCCCCCGCGCCGATACCAGGGAGGCGATGCACGCGACGATCCCGAACGTCATCAGAATCTCGACCACACCGACGGCACCACGCACCAGCGCATGCCGGAACCGGATCGGCCCACCGTCGTCCCGTACCACCCGCAACCCGAATGCCAGCTTCCCGAGCGAGCGGCCGTGGCTGAGCGTCTCCACCGCGATCGGCCCGCCCACCAGCACGAGAACGAAACTCGTGATCGACACCGCGATCTGCGCCGCCTCGTCCAGGGCAGCCGTCGCAGCCACCAGACCGATGGTCACGATGATGTAGACGGCCATGGCCACGACCAGGTCGAGCAGCACAGCCAGCGCTCGGCTCGGCAGCTTCGCGGGGCGCAGCTCCAGCGCCACCGCCTCGCCCGTCACTAGCTCACTCACGCTCGCCTTCCTTCCCCTGACCTGCCCCGAGAGCGGCCAGTCTGCCAAGCTGAGGGCACATCGCGCCGCAGTACTACAAGCTGACACCCGCGACGAGCAGCCGAGGAGCAGCCAACCCGATGGACCTCGACGTCTTCGTGTCCGCCCACCGCGCCGAGTGGGACAGGCTCGACACCCTGCTGCGCCGCCAGCGCCGCCTCACCGGAGCCGAGGCCGACGAACTCGTCGCCCTGTACCAGCGCACCGCCACCCACCTCTCCCTGATCCAGTCAAGCGCACCGGACCCTCAGCTCACCGGCCGCCTCAGCCAACTCGTGGCACGCGCGCGTAGCGCGGTGACGGGCACTCGTCGTGCCTCCTGGCGCGATGCCACCCGCTTTTTGACCCGCGGATTCCCGGCAGCGGTCTACCGCTCGCGCCACTGGTGGGTGCCGACGGCGCTCCTCTCCACTGCGATCGCGGCCCTCCTGGGGTGGTGGATAGGCACGCACCCCGAGGTCCAGTCCTCGATCGGGGCCCCCAGCGAACTGCGCGACCTCACCCGCCCCGGTGGCCAGTACGAGACGTACTACTCGAGCCACCCCGCCGCCTCCTTCGCGGCCCAGGTGTGGACGAACAACGCCCAGGCCGCCGCGATGTGCCTGGTCCTGGGTGTCTTCCTGGGCATCCCGGTCCTCTGGATCCTCTTCCAGAACATGCTCAACCTGGGCGTCGGCATCGGCCTGATGTCCTCGGCCGGCCGCCTCGACACCTTCCTGGGACTTGTCCTCCCACATGGCCTTCTCGAACTGACCGCCGTCTTCGTCGCCGCGGGCACAGGTCTGCGACTGGGCTGGACGGTGATCGACCCGGGGCCGCGTTCCCGCCGTACGGCGCTCGCCGAAGAGGGTCGAGCCGCCCTGGGCATGGCGATAGGCCTGGCACTGATCCTCTTCATCTCGGGCGCCATCGAAGGCTTCGTCACGCCGTCCGGCCTCCCCACCTGGGCCCGTATCGCCATCGGAATCGCTGCTGAACTGGTCTTTCTCGCGTACGTCTATGTCCTGGGCGGTCGTGCGGCGAGAGCTGGCGACACTGGCGACGTCGACGAGGCCGAGCGCAGCGCTGTCCTTCCAACGGCCGCCTGATGTGCGGGCACCCCTGTTGACCTGCTACTGTCCTCTTCGCCCAGCAGGAGCCGTTGACACGGAACCTGCGGGGAGGTAGATTTGAACGGTTGCCGAGAGAACTGGACATGTCCAGTGGCAGCAGCTAGTCTCTGCTTGCCTCTGGAAACGTCGATTTCCGAGAGGCCACTCCCGATGAATCAGAAATGGCCACCGGTCAGTCCGGCCCAAAACTTCTGATAAAGTTGGGATCGCCGGAAAGGGAAACGCGAAAGCGGAAACCTGGAAAGCGCCGAGGAAATCGGATCGGGAAGATCTGGTAGAGTCGGAAACGCAGGACCGAAGGGAAGCGCCCGGAGGAAAGCCTGAGAGAGTCTCTCGGGTGAGTACAAAGGAAGCGTCCGTTCCTTGAGAACTCAACAGCGTGCCAAAAATCAACGCCAGATATGTTGATACCCCGTCTCCGGCCGATCGGCTGGGGCGAGGTTCCTTTGAAAAAGTCCTGCCCTTCGGGGCAGGCGCACAGCGAGGACGCTGTGAACGATCGGTCTTATTCCGGCTGATCGTTCCGCTCTCGTGGTGTCGTCCCGATTACGGGAAAACATTCACGGAGAGTTTGATCCTGGCTCAGGACGAACGCTGGCGGCGTGCTTAACACATGCAAGTCGAACGATGAAGCCCTTCGGGGTGGATTAGTGGCGAACGGGTGAGTAACACGTGGGCAATCTGCCCTTCACTCTGGGACAAGCCCTGGAAACGGGGTCTAATACCGGATACGACCCGGGAGCGCATGCTCCTGGGTGGAAAGCTCCGGCGGTGAAGGATGAGCCCGCGGCCTATCAGCTTGTTGGTGAGGTAGTGGCTCACCAAGGCGACGACGGGTAGCCGGCCTGAGAGGGCGACCGGCCACACTGGGACTGAGACACGGCCCAGACTCCTACGGGAGGCAGCAGTGGGGAATATTGCACAATGGGCGAAAGCCTGATGCAGCGACGCCGCGTGAGGGATGACGGCCTTCGGGTTGTAAACCTCTTTCAGCAGGGAAGAAGCGAAAGTGACGGTACCTGCAGAAGAAGCGCCGGCTAACTACGTGCCAGCAGCCGCGGTAATACGTAGGGCGCAAGCGTTGTCCGGAATTATTGGGCGTAAAGAGCTCGTAGGCGGCTTGTCGCGTCGGTTGTGAAAGCCCGGGGCTTAACCCCGGGTCTGCAGTCGATACGGGCAGGCTAGAGTGTGGTAGGGGAGATCGGAATTCCTGGTGTAGCGGTGAAATGCGCAGATATCAGGAGGAACACCGGTGGCGAAGGCGGATCTCTGGGCCATTACTGACGCTGAGGAGCGAAAGCGTGGGGAGCGAACAGGATTAGATACCCTGGTAGTCCACGCCGTAAACGGTGGGCACTAGGTGTTGGCGACATTCCACGTCGTCGGTGCCGCAGCTAACGCATTAAGTGCCCCGCCTGGGGAGTACGGCCGCAAGGCTAAAACTCAAAGGAATTGACGGGGGCCCGCACAAGCAGCGGAGCATGTGGCTTAATTCGACGCAACGCGAAGAACCTTACCAAGGCTTGACATACACCGGAAACATCCAGAGATGGGTGCCCCCTTGTGGTCGGTGTACAGGTGGTGCATGGCTGTCGTCAGCTCGTGTCGTGAGATGTTGGGTTAAGTCCCGCAACGAGCGCAACCCTTGTTCTGTGTTGCCAGCATGCCCTTCGGGGTGATGGGGACTCACAGGAGACTGCCGGGGTCAACTCGGAGGAAGGTGGGGACGACGTCAAGTCATCATGCCCCTTATGTCTTGGGCTGCACACGTGCTACAATGGCAGGTACAATGAGCTGCGAAGCCGCGAGGCGGAGCGAATCTCAAAAAGCCTGTCTCAGTTCGGATTGGGGTCTGCAACTCGACCCCATGAAGTCGGAGTTGCTAGTAATCGCAGATCAGCATTGCTGCGGTGAATACGTTCCCGGGCCTTGTACACACCGCCCGTCACGTCACGAAAGTCGGTAACACCCGAAGCCGGTGGCCCAACCCCTTGTGGGAGGGAGCTGTCGAAGGTGGGACTGGCGATTGGGACGAAGTCGTAACAAGGTAGCCGTACCGGAAGGTGCGGCTGGATCACCTCCTTTCTAAGGAGCACTTCTCACCAACGACCTTCGGGGACTTGGTCAGAGGCCAGTACATCGGCGAACGTCCGATGCTGGTTGCTCATGGGTGGAACGTTGATTATTCGGCACGATCCAGGATGGATCAGGCGCTAGTACTGCCCCTCGGGGCGTGGAACGCTGATCTGGTCAGCTGATCGTGTCGGGCACGCTGTTGGGTGTCTGAGGGTACGGCCGAATGTGGCTGCCTTCAGTGCCGGCCCCAGTGCACTCGGACTACTGGTTCGGGGTGATGGGTGGTTGGTCGTTGTTTGAGAACTGCACAGTGGACGCGAGCATCTGTGGCCAAGTTTTTAAGGGCGCACGGTGGATGCCTTGGCACCAGGAACCGATGAAGGACGTGGGAGGCCACGATAGTCCCCGGGGAGTCGTCAACCAGGCTTTGATCCGGGGGTTTCCGAATGGGGAAACCCGGCAGTCGTCATGGGCTGTCACCCGCTGCTGAACACATAGGCAGTGTGGAGGGAACGCGGGGAAGTGAAACATCTCAGTACCCGCAGGAAGAGAAAACAACCGTGATTCCGGGAGTAGTGGCGAGCGAAACTGGATGAGGCCAAACCTCAAGTGTGTGAGACCCGGCAGGGGTTGCGCTTGGGGGGTTGTGGGATCTCTCTTCTGTTGTCTGCCGGCGACAGGACGAGTCAGAAACCGTTGATGTAGGCGAAGGACATGCGAAAGGTCCGGCGTAGAGGGTAAGACCCCCGTAGTCGAAACGTCAGCGGCTCGTTTGAGAGACACCCAAGTAGCACGGGGCCCGAGAAATCCCGTGTGAATCTGGCGGGACCACCCGCTAAGCCTAAATATTCCCTGGTGACCGATAGCGGATAGTACCGTGAGGGAATGGTGAAAAGTACCGCGGGAGCGGAGTGAAATAGTACCTGAAACCGTGTGCCTACAAGCCGTGGGAGCGTCGGACACATCTTCGGATGTGTCTCGTGACTGCGTGCCTTTTGAAGAATGAGCCTGCGAGTTTGCGGTGTGTTGCGAGGTTAACCCGTGTGGGGAAGCCGTAGCGAAAGCGAGTCCGAATAGGGCGGTTTAGTAGCGCGCTCAAGACCCGAAGCGGAGTGATCTAGCCATGGGCAGGTTGAAGCGGCTGTAAGAGGTCGTGGAGGACCGAACCCACCAGGGTTGAAAACCTGGGGGATGACCTGTGGTTAGGGGTGAAAGGCCAATCAAACTCCGTGATAGCTGGTTCTCCCCGAAATGCATTTAGGTGCAGCGTCGTGTGTTTCTTGCCGGAGGTAGAGCACTGGATAGGCGATGGGCCCTACCGGGTTACTGACCTTAACCAAACTCCGAATGCCGGTAAGTGAGAGCGCGGCAGTGAGACTGTGGGGGATAAGCTCCATGGTCGAGAGGGAAACAGCCCAGAGCATCGACTAAGGCCCCTAAGCGTACGCTAAGTGGGAAAGGATGTGGAGTCGCAGAGACAACCAGGAGGTTGGCTTAGAAGCAGCCACCCTTGAAAGAGTGCGTAATAGCTCACTGGTCTAGTGATTCCGCGCCGACAATGTAGCGGGGCTCAAGCGTACCGCCGAAGTCGTGTCATTGCAGCAATACTCCCAACGGAGGCTGTGATGGGTAGGGGAGCGTCGTGTGCCGGGTGAAGCCGCGCCGGAAGGCAGTGGTGGACGGTTCACGAGTGAGAATGCAGGCATGAGTAGCGATACACACGTGAGAAACGTGTGCGCCGATTGACTAAGGGTTCCTGGGTCAAGCTGATCTGCCCAGGGTAAGTCGGGACCTAAGGCGAGGCCGACAGGCGTAGTCGATGGATAACCGGTTGATATTCCGGTACCCGCTGTGAAGCGTCAAACATCGAATCCAGTGATGCTAAGCCCGTGAAGCCGTTCCGGACCCTTCGGGGAAAGGAAAGTGGTGGAGCCGGTGACCCGAGCTGGTAGTAGGTGAGTGATGGGGTGACGCAGGAAGGTAGTCCATCCCGGGCGGTGGTTGTCCCGGGGTAAGGGTGTAGGACGTCAGGTAGGTAAATCCGCCTGGCAATTGTCTGAGACCTGATGCCGAGCCGATTGTGGTGAAGTGGATGATCCTATGCTGTCGAGAAAAGCCTCTAGCGAGTTTCATGGCGGCCCGTACCCTAAACCGACTCAGGTGGTCAGGTAGAGAATACCGAGGCGTTCGGGTGAACTATGGTTAAGGAACTCGGCAAAATGCCCCCGTAACTTCGGGAGAAGGGGGGCCATCACTGGTGAGGGGACTTGCTCCTCGAGCTGGGGGTGGCCGCAGAGACCAGCGAGAAGCGACTGTTTACTAAAAACACAGGTCCGTGCGAAGCCGTAAGGCGATGTATACGGACTGACGCCTGCCCGGTGCTGGAACGTTAAGGGGACCGGTTAGTCAGGATTCGTCTTGGCGAAGCTGAGAACTTAAGCGCCAGTAAACGGCGGTGGTAACTATAACCATCCTAAGGTAGCGAAATTCCTTGTCGGGTAAGTTCCGACCTGCACGAATGGCGTAACGACTTCTCGACTGTCTCAACCATAGGCCCGGTGAAATTGCACTACGAGTAAAGATGCTCGTTTCGCGCAGCAGGACGGAAAGACCCCGGGACCTTTACTACAGTTTGATATTGGTGTTCGGTTCGGCTTGTGTAGGATAGCTGGGAGACTGTGAAGCAGGCACGCCAGTGTTTGTGGAGTCGTCGTTGAAATACCAGTCTGGTCGTGCTGGATGTCTAACCTGGGTCCGTGATCCGGATCAGGGACAGTGTCTGATGGGTAGTTTAACTGGGGCGGTTGCCTCCCAAAGGGTAACGGAGGCGCCCAAAGGTTCCCTCAGCCTGGTTGGCAATCAGGTGTTGAGTGTAAGTGCACAAGGGAGCTTGACTGTGAGACCGACGGGTCGAGCAGGGACGAAAGTCGGGACTAGTGATCCGGCGGTGGCTTGTGGAAGCGCCGTCGCTCAACGGATAAAAGGTACCCCGGGGATAACAGGCTGATCTTCCCCAAGAGTCCATATCGACGGGATGGTTTGGCACCTCGATGTCGGCTCGTCGCATCCTGGGGCTGGAGTCGGTCCCAAGGGTTGGGCTGTTCGCCCATTAAAGCGGTACGCGAGCTGGGTTTAGAACGTCGTGAGACAGTTCGGTCCCTATCCGCTGTGCGCGTAGGAGTCTTGAGAAGGGCTGTCCCTAGTACGAGAGGACCGGGACGGACGAACCTCTGGTGTGCCAGTTGTCCTGCCAAGGGCATGGCTGGTTGGCTACGTTCGGGAGGGATAACCGCTGAAAGCATCTAAGCGGGAAGCCTGCTTCGAGATGAGGACTCCCACCCCCTTGAGGGGTTAAGGCTCCCAGTAGACGACTGGGTTGATAGGCCAGATCTGGAAGCGCCGTAAGGTGTGGAGGTGACTGGTACTAATAGGCCGAGGGCTTGTCCTCAGTTGCTCGCGTCCACTGTGTTGGTTCTGAAACCACGAACAACCCCGTTGTCGGGCCACGGCGACGGTGCGGTATTCACAGTTTCATAGTGTTTCGGTGGTCATAGCGTGAGGGAAACGCCCGGTTACATTCCGAACCCGGAAGCTAAGCCTTACAGCGCCGATGGTACTGCAGGGGGGACCCTGTGGGAGAGTAGGACGCCGCCGAACTAATCGTAGAGAAAACCCCCGTACCGGGAAACGGTACGGGGGTTTTCTGCGTTCGGGATCAATTGATATCGAACGCAGGCCCCAGCGAGGGCCTTTTGTGCGCTGCTTACAGCCGCCCTGCGGCCTTGAGCGCCAGATACGCATCCGCAAGAGCTGGCGCCAGCTCGTCTGGAGTCGCGTCGACGACCGTGACACCGTGGCGCTGGAGTTGTTCGGCCGTGCGGCGGCGTTCCGTCTGGGCCTGGGCTGCGGCCGCTGCTTCGTACACCGCTTCTGTGTTCCCCCGGGCGCTCGCCATGCGGGCGACGTGTGGATCGGCCACCGATGCGATGAGGACCGTATGGCGCTGAGTCAGGCGGGAGAGTACGGGGAGTAGGCCCTCCTCGATGGGGGCAGCGCCGAGGCTGGTCAGGAGCACGATCAGGGAGCGGCGAGGGGCCGTACGCATGGCTGTGGCGGTGAGGCCGCGGGCGTCGGTTTCGACGAGTTCCGGTTCCAGCGTCGCCATGGCGTTGACCAGGGACGGGAGGACGTCGCCTGCTGCGCGGCCCTGGACGAGGGCGCGTACGCGGCGGTCGTACGCGAGCAGGTCCACTCGGTCGCCGGCGCGGGAGGCCAGGGCCCCGAGGAGCAGGGCCGCGTCCATGGAGGCGTCGAGGCGTGGCGCGTTGCCCACGCGGCCTGCCGAGGTTCGGCCCGTGTCGAGGACGAGAAGGATGTGGCGGTCGCGTTCGGGACGCCAGGTGCGTACGGCGACCGTCGTCTGGCGGGCTGTGGCGCGCCAGTCGATGGAGCGGGTGTCGTCGCCGGGGACGTATTCGCGAAGGCTGTCGAATTCCGTACCCTCGCCGCGGGTGAGCACGCTGGTGCGGCCGTCGAGTTCGCGGAGGCGGGCCAGTTTGGAGGGGAGGTGCTTGCGGCTGGTGAAGGGGGGCAGGACTCGTACGGTCCAGGGGACTTTGTGGCTGCCCTGACGGGCGAAGAGCCCGAGGGGGCCGTACGAGCGGATGGTGACCCGGTCCGCTTGGCGGTCGCCGCGGCGGGTGGGGCGCAGGCGGGTCGTCAGGCGTCGGCGTTCGCCGACGGGGACCGTCAGACGGTGGCGGGAGGCGGCTACTTCGGTGCCGGGTTCCCAGCTGCTCGGCGGCCAGGCGTCGCGGAATTGGGCGCGCAGGGGACGGCTGGACGGGTTGGTGACGGTGAGGGTGACGTCGGCGGTTTCGCCGAGGCGTACCGAGTTGTCGCCGGAGCGGGTGAGGCCGAGGCGTCGTACGGGAGCCGCCAGGGCGGCGTCGCAGGCGCAGGCCAGGACCAGGGGGCCGTTCACGGCGAGGATGCCTGTCCAGCTCGGCTCCCAGATGCCGACGGGGAGTGTGCCGAGGGCCGCGAGGAGGGCGGCGCGTCCGGTGAGTGCCATCAGCGGGGGACGGGGACGTGGGCGAGGATCGCGGTGATGACGGAGTCGGCTGTCACGCCCTCCATCTCGGCCTCAGGGCGGAGTTGGATGCGGTGGCGGAGTGTGGGAAGGGCCAGGGCCTTCACGTCGTCGGGGATGACGTAGTCGCGGCCGGTCAGCCAGGCCCAGGCGCGGGCCGTGGCGAGGAGAGCGGTCGCGCCGCGGGGGGAGACGCCGAGGGTGAGGGACGGCGATTCACGCGTGGCGCGGCAGACGTCCACTACGTAGCCGGTGATTTCAGGGGAGACGGCTGTCTTGGCGACGGCGGCGCGTGCGGCTTCGAGGTCGGCGGGGCCCGCTACGGGGCGTACGCCGGCGGCGCGCAGGTCGCGCGGGTTGAAGCCCTCGGCGTGGCGGGTGAGGACGTTGATCTCGTCCTGGCGGGATGGCAGAGGGATCGTCAGTTTGAGGAGGAAGCGGTCGAGTTGGGCTTCGGGGAGGGGGTACGTGCCCTCGTACTCGACCGGGTTCTGCGTCGCGGCGACGAGGAACGGCTCGGGGAGCGGGCGTGGGATGCCGTCGACCGTGACCTGGCGCTCCTCCATCGCTTCGAGGAGGGACGCCTGGGTCTTGGGCGGGGTGCGGTTGATCTCGTCGGCCAGCAGGAGGTTCGTGAAGACCGGGCCGGGCTGGAAGGAGAACTCGGCGGTGCGGGCGTCGTAGACGAGGGAGCCGGTGACGTCGCTGGGCATGAGGTCGGGGGTGAACTGGACGCGTTTGGTGTCGAGTTCCAGCGCGGAGGCGAGGGCGCGGACGAGGAGCGTTTTGGCGACTCCGGGGACTCCTTCGAGGAGAACGTGTCCGCGGCACAGGAGGGCGACGACTAGGCCGGTCACGGCGGGGTCCTGGCCGACCACGGCTTTGGCGATCTCGGCGCGCAGGGCTTCCAGGGAGGCGCGGGCGGTGCCCGGATCCCCGGCGTGCCCGGCGTTGTCAGTGGTCGGGTCCATCATGGACGGCGTACCTCTCTTTCGAGGGCGTCGAGTTGGTCGGCGAGAGAGATGAGGGCCGCGTCGTCGCGGGGCGGCGGCCCGAAGAGGAGGGAGTGCAGGGCTTGGCCGTCGCCTTGGAGGTGGGCGGACAAGGCGGGAAGCAGGGCCTCGGGCGCGTGCGCCTGGGCAGGGGGTACTCCGATGAGGGGGGCGAGGCGGGTGCGAGTGGTGGAGCGAAGAGCGGCGGACGCGCGGTCGCGGGCGTTGGCTTTGCGGTAGAGGCGGGCACGGCCTTCGACGGTTTCGGAGGCGCGGACCGCCACGGGGAGTCGTTCGGGTACGAGGGGGCCCAGTCGGCGTGCCCGCCACAGGGCGGCCAGGGCTGCCGCGATGAAGAGCTGCAGCGTGCCCCAGAGCCAGCCCGAGGGGAGCAGGTCGAAGAAGCTCTGGTCGCCCGCGTCGGTGGCCGAGGTATCGGAGAGCGAGGGGAGGTACCAGACCAAGTGGGAGCGGGAACCGAGCAGTTGAAGGGCGAGCGAGGCGTTGCCCTGCTCGTCGAGTCGGTCGTTGTAGAGGATGTCGGGGGCGCCGAGTACGACGGTGTCGCCGCTCCCGGAGGTCGCCGGGATGCGCAGGAGCGTGGGCAGTCCGTCGCTGGGGTAGCAGGCGTCGGCCTCGACATCGGTGGTGGTGTAGCGGACGCCGCCCGTGTTGGCGTTGCCCGCTCGCCGGGCGGCGGGCAGGGCGCAGTCGGCGGAGAGCGTCGAGTCGAAGCTGACCGCGGGGTCAGCGGTGACTCCGGGAGCAAGCGTGCCGAGGGAGGGAGCTGTGGGGGAGATCAGGATCGTACGGCCGCCGGAGTTCTCTGTCGCCGTGTGAAGGAGCGACTGCTGACGTTTGGTCAGCTGGTCGGGGGAGGCGATCAGGAGAGTCGTGTCGGCGCCGGCAGCGGCGCGGGCCTCGTCCAGGGTGGTGACCACGCGCGTGGAGACGCCCTGGTCGGCGAGGAGTTCGGCGACGGCGCGGCTGCCGTAGGGGTCGGCGGAGCGCGGGTCGAGGCGGCCGTGCTGGGCGCCGGAGCGGACCGTGGCGATGACGATGGCGGCCACCAGCAGGATCACGAGAGCGAGGACGATTCCTCGGGCACGCGTCCACACCTGGCGGGCGGTGGGCGAGGCGGAGGTGGTCGTCAGAGTGGCCTCGGTCATGAGGCGGCCCCCTGGCGGGTGTTGTGGGCCGTGCTCTGGGCGCTGCTCGCGCGGACGGGTTTGGTGCGCTCCAGGTCGCGGTCGAGCTCGGTAAGGCGGTGGTACGCGCGCGTGTCGGCGGACCGTCCGCCGTACGTGACGTCGTCGAAGACCCGTGCCGCAGCGCGCAGTCGGTCCGTGTGGGAGGGCAGCGTGCTGCTCGCTTCCGCGGCTGCCTCGTCCGCCGTGCGGCCGGGGCGCGGATCGAGCAGCGCGCGCTCTTCCAGGGAGCGGACGACGGCGCGCATGCGTTCCTGGACGGCCTGGTTCCAGTGGCCCTGGGCGGCGTGTGCCTCGGCGGCCGCTCGGTGTTCGGCGGCGCTTTTGGGACGGTCGTCGAAGAGTGCGGCTGATGGCGGGGGAGTGCGGTGCGGGCTGCCCAGGCGCCACCACAGGGCGGCCACGACCGCCACCACGGCCAGCACAATGACGACAAGTCCGAGCGTGCCGCCGGGCGTTGCGGCGGAGGCGGCGCCGAACAGCTTGTCGACCCATTCCCAGAAGGCGTTCAGGGCGCGCTGGACCAGGCCGGGGTCGTTCTCGTGGTACATCCGTTTGGACAGCTCGCGCCTGGCCGCCTCCCGCGCGGGGTCGCGCGGTGTCGTCACCGGTGGTTCGTCGCCGCGCGGCAGCGCGAGGACGGCGCTGGCGCCGGTATGCGGCAGTGCCAGGATCGCTGTGAGAACTCCCCCCGCCGGGCTCACCCGATCAACTCCCCGGAGTGGTGCCGGGGGCGTCGGAGCCGTACTCCTGGACACCGGCGGCGCGGGCCAGGTCGAGGTCGAGGGCCTCGCGGCGGATGCGCTGGTCGATGTACAGGAGCACGGTGACGCCCGCGGTGATCGGGAAGGTGAGCATGGATCCGATCACCGAGCCGACGCCGCTGACGATGAGGAACGTCCAACCGAGGTCGCCGGTGCCGTTGTTGAGGAAGCCGGCGACGCCGTCGCCGCTCAGCGCAGCGGCGAGGAAGGCGAACGGGATCACGACGATCGACGCCACGACGTTGGCGATGATCGTGGCGAGCAGCTGAATGCCGAAGACCCGCCACCAGGAGCCGCGCACGAGCTTCGCGGAGCGGCTCATCGACTTCAGGATGCCCTGCTTCTCCAGCATCAGGGCGGGAGAGGCGAGCGAGAAGCGGATCATCAGCCAGAGGGCGACGATGCCCATGCCGAATCCGCCGAGGACGGCGAGCGCAACGCCCGCGTCCCCCGCGCCGGCCAGCCCGACGAGTACGCCCGGCAGTGTCCCGACGGCGACGATCCCGATGGCGATGAGCGGCAGCAGGAAGGTCAGGCCGAACAGCCTCGGCAGTTGAGGGCGGGCATCCCGCCAGGCCTCCGCCGTCGTCACCGACTTGCCGAGCACCGCGCGGCTGGTCACGGTCGTGAGCAGGGCCGTCGCGATGATGGTGCCGAGCAGGGTGATGAGCAGGACGACACCGGAGTTCAGCATCGTGTCGCCCAGGGCACGGGTCAGCTCACCGACGGTGGCGCTCGGGTCGTTGAGGACATCCGTGCTCGCACTGTCGTCCAGCACGAAGCCCTGGAGCAGGATGACCGCGACCTGCGTGACGACCGCGACGGTCAGCGAGATGCCGAGGACGGTGCGCCAGTAGGTGCGCATCGTGGAGACCGCACCGTCGAGGATCTCGCCCACACCAAGCGGGCGCAGCGGGATCACGCCAGGCTTCGCGGCGGGCGGTGGGCCACCCCAGTTGCCACCCCAGCCGCCGGGACGCCCGGGGCCGCCGTATCCGCGACCGGGGCCTCCCCAGCCGCCGTATCCGCCGCCCTGGCCTCCGTGGCCGCCCGGGCCGCCGGGATGCCGGCCGCCCCAGCCCGGGCCGGGCGGAGGTGGTGGCGCGGCCTGGCCGGGGCCCTGCGGAGTGGGAGCGGACCACTGGCCCGGCGGGGGCTGTTTCTTGGACCACTTGGAGGGCGGCTCCGGCTGGTCCGTCCCGCCTTCGTTCGAGGTCCGTTCCGGCTGGTCGGTGCCGCCTCGGTCCGAGGGCTGCTCCGGCTGGTCCGTGCGGCCTCGGTCCGAGGGCTGTTCCGTGGGCTGCGCGGCGCCGGAGGAGTCCGGCTCCTGCCCGTCGGAGGGGGCAGATCCGGGCGAGGCCCAGCCCGGAGTGTCGTTCATCGTCGCTCCTTCACGGTGCCCGTCCGCGGTCGCGGCGGCAGGTTGGCAGCCATCGTGCCACGGTGGGCCCGGCAAGGGACCGGCCGCCGTAGCTGCACGTCTTCAATTGTCCGCCTGGTACGGGGCAGACTGGGCGGATGGCTGATCACTATGCGCAATCCCGCGACGACGGCGGGCCGATGGAGATACCGGCGATCCGCTGGGACGAGCCACCGGAAGGCCCCGTACTGGTCCTGCTCGACCAGACGCGGCTGCCGGCCGCGGAGGTCGAGCTGGTGTGCACCGACGCTCCCGCGCTGGTGGAGGCGATCCGTATGCTCGCCGTGCGCGGGGCGCCGCTGCTCGGCATCGCCGGGGCGTACGGCGTCGCGCTCGCCGCCGTACGCGGCTTCGACGTGGACGAAGCCGCCCAGGCGCTGGCCGGTGCCCGGCCCACCGCGGTGAACCTTTCCGTCGGCGTGCGCAGGGCACAGACGGCGTACCAGGCCGCGCTCTCCCGTGGAGGTGATCAGAAGCAGGCCGCCGGGGCGGCGCTCGCCGCGGCGCGGGCGCTGCACCGGGAGGACGCCGAGGCCAGCGCGCGGATGGCCCACCACGGGCTGGCGCTGCTCGACGAGTTGCTGCCGGGCGGCAGCCACCAGGTCCTGACGCACTGCAACTCCGGGGCGTTGGTGTCGGGCGGGGAGGGCACGGCGTTCGCCGTCGCTCTCGCGGCGCATCGGGCGGGGCGGCTGCGGCGGCTGTGGGTGGACGAAACGCGGCCGTTGCTGCAAGGTGCTCGCCTGACGGCGTACGAAGCGGCGCGCAAAGGGATGGCGTACACCTTGCTCACCGACAACGCGGCGGGCTCGCTGTTCGCGGCAGGGGAGGTGGACGCGGTGCTGATCGGTGCCGATCGGATCGCGGCCGACGGTTCGGTGGCGAACAAGGTGGGGAGCTATCCGCTCGCGGTGCTGGCCCGGTATCACCACGTGCCGTTCATTGTGGTGGCGCCGGTGACGACGGTGGACCCGGGCACCCCGGACGGAGCGTCCATCGAGGTGGAGCAGCGCGCAGGTCATGAAGTGACCGAGATCACAGCACCCCAGGTGCCGGTGGCGGGAGCGGAAGCGGGAGGCGGGATACCGGTGGCCCCCCTGGGGACCCAGGCGTACAACCCGGCATTCGACGTGACGCCGCCCGAGTTGGTGACGGCGATCGTCACCGAGGAGGGCGTTGTGTCGCCCGTGACAGCCGAGGCACTCGCCGAGCTGTGTGACAGGTCACGCCAGGTAACGATTTAGTTAATGGGATGATGTCGTTTATGAAGGGACGAGTCCTTGTCGTCGATGACGACACCGCACTGGCCGAGATGCTCGGCATTGTGTTGCGTGGCGAAGGTTTTGAGCCGTCTTTCGTAGCCGACGGCGACAAGGCGCTGGCCGCTTTCCGTGAGACCAAGCCCGATCTGGTGCTCCTGGACCTGATGCTGCCCGGCCGGGACGGCATCGAGGTGTGCCGCCTGATCAGGGCGGAGTCCGGGGTGCCGATCGTGATGCTCACGGCGAAGAGCGACACCGTCGATGTCGTGGTGGGCCTCGAGTCGGGCGCCGACGACTACATCGTGAAGCCGTTCAAGCCAAAGGAGCTGGTGGCGCGGATCAGGGCGCGGCTGCGCCGTTCGGAGGAGCCGGCGCCCGAGCAGCTGACCATCGGCGACCTCGTCATCGACGTGGCCGGTCACTCTGTGAAGCGGGACGGGCAGTCGATCGCACTGACGCCGCTCGAGTTCGACCTTCTGGTGGCGCTGGCCCGCAAGCCGTGGCAGGTGTTCACACGTGAGGTCCTGCTGGAGCAGGTGTGGGGCTACCGCCACGCGGCGGATACCCGCCTGGTCAACGTCCATGTCCAGCGGCTGCGCTCCAAGGTCGAGAAGGACCCGGAGCGGCCGGAGATCGTGGTGACCGTGCGTGGTGTCGGTTACAAGGCAGGACCGAGCTGACGTGTCCCGGGACAGTGCCGCTTCGACGCCCGGTGCGCCGGGGGTCCGTTCGGGGCGGCCTGTCGGCCGGAAGGTGACGGGCTCCCGCTGGGGACGGTTCCTGGAGGGCGGGCTGCTGCAGGGCGGAGTCCAGGGCAGCCCGGTGCTTCGGCTGTTCATGCGCTGGGTGCGCCGTCCGCTGCTGCCCGTGATGCGGCTGTGGCGGCGCAACATCCAGCTCAAGATCGTCGTGACGACGCTGCTGATGTCGCTGGGTGTGGTGCTGCTGCTCGGCTTCGTCGTGATCGGGCAGGTGCGCAACGGACTGCTGGACGCCAAGGTGAAGGCGTCGCAGAGCCAGGCCACCGGCGGGTTCTCGGTGGCCAAGCAGAAGGCGGACACGGCGGCGACGGCGAACGGTGACGGCGGTTCGAGCGCGGACGGCCGCTCCTCCAAGAACGTCAGCCAGTGGATGAGCGACCTCGTGGTGTCCCTCTCCAGCGGCGGGCAGGGCGCCTTCGACGTGGTGACGCTCTCCTCCAGCGCGGCCGGCAGCGGCGGCGCCGGGCTGGGGCCGCGCTACTCGGGCAACGTCGATCCGACGGTGAGTGTGCCGGAGGACCTGCGCGCGCGCGTCGACAGCAGCACCCTGGCGGCCCAGAGCTACACCCGTGTCGTCTACAAGGACGACAAGGAGTCGCAGCCGGCGCTGGTCATCGGCAAGCAGGTCAACGACCCCAACGGTGACCCCTACCAGCTCTACTACCTCTTCCCGCTCACGCAGGAGGAGAAGTCGCTGAGCCTGGTCAAGGGCACGCTCGCCACGGCCGGACTGTTCGTCGTCGTGCTGCTGGGAGCCATCGCCTGGCTCGTGGTGCGCCAGGTCGTCACGCCCGTGCGGATGGCGGCGGGGATCGCCGAGCGACTGTCCGCCGGGCGCCTCCAGGAACGTATGAAGGTCACCGGCGAGGACGACATCGCGCGGCTCGGCGAGGCCTTCAACAAGATGGCGCAGAACCTCCAGCTGAAGATCCAGCAGCTGGAGGACCTGTCGCGGATGCAGCGACGGTTCGTGTCCGACGTGTCGCACGAGCTGCGCACGCCGCTGACGACCGTGCGGATGGCCGCCGACGTCATCCATGAGGCGCGCGTGGACTTCGACCCGGTGACCGCGCGGTCCGCGGAGCTGCTGGCCGACCAGCTGGACCGGTTCGAGTCGCTGCTCGCGGACCTGCTGGAGATCAGCCGGTTCGACGCGGGCGCGGCGGCGCTCGAGGCCGAGGCGATAGACCTGCGCGAGGTCGTACGACGGGTCGTCAGCGGGGCCGAGCCGCTCGCCGAGCGCAAGGGCTCGCACATACGCATCGTCGGCGATCAGCAGCCGGTGGTCGCCGAGGCCGATGCCCGGCGGGTGGAGCGGGTGCTGCGTAATCTCGTCGTCAACGCGGTGGAGCACGGCGAGGGCAAGGACGTGGTGGTCAGGCTCGCCGCGGCGGGCGGGGCGGTCGCGGTCGCCGTGCGTGACTACGGTGTTGGGCTCAAGCCCGGCGAGGCGACCCGGGTGTTCAGCCGCTTCTGGCGGGCCGACCCGGCACGCGCGCGTACCACCGGTGGTACGGGGCTCGGGCTGTCCATCGCCCTGGAGGACGCGCGGCTGCACGGCGGCTGGCTGCAGGCGTGGGGCGAGCCGGGCGGCGGTTCGCAGTTCCGGCTGACGCTGCCGCGGACCGCGGACGAGCCGCTGCGGGGGTCGCCGATACCCCTGGAGCCGCAGGACTCGCGGCGTAATCGTGGACTTAATGACGCCGGTTTGCCGCAGGGCGGCAGCGGCAAGCTCGCCACCGTGCCGGTGCAGCAGCACGCCGGCGGGAATGTGCCGCCGCACGCGCCCATCGCGCCGCGACTGGCCGGGGTGTCGCCCACGGCCGATCCGACCGCCCTGCCGGGCAACGGCGCGCGGGTGGTGCCCCGCCCCACCGGGGCCGTGCGACGGCCGGACGACGCGCCTGACGTGGGTGAGGAGCTGACCGTGGAGAATCGCGAGCCGGACGGCGGGGAGCCGGAGGAGCTCGGACAAGGGGAGGCATTTCGTGGGCGCTGACCGCGAGGGGCGCGGCGGCCGTGGGCGTCCGGTGCGTGTGGGGGCGTGCGTCGGTGTCGGTGCGCTGGTGTTGGCGGGGTGCGCCTCGATGCCGGACAGCGGGGACCTGCGCGGGGTCGAGTCCACGCCGAGGCAGGACTCGCAGGTCCGGGTCTTCGCGATGCCACCGCGTGCCGACGCCCAGCCCGCGGAGATCGTGCGGGGCTTCCTGGAGGCGCTGACCAGTGACGACCCGCAATACGAGACGGCACGCAAGTATCTGACGCCGAGCGCCCGCAAGGCGTGGGATCCCTACCGTTCCACGACCGTCCTCGCGGACGGCCCGAACACCGAGTCCGAGCCCGCGGGGACCAGGGACGGCGCTGACGACGACTACTCGTACACGCTGATCGGCAGCAAGGTCGCCACGGTGGACGGGCAGCACGCGTACGCGCCGGACTCCGGGGCGTACCACAGGACGGTGCACCTGACGCTGCAGAAGGACAAGCAGTGGCGCATCGACGGGCTGCCGCAGGGTGTCGTGATGGGCAAGTCCGACTTCCAGCGCAACTACGTGTCCGTCAACAAGTACTACTTCGCTTCGAACGGGCCCTCCGGGTCCGGAGCGCAGCTGGATACCGTCGCCGATCCGGTTTACGTGCGCGAGCAAGTGAATCCGATGACGCAGATGGTCCGCGCGCTCCTGAAGGGGCCTACGCGCTGGCTGGACCCCGTGGTGACGTCCAGCTTCCCCTCGGGCACAGACCTGAAGAAGGGCGTCACAGCGCTGTCGCCCGACGACCGCAACAGGGTCACCGTGCCGCTGAACCCGAAGGCCGACCATGTCGGACGGGGACAGTGCACCAAGATGGCGGCCCAACTCCTCTACACGTTCCAGGATCTGACGCCCACCGGGGTGGACGAGGTGGAACTGCAGAAGTCGGACGGTTCGCAGCTCTGCGTGCTCATCGAGGACCAGGCGGAGGGCGTCGCCTCGCACGGTACGGGGGAGCGTCCCGAGTACCAGTACTTCATCGACGACAAGCAGCGGCTCGTGCGCATGCCCAGCGGCAACGGCGACAAGAAGCCCGAGGCGGTGCCCGGTGCGCTGGGCGAAGGCGACACGAAGCTGCGCGCGGCCGCGGTGTCGCGGGACGAGAGCAGCGCGGCCGGAGTGTCGGCCGACGGGAGTTCGCTGTACGTCGGGTCGCTGGTATCGGGCGGTTCGCTCGGCGAAGCGGTGCTGCACAGCCAGGGCAAGACACCGGACGACCGGCTGACGACGCCCAGCTGGGACGGGCAGGGCGACCTGTGGGTGGCCGACCGCGACCCGGAGAACCCTCGGCTGCTCCTCCTGCGGGAGGGCGCGGGCGATCCGCTGGTGGTCGAGGCCCCGAGCCTCGACGGGCGCGTCCAGGCGGTGCGGGTGGCCGCCGACGGTGTGCGGATAGCCCTGATCGTCGAGAAGGACGGCAAGAGCTCGCTGCAGATCGGGCGCATCGCTCGCGACGCGAAGTCCGGTGAGCGGCCCTATGTCTCGATCCTCGAACTGCGCTCCGTCGCACCCCAGCTGGAGGAGGTCACGGCCATGTCGTGGGCCGGGGACAGCCGGCTCGTGGTGGTCGGCCGCGAACAGGGTGGCGTGCAGCAGATGCGGTACGTCCAGGTCGACGGCTCCACTCCGGTGAGCACCGCGCCCTCCGCGCTGACGGGCGTCAAGGAGATCGCCGCGTCCGAGGACGAGCGGCTGCCGCTGGTGGCGCACTCGGAGGAGGACGGGATCGTGCGCCTGTCGTCCGGGGAGCAGTGGCAGCAGGTGGTCAAGGACGGGACCGCGCCGGTTTATCCCGGGTAGGGGCGTCCTGGTTACCCCGGGTAGGTGTGGGCGGGGGGGCCGGGCCGGGCTTTCGGAGTCCGTACGGCGGCCGGGGCGAGTCCCGGGCGTCGTTGACCCGTCCCGGCCGCACGTCCAGGTCGCCCTGCTCGGGTGCCGGTCGGTGGGCGGCATGCTCGGTTTTCCCGGGCGGGTCCGCTCGCTCTTCCCGGGCCGGGCTCGTTGGTTTGCCCAGGTGGGCCAGCTAATTGACACGGCGGTCCGTCTCGGGTCCGCCGGCGGGGTTACGGGCACGGGGCGGGCGCCCGAGTTATCCACAGGGGGTTATCCACAGGGGTGGCCGGTCGGCCCGCGCGAGGGCACAGTGGTGGGCATGCGGGGGTGGTGGCAGGACCTCACCGATCTGGTGCTGCCGGCCGAGTGCGGAGGCTGTGGGAGATCTCGCACGGTGCTCTGCCCTGAGTGCCGTGCCGCCCTGAGTGGGGCCGCATCGCGCCGGGTGCGACCGGTGCCGGAGCCTTCAGGGCTGCCTGTGGTACACGCGGCGGCTGCGTACGAGGACGAGGTGCGGGCCGCGCTGCTCGCCCACAAGGAACGGGGGGTGCTCGCGCTCGCGGCGCCGCTCGGCGTAGCCCTGGCGGGGGCCGTGCGGGCGGGTCTGGGGTACATGCGGTGTCCTATCCCGACAGGGCGGCTCACGCCTGCAGAGGGGCGGCAGAGGCTCGGGAAGGGGCCGCTGTGGGGAGAGGACGGTCGGCCGGGAGCCGGCGGTGGACAGTCGAGGTCGCCGGGGAGCGGCCGGGTGCGGCCAGGGGCCGTCGGCGGAGACGTACGAGAGCCCGTGCTGCTCGTTCCCGTGCCGTCGTCGCGCCGGGCGGTGCGGGCGCGGGGACATGACCCGGCGCGGCGGATCGCGCTCGCGGCGGCGGGCGAGCTACGGCGTACGGGGATGCAAGCCCGGGTGCTGAGCGTGCTGCGGCAGGGGCGCGCCGTGGCCGACCAGGCGGGGCTCAACTCCCGGCAGCGGCTGGACAATCTCGCGGGCGCCCTGGAGGTGACGGCCGGGGGTGCCCGGCTACTGGCGGGCGGCGGCCGGGTCGTGCTCGTGGACGACCTGATGACGACGGGCGCTTCGTTGACGGAGGCGGCGCGTGCCGTACGGGCGGCGTGGGCAAGGGCGGAAGGGGCGGATGGGACGGGAGCGGACCGGCGTATGGCAGGTGAGGGCGAAGGTTGGGCGGGTAAGGGCGAAGTCGACGATGCGAGCCGGGACGCGGGCCGCGACACGATCTGTGCGGCCGTGGTCGCAGCATCGCCGGACTCTTTCGAAATAAACCGGAACTGACTACCAACTCGCATCGTTGCAGGTAATGAGAGGGTCAATTCACCAGAACGGAGGTACGCGGCAGTAGAGGGTGACGACATCCGTCCGGGCGAGATATGTTCGGTTGTGAGGCAATGGCGATGGTCCTGCCTCGTAAAATCTGAATGCTGCGCTGCGGGTTTTGCGTATTCACCCGCGTCGGTGGGGTGGAGATCTTGCCCATGGGGGAGGAGGAGGTGAAAGTCACCGAGTCCGAGGTTCCGGGACTCACCGGAGCCTGGTGCAAAAGGGAGATGCTCCGCCAGTGGAGCGGAGCTATCCGGGAACGGAGTTCTGCGTGGACATCGTCGTCAAGGGCCGCAAGACCGAGGTGCCCGAGCGGTTCCGCAAGCACGTGGCCGAGAAGCTGAAGCTGGAGAAGATCCAGAAGCTCGATGGCAAGGTGATCAGCCTCGACGTCGAGGTGTCCAAGGAGCCCAACCCGCGACAGGCCGACCGTTGCGACCGAGTGGAGATCACGCTCCGCTCCCGCGGTCCGGTGATCCGGGCGGAGGCAGCGGCAAGCGATCCGTATGCAGCACTCGACATGGCCGCGGACAAACTGGAAGCCCGGCTGCGTAAGCAGCACGACAAGCGTTACACCCGCCGTGGCAACGGCAGGATCTCAGCCGCCGAGGTCGCCGACCACGTACCGGGTGCCGCGACGCTGAACGGCAATGGCAGCGTCGTCCACGACGAGGAACCCGACAGCGTGCCGACCAAGAAGATCGGCACCCTCGAGGTCATGGGCGAAGGCCCCCTCGTCGTCCGCGAGAAGACCCACGTGGCCGCCCCGATGACGCTCGACCAGGCGCTCTACGAGATGGAGCTGGTCGGGCACGACTTCTATCTGTTCGTCGACTCCGAGACCAAGGAACCGAGTGTCGTCTACCGACGGCACGCGTACGACTACGGCGTCATCCACCTCAGCACGGACCCCATGGTCACCCAGACCGCAGCGGATGCGCCGAGCGGTGCGCTCGGCGGCTGACCCTCCCCGGTGAGAGCTGGACCGGTACCCCTGGAGGGCGTGTGCGCCCCCAGGGGCACCGGTGTGCGCCCCGTTCGCGCCCGCTCTGTCACCGCACTGTCGTCCGGGCATGAAATCATGGCCGGACCGGCCCCAACCGGTGGGCCGTTGCCTTGGGTTGGCGATGGCACAGGAACACAGGCCACGGCCTTCAGGGGGAGGAACGATGGCGGACAGCTTCGGACCGATGCGTGACGAGGATGCCGACGACGGCGTCGTCGGCATGGGCCCGGACGCGGGCTCCTCACGCAAGGAGCCCATCAGGGTCCTCGTCGTCGACGACCATGCGCTCTTCCGCCGCGGTCTGGAGATCGTGCTCGCGGCCGAGGAGGACATCCAGGTCGTCGGCGAGGCGGGGGACGGGGCGGAGGCGGTCGACAAGGCGGCCGATCTGCTGCCCGACATCGTGCTGATGGACGTACGCATGCCGAAGCGGGGCGGTATCGAGGCGTGCACGTCCATCAAGGAGGTGGCCCCCAGCGCGAAGATCATCATGCTGACGATCAGCGACGAGGAGGCCGATCTCTACGACGCGATCAAGGCGGGCGCGACGGGTTATCTCCTCAAGGAGATCTCCACGGACGAGGTGGCCACGGCGATTCGCGCGGTGGCCGACGGGCAGTCGCAGATCAGCCCCTCGATGGCGTCGAAACTCCTCACCGAGTTCAAATCGATGATCCAGCGGACGGACGAGCGCCGGCTGGTGCCCGCGCCGCGGCTCACCGATCGGGAGCTGGAGGTTCTCAAGCTCGTTGCCACGGGGATGAACAACCGGGATATCGCCAAGGAGTTGTTCATCTCCGAGAACACGGTGAAGAACCATGTGCGCAACATCCTGGAGAAGCTGCAGCTGCACTCCAGGATGGAGGCCGTGGTGTACGCGATGCGGGAGAAGATCCTCGAAATCCGCTAGCCGCGGGACGCGCCTCGCTGAGCGGTCGGCCGTACAGCGCGGCGTTTGGTCAGGCGAGGGCGCGGGACAGCTCTCTGGTGAGGGGCTCGCGCAGCTCCGGGGCGTCCACCCGCTCCACCCGTACGTCCGTGCAGTCCACCCAGCTCGCGGCCTCGACCAAGGCCTGGGCCACGGCCGGGACCGCCTTGGCGCCGTCCAGGGTGACCTGCTTGGCGACCAGGGTGCGACCCTCGCGGGCGGGGTCCACACGGCCGACGAGATGGCCGCCGGCCAGCACCGGCATCGCGAAGTAGCCGTAGATCCGCTTCTGCTTGGGCGTGTACGCCTCCAGGCGGTGGGTGAAGCCGAAGATGCGCTCCGTGCGGGCCCGTTCCCAGACGAGTGAGTCGAACGGCGACAGCAGCGTCGTACGATGGCGGCCGCGCGGGGCCGTTTCCAGGGCCGCCGGGTCCGCCCAGGCCGGCTTGCCCCAGCCCTCCACCGTCACCGGGACCAGGCCCGAGTCCGCGATCACCGCGTCGACCTGCTCGCCCTTGAGGCGGTGGTAGTCGGCGATGTCCGCGCGGGTGCCGACGCCGAGGGACTGGCCCGCGAGGCGGACGAGGCGGCGCAGGCACTCCGTGTCGTCGAGCTCGTCGTGGAGCAGCGCGTCGGGGATGGCACGCTCGGCGAGGTCGTACACCCGCTTCCAGCCGCGGCGCTCCGTGCACACCACCTCGCCGTACATGAGGGCGCGTTCGACGGCGACCTTGGTGCTCGACCAGTCCCACCACTCGCTGGTCTTTTTCGCGCCGCCCAACTCCGTTGCCGTGAGCGGGCCTTCGGTGCGGAGCTGTTTGATGACCTGGTCGTAGGTGCCGTCCGGCAGGGTGTGGTTCCAGTGCGGGCGGGAGCGGTAGGCGCGGCGGCGGAAGGTGAAGTGGGGCCACTCTTCCACCGGGAGGATGCAGGCCGCGTGGGACCAGTACTCGAAGGCGTGGGGTGCGCCGCCCGAGCCCGGCGTCCAGTAGGCCGCGTCGACCGTTTTGCGGCCTACCGCGCCGAGGCGGGCGTACGGGATGAGCTCGTGGGAGCGGGCGAGGACGGAGATGGTGTCGAGTTGGACCGCGCCCAGATGCCGTAGGACTCCGCGGACGCCGGACTTGCGGTCCGGGGCGCCCAGGAAGCCCTGGGCCCGGAGGGCGATGCGGCGGGCTTCGTCGGTGGAGAGGTCGGCGGTGGGACGCGGGAGACTCGTCATGCCCACACGGTAGGCGGTGCCACTGACAACGGGGTTGGGGCTGGGGGCTGGGGGTCGGGCTGCGGTGCCGGACCGTTCTCGGGGGCGCCCGGCGGTGGTGCCGGCCCACCGGATTTCACCCCCTCCACCCCTACCCATTCCCGTGACTGGGGGCTGCGCCCCCAGACCCCCGCTATCGGCCTGGACGGCCTCGTCCTCAAACGCCGGACGGGCTAAATCGCCGGTGCCGGCAGGTATGGCGATGTCGAGGGCAGGCCCAGGTCTGAGGGGAGCAAGGAGCCGACCCAGCAGTCCCGGCGGACGCCCCTGTTGTTGATGCCGGAGCGAAGGATGCCCTCCAGGGTGAATCCGGCGCCTTCGGCGACGGCGCGGGAGCCGGTGTTGCCGACCTCGGCGCGCCATTCGACGCGGTCGATGGACAGGTCCGTGAAGGCCCAGCGGGAGGCGGCGACGGTGGCTTCGGTGATGTAGCCGTTGCCGCGGTGTTCCTTCGCCGCCCAGAAGCCGACCTCGCCGACGCCGAGGGAGCGCATGGTGATGGCGAGCATGCCCACCAGCTCCCCGGAGGGGAGAAAGACGCCGAAGGCGAATGCGGAGCCGTCCGCCCAGCCGTCGGGCACCATCTGGTCCGTGAAGCTCGTCGCGTGCTCGCGCAGGTACGGTGACGGGATCGTCGTCCAGCGCTGGATGTCCGGGTCCTGGACGGCGTCGTACACGGCGTCGGTGTCGTGCCTGCTCACAGGGCGCAGGACGAGACGGTCGGTGGTCAGGGTGACGGGGTCCATCGGCCGATTCTGCTCGGGCAGCCGGCAGGGCGCCATTCCTTTGCCGTGAGTGAGAGGCCCGTTACTTTTCGCTGTGCGAACGCGGCACCTTCCGCAACCCCTGTCCGTTGTCCTAGTGGCTGTCACATGCAGACCTCCCGGCGCGGTGGGGTCCTCGCTTACGATGGCCGTTGCTCAAGCTGTGATTTGAATCTGTCATTGAAACCGACCGTCCCAGGCCCGACCGGCAAGGAGACAAACCCCCGTGTCCGTCCTCTCGAAGATCATGCGTGCAGGCGAAGGCAAGATCCTGCGCAAGCTGCACCGCATCGCGGACCAGGTCAACTCCATCGAAGAGGACTTCGTCGACCTCTCCGACGCCGAGCTGCGCGCCCTCACCGATGAGTACAAGCAGCGGTACGCCGACGGTGAGAGCCTCGACGACCTGCTGCCCGAAGCCTTCGCCACGGTGCGCGAGGCCGCCAAGCGCGTCCTCGGCCAGCGCCACTACGACGTGCAGATGATGGGTGGCGCCGCGCTCCACCTCGGCTATGTCGCGGAGATGAAGACCGGTGAGGGCAAGACGCTCGTCGGCACCCTGCCCGCGTATCTGAACGCTCTCTCCGGAGACGGCGTTCACCTCATCACGGTCAACGACTACCTGGCCGAGCGCGACTCCGAAATGATGGGCCGCGTCCACAAGTTCCTGGGTCTGAGCGTCGGCTGCATCCTCGCCAACATGACGCCGGCCCAGCGCCGCGAGCAGTACGCGTGCGACATCACGTACGGCACGAACAACGAGTTCGGCTTCGACTACCTGCGCGACAACATGGCGTGGTCGCAGGACGAACTGGTGCAGCGCGGCCACAACTTCGCGATCGTCGACGAGGTCGACTCCATCCTCGTCGACGAGGCCCGTACGCCGCTGATCATCTCCGGCCCCGCCGACCAGGCCACCAAGTGGTACGGCGACTTCGCCAAGCTGGTCACCCGCCTGAAGAAGGGCGAGCCGGGCAACCAGCTCAAGGGCATCGAGGAGACCGGCGACTACGAGGTCGACGAGAAGAAGCGCACCGTCGGCATCCACGAGTCCGGCGTCTCCAAGGTCGAGGACTGGCTGGGCATCGACAACCTGTACGAGTCGGTGAACACGCCGCTCGTCGGGTACCTGAACAACGCCATCAAGGCCAAGGAACTCTTCAAGAAGGACAAGGACTACGTCGTCATCGACGGCGAAGTCATGATCGTCGACGAGCACACCGGCCGTATCCTCGCCGGCCGCCGCTACAACGAGGGCATGCACCAGGCGATCGAGGCGAAGGAAGGGGTGGACATCAAGGACGAGAACCAGACGCTCGCCACGATCACCCTGCAGAACTTCTTCCGCCTCTACGACAAGCTCTCCGGCATGACCGGTACGGCGATGACCGAGGCCGCCGAGTTCAACCAGATCTACAAGCTCGGCGTCGTCCCGATCCCGACCAACAAGCCGATGGTCCGCAAGGACCAGTCGGACCTGATCTACCGCACCGAGGTCGCCAAGTTCGACGCGGTGGTCGACGACATCGCCGAGAAGCACGAGAAGGGCCAGCCGATCCTCGTCGGTACGACGTCGGTCGAGAAGTCCGAATACCTCTCGCAGCAGCTCTCCAAGCGCGGCATCCAGCACGAAGTGCTGAACGCGAAGCAGCACGACCGGGAGGCGACGATCGTCGCCCAGGCCGGCCGCAAGGGCGCCGTGACCGTGGCCACGAACATGGCCGGTCGTGGTACGGACATCAAGCTCGGCGGCAACCCGGACGACCTCGCCGAGGCGGAGCTGCGCCAGCGCGGCCTCGACCCCGAGGAGCACATCGAGGAGTGGGCCGCCGCGCTGCCCGCCGCCCTGGAGCGGGCCGAGAAGGCGGTCCAGGCGGAGAACGACGAGGTCAAGGATCTCGGCGGGCTCTACGTACTGGGCACCGAGCGCCACGAGTCCCGGCGTATCGACAACCAGCTGCGCGGTCGTTCCGGCCGTCAGGGCGACCCCGGCGAGTCCCGCTTCTACCTCTCCCTGGGCGACGACCTGATGCGGCTCTTCAAGGCGCAGATGGTCGAGCGCGTCATGTCGATGGCGAACGTTCCCGACGACGTGCCGATCGAGAACAAGATGGTCACGCGCGCGATCGCCTCCGCCCAGTCGCAGGTCGAGCAGCAGAACTTCGAGACCCGTAAGAACGTTCTGAAGTACGACGAGGTCCTCAACCGGCAGCGCGAGGTCATCTACGGCGAGCGCCGCCGCGTCCTGGAGGGCGAGGACCTGCAGGAGCAGATCCACCACTTCATGGACGGCACCATCGACGCGTACATCGGGGCCGAGACCGCCGAGGGCTTCGCCGAGGAGTGGGACGTGGACCGGCTGTGGGGCGCCTTCAAGCAGCTCTACCCGGTGAAGGTCACCGTCGACGAGCTGGAGGAGGCGGCCGGCGACCGTGCCGGCCTGACCGCCGAGTTCATCTCCGAGTCGATCAAGGACGACATCCACGAGCAGTACGAGGCCCGTGAGGCGCAGCTCGGCTCCGAGATCATGCGTGAGCTGGAGCGCCGGGTCGTGCTGTCGGTCCTGGACCGCAAGTGGCGCGAGCACCTCTACGAGATGGACTACCTCCAGGAGGGCATCGGCCTGCGGGCCATGGCGCAGAAGGACCCGCTGGTCGAGTACCAGCGCGAGGGCTTCGACATGTTCGGCGCCATGATGGAAGGCATCAAGGAGGAGTCCGTCGGCTACCTGTTCAACCTGGAGGTCCAGGTCGAGCAGCAGGTCGAGGAGGTTCCGGTCGCGGACGCCGTGCCGTCCCTCGACAAGGAGGACGTCGTCCCCGCTGGCGCGGCGCGTCCGGAGATCCGCGCCAAGGGCCTCGACGCCCCGCAGCGGCGGGACCGGCTGCACTTCTCCGCGCCGAAGGTGGACGGCGAGGGCGGCATCGTCGAGGGCGACTTCATCAGCGACGACGAGCCCGTGCGCTCCGAGGCGGACGGCCTCACGCGCGCGGAGCGCCGCAAGCAGCAGAAGGGCGCACGTCGGCGCAAGAAGTGACGGCCGCGGCGCGCGAGCGGTGACCCGGTCACCGCGCGCGCCGGTCGCGGATGTTTGTGAGGGCCGGGCACCTTGGGGTGCCCGGCCCTTCGCGTTGCCTGGACGACGGCCCTTCGCGTTGCCCAGCCGTTCGCGTTGCCGGGCAAGGGTCCGGATAGGGCGCAGGCGGGCTCAGGCGGTGCGCCAGTGCGTGGACAGGGCTCAGTCGGCGTCCGTGCGGTGCATACGGGGGCCGCCCAGTTCCACGGCCGTGCAGCGCCAGCGGAGGTCCGGGCCCCGTTCCAGGCGGAAGGCCATGGCGCGCAGCTGGTCGCCGGCGCCGATGCGGGCGAAGGCCTCGATCGCGCCGCGGCGCGCTACGTAGTAGCCGACGTCGCGGACGACCGGGCGGGTGCCGCGGGTACGCAGGGGGCCGCGTTCGGCGAGCCAGGCCAGTTCGTCGTAGGCACGGCCCGCGGTGTGTCGCAGCATGCAGTGGACGGGGCGCTGACCGCTCAGTACGGCGAGCAGGCGGTCGGCGAAGAGGTCGGTGGGGCGGGGCGGGGCTCCGCCGCCAGGGGGCTGCATCGTGGCGCCCGGAGGGCCGCCGTCGCCGTTGGGCGTCGGGCGCGGCGGCTTGCGGGTTGCCGCCGTTGCTGGGAGGGCGCCGGTCGATGCCGTTCGCGGGAGGGTGCTCGGCGGTGTGGTCGGTGTGGTCGGGATTGGGCGGGACGTGCCTGAGCCGGGCGGTGTCGAAGGCGGGCTGTTGTCCGGGGTCCTGCGGGGTGTGCCCGATCCGGGGGAGCGGGGTGGTGTGGTGCCCGGGCGGCGGGTGTCCTGGCGGCCGGGCGGGCGGGTGCCCGGGTGGCGCTTGGTCCTGGTCATCACCTTGTTCATGCGTCGTCCCCGCTCGCTGGGCCCGGTTGATACCGGGCGGTAACTTTTGCGTTGGGGATCTTGTACGAGGCGGGAGCGGGCCTTCGCAAGGACGCTGAGCGCGCGCCGTAGCGGCCCGAAAGTTCACCTATCAGGGTGGCCGGGAGGTGTCGGAGCCTTGGGGGGAGCGGGGTGTACCGGGTGAATCCCGGGCCGGGGGTGGACGCCCCGGAGGGTGCGGATGGGGACTCGAAAGGGGACGCCCGCACGTATCCTGAAGGCTCCTGCGGGAGGCGCGGGACCGCCCTCCTCCGGAGCCCTCCGACTACGAAAGTGGCCAGCCATGCGCGTCTACGTCCCTCTGACCCTCTCCGGTCTCGCCGAGGCGTACAAGACGGGGGAGCTGGAGGCGGGACCGTTCGTCGCGTACGCCGTCACGCCCGCGTTGCGTGAGTGGTACCTCTCCGACGACATCGAGGAGCTCGAATACGCGGCGCTCAGCCGTGCCGCGCTGGCCTCGCTGCGGTTGCTCGCGGTCGATCCGGGGGTGGCGCGGCGGCGGGTTGTCGTCGCGGTCGACGTCCCGGACCGGGCCGCGGTCGCCGATCCCGACCGGGGGCTCGATCCCGAGGCGCTCGGCGAGGTGCGGGTCTCCGGGGCGGTGCCGCTGGCGAAGGCGGCCGCCGTGCACGTCGACTCGGGCGATGCCGAGGAGGATGTCGCCGCTGCGGCGGGGGCGCTCGGCGCGGCGGATGTCGGGGACGACGACGCCCAGTTCATTGTCGACGGGGCCGAGGACCACGAGCTGCTGTGGTTCGCCACGCAGGAGATTCCCAACCTGGTGGGGTTGGGGGACTGACCCCCGCCGCGCCGCTGCAGCGGCCTGCTCCGCCGCCTCAGCGGCCTGCCCCGGCCGCTGTAACGGCACCCGGGGGTGGGGTTGCCCGCGGGCTGTCGTGCCCGCAGCTAGGGCGGCTGCGGCGCCCGCTGCTACGGCGGCTGCGGCGAGGATGTCAGTGGGGCCGGGTACGTTCTTGGTATGGGGATGAACGGAACTGCGCACATTGTGTGGGACTGGAACGGCACGCTGTTCCACGACAATGAAGGTAAAACGCTTAACTGGCCGCATGGCGCATAACCGAAGGTCAGACAGCTAGGCCACAAAGGAGACAGGGCCCCGGGTGAAGCGCCCGGGGCCCTGTCGTGTTCCGCCAGGGGTCTACCAGCCCTGAACGGACCCCGCACCATCCGGCGCAGGCGCGCCGTAGCGGAACGGATGGTTCAGGCTACCTAGGCGTTCGTGATCACACAATCGGCAACTTTCTGCCGTGACTCCTCACCATGATCCCGTGAGCGTAGTCAGGTGCACGATCCCCCGCCCGGCCTCCCGGACTTCCGGCGCCTCGTCGCCGACCGCGTGAGAACCGAGCGGCGTCGGCGGAACCTCACCCAAGAACAGCTCGCACACGACGCTGGCCTTGCCCCGCGCACAGTCGTCTCTCTCGAATCCGGCCGCCACGGCTGCCACCTCGACGTCCTTTACGCCCTCGCCCGCGCCATGGGCGTAACCGTCGCCGACCTTGTGAGCGACGACCTTCCATAGCGGCGCAGGACAGCAACGACCCCCGGCGCCTGTTGAGGTGCCGGGGGTCGTCTCATGAGCGGCCCGCAGTCGGACGGGGACCCGACGGCGGACCCTTCCGCTACACGCGCGACGCAACGCACGCAGCGGGGGCCTTCGGGTACCGCGGTGGGCAGCCGTCACGGTGGCTGTAGTTCACGAGCGGCGCGCCCGAGTTGCGGTCATGGACGTGCTGCTGTGGCCGCTCCCCAGGCTCGATCCCTCGGTCGCATCGGCAACAGATGAGTCTCACCGCTTGTCTCCTTGCATCGGCTTACAGGGGATCGCGCAGGCGTAGACCTCGACGTCAGGGTTGCCGTTTCGGTCGCGGGTCCTGCCGACGCTTTGAGCAGGGCGGCCGTGCATGAATGAGGCGCTGCAAAACACACAAGCCCACCCCTGGAACTGCGGGAACGACAGGTCGGCGGCCGGGGGGATCGTCAGGTGGCTCATCGTCCGAGCCACTAGAGGAGTTCGCCCCGACTCCGAGCGTTGGCCTTGGAGACCTTCTCGCTCAGTTCGGGGTGTTGGGAGTCGAGCCGCGTGAGCGGGGGGAGGTCCGCACCTTCCGCGGTGGTGCCGCACGGGTCGTCATGGTCGTGGAACACGACCAACGCGCCGTCGTGGCCGAACAGGTCGATCGCTTCGGACAGTCGCTCTCTCGTGGTGTGCGCCATCGCCAGCCCCTCATGTCGTCCGTCTGACGACCAGCCTCATGCGAGGGCGGGCAGGCTCACAGGGACGGAACGTCCCCCTTTTGCGCCCTTACGCGGCCACTCCGAGGAACTCGGCGAGCTTCCGCAGCCCAGGAGGGCGCGCAGGCCCGGCCCACAGGTCGCTCACGATGGCCACGGCAAGGGTGTGGTGCGCCATCCATCCGGGCGCCACCTCATAAAGCCTGGTGAGGGCTCTCACAGCTCCCTCTGCGTCGCCGAGGTCGGCGTGTGCCCGCGCCACGTCGAGGAGCAGCCACGTACGCCACGACGGAGGCGTGTCGGCCGACAGGCGCATGCCCTTGGCGAGGCGTAGGGCTTCCTCGGGCCGTGCGTGCTGCACGGCGAGGCGTACTCGTTCGATGCGGACCGAGGAGCGGCTGAACACTGACACGAGCTTGCTGTCGCTGGGTGGGGGTAGCTTGGCGAGCCTCTTGGTGGCGTCCTCGGCGGTTGTCATCATGTCGTTGGCTGTGTCGTAGTCCCCGGAACGTGCCGCACTGGTCGCGGCCGACATGACCAGGCCGCCCCACACGCGCACCTTTTCGGCGGTGTCGGCCTGTTCCCGGTCGACCTTGTCGGCGGCGTAGACGGCGAGATTCGTTGCGTCGTCGAGCCTGTTCTGTCGTTGGTAGTTCCAGGCCACGCTGTTACTGACCATGGACGTGAGCAGGGGGTCGGAGGACTGGTCGGCTGCGGTCATCGCGCGTTCGAGCGCGGACAGAGCGAGGTCGATTTTGCCGAGCCGGATCGCGAGGTGGCCAGCGAGCTGGAGGGACTTGCCGAGAGCTGCCTGTCCGGTCGCGCGGTCGCCTGCATTGCCTACCGAGGCGGTGAACCGCGCGTCGCTGATGATGCCGGGCAGCACGGTCATGAGGCGCCCGAACTCCGCAGCGTGGTACAGCGTCCATGCGTCCGCGATCTCCCGGCGCAGGAGCCGCGCGGTGAGGCGCTCGGTGTCGCTCGGCTCCGCGGGCGGGGCGAACAACGGGGGCATCACGGCACGCCTCAAGCTGACGAGCTCGGGCGGGTCGACCTCGCCTGTTGAGGGGACGCCGGGCGGGTCGCCAAGTAGGGCGGTCAGCTCGACGCCGAGGCCCTTCGCAAGGGCGTGCAGAGTGGGGAGCCGGGCGGAGTGCTTCCGCTTCTGCTCCAGCTTCTTGATCGTGTCCACGGACAGGTCGGATCGTTCCGCCAGTGCCTCTTGGGTCAGCCTCGCCATGCGCCGAAGGTGGGCGATCCGGTCCCCCAGGTGCTCAGCCATGTTTCGAGGGTACGGCGTTGGGGTGGACTGGTTCAGGGAACGCAGAGAACGCCCCCCGTCGCGGCCCTGTGTGGCCGTACGGGGGGCGTCTGCGATTCAGTGGGAGGCCATCTGCCACACGGACACGGCGAGCGCACCAACGCCCGTCAGTGCGGCCACGGCAGGGAGCGGCCACCGGTTGCGTTCGAGGGCGTCGAGCCGCTTCTCGTGGTCGTCAATGGCCTTATCGGTCTGGTCGCCACGCTGTACGAGCAGGGCCAGGGACCCATCTACGCGGGCGAATCCCTCAGCCATGGTGCCGCGTAGCTTCTCCAGCTCCACGGCAACAGAGACGGGGTCGTGCGGGGGCGGGATCGTCACGCGCTCGGGCTCCCGTCGTTGTCGACCAGGCCGAGGCCGAGGCGGTCGAGCAGGCGCTCGACAGCGGGCATGGCCATGATGCGGGCGAGGGCGCCGGCGCCCGCGGCAGCGGTGGCGAGCCACGGCAGGGCCTCGGCGATGCCGTCCGTGTCGACGAGGGCGGGCAGGACGGCGGCGAGACTGAGCAGGGTTTGCAACACCGTGCGGGCGGTGCGCTTGGCGGCGGGACTCATGGGGGGTTGCTCCGGGGGTGTGAGGGGTGGGGCCCGCCCGGCGCGATGCCGGGCGGGCGGCGATGCTCGAGGTTTTTCGGTGGCCTACTTGCCGTAGGCGAGGCGGAACAGAGCCGCCCAACCCTTGGGGCCGATCGCGGGGTCATAGCTCTTGCCCGCGGCGCGGTACTGCGGGTGCGCGTTGTGGAACTTGGCGACGGCGGCCTGAGTCTTCGGCCCGTAGTTCGGGGACTCCGGAACGCTCTTGGCCATGTGTCCGGCCTTCTTCAGCGCGCGCTGAAGCGTCACGGCGGACGGCCGGGCCTTGTTCGGGGCGAGGCCGCTCGGGAACGGCGGCGGGCTGTACGGCTTCGGCGTCGACGGCTTGCTCGGCGCGGTGTCGCCCGCGGCCCACGTACGCAGCGCGGACGCGGACATGTAGCAGAGGTTCGAGTCGACGCGCGGGCCCTTGGCGGGGGTGGAGGTGAACTGCCAGATCGTGACGGTGCGCCCGGACGGGGTGGGCCTGCTCGCTGCCTCGGCCTCGGCGAACGTGTCGACCCTCGCGCCCGGGTACGCCGGGTACCACAGCGGTACGCCCGTGGGCACGTGGCCGTGGGCGATGTCGTCGGCGCTCGTGTAGATGCCGACACGTTGCCCAGGGAACGCCTTCTGCACGGCGGCGATCCACGCGGCGGCGTACGCCCGGATCTGCTCGGCAGTGCGCCCGCGGTAGTTGCGGCGGTCGCTGTACGCCTCCAGGTCGAGCCAGTGCAGGAACCCGGGGCCAGCGTGCGGACGGACGGCGGCGATGTAGTTCGCAGCCTCGCGGGCGGGGTCCTGGTTCGGCCAGGCGAAGTGGTAGGCGCCGGCGATCAGGCCTGCGGCCTTGATGCCCTTGATGTGCGCGGCGAACCGGGCGTCACGCGTGTTCTGTCCCTCGGACGCCTTGGCGAACGCGAAAGAGAGACCGTCGGACTTGAGCGCGGCCCAATCCATCGAGGCCTGATAGGCGGACACGTCGATACCGCGGCAAGTGCTGGTCATGATGCCTCCAGGGCATGAAAAAACGCCCGGCGCGGTGCGCGGGGCGTGCGGGGTGTTCGGGTGGCGCGGTGGCCTAGTTGTCCAGAATGAATGTGATGTGCAAGCGGACGTTTCTGCCGTTTCCGGCGCTCGACGCCTCGCCCACGATGGCCTCACCGTTGGTGGTGCGGAGCGTGCAGATACCGTCCGTGCCGATGACGAATCCGCCCTCGGCGGTGCCGTCGTCCCAGTTGCCGTTAGTCGTGCCGCTGGTGGGGCGCCACCCGGACGGCACAGTGCAGGCGGCAACATCGGGCGTGAAGTTGCCCGTTCCGGATACGGGGATCGTCGCCCCGGACCGGAACAGGTACATGTTCAGCTCGACGTTCTTTCCGCACCGGTAGCCGCGGAAGTCGTTGACGGTGAACCCGGAGCCCGGGGTGAGCCCGGCCGAGGTGGTGATCGTCGGCGGGCCGTCGATGAGCCGCGCGGCCGTAATGACCATGCCCGGTTGCCACTGAGTCACAGTGCCGAGCCTCCTTACAGAGCGATGATGGACGGATAGGCGAGCCGGACGGCGGCGCCTGCCTGCTGTGCCTTCGTGATCCCGTTGACGGACCGCACCACCCGCATACGCTGCGGGGCCAGCTGCCGGAATCCGTCGTAACTGGCGACCACCGGTAGAACGTTGGTGTTCGTCGTCGACAGGATGGAGCGGGTACCGACCGCGCCCGCCGCGGTAAGGCTGGTGTCTGGCGTGGTCACGGACCACTCCGACGGCTCCGCGGCCCCCGCAAGCCAGACTTTCGCCCGCAGCGTGCTGCCGGTGATCTGAAACCGCACCGTGAACATGCGGCCCGCGGCGTGCGTAAGGCCGGACGTGTTGGCGGCCGTCGCGAGGAGCGTCTCCGTGCTCGCTACCCGCTTGCGCAATGTGAGCGTGACGGTTTGGTCAGTGTTGAACGCGACGCGCGCCAAGTAGGCGTTATTCACGTCCACGAAGCGGCCCGCCAAGTTGAGGAACTGGGAGCCACCCACGGCGAGTTTGTCGGTGCTCATGCCCGCCACGATGTCGATGTCCGCGGCGCTGTAGGGGACGGTCGTCCAGCGGCTCACGTTCACGCTGCCCTGCGACACCGTGCCCTGTCCATCGAACACGGACCGGATCGCGGCCACGTATCGGCTGAACGTGGCCGTTCGCTGCCCGCTGTCACGCATCGCCCTGGACGTGTCGCCGTTCGGGAAGAACGACGCACGCAGGGCCGCGCTCATCTCGATCTGAACACCCGCTGTGATCGTCGTCTTGTTGGCGATGTTCGCGGGGTCGCTACCGTTGATCTCCTGCGCGGCAGTGATCACGCGGAATCCGGCGTATTGCAGCGCGGTTTGAACGCGGGCCACGGTGGCAGTGTCGAGGCCACCGAGGGACGTCTCAGCCACGTCCGTAGTGCCGGTGTAGCCGTGGAAGGACAGGCAGCGTCGCGCAGCCGTGACGATGCCCAAGCAGGTCGGTTCGTCGAAATTCGTGCTGGTGACGTGCAAGTCCCAGTTGTTCGCGCTCTTAATCCCGGCGAACTCGTAGTGGTTCATGAGCCCGGCGCCGACCGCGCGGGCCATCTCGCCAGATCCGGCCTCGATGCCGCCACCGTGAATGGCGATAGCCGACCACGTCGTGCCCGTCACGGGCACGCTACGGCGCTCGTATGACATGCCCTCGACCTCGCTCGCAGCGAGCGCTGTGTATGAGGCGTACAGGTCTGCCACGGTCACACCCCCTGCACGCTGTAGTCCGAGGCGCTGCCACCGATGAACGTCCACGCTTCGCCGGTATCCGCGGTGCCCCACCCACCCACGTAAGACCGGTTGAAGTCGTCGCCGACGTCGCCCATGACAGCCGTGACGGTCATGGTTTCCCCAGCGACCCAGATGTCGAAATTGGTCTCCCACAGCCACGGCAGGCCGTCGGCAACGTTGATCAGCAACACAGTGTCGTCGGTGTCGACCGCCTCGGCGAGCGTGGTTGCGCCGCTGTCGACGATGCCGAGGACCGGATCATCTGTGACGCCAACGGTCCACGGGCCAGCGGGCGAACAGTTGAAAGTGATCGTCCATGCACGCGGGAGGAGCGTCTCGGCGAGGCTGTCGACGAGCAGCTCGGCAGTGCCCGACCCGGTGAACCGCTTAGGCAGGTTCACGATGCGAATCTTGTCGCCCTCGCGCAGTGCGAGAACGGCCGGGATGAGCTCGGGCGCCTTGTGCAGCAGGACCGTGACCGACGGGTATCGGGCCTCATCCCACGTCGACAGGTGCAGCAACCAATTCGCCATCGGCTCGGCCTGCTCGTCCTCGAACAGGTTGAGCGACGCTGAGTCCTCGTACAGGCCGATCCCGTCCGGCGGGTCGAGGACGGAGAGCGGGCCCTCGTCGAGGACCGCGGTACCACTGGATCCACCCGCGCGCCTGACCTCCCAACTGTTGCGTACGGTGTCGTCCTCGACGGGCTTGAACGGCGGCGCCACCTGCCCGGCGGCGTAATCGAGCGTGAGCGCAGGCTCTTGGTTGTAGAGGTTGGCGCGCGTGCGGTACATGAGCTCGCGCCGGTCCTGCACTTCGCCGAATATCCCGCCGTCCGCCTCGGCGCACTCGCGCAGCAGGTCGAGCAGGGGCGCCGGCGATTGGGGCCCTACCGGTGCGGTATCGGCGATGTTGCCCACGATCGTGAGCGGCACGCCCTGTTCCTGGCACAGCCGGACCATGCGCGCGCCCGCGGTCTCACCCGTCCATGCGTCGATGGCCTTGTCGAATGCGGGCGTGCTGTCGGTGGTCCACACGGAGATATGGCCGAGCGACATTCCGTTGAGGTCGGAGGAGTAGCCATCGGGCGGCGAGGCCACCCCAGTTGGGCGCCCCACGTTGCCCGCCACGCTTCCGGAGAAGAATCCGGCGTCGCCGCCAACGTCCGTCCACGTGATGTTCCAGTCGACGGTGCCGCCGTTCTGGATGGCAGCGAACCGAACCCGTATCCACTGCTTGTACAGGTCGGCCCCGGTACCGATGTCCTGCGTATAGACGGTCTTGCCGTCGTCGTCCTTGCCGAGAATGCGGGTCATGTCGTTGCGCTGCTGGATGAACCACTCGCGGATGGTGCCAACGCTGACGATCCGCATGAGTGTGCGCAGCGTGGTGTTGACCGTGTCGAGCCGGTACACCCACTCGACCGACCACCGCGTCACGGTCGTGTGAGGCGGGGGAACACGGCCGTACATGTCGCAGGCGGTCGACGTCGACGAGTCGATCGTAGGAAGCGCGTTGGAGCTCGCGAGCGAGTCGGCCGCGGCCCAGTTCGCCGGCCCCAGTTGCAGCGGCCTCACACCCGCGACAGGGGAGCAGGCCTGCTCGGCGTTCTTCCCCTCCTCCATCGGCCAGTACGCGAGAGGCTTGTACGAGGGGATACGGCGGCGCAGTGTCGAGGCGAGGGGCTTTGCGCCCTGTCCGAGGCGGCGCAGGATGCCCGCGGCCGTGATGGACGTCCATGCGTCCTGCTCGGACGCCGACCATTCCGGCGGCCACTCGGGTACCTCGTACTCCAACCGGGTCAACCGGTTGGTTATCTCGCTCCCTGACAACACGGTCCACGTGAGGCCTGCGCCGTCAACGAATGATGTGGCGCCGGGCGTCTGAACCGTGAAGTCAGGGCTTGCGACCACCGCGCCGCCAATCCCGTTGCGCAGCTCGAACGCGTGAACCTTGCCGGACGGCCCGGGAAAGGCCAGCTCGGGCCACCCGTTGCCAGCGGCCAGCACGGCCGTCCCGTTGAAAATGGACGTCGTACCGGAGTTGACCACCGGTGCGCCAAGCTGCGTCCACGTGCCGCCGATCGTGTCGGCGTAGTAAAACGTCGTCGTGTTGCCCGACGCGCCGTTGTTGACGTCGAGCGTCACCCGTACGGCGATGCGCCGGGATGCCGGAATGGGCAGCAGCACCGTAGAGTCCGCCTGAATCGTCGAGGCGCCATCCGCGGACCATTCGAAGTGCAGGCGCCCGTCACGCATCATCAGGAGCCACGAACGTTGGTTACCGGTGATGGCGCCCTTACCGCACAGCTCGACAGATCCGGCGGCGCCCCAGTTGTCGAGGGTGGCCTCGAATCGCGCGTCGAGGTCGCCGACGATGTCGAGGGCCGCGGCATCGGGGGTGCGGGCGCCGTTGGTGCTGCCGGTCCCGTCGGTCGTAGCCAGGTAGGACGGGCCCGCAGCGATGCTGATACGGAACGGAGTTCCGCGGCCGAACAGACCGAACCATTCGCCCTCAGGGTTACGGGGCACGTACTTCCCAGCAAGGTTGCGGATCGTCGCCGTGCACTGCGCCGGATCCGCAGCGTTCGACCGGTACGGGCGCCCCCGCGTATGCGTGATCGGGCCCCGGGTGTACAGGTCCGCGGTGATGTCCTGCCACTGCGAACCGATGCGCAACTCACCGCGCAGCCCCAAGGGCGTTTCCGGGAATGCCACTTACGCGCTCCTTCCCGTGATAGCGAACTGGACGTTCCCGCCACGCGTGCCTACGGCCTTCCGAAGCTCGCCCATGATGAAGTCTCCGAACGCGCTGCCGTCCGAGCCGATACGCACCACATCGCTCGCCCGGGTGCTGCCGGACACCGCGCCGCCGGACTGCGCGGCCACATGCGCCGCCGTGGCCTGCCCGGTGGTCGGCACGGAGACCAAGTTCCGCATGGTCGTACCCACCGCTCCGGACCCGTCCTCGATGCCCTCGACGATGCCCGCGGGAATCCAACGGCCGATCTGATCGCGCATCACCCGCGACGGCGAGGCAATGCCCAACGCTTTAGCAATCGGCCCGGGAATGATGCTGCGCGCCCATCCAATGAGCGTGTCTCGCAACCAAGAACCCATGGACTTGATGCCGTTCCACAGGCCGCGTACAACGTCCTGCCCCTTACCGGACAGCAGACCAGACAGCGAGCCGATACCGCGGGATATCTGCCCCGGGATGCCCCGCACCCACGTAATGAACGACGCAACTTTCTGCACCGACGCGTCACGGAAAGACTGAAAGCTGCGTGTTGCGGCGCCCCGCAGCGTGCTGCCCATGCCGCCGATCGCAGACCCGATACTGCCCGGCAAGCCCCTCAGCCACGTAACAAGATCGGTACTCTTGCGTACGGCCTGGTCTTTCATATCGCCGAACCAGTCGCCGACGAGACCCGGAATCTGGCCGAGGAAACCGACCGCGACCATGATCCCATCCTTGGCCTCGGTGATCTTGCCAACCACCCAATCCCACGCAAGGAGCGTTGCGGCCTTGATTTCGTCCCAGTACAGGACGATCAATATCACCGCGCCAGCGACCGCAGCGACGGCACCCGCAACAATCCAAAAAATGGGGTTCGCGAGCATCGCTGAATTCATCGCCCACACGCCAATGGCAGCGAGCGAGAACGCCGAGCCGACCGCAGTCACACCCGCGGCGAGACCGATCAGAAGCCCAGAGTTTTCCCGCGCGAACTCGAAGAACCCTTCCAGCCGGGGAAGAACCTGGTTGCCGAGCATGTCGATAAACGTCGTGCTCAAACTGCGCTTGAACTGCTCGACCTTCGTCGCGGCGTTGTCGTGCAAACTGTCGCCTGCCGTGTCCGCTGCTCCGCTGAAATCACCGAGCCGCGCAGATGCTTGCGAGGGGTCCACCGCCAACAGCGCGTCCTGCATCGTGAGGGCTTCCTCACCGAACAGCGCCACCATTGCGGCACTGCGCTTGGCCGGATCCCTTGTCTGCCGCAGCTTGTCCATCAGGTCGTCAAGAGCCTTGCCCGCTGCGGGGCCACCCTCGGCGAAATCCTTCGCCATCTGCTTGCCGTTCAGGCCCAGGCTCGTGAACACATCCGCGGACGATGACGCGTTCGCGGCCATCTCTTCGAGCGCGCCTGTGAGGGTCTCCGCGGACGGGGCGCCCGCGTCGAGGCCTTGCAGGACCGTGCCCAACGCTTCCTCGCCCGTCAGCCCGAAATGGTGCAGGTTGTTCGCGGACTGAGTGATCGTGTCGCCCAAGTCCCCGAACCGGTTGGCGCCCTGGTTGGACGCCTGCGTAAGCATGTCGAGAGCTTCCTCGGCGTTCTTCGCCAGACCGTTGCGGACCATGGCGCCGGCCGCGTTGGCGGCGTCGCCCACGTCCATCTCAAGGACCGTGGACAGGTCCGAGAGCTTCGTAGAGATGCTCTCGATCTGGTCGTTCGTCGCGTCCGGCGGCAGCAATCCCGCATTCATGGTCGCTTTGATCGCGTCCGCGGCGCCCTGGATATCCTCCGTGATGGCGTTCGCGTAGAGCTCGCCTGCGATGTGCCCGTACCGCTCCGCCTCGGGCCCGGTGGCGCCGAGCTGCGCACCGAGTTTGGCGGTTATCTGCTCCTGCTCGAGCGCGGCGCCGATACCGGACATGAGCGCGGCGCCGAGGCTGCCGCCGATCGCCCCGAGGGCGAGGCCTTTCAGGTTGTCGGTGATGCTGCTACCGGCAGCTTCGGCGCCCTCGCTGGCGCCCTCTTCGATGCCCTCGCCGAGAGCGTCGCCGGCGTCTTGCCCACCCTCGCGGGCCCGCTGGGTGATGCGAGATAGGGCGGACCGCAAACGGGACTGGAAGGTGTCGAGGCCTTGTTCGGCCTCGCTGTCGTCCACGGTGATCGTGGCGGCAAGCTCGCCCACAGTCAGCGCCATGCGCGGGCCTCCTCTCGTATGGGGGCCGCGCGGGGCGCGGTGCTACTTACGCGCCGTTGGCGCGTCGGGTGGGGGGTTGAGCAGCCGGTTAAGGCGGGAGTCGGCCGAGATCAGGCCGAGGATGCGGACGCGCAGCCATCGCCAGGAGCGGGTATCGAGCAGGCCGGGCGCCCCAATGTCGATGCCGTACGTCTCGTGTAGGTCGGCCTCGACGAGCGGCCACTCGTCGAGGATCTGCGCCCAGCTCACGCGCGCGGCGCGGCCTTTTTTCCGCCGGCGGACTTGGCCGGGCGGGAGTTCGTACCACTCGTGGAGCCCCGAGACTGGGTCTTGCTCGCCGCAGCCGGTGAGCTGCGGCGCTGCTTCCGGTTCGGGGCCAGACGAGAAGGGTCGCCGCCGCTGTTCCAGTAGCGTTCGGCGGCGCCCTTGTCCTGCACGATCCACACCATCGAGGTCACGGCGCAGTGCTTGAGCACAGGCCACGTAACGCCGTCGGCGACCATTTCAGCGTGCGCGGTGCCAAGCACGTCGCGGTACATGTCGCGCTCGGCGGCATCCGCCAAAACGGCCTCGTCGACCTGCCCTCCGTCCGCGGCCACCGCGGCGGCCTGCATGATGGCCTGCACGCGCAGGCCGGTTGCCGCGGACGGCGGCGGGATGGTGTACGTCTTGTCTTTGATGGGGAGCGCGAGTGTCTCGTCGAGCAACTCCCCCAGTGCCTGAAAGGCCATCGATCAGCCTTCCTACGCCGCGAGCGGGTTGGTGATCGCGGTCCGCTTGCCCTTGCCGGTGAGCGTGACTTTGACGGAGTCAAGGTCGTCAGTGGCGGTGCCGTCCTGCTCCCACTTGACCAGGGCGCGGCCCTCGTACGCCTCGTCGCGGCCCTCACGGTCGTACCAGCGAACGTGCACCTTGCCCGCGTCGCCGAACGCTTCCGCGGCGAGCCTGAGCTTTTCCTGAGCGGCGTTGAACGCCTTCGTGACGGGGTGGCAGCGGTGCAGCATCGTCAGTTCGATGCTCCACGCGTACTCGGTGGGCGTCTGGTCGGCCCAACCCTCGTCCTCGTACGTCGTGGACGCCTGCATGGTCTGATCGACCTTCGGCGCGAAGTCTTTGACGCCGGGCACGATCGCCCACGCGGGCGCGGCGTCGGTGCCGGTGTTTAGTTCGAGGCGGTACCGGCGCGCGAGCGCGGTCTCTGTCTCAACAGGGGTGGACATGGGGGGCTCCTCCTATTCGAGGCGGTCGGACTGCGGGCGCTGGGCGCGCAGCGTGTAGTTACTGGTCCGCTCGTGGCGGCCGTTGGCGTCGGCGCCCATCGGCGCGGTGTTCTCGCGCTTGATGAGCTGCACGTGCGCGGTGCCGAACTGCTGGTTGCGTAGGCCGTGCAGCACACCGAATGCGGCCTCGTCGAGGTCGGCCACGGCGCGCGGGTCGGTACCGGCGCGGGTGCGTACCTGTACGAACACAGTGCAGTCGGTGAGCGCGGGATCGTCGGCAGTGTCGTAGGCGGTGAGGACAACGGCGCGGTCCGGACTGTCGGGCATGACGGTGTCCGTGATCGCCGTATCCGTCGGGGCGTATATGCCGTCGGGCCGGTAGGTGGCGACGCCTGCTGTGTCGAGCAGGCGGGCGAGGCCGTCGACGATGGCGACCAGGAACGTCACTGGATCGCCCTCCGGACTTGGGCGGCGATGATCTCGGTGATCGTGCCGTTTTCCTCGTGCAAGGGGCCTTCGAGGTACTTCGCTGTCCTGCCCGCGTCGTGGCGGTAGGTCAGTTCCTCGTGTTGGCGGACGGCGTACGGGGTGTCGTAGCTGACGACGGCCGTCATGGACGACTCGTCGACGGACACGACCCCGGACCGCTCCAACGTGGCTTCCTCGATCGGTACGCGCTCGCGGGAGACCTGCAACAGGTGCTCGGCGCCGAGGCGTACGCCCCGCACCGCGCCTGCCCGTATGGCTGCGAGGGCGGCGTCACCGTTCCATCTGATGGGTGCGCTTCTCACTCGCAACTCACCTCCGTTGACGCGGGGACGGGGAGGCCTGGCGCGGTGTGGTGGGCGACGGTGAGCGCGGTCGTGGTGCGGCCGTCCGGCAGGGTGATACGTGACCCGGTAGGACAGTTGAGGTCCGGGGCCGCGATGATCTGCGCGGTCGAGGTGACCTCGGCTCCGGTCGCGTCCCGTACCCGCTTGATCGTCTCGTCGACCAGTGCGGGAACGTCCTCGACCTTGGGCCCGTAGCGGGGCCCGTACGCCGATACGCCGAGATACGGCTCGACCGTGATCCGGTGCCGCAGTAGGTAGCCGGGGACTCTCAACAGATCACCCCTGGCAGCAATCCGGCCCGTCGTAGGGCGCGGTCCGCGCGCGGTGCGAGGTCGAGCCCGGACGGGCCCGCCGCGGTGTCCGTGCGGCCAGACAGGGACACGGGGCCGATAGAGACGCTGCCCCATCGGCCCGCGGCTCCGGTCCCGTCGTCGCCGGTCGCCTGCTGGTACTCGACCTGCGCACAGGTCGCGTCGGCGAGCGCCGTAACGATGTCCGGGTCGGTCGGCATGCCCGCGTCGTCCGTGTCGTAGACCGCGGTCCGTAGGGCGTCGTCGATGTCCTCGGACGCGCGGGCAAGTAGCCGGTCGGCGCCGGTGGGGGCCGTCTGGCCGGTCCACGCGGCGTACTGCGCTGGGGTGGCGTAGACGCGGCTCATCGGCGGCCCCCTCTACTGATCTTCGACCAGTGCGGCGGTGACAGACGTCGCGGCGGAAAAGTCGACGTAGACCATTCCGTCGGTGCTCTGTCGCGCCTCGGCGGACTCGACGATGAACGCCAGCGTTCCGGCGGCGACCGTGATGACGCGGTTGGGGACGGTGAGCCCTGCCACGGCAAGCGGCGTGCGGGTGCGCACGGTGACCGTTACCGGGCTGGCCGAGGCGTTGTTCACGATCAGTCGACGGCGGCCGGTGTAGATCCACTGGTTGCCGTTGGCGGCGTCGACCGGGCCGAACGTGAGGGGGACGAGAGGTGTCGCCCCCGTCACCTTCTGCGCGGTGAGCGTGGTGCGGGGCATCAGGCGTCACCCTTTCTGCGGGAAGCGGAACGCCCCGCGGGCTTGGCCTGCGGGGCGTTCGGGGCGGGGTCCGGCTCGGGCTCGGGGTCCGGCGGCGCGGTGTCGTCGAGGGGGTCGAGGTCGTAGCCGGCGCCCTGGCAGTAGCCAATGACGGCGATGTCGTCGGTCTCGGCGATGCCGTCGAGGAACTGGATGCCGCCGGGCCCGTCGCCGCTGTATCCGGCGACGGGCGCAGTGATGCGCATCGTCATGGCGGACCTCACGCGCTCTTGATGTTGCGGAACACGGCGGCCGACTTGGTCGCCTTCAGGACCGGGGCGACGGGGCCGAGCTCCACCTCGCCCGTCTTGACAGCGCCCGCCGTGGTGAAGTCCGGGAGGTACGTCGACAGCAGCGGGGCGCCGCCACCGACGCTCGCACCGTGGAAACCGTCGAGGCCGTAGCGCACGGCGTACAGGTCGCCGAGGTTGGCGATGGATCCGCCGGCGCCGCCACCGTCGGCATCGCGGGAAACCAGGCCGATCACGTCGGTATTGCTTCCGGCCTTGGCGCCGAGGTCGACCAGCGGGATGCCGTTGTACGCGACGACCGGACGGCCGAACGCGTCGGTCGTCTTGTCGATCTGGTCGGCCCACGCGGCGAGCATCTTGAACAGGGCGAGGGTCTTGCGGTTGCCGTAGATGACGTCCGGCCGGTCGTCCATGAGCGACAGCCAGGCGTCGAGGCGGGCCATTTCGGCGAGGGCCTCGGCCTTCGTGTCGACCGTGGTCCAGTCGACGTAGCCGAGGCTCACGCCGTTGGTCAGCGGCAGGTACTCGGTCGCGGTGCCGGTGAGGATCTTGGACAGGCCGTTGAATCCGTTGGCGTCGACGGCGGTGTCGCCGTTGATCACAGCGTCGGCGAACTTTGCCCGGCTGGCCTTGATGAGCTGCTGCATGTTCAGCGTCACGGCGCCGGACGCGGCCGGGCCGATCCGGGCGACGACGCGGTCGACCTTGAACGATCCGCCGAGGGGGACCAGGTCCACCGTGTAGCGCTGGGAGGTGACCTCGGCCGACGTGTACTCCGCATTGATCGCGCGGAAGTCCGCGCCGCGCTCGGTGATCAGCCGGCGGTATCCGTACGTGAGGGTGTCGCCGCCGGTCGGCGAAACGACGTTGTCGAACGTCATCCGGTCGAGGATGTCGCTGGACTTGCGGAACTCGTCGATGACCTGCACGTCGACGTCGTCCTGTGCGTTGAGCTTGGCCTCTGCGAGCGTAGTAGCCATGGGGGTTTACTCCTGGGGTGTCAGCCGCTGCTCATGCGCGCGGCGATGGCCTGTTCGAGGGTTGCGGGCTTCCGCTCGGCGGCGGGCGGCCCGTTGAATTCGGCTCCGCCCCGTTCCGGGCCCTTGGGTGCCTGTCCGGCGAGGCGAGGATTTGCCGTTACGGCGGCCTTGATGGCTGCGGTAATGCCGTCGGTGTCGGTGGGGTCGAGCGCGGCGACGGCGTCGGCGAACGCCCGGCTGTCGAGCAGGGCGTCGGGGTTGGCGCCCGCGGCCGGCGCGGTGCGGTAAACGGCGAGCTCGACGGCGGTCTGTCGTGCCTTGGCCTGCTCGGCGGCGAGCTGCTGCGTGAGCTGCGCAGGGTCGGCGGGGGCGTCGTCCTTGACGATGCCGAGTGCCTTGCCGATCTGCTGCGCGAGCTCGTTGCGGGCGTCGTCGGCGGCCTGCTGCTTCGCGGTCACGCGCGACTTTCCGGCGTCCTTGCGGGCGGCGGTGAGCTCCGACGTGAGGCGGGCGATGGTCGCCGCGGGGTCCTCGTTCGCGGGTGCGGCCGGTGTGGCGGGCTGCTGCGGCGTGGTCGGCGCTGCGCTGGCCGGGTCCTGCCCGGTCGGCTGGTTGCCGGGGTCGCCCTGCTGTCCGCCCTGTCCGCCCTGTCCGCCCTCTCCGGTGCCGTCGCCTCCTGCGATGGCGTAGATCGGGCGTCCGTCGCGTCGGTAACCGAGGATGGTGTCGGCCGTATGGGTGGCCAGGGGATGCCGGAACGCCGTGGTCATGGGGTGCCCTCCTGGGGCTGGTCGGCCCGCTCCTGGCGGGCGTGTGGGCATGCAAAAAGGGCCCGCTCCTGGCGGGCCCTCGGGTGGTGCTGTCAGTGGGGTGCGCTATGCGTCGTCGCCCTGGGTGGGGCTCGGCGCGGTCTGCGCGTAGCCGCGTATCCACGCGGTGCGCAGGATGTCGGCGGCGCCGTACGGGCATACGGTGGGCGGCTCGCCGGTCCTGCCGGCCTCTTGCCCTTGCTGGATCGCTCGCGCGATGTCCTGCCGTGTGCCCATGCGGTCGCCCCCGGGTCTCAGCGTTTGTTCTGGTGGTCGGACTCATTCTTACGGGCTCCGGCTGCCCACCGCTGCGCTTGGCCGGTGGCTTTCTCGATGAACTCGGCCTGAGTGAGGCGGCCGTGTTCGGCCCACCACTCTTTTAGCTCGTCCGATGCGTTCGCGTGGGCGATGCGTGCGGGACCGCTGAACAGGGTGATAGGGGCTCGTCCGGCGGCCTGTGCCTTCTTGTTGAGCAGAACGCCCCGTAGGTCGTCCTCGGCCTGTAGGTACTGCCGGTATACGTACTCGTCGTACATGGCGCGCGCCTCGGCGCGGGTGATGCGCGGTACCTCCTCGCCTGCTCCGCTCTCGTCGACGGCTTCGGCGAGTTGCTCGGCGAACGTGGCGTCGTCGGCGAGGGCGCCCCACCCGTCCGGATCGGGGGCGGGGTCCATCGCCTCGGCGAGGGCGTTGCGGTCGGCGAGCAGGTCGTCGACGGCGTCGCCGGTCGCCGCGGGCGCGGGCATGGCGGCGGCGTCGCGGCGGTCCATCTCCTCGGCGATGCGCAGGATCTCGCGCTCGTCGGCGTACTGCATGCACCATGCGAGGGCGTCGTCTCCGACGTCGTCGAGGCGGTCGGCGAGCTGCCCGCCGGGAAAGTGCTGGGCGAGCAGGTCGCGGCGGTGTGCCTCGGCGGCGAGGGCGTCGCGGTCTGCGGGGGCGTCGCGGTAGCGGGCGGCGAGCTGGTCGTCGGACAGGCCGAGCAGGTCGCGGCGGGCTCCGGGCAACTGTCCGGCGCGGTCGCGGCGGTCGGTCTCGGCCATGATGCGCAACCGGTCGCGGTCGTCGACGTGGCCGAACACGCGGGCGAGGTCGTCGTCGGACAGAGCGAGCAGGTCGTCGGACAGGTGTCCGCCCGGTGCGGCGCGGTCGAGCAGGGCGGCAGTGTCGCGGCGGTCCGCCTCGGTCTCGATGCGGGCGCGGTCGCGTTCGGTCAACTCGCCGTGCCGCATGGCGGCGCTGAGCTGGTCGTCGCTCATCTCGCGCGGGGTGAGGTCGTCGCCGGAACGGATGCGTGCGGCCTGCTGCGCCTCGTCGGGCACGGTGCGGCGCGGTGCGGGCAGGTTGCTCGCCCCGGGGGCCTCGCGCTTGGGGTTGCGCCGTAGGTCCGGGTGGGCGGCGAGGTGCTCGCGCATGGCGGCCTGATGCTGGCGCACCTTGGCGTTTGCGGCCCGCTTGGCTTCGGGGGTCGTGGCGGCGGCGGCGCGGTTCTTGTGCTTGCGGATGTTCCGCTCGATGGCGCGCTGTCGTTGCCCTGCCTCGTAGCCTTCCGGGTCGGACTCGGCGGCGTCGACGCGGGTGATACCGGGCGTGTACGCGGACACGCTGTGGCGGCAGTTGGGGTGCTGTAGTCCGGCCTGGCGGGCGTCGTTGAGGCTGCCCGCGACGTCGACGCGGACCATGCGGCCGTCGTCGATGGCGTGCTCGACCTCGACCGTTCCCGCGCGGCCACCAATGGAAAGGATCTTGCCTTCCCACGGACGGCATAGCGGGCACTCGCGCGGCGAGTTGGACACAATCACCAGGTCTACGCCAGCGTCTCCGAGGGTGCGCATGTGCGCCTCGGTCGCCGCGCGTCCCACGGACGTACGGACGGCCATTTCCGCGTAAGACGTGAGCTGCCAGCGGCGGCCGGAACGGTCCGTAAAGGAACTGATGCCGCGGTCTGCAAACCGCGTCATGGCGTCCTGCGTGGCCTGGCGGCGGGTACCGGTGCCGAGTAGCGGCGTGGCGGTCACCTCGGCAACGACGGCGCGGTATCCGTCGTCGACGGCGCGCAGAATGCTCCGGTGCCGCTCGGTGAGTAGGTCGACGGTCTCGGCGGCGAGGCGGTCGACAGCCTGCGCGGCCGGTAGGACGTCGTCGAGGTGGCGCACTCCGTGGGGGTCGAGAACGCCGAGCTCAGCAACGGCGGCGCGGTGCCCGGTGTTGTACGCCTCGGCCACCGCGTCGAACACTTCCAACGACATTGCGCGGCCGAGCTCGTCGACGACGGCACCCGACGCGCGGCGTACCCGCTGCACGGCGGCGAGCTTCCGCTCTGCCCACCCTGGGGCGTCGTGCCCGTCGGCGAGCTGTCGGGCGATGATGCCCAACAAGCGTTCCTCGGCGGCGGCGTACAGGTCGCGGGTCCGCTCGGCGAGGTCCTCGACCATGCCCGGATGGATCGCCACGGCACGCCCCCCTCGTCTACAGCGGGAAGTTCCCGACGGGGTCCGGGGCGGCGGCGCCGGTCTCCGCGAGAATCGCCGCGACCTCGGCTTGCACAGCGGTGTCTTCCCACTCCGGGTGCAGCGCCCGGACCTTCGTCGCGGTCGACACAGCACCGGCGCGGTTCAACAGGTCGAGCGTGGTCGCGGTCGCCTGCTCGCTCTCGGCCACCCCATCGCCGAACTCGACGCGCGGCCGGTCCGGCGTGACCCCGCTCGCGAACCGCACGGCGTCAACCTGCAACAGAACATGCAGCATCTCGGCGAGTGAGTGGCGCCAATAGCCGGACTTCTTCTTCCGCGTGACCATGCTGCGCTGGTCGCGGCTGTCGACCTCGGTCGCGGTGATGGGCTGCCCGCCCCCGTCGAGGCCGAATGACTGCGGCGAGTATCCGGCGGTCTGCGCGGCCTGCCGAACGATCGCCTCGGCCGTGGCCTGGTGCTCGTCGACACGGATCGCGAACTGAGACAGGGTGATACCGGCGCCCTCGGTCGGCGGGATCTTCAGTGCCTCCCACACCTCGCGGTCGTCGTCGAACGATCCGCCGTTACCGGGGCCGTGGCCGCGTATGTAGCTGTCCGGGACGATCAGCCGGGCGCGGGCGAGGCGGATGTCACGCATCCAAGACGTCCACGTTTCGTCGAGGGCGTCGAACAGGTCGTGTACGCCGGCGTAGTCGCTGCGCCCTATCGGGCTGCCGCGGTGCAGCCGGTTGGGCAGCATGTTGGGTACGTACGTGGCGGTGAGGTCGCGTATGCCGGTGGCGATGCTCTGCCCGTCGCCCTCGGCGTCGAGGCTGCCGACCAGGTCCGCGGTGTCCGGGTGCTCGGTGAGCGGCACGGCGCGGCCTATGCTGTCGGCGGTGCCCTCGTACAGGACGTGGACGATGCGGCCCGGCTCGTGGCGTTCGATGTGCCGCCACACGGTCGCCTCGGTCGAGCCGCTGAGCTCACGCCAAAAGTTGACGGCGCGCAGCATGCCGAAACGCCACTCGGGTATCGCCCCGTCGGGCTGCATGACGGTGAGTAGCGGCCGGTCGGTCAGGGTGCGGTCCCACGTGACGCGCAGGAACACACCGCTGAGGGCGGCGGCCTGCTCCGCGGCGCCGAGCAGGGTCTCTTGCACGCGGCCCTCGTCGAGCAGGACGGCGAGGCGGTCGGCCGTCGCGGCGTCGGCTTCCGGGAGGGTGATCGTCGGCATGTCCGCGAACAGAAGGTCTGCGGACGTCGAGGCGATATCGCTCGGAAGCGGGACGTGCAACCGGTGGTCGCGGCGGCCCTGCTGGTGCTCGGCGTTGCGGCGCCCCCACAGTCGGCGGCGCTCCGCGGGGCGCGGGTTGTGGCCGTAGACGCGGGCGAGGCGGTGACGGTCACCGGAGTACCAAGCATCGTCAACGCGCATCGCGTCGTATATCGGCGCCCATTCGCGGGGCGGCCATGCTGCGCCGTTCTCGGGCAGGCTCATTCGTCGGTCGCCTCCGTCGGCGCGGTGAGTAGGTGGCGCCACTCGTGCGCCGTCGAGTGGACGGCGTAGCGGAGCGCGTCAACGCTGTGGTCGTTGACCTTCATGGGCTTGTCGTCGCCGCGCTCGGCGGCTTTCTCGTCCCACACGTAACCGGGTAGCTCGTCGAGCAGGCCGGTACAGGATCGGTGGATGCGCAGCAGGCCGGCGGCGAGCAGGGATGCCACGCTGCGGATGCCGTCGACGACGTCATTGGTCGCCTTGGCGAGGTTGGGGAATCCGTCCTCGTACGCCTGCGTGATGAAACTCGCGGCGGACGGGTCGACGAATGACCACTCGGGCGTGATGCCGAGCTCGGCAAGCCACGCGCGGATCGCCGCGGAGTACTGCGCATCGGTCATCTGCCGTAGCGCCTTGCGGGAGTCGTGCCGCCACTCGGCGCACGCGTACATGCGGCCGTCGACACCCTCGCCGAGCAGGATCACGGACGTCGCGTTGACGGTGCCGTAGTCCATGCCGAGCCAGTAGCGGCGCATCTCGGGCAGCTCGTCGACGACGTGTGTCGCCTCGTCGTACGCCTCGTAAATGGCGCCCTCGGCCATGACCCAAAGTCCGAGGACGTTGCGCTTGTAGAACAGGCCGCGATACGACGCCTTCGTGCGGGCCTTGTACGCCTCGGACAAGCCGGGGTTGTCGTCCATGACGAAGTGCCAGGAACGGAGCCGGGTCTCACGCGGGCGGAGTAGGTACTCCTTGCGGGCCCAGTGATTCGGGTTGTCGGGGTTGGTCGTCCCGAAGATCTTCGATCCCTCGACCGAGCATCGGGCGTTGAGCTGGTCGTAGAACGTGCGGGGGAGAGTGGTGATCTCGTCGCAGTACGCGCCGGCGCACGTGAGGCCGCGGACCTTCGGCTCGGCTTGGGCGTCGTTGGCGCCGAGGGCATGCACGGTGCGGCCGAGGACGTTCGCTGTCGGGGCGCCGTTGGTGTAGTGGATGTCTTGCGCGACGCTGCCGAAGATCGTGGGGTCGGTGAGCGGGCCGAACACGTTGCGGGCGAGGCTGTCGCGGGTGCGGCCGACCATGACCAGCTCGCCGCCCTCGGGCCGGTTGGCCACAAAGTCCAGCCACCGGAGCAAGGACGCAATCGTCTTCCCCGAGCGAACCGAGCCTTCCCAAATGTTCTGGAAGGCTCGGGCCTCCATGATCGAATCGATCTGCTTCGGGGAGAGGGCGAGGTTACTCCGCATCGGCGGCGGCCTCTGGCGGCGGCCCTCCGTGGCGCGCGGCGTAGTCGAGGGCGAGGCCGGCCATAAGGTCGCCGATCACGCTGCGGGACTCGGCGGCGCCGTCGTCCTTCGGCGGAACCAACTTCAGGGAGCGGTCGACTGCGGTCGCGATGGTCGACATGATGGCGCGCCGGTCCGCGGGGATCGGCTCGTCTGCCGTCTTCTCGGCGTACTTGTGGTCCTTGCCGCCCCACTCCCAGTACAGGGTGGGCGCGTGCAGCTTGTCGGCCTCGCGTTCGGCGATGTCCTGTAGCCGTTCGGCGAATGCGGCGCGGCGTGCGCTGAGGTCGGCTTTGCGTACGGCGGTCGCGGCCTGGACCTCGGCGGCGCGGTCGAAAGACAGGCCGAGCGCGGTCGCGATCTTCGACACGGTGGACGGCGAGCGGCTGAGCTTGCGGGCGATGTCGTTTCGGCTCATGCCCTGGCCGTGCAGGCGGCGCACCGCGGCGCGGTCTTTATCGGTGATGGGGCGCGCCATGGGGTGTCACCTCCTGCACGGGTCACGGGGCCCGCTGCTACTGCTGGCGGGCGAGGGAGGCGTTACCCCAGAACATGGCCTCTTCGATGGCCGTGATCGCGAGGGACTTCTCGCGGCCGTCGGGGCACGTCTCGTTGATGTGGTCGGCGAGGCGGCGGCACGCCTGGCGTACGGACGTGTGGGCGTCGCGCTTCTCGTCGGTGGTCGCGGCGTGGAATGCGAACCGGTGCTCGATGTCTTCGGGCAGCATGGGCGGGCCTCTCGTCGGCGATGGGGCGGGCATGCGAAACGCCCCGCCGCGGTGTGCGACGGGGCGTTGTGGGGCGGGGCCGTTACGCGGGGCAGGTGCGGCCCGTGTTGGCCTTGTAGTCGGTCTGGCCGTCGTCGAGGCCGGTCGAGGCTGCGCCGATGTTGCCTACGGCCTTCCTGCCGTTGGCGAGCCGGTTGTCCACCTTGCCGGTGCCGCCGGTCGCGCAGTTGATCGACACGAAGTAGCCGGCGGGGTCGGTGAGCTTGGCGGCCACGTCGTCGAATACGGCGCGGAGATCCTTGGTCGAGGTGACCTCGACGGACACGTTGCGCTGGTTCCCGCTGTCGTCCTGCTGCGTGATCTTGTACGCGGGGACGTTGGCGGCGGGCTTGTCGTCGTCGCTGCTGCTGCATGCGGTGAGCGCTGCGAGGGCGGCGACGGCGGCCAGTGCGGCGGCGGTGGTGCGGTGGTGCTTCACGGTGTGGTCCCCCCACGGGTACGCGATTGTTCGCGGAGTCTGTGACGCGTGGGGTGGGGGGAAGGTTGCACGGTGCATGCGAACGCCCCGCCGCGGGGGGATTTCGGCGGGGCGTTCGGTCTGCATGCGTCCGGCCCCGTTTCCGGGCACGCCGGGGTCGCGGCCAACTGTAGATCACGAAATGGTCACGGCGCAACGTTCCTGCGCGCGGACATGGCGGCGTCCGGACGGGCGTCGGACGGGTGCGCCCCGCTGTGTCGGACGGCGGGGCGCGGTGTCGTCATGCGCGGTGGGTCTGTCCGATGGGTGGGGCGGGGATGCGGCGGCCGGTGGCATGTGGCGTCGGTCGCTTGTCGGACGCGGCGGCATACGGGCTGGTCGGGCGGGGTGCGCGGGTCGGCTTCTGCTCCAACTGGTAGGCGAGCAGGCGGGGCGCGGTACCGCGGGGGACGATGCCGTTTGCCCATGCGGTGCGGTGCATGTCGGCGGACTGTCGGACGGCGGCGCGGATGGCGTCGGACAGGTTGGCGCCGGTCGACATGAGGACGGCGAGATCGTCGGCGAGGGCGTCGTCTACGCGGATGCTGGGGCGTGAGCCGGGCTGGGGCGGGGTCGGCTTCTTGGGCTGGGTAGGGTTGGTCTTGGCCATGGCGGGGGTTACTCCCTCTGTGGTTAGTCGGGCCCGTACGGCGGTGTGGTCGCCGGTGCGGGCCCGCGCTGGTTGTGGGCTACTGCTCGACGGCGGCGCGCTGCTCGCGCAAGATCCGGTAGACGTACGAATCGCCGGTGTCGAGGTCTCGGGCGATGTCGCGGGGTTTCCGTCCGGCCCGTTTGGCGTCCGCGATGATCTGCGGCATGTCCGGCTCTACGGCCTTCCATGCGCGGCGGGCGAGGGCGGCCTCGGCGAGGCGGGCGGCGGCGGCCGAGGCGGCGGCGGCCTGCTGCTTGGGCGCCGGGGTGTCGCTGGTGCTGCTCACGTGTACGTACGTCGCGGCCGGCGTCTGCTCGTTGGGCTGCTGGGCGCCATGCTTGGCGAGTAGGGCGTCGAGGGCTGCGGGGTTGATCAGGGCGCCGCGTACGTCGTCGTACAGCTCGCGGTACGTCCAGCTTTCCGGGGGGCCGTCGGGGTAGCTCATCTCTTGTGCTCCTGTCTTCGGTGGGCCCGCCCTCAACCGAGGGCGGGCCGGTCGGGCTATGCGAACAGTGCGCCCTGCTCGGTGTCGGGGTCGACATCGAACAGGGTCGGCGTAGTCGAGGCGGCGCGGGCGCCGATCCACTCGCCGCGCCACGTGCCCGCGGTGGCCTCGGCCTCAGTCACCATCTGGGCGGCGAGACGGGCCTCGTCCTCGGCGGCCTTGCGGTCGATGTCGAGCAGGTCGGCAACGAGCGGGAACTCGCGGGCGATGTAGTGGCGGACGGATGCGCGGGCGGCGCGCTCCTCGGCGGCCTCGGTGACCGCCTGCTGTACTTCGGTCGGCGCCTGGTCGAGCCATGCCTCGGCGGTGGCGGTGGCGGCGGCGCGGTCGAGGGCTTCGTTCTTGACGCAGCGGGCGCAGAGCTTGAAGCCGTGCACTTCGCGGGCGTAGTCGTTGATGGCGCCCGCGGGTCGGCCGCAGTAGAGGTCGCGGGTACCGGGGCGGCGGTAGTGGCCGGTCAGCTTGGTGCGGGCTCCGCGGACGGCGTATGTCTTCATGAGGGGGTGCTCCCTTCGGTGTGCCGGGTGTGGTCCGGCTCCGCCACTGTACTGAGTGCTGCACTGAGTACACAAGCGGTTCAAGCAAAAGGGCGCCGGTCAACTTCCGGCGCCCCTCGGGTTGTTCGCCTCTCGGTGGCTACAGCCCCCACTCCGGCCGATAGTCGGGGTGGTCGGCGTACACGACGGCAAGAGCCGTCAGGATGGGCGAAACCTCGTCGGTGTTCCAGCCGCCCAACTCGCGGCGGCGTTCGGCGGCGTAGCGCTCGTAGTCGTCGAGGATCCGCCGCTTGGCGTCGACCTCGCGCAGGACACGGGCCGGGTCATGGCGTTCGATGTGGCGGCCCACACCGTCAGCGTCGGCGTTCTCCGGGGTAACGACCACCACGCCGTCATCGCAGTAGTCCGCGACCGTGTACCGCTCGTAACTGGCCTGGGGTGGGCGCGCCGTCCAGACGCCCGACTCCTCGTCCCACATGGCCGCGCGGGCTGTGCGCTCGTCTTCGTCGTAGCGGTTGCGGAGGAACCGCACCATGTCGATGTCGTGGCTCATGCTGCCGATTCTTCCTCGCGGCGCTGTGCAGCCTCCATTGCCACGTACAACCCCACCAAGTCGGCGCCCCGCCACATCCGCCGGCCGCGGTCGAGCAGCGCGGGCGCGGTGCACGCCTCGCCGGTCGAGCAGGACACGGACGGCTCGCCCCCCGACTGCGTGCGGGCGGTCAACTCGCCCTTGCACCACGGGCACGGCTCGGCGAGCGTCGTTGTCCGTCCGTCGCGGCCGAGGGCCTTCTCGACGCGCTGCCGGGCGCGGTGGGCGACGGTGGCGAGGTCGTCGAGGATGAGCGCCGGTATGGGCGTGAACAGGTCGCCGGCGGGCTCGTCGAGGGCGCGGCCTTCCAGCCATACGGCGGCCCAGTGGAGGCCGTACGCGCGGGATCCGGGCGAGGTGGGCGCCTTGTAGTGCCATCGTGCCGGATCGTCGCGGTCGGCCTGGTCCTCGCCCCACCGAAGGAACGTCGCCTTCGGTTGTATGAGGGCACGCCGTACGGGGCGCTGCACGGCGGCGGCGATTGTGTCGGCGAGGTCGAACATGGCTCGCTCGACGTCGAGGGCGGCGTCGAGGGCGTCGACGTTGAGGGGGGCGGGGTGCTCGCGCAGGATGAGCGGCATGCGGCCGATGGTGGGGCCCGGGTCGGGTTTGATGCCGTGGTCGATGACTCCGAGGGCGCGGGAGTCGCGGGGTGGCCATTCGGCGCGGGGCGGGGTGTCGATGGCGGCGAGTAGGTCGCCCCACGCCTCGCGGATGGCGGCGAGGTCGACGGCGGCGCGGTGTCCGGCGGGCGGGGTCGTCATGGGCTGCTGCTCCTGGCGGTCGAGGGGGCGCCCCGCGGTGGTGCGGGGCGCCGTGGCGGCTACGGGCGGGCGAGGGCGGCGAGGTTGGCCTCGGCGGCGCGGCCGGGGCGGCGCGGGCGGTGGGAGCGCGGGCAGTACGCGTCGTGTATCGCTTGGTAGTACCGGCTGGTGAGGTCGACGGCGGCGGGCCGGTCGAGCGCGTCGCCGCGGGTGAGGGCGGCGAGCAACTCGTGTATCGGGTGGTCCTTGCCCACGCTCTTGGACTTGCACGGCTCGGCGGCCTCGGCGAGGGCCCGCCGTCCGGCGTGAACGAGGGGGAGTTCGGCGGCCATGGCGGCGCGGTCGGCGCGGCGGTCGCGGCGGGCGGCGAACCATGCGGTTCGGTACCGGTCGGCCTTGTGGTCGGCGTCGAGGGCGTGCCGCTGCCATCCGTCGCCACGGCGGCGCTCGACGGCGAGGCGCTCCTCGGCGCGCTCGGCGCGCTGCAACAGGCGGTGGCCGAGGGTCTCGGAGTCGGACAAAGTTCGGCGGACGGTGGCGAGCTCGATCTCGTGCGCGCGCTGCTGCTCGGCGAGGCGGGCGCGGGGTGACTCGGCGGCTTCGGTGAACGCTGCGTGCGCGCGTGCGGCGTCGGGGGTGAGTCCGTCGTGTTCGGCGACGGCGGCGAGGGCTGCGCCGAGACCGTCGGCGTCACGTACGCGCTGCAACGTGGCTTCGCCGCGGTCGCGGTGCTCCTCGATCTCGTGCGCCTTGGCCTTCCAAATGTCGCCGCGGCGCTGGGCCTTGGCGAGCTGCTCCTCGGCGGTCTTCTCGGCCGTGAAGGCGAACATGACCGGGCTGTCGTCCCCGTTGGCGGCGCGGCGGACGGCTTCGGCGGCCGTGGCCGTGCGGATGGTCGCGGGGAGCCGGCGTTCCCACGCGTCCGCCATGCTGCGGATGCGGGCGAGGTGCTCCTCGGCCTGCTCGGCGCGTTGTTCGGCCTCGCGTATGGCGTCCTCGGCGGCGGCCGTGCGGTTGTGGGCGGCCTGTATGGCGGTTTGCTGTCCGGCGACGGTGCGGCGTAGCTCGTCGGCCTCCGTGAGCTCTACCTCGACGTGGGCGAACATGAGGGCGGCCTCGGCGGGGGTGAGCGGTACGCCGCGGCGGGCGCGTGAGAGCAGGACGAACAGGCTCTCGCGGCGGGTGTCGCGCTCGGCGGCGCGGCGCTTGCGCTCGGCCATGGTGCGGCGGGTCACTGGTCGGACTCCTCGGCGGTTGTGGTGGCGAGGTGGATCTCGTCGGCGAGGCGGCGCAGCTCGTTGGCGGCGGCGTGTACGTCGCTCATGTGGTCGTCGGTGAGGTCGCGCAGCGTCTCGGATGCGTCGAGGGCGTCGGCGGCGCCGCGGTACGCCTGGGCGCGGGCGGCGGCGAGGGGGTCGACCTGCTCGCCCACGGGTGCCCATACGGTGTGCGCCTGCTCGACGTGCCCGGTCGCGCTGCGGCCGTCGCCGTACGCGGTCATGCGGTTGACCCAGAAGGTGACGCGGGCGCGGGCGGGGCCGGGCTCGGTGTACGGGCCTTCGTGCGCGGTGTACGTGCGGCCGTCGGCGTAGGTCTTGACGATGACGGCGCGGTAGACGGTGCGGCCGTCGGCTCCAATGTTGCGGGCCATCAGTCGTTCTCCTGCTCGTCGAGGGCGAGTTGGTCGGGGGTGGGCTGGCGTGTGGCGCGGTCGCGGATGATGCGGTGCGCTTTGGCGCGGTAGGCGGCGACGATGCGGGCGTGCTTGGCGTGCGCGGCGCGTTGGCGGCGGCGGCAGACGGGGCCGAGGCTGTCGGCGGCCGGGCGGGTGAGGCGCCGGCCGCACTGCTTGCACTTCATCGGCGCCACCACAGGCGGCGGTTCTTGCGGCTGCCGTGGTGCGTGGAGTGGGCGAACAGGCGGGCGCATCGGGCGCAGCGTGAGGGGCGGCGCAGCGACGGCCGGAACCAGTGGCGGGGGTCCATCCATTCGCCGACGGACTCGACGTGTTCGGCCTGCGGCCGGCCGCAGGCGGAGTAGCGGCACGGCTCGTTGGCGTAGTCGGCGCGGAACCAGTGATCGCGGATCATGCCCATGGTCGGGGCGCTCCTTAGTGGGGGCCGGGGCATTGGCTGCTGTGGCATCCGTGGCGGTGGCACCATTCGGGGTCGCGCTGCGGGTCCTCGGTGGCGGCGAGGGGCTTCACGGGTGGGGCCTTTCGGGTGCGGCGGGCGAGGCGGTCGGGGATGCGCGGGGTCCACATGCCGAGGGGTGCGCCGGCGGCGAGGACGGTGAGGGCGACGGCGATTGCGGCGGCGGCCGGTGCGGGCAGCGTGGCGGCGGTCCCGCTGACGACGTGCTGCGCGGTCGCTGCTGCGCCTCGGCGGCGGCGCGGATGCGGCCGGCGGCGGACTCGACGGCGTCGCGGACGTCGCGGCTCGACCACTCCTCGGGCCACGTCCCGTCGCACGCGCGCATCTCGGTTGCGACCTGCTCGGCGATCGTGGCGGCCTCCTCGAACGCCTGAGCGCGGACGGTGGCGGGGTGCTCCGCGGCCTTGACCTGCTCGGCTGCGTGCGGCCATGACCAGTCGCCGGCGTCGTGCCCGTCGGCGGGGTCGTGGTCGACGTCCTCGGCGCACTGCCACCACATGCCGTTGGGGTCGGCGAACATGGCGGGGCAGGTGTCGGGCTCGGCCTCGGGGGCGGGGGTGAGTATGCCGACGGTGGCGAGTGCGGCCGTGACCGCTTCGTCTACCGCGGGGCTTACGGTGCCGAATGTGTACCTGCCGAATGCGCGACGGGCGGCGGCGTAGGCGGCCTCGTACTCGTCCTCGGTGAGGATCCGGCGCGGCTGCTGCGCCTGCTCCTCGTCGGCGGGCGGCTGCTCTTCGGTGGCGGCCGTGAGCGCTGCGCGCAACTTCGGGAGGCGGGCGGACAGGACGGCTACGCGCACCGTGGTGGGCTCCTCGTCGTCGTCCTCCCGGCAGCGGGTGAGCTCGAACGTCGTCCAGTTGGCGAACGGCTCGACGGCGAGGCGGTCGCCCATGTGGTCGGTGTGCTCGTACGCGGCGCCGTCCGTGAGCGCGTCGGCGAGCTGCCGGACCTCGTCGAACGGCACCCACACGTCGACGTGCGCGCCACCGATGGCGAGGTCGTCGGCGTGCACGGCAATGTGCCGGCCGCTGCTCGCGGGCTCGATGGCCACCTTGTGGTTCTGCGCGTCGGCGTAGGCGTAGAGCTCGGTCATGGGGTGGGGCTCCTGTCTCGGTGTGGTCGAGGCGGGCACGCGCGCGCGGACGCGGCGGCGTCCGGACGCGGGCGTGGGTGGTGGCTATGCCGCTGCGGGGTGTGTGAAGGCGTCGCGGTCAAGTTCGGCGCGTGCGGCTTCGACGGCTGCGGCTGCCTGCTCGGGGGTGTCGTACGTGCCGAGGTTGCGCTGTACCCGGTTGCGCTTGATGACGGCGGAGTATCGGCCGCTGCGCACCTTGTAGACGCCGCGGGGGAGTTCGCGGGTGGCTATGCCGCGGTTGAGGTTGGAGGCGCTCGGTGTGACCAACCGGAGGTTGTTGCGGCGGCAGTCGAGTACCTGCCGGTTGATGTGGTCGACGATGACGCGGTGTCCGGTGCCGGGCTGTACGCCCATTACCCAGCGGTGCACGAGCATGACGTGAGGGGCCTCCCACATCTGTGCGTAGCCGTGCGATCCGATGGAGAGGCGGCGGCCGTTGAGGCGTTCGGCGTCGTCGAGGTCGAGCAGAACGGTTACGTAATCGTCGCCGTTCTTCGCCGGTACCTCGACGTGTGCGGGGGACATCAGAAAGGCGCCTGGGAGCTGCCCTGGGCTGCCCACGGATTGTCCTGTGGCTGGCCGTATCCGCCCTGGGTGGGCTGCTGCTGCCCGTATCCGCCCTGCGGTGCCTGGCCGTTGCGCTGTGCCTTGGTGACGGTGGCGGTTGCGCGCTGGAGGCTGGGGCCGACGTCTTCGGCGTCGAGCTCGTAAACGGTCCGCTTCACGCCCTGGCCGTCCTCGTACGAACGCTGCTTGAGCTGTCCGCGGACGATGGCGCGGTCGCCGCGCTTCAGGCTCTCGGCGACGTTCTCGCCGAGCTTCCGCCAGGCGCTGACGGTGAGGAACAGGCTGTCGCCGTCCTTCCATTCGTTCGTGGACTTGTCGAGGGTGCGGGGGGTCGAGGCGATGCGGAACTTGGCGACGGCGGCGCCGGCGGGGGTGAACTTGAGTTCGGGGTCGTCGACAAGGTTTCCGACGACGACGATCTGTGTCTCGCCTGCCATGGGCGGGGGTCCTTCCGGTGGTGTGGTTATCGATTATGGCAGGTAGCTACCTGCTGAGGACGGTAGCTACCGGGCGTGGGTGTGGGTTTTTACCTGACCGTTATGGGGGGTGAGGGCCTACGCGGCTTTGTTGCTGGTGTTCTCGGGCCGGTTGGTGGTGAGGTTCCATCCGGCGGCTTCGAGGGCTTTGGCGATTCGGGTGGCGGTGTGGCCTGGGCGGTGGGCGAGTTCGGCGAGGTGTGTGTCTTCGATGGCGGCGCGGATGACGGCGACCGCGGCTGCGGGGATCATCGCTGGGCGCCGGTGACGTGTCGGGCTTCGCGGCGTCCGGACTGCTCGCGTGCTACGGGCGGGCGGGACATGAGGCGGGCGAGGGCGGCCTGTTCGGCGTCGCGCTGCTCGGCGGCGGCGAGGCGCTGCTCGGCTTCCTCGGCGGCGCGGCGGGCGTCCTCGACGGCGGCCCGTTCGGCTCGGCGGCGCTCGGCGTCGAGGGCGGGCCCGTCGAACTCGTCGAGGGTGCGCCACCGGTCCCAACCCTGGTGTTCCTGAACGATCACGTATGCGGCCTGGTTGGCGAACTCGCGGGCTTTGCTGTAGGCGCGGCGCTTGTCGGCGGTCTTGATGACGACCGGGGCGTTGGGCCGGGTGTTCCAACTGGCCTCGACGCGGTACGCGGTCACGTTCTTCGTGGTGTCGACGGTGCGGGCCTTGCGGTGGTAGCTGCGGGCCTGCTTCGGGGTGGGGCTCATGCGTGCTGCTCCTGGCGGGCGTTGTGGTGGGTGGTGGCGGCGTCGAGGCGGGACGGGTGGGCGGTGGCGCGGTGTCGGCGGCTGGCGCCCATGCGGCACGGCTGGCTGGCGGGGGCGCGGCACGGCTCGTACGGACACGGCACGTCGAGCGGGTCGGGCTGGCCGTACTGGGCGAGGGATTCGCGTTCGGCGCGGTGCGGCCGGTACTCGGCGAGGGCGTCGGCGACAGAGCGGGGCACGTATGAGCCGAGGGCGGCGAGGCGTTCGGCGGCGAAGTCCTCGCGCTCCTCGCGGGTGGCGCCGGCGGGGAGGGCGGGCCGGTCCTCGGAGAATCCGATGGCGCGGGTGATGCTCTGCGGGGCGATACGGCCGTTTGCGACGGCGTCGAGCTGGGCGCGGCGGCGGGCGATGGACTCGGCGCCGGTTTCGCCTGCTCGGCCGTCGTAGACGACGTTCGCGGCGGTGACGCGGTCGGCTCGGATCTTGGCGCGCTGCTGGCGGACGTGTGCGGGGGTGAGCCACTTGTCGGTTTCGGCGTAGTGGCGGGCGACGGCGGCGCGGGCGTCGTCGTCGAGGGGTGTCGAGTTGAGGGCGGCGGCCCATGCGCGGGCGTCGGCCTCGCCGACGGTGCGGCGGTCGAATGCGGCGGCGAGGGTGAGGAGCTCGGCGGCTTCGGCGGGGGTCATCGTGTGGTCTCCTGGGTTCGGGCGCGCTCGTAGCGGGCGCGGGCGGCGATGAACGCCTCGTCCGTTCCGCCGCGGTCGGGGTGCGCGGCGGCCATAGCCGACTTCAGTTCGGCGAGACTCGGCTTCTGCGCCTGCGTAAGGGCAGGCGGCGTCAGGTACAGGTGGAAGTCGGGCGCCCACCAGCCGCCTGCGCCGTGGTTGTAGATCTCGCCGTCCGCTTCGATCTGCTGCCTGTTGACGTAGCCGATCTCGATATCGCCGGGGATGCGTTCACGCCGCACGTAGTAGATCCGCTTCGGGGTCTTCTTCGTGATGCGGAACTGGACGACGCGAGGCGGCTCGTAGAACCGGGAGTCGTCGGACACGCTGCTGTTGATGCCGTACAGGAACTCGACGGGCGTCAGGCCGGGGGTCACTGTGCGGCCTCCTGGGCGCGCAGGCGGGCGGCAAGGGCCATGCCCTCGGCGACCCGCTGGTCGGTCGTGGACGGGCGGGCAGCGCCGATGGGGACGACGTTCCCGCCGTGGGCGGCGGTCGGGCGGGTGGCCTGGAGGCGCAAGGTGTCGTACTTGTCGCGGAGCTTCGGCATGCTCATGACGTTGGAGCGCCAAAACTCGGAGTCCTGGCACCAATCGATCGCGGCGTGTACCTGCTGCGGGGTGCGGCCGTCCTTGTCGAGCATGAGGCGGGCGGCGTTGCGCCACGCTTTCGTGATCGTGGGCCGCTTGGAACCGTTGGCCTCGATGCGGTCGGCGAGGTGCGTGCAGAGCTGCTCGACGTCTTCGCGCTCGGGCGTCGGGTCGGTGTCTCGCGTAGCGAGCTCCGGCGATGAATCCCTGTTCCCTGTTCCCTGTTCCTTTCCCTGTTCCCTGTTCCTTTCCGGACGTGAGTCCTCACTGAGTTGTGCGTGAGTGTCCACGGAGGGCGCATTTCCGCTGGTAGGCGGGCTGTCGGCGTCCTCGGGGGCCGGGAAACGGCTTTTCGTGGGCCGGTTGATCCGCTGGTGTTCGCGCCACCCGTTTACGACCATGTACGGCTTGCGGTTGAGGGTGTAGCGAGTGATCAGTGAGGACTCAGTGAGTGCGCGTAGGTCTGCCTCGACGTCGGCGGCGGTGCGGTCGTCGAGGGGCCATACGGCGGCCTTGATGAGCCGTGCGTCGTCGACGCATCGGCCTTCGTCGTCGGCGTGGGTCCACAGACCGATGAACGTGAGCCGCTGCTCGGGCGTGAGTCCGGCGACCGTGAGGGACGTGAAGAACTCGGGTTTGATGGTGCGTATGCGGGCCACGGGTGCGGCGCCTTTCGCTGGTGCGGGTTCGGGGGGTGTGGCGCCCGGGGCGAGGGGCGCGGGTGGCTCGTCCTCGCCCCGGGGCGGTTACTAGGCGGCGCGGTCGAGCGCGGCGCGGGTGTCGGTGGGGGTCATGCGGCCTGGGCGGCGGCTTTCCGGGCGGCTCTGGCGCGGCTCCGGTACGCGTTGTGGCGCTGCTCGCGGGTCATGCCGCCGCGAATGCCGTTGCGGCTCGCCGGTTTGATTCCGCCTTCTTCGTCGAGGGCGGCGTCGAGGCAGGCGGCGCGCACGGGGCAGGTGGCGCAGATGCTCAGCGCTTCGGCGCGGGCGTCGTCGGTCGGCTGGTCGTGGTCCTCGGGAAACCAAAGGTTGGTGTCGTGGCCGGTGCAGGCGGCGAGGGCGGCCCACTGTCCGCTGGTGGTGGCTTCGGCCAGGCTGGTGGTGGTCACGCTGTGGTGTCTCCGATCGAGGGCCCGCCCCGGCACGGCGGCCGGGGCGGGCGGTGTGGCGGGGTGTCAGCAGCCGCGGTCGGCGAGGGCGCGGTCGAGGGTCGCGGCGCCCGTCCACCGGGCGTACGACCGGTACGGCGGGTGTCCGTCGAGGAGTAGGCGCACGGTGTTGGCGACGACGTCGGGTGCTGCGATGTGGTCGATGAACAGCGGCCCGCCGCAGTGCGGGGCCTCGTGCCGCCATCCGTCGGCGGAGTGCCAGCGCAGCGTGACGCGGTCCTCGGGCCACTCAAACAGGCCGACCAGGTCGCCGTGTTCGGTCTCCTCGGCGCGCACGACCTCGGCGGGGACGGCGGCGAGGGTCAGTTCGGCGGCCACCGAGTCGACGTAGGGCAGGTGCGGCATCATGCGGTGGCCTCCGCGCACGTCTCGCATGCGATCTCGTCGTCGACGTACGCGATCTCGTCGCCCTCGTCGATAGGGCCGTCGCAGTGTTTGCACTCGCCGTCGAACGCGGCGGGGAAGCGCCGGCTGACCTGCGGCGCGGGCTTCGCGGCGGTCGGCGCGGTCTCAGTGGCCATGCGGTCCTTGAACTCGCACGTCGGGCAAGGCTGGCCGTAGTCGTATCCGGCGCCGCACGCGCCGCACGTCTGGATCGCGGCAGGCTGCGCGGCCGGAGCGAGCACAGGCAGCACGTGCGCGGCGAGGTCGTCCGTTCGCCATGCCTCGGCGACCAACTCGCGGCCGTCGTACGGGCTGTTCTTCGACTTGCGGGTGTACGTCATGCGGAGCCCGGCGGCCGCGCTCGGCCGGATCTCGACTCCGGGCACGTCGTGCACCTCGCCCGTGGCCTCGTCGACGTACCGGGGCGTCCCGGCTGCGGTCATCGCGGCGAGTGCCTGATCTGACCAGGCGGGCCGGACGCTCGTCCGTACCTGCATGGGCACGATCTCGACGACGTGCTCACTGGGGAACGTGTCGCGGACCCACGCGGTGAACGTATCGGGGTCAACGATCTGCGCGGCCGTTTCCCCGCCGGTCCGGGAGACGGAACCGACCTTCGTGCCGCCGGGCAACAGGGCGTCCACCTTCGTGGTCCCGGCTTCCTTGTACTGCGTGTTCAGGTGGTGCTGTACCTCGGTGCGGGCCTTCCTGTACGCAGCCTTGACTTCGTCGAACAAGGCGCCGAGCGCGGCGAGGCGGGTGACGGAGTCGCGGAACGTGGGCTCCGGGGTCTGCTCGCTCACTGGGCACCCCCGGCGGCGGCCTCGATCTGGGCACGGAACGTGTCGAGCTGCTGCGCGGGGGCCTGCTCGATGGGGAGGCCGTAGACGCGCTGGAAGTCGGCGTCCAACGTGGGGAGGTTGGCGCGGGACGCGGCGAGTCGGAGGGCGTTCTCCGCCTCGGCGTGCGCGCGCACCTCGGCGTACTGCTCGGCGTCGTCCTGGTCCATGGTTCGGTAACCGTCATCGGCTACGACGATCGTCGCGTCGATCTCGGCCCGGTCGCGGCCGATGGCGGCGATCTGGTCGAGGTACTCCGTCGGCGCGCCCGCCCGTTTCGCCTCCTGCCACAGCCCTCGCACCGTGTCGGCGTCCTCGGCGGCCTGCGCCTCGGCGCGGTAGTCGCGGCGCTCCTGCTGCTGCGGCGGGGCCTCCTGCTCCCACGGGCCCGACTCGGCGTGCTGGCTGCGGCGTGGCTGCTGCTCGACAACGACTGGGGCCGAGTCGGTGTTGTCGGCCTGAGCCATCTCCTCGGCGGTGTACACCCCGGCGAGGTCGTGGGGGAACGCCTTGCGGAGCGCGAGCGCCTCGGCGCACTTGGCGATCTGACCGGCGGGCATCTTCGCCCACAGGCCCTTCGGGTTGCCGTCGGGGAAGGTCTGGACGTACTCGCGGAACGTCGCGACGGCGGAGAACCGCTCCCCGTTTCGGATCACGGTTACCTTCGCGGCGGCCGGGGGCGCCTCGGGCAGCCACACGTCACGCCACCGGCCGGACGGGTCGCACCACACGGTGTCCTCGTAGCCGTACGTTCCGCCGGTCTGCGTGGTCACGCGCTGGGCGATGACGCGGTACCCGTCGATTCCGGTCTGAGGCGTGTAGACGTCGCGGTTGTCCTTCTTGCTCCACCGGCCGATCAGGTAGATCTGTCGGGAGAACGGGTCAAGGCCGGTGCGCTGGCACAGGTGCAGGAAGCCGGCCAGTTCGGCGGCGGTTACCTGGTCCTTGATGCCGGACTGGCGGAGCACGGCGGCCTGCTCGGGGGTCCATGCGGTCTGATCGACTCGGACGGCGAGGGCCCCACCGTGCGGGGCGGGCGCGGGCGCCAAGCGGGCGGCGGGAAGGGTCGTGACAGTCACTTGCGGGTGCTCCTCAGGCGGATGTGTGCGGCGTGCTTGGTGATGCGGGTGGCGAGGCTGATCGCGTCGTCGGGGGCGAGCTGCGGGTCGAGCTGGTGATCGGCGGGCAGCTCTTCGAGCAGGGCCTCGCGGGTGCCGTCGGCCTCGGCGGCGCGCATGGCGCGGCCGTAGTCGGTGGCGTCCTCGCTGCACTCGGCGAAGTCCAGGGCGACGACGCTCGCCGCGTGAGCGCGCAGCAGGGCGGCGATCTGGTCGGGGTCCTCGGTGTAGGCAATGGCGAGGTCGTCGACCAGGGCGGCGATGTACTCGCCGATGGGGAGGCGGACGGCGCGGCCGTCGGCGGTGAGCTGTGGCCGGATCACTGGTCGGCCCCCGTACCGCACTGGTTGCAGGTGAACCCGAGGGGCGGCTGTCCCTTGCACAGCGGGCAGATAGCACCGATACGCCGTAGGAACGTTCGCGCGGGGACGATGTGAAGGATGAGATCGGTGCGGTCGTTGGCGGTGGCGACGGGACGGGGGATCACTGGTCGGCCTCCTCGGCGGTGTAGAGGCCGAGCTCGGCCGGCGCGGTCGGCTCGTCGTAGGTGACGTATCCGGTGCGGGCGTCGTAGAGGACGGCGCGCGTCCAGTCGGATCCGGGGAACATGCGGCGCAGCAGGCCGTACGCGGCGCGGTGCGCGTCGCGGTCGGCCTCGACGGGCCCGGTTGCGGCGTCCAGGGTTACCCAGGTGCGGGGGCGGCCGTCGTGCGTGACGGGGGTGATGCGCACGAGGACGGTGCCGGGGGCGATCTGGTCGAGCTGGCGGGCGATCACGCCGGTGCGCTGCGTGTGGCGGCGGGCGGCGTCGGCGCCCTTGACGGCCTGTATGGCGCGGGGGAGGGCGATAGTCTCGGTGGTCACGATCGGTGCCTTTCTCTGGCGGTCGTGGTGGGTCGTCCGGGTCGCATCCGGGCGGCCCTTTTGCGTGTTCAGGCGGCGGCGCGGTGCGTGGCCGGAGCCGAGGCGGGGCGCCACAGGTGGGCGATCAGTGCGGCCTTGTCGGGGTCGAGGCGTCCGGCGGCGTAGTCGGCGGCAATGCGGGCGCGGGCCTGGTCGAGGACGGCGCGGGCTTCGGCTATCGCCTGCTCGCGGGGGATGACGGCGCTCATCCCTGAACTCCGGCGGGCTTGATGAGCTGCCGGGCGGGGACGCCGTAGGCGAATTCGACGAGCGCGGCCGTGTGGGCGCTGGGCGCGGCGTGGCCGTTCCACAGACGCCAGCCGGTCATTTCCCCGATGCCGAGATGCTGGGACATTTGGCGGCTGTTCTTGTGGCCGCGGGCGCGTGCTGCGGCCTGTAGTGCTGTGCGGTCGTACCTCACGGGGGGCTTACCTCTCTCGTGCGACAGGTTACTACCTGCTTCGGTAGGTAGACCATAGCACCTATCTACCTGGCTAGGTAGATCAAGGAGTTGTAAAGGTGTCGTGCGCGAGACGTGATTGCCGCGTTCCATTTGTGTTCGATTTTCGGCCCAAGACCCGCGGTTTACATGGGTTGCACTGTCGAACAGGCGCGGTCTAGTGTGCTAGATGAAGACGGCATGCATATGCCGTCTTGAGGGGAGGGGGCCTACATACCTCGATAACTACCGCTCGAACGTATCGCGCGCGATATCCTCACAGGCATGTCTACCGACAACACCAGAGCCGCCGAAGTCTTCGGCGCATGGCTCACCGACCAACTCACTGCACGGGGATACGACCTCGGACCACGCGGCGGAGGACGCTCACGATTCGCACACGACGCCGGCGTCTCCCCACAAGCCCTCGGCCGATGGCTCCGAGGAGTCGAGCGACCTACCACCACAGCCCTCGGCAAAATCGCTGAGCGGCTGAACGTGCCAGTCACCCCACTACTCGCCATGTGCGGCTACATCGAGCCAGGAGAGCTCCCCGCAGGACCCACCACAGGAATCACCCGACACCAGGCGCTAGAGGCACTCGGAGTCACCGATCCCGCGCACCAACAAGCAGTGCTCACCATGATCCGGGCTCTCACCGGGGGGCCCTGAAACCCGGACAAGGAAACGCGACATGAGACGCACCACCGCCGTACTGGCAACCGGCACAGCAGCGCTTGCACTCATCATCGGCATCGTCATACAGCTCACCGCCCGCGCCGCCAGCCCTGGCAACTACACCTACGCGTCTGATGTCGGTCTCGCCGTCACCCTGCTCGCCACGCTCGCCCTCGCCATTCTCGCGCCGCACGCCCTGCACGTCGGCTACCACTGGGCCCACGACCGAGGCGTCACCACCCGACGCCGATTCGCCCAACACGATGCGGCACTCGCCCGAGGCGACACCGCCCCGGACCACACCTCGTCTGCCGCCGGAGTGGTCCGCATCGACCGCGCCGCCAAGTAACAACCGACGACAGGGCCCCGGCCGCCACCACGCGCGACCGGGGCCGACCTGTACCCGGAAGGAGTCTGCATGCTGCTGCCACAACAACGCCCACCCGCCGACGCCGACGACGAACCATGGCTCGGCTACATCCGGGTGAGCACCTGGAAAGAGGAGAAGATCAGCCCGGAGCTACAGGAAGAAGCCATTCGGCGATGGGCAGTCCAGCACGGAAAACGCCTACTCGAACCCCTCGTCACCGACCTGGACGTGTCCGGCCGCCACTTCAAGCGGAAGATCACCAGCGCAATCGAGCGCGTCGAGGAGGGCGAGGCTCGCGGCGTCGCCGTCTGGCGATACTCCCGCTTCGGCCGCGACCGCACCGGCAACGCCATGTGGCTCGCCCGCCTCGAACGCGCCGGAGGGCAACTCGAATCCGCTACTGAGCAGATCGACGCCACCACCGCCATCGGCCGGTTTCAGAGGGGGATGATTCTTGAGTTCGGCGCCTTCGAGAGCGACCGCGCCGGGGAGCAGTGGCGCGAGACCCACGAACACCGCAAGTACAAGTTGGGGTTGCCAGCACAGGGCCGTAAACGCGCCGGGTACATCTGGCACCGACGCCGCATCCCCGACCCCGTCGAGCCCGAGGGATTCCGACTCCAGAAGGAGCGGTACGAGATCGACTCCGAATACGGCCGGGTCATCGCCGACCTCTACCGCAAGTACATCGACGGCACCGGATTTCACGCCCTCGCGTACCGGCTCAACAGCGCCGGGTGGCGCAGCACCCAAGGCAAGTTGTGGAGCGAGCAGACCGTACGCCGCTACATGGACGGCGGTTTCCCCGCCGGCCTGCTCCGCGTCCATGACCCCAACCACCGGTGCGGCAAAGCAGATGGCTCATGCCACCAGTACGTGTACATCCAGGGCGCGCACGAGGAACTGATCGGCTACGAGTTGTGGGAGGCGTACCAGAAGCGTCGGCGCGAGGTCGCCGCGACTCCGCCACGCGCCCGCGCCAGTCTCTACGAACTCACCGGCCTCGTACGCTGCGCACAGTGCCGCGGCGGAACTGAGGTGAAAGGGGGCGGCAACGTCACCGTTGGCTACGCCTACCAGTGCTCGACACGCACCCGCCATGGGTCCATGGGATGCGATGGCTGCTATGCGCGCCGCACGGTCGTGGAAGAGAAGGCTTTCCAGTGGCTGAAGGGGGAGGCCGCAAAAGACATTGATGCGGCCCCAGAAACCCCGGTTGAGGACGGCCAGGACAGCGCCAAACACGAGACGGCGCAGGCCCTGCGCGCCCGTACCCGGCTCCATGCCGAGGTCGAGCGGCAGCGCCAGGCGCTCGCGAACCTGCGCGCCGAGCGGGCGGCCGACCCGGACAGTTTCGAGCCTGGCGAATACGAGGACGCCGTGGCGACGATTCGCGCGAAACGGCAACAGGCTGAGGCTGAGCTAGCCGCGATGCCCGCCGAGGTGGAACCGCTCCCCGAACGCTCCGCGTACACCGAGCTCATCGCGGACACCGTGGGGCTGTGGCCGGCCATGAACGAGGCTGAGAAAAACCGGCTGTATCACAAGGTGTTGCGCCGGGTCGCCCTCGTCAAGCACGGGTCCGGCACGGCCGGAACGGAGTTCCAGTTTCATCCCGTGTGGGAACCAGACCCCTGGGCCAAGTAGGCGTTTTACCTTCACTGTTCCACGACAATGACGCGATCATCGGGGCGACGAACGCGGCGTTCGCCGAGCTGGGGCTGGAGCCGATCACGCTGGAGCGGTACAGGGCGTTGTACTGCGTGCCGGTGCCGAAGTTCTACGAGCGGCTGATCGGGCGGCTGCCGACGGACGACGAGTGGCAGATCATGGACGAGACCTTCCACCGGTACTACGCGGAGCACCGGAAGGCCTGCGAGCTCACCGAGGGCGTGCCCGCGCTGCTCGCCGGGTGGGGGTCCGCCGGGAACAGCCAGTCGATCCTCAGCATGTACGGGCATGACGAACTGGTCCCGCTGGTACGGGGATTCGGGATCGAGCCGCACTTCATACGGGTCGACGGGCGGACCGGGCCCTCCGGTGGCAGCAAGGCCGAGCACATGGTGCGGCACGTGGGCGCGCTCGCGGGCGTCGAGCCGTCCCGCGTGGTGGTGATCGGCGACGCGGCCGACGACGCGCTCGCCGCCGGGCACGTGGGTGCGCAGGCGGTCCTCTACACCGGTGGTTCCCACGGCCGCGCCAGCCTCGAGGAGGCCGGCGTGCCCGTCGTGGACAGCCTGGCGGAGGCGGTCGAGGAGGCCGAGCGACTGGCGGCCTGACCGGGGCGACGGCCGGGGGCCAGCCTGACCGGGCGGCGCGGCAGGGATCGGCCTGACTGGAGGCGACGGCCGGGGGGCGACATCAGGCATCGGCCGATCGGAGGCACGGCGGGATCCGCCTGACCGAAGACGACGGCGAGGGCGGCCCGGCCGAGCGGCGGCAGCAAGGTGCCGCCCGGCACCGCAGCCGGGCGGACGCCCTGGCCGGCAGCCGCCGCTCGCGGCACGTCCGTCGTGGTCAGGTCACCGGAGCCGCGGCGGCGGGATCCGCCTGACCGGAGACCATGGCGAGGGCGGCCCGGCCGGGGGCGGCAGGGCGATGCGGCCCGGCACGGCGGCCAGCCGCCACGGTGCGGCCCGGCGCCGCGGCCAGCCCCCTGGGCGGGCAGCCGCCGCTCGTGGCACGCTTGTCGCGGTCAGGTCACCGGAGCCTTCGCGCGCAGCACCCTGAGGAACTCGCGCATCCAGCCGGAGTGGTCCGGCCAGGCGCGGGAGGAGACCAGCGTGCCGTCGACAACCGCTTCCGCGTCGTGGAAGGTCGCGCCGGCCGCCTGCATGTCGAGTTCCAGCGCCGGGTACGCCGTGACGCGGCGGCCGCTCAGGGCGTCGACGGCCGCCGTTAGGAGGGGGCCGTGACAGATCTGGGCCACCGGCTTGTCCGTGTCGAAGAAGGACTTGAGGATCTTGCGGAGTTCGGGGTCGTTGCGGAGGTACTCGGGGGCGCGGCCGCCGGGGACGACCAGGGCGACGTACTCGCCGGGGTCGACCTCCGAGAACGCGAGATCCGCGGGCCAGGTGTAGCCGGGCTTCTCGGTGTACGTGTCGAAGCCGGGTTCGAAATCGTGGACCACGAATTGCAGTTGCTTGCGGGTGGGGGCCGCGATGTGGACCTCGTAACCTTCCTCGCGCAGGCGCTGGTAGGGGTAGAGGACCTCCAGTGATTCCGCCGCGTCGCCGGTGACGATCAGGATTTTCGCTGTCATGTCGGTGCCGCTCCCCTCAACCGGGCGTCGGCCGTGCCATGGCTCAACCGTACGTCCGCCTTCGTTGGCCGTCCTGGTCAACGTGCCCCGGGCGGGGCGCCTTGCCAAGGGGGCCGGCGTCTTTCAGGCCCCGCGTTCGGGATGCCGGCGGCTCTGTACGCGTCAACCATCCCTTTCGTCCCTGTGCAGACTGTCAAAGTTCTCCCCCCGGTTTTGTACACATACGGCTCATGACGCCCCCCGGGTAGGGAGCGATAGCCTTGGTGGCGTGATCAGCGCGATATCTCGCGGGGGCATCGTCGCCCCTGCCCCGCGCCCGGAACGCACGGACCACAACCGTGACCGGGCGGCCGTCGCTGATCTTCACGAGCGGGTCGGGGCGGCGAACGCGGCAAGTGCCGCACGTGCGGCAGGCGCGGTACGCGCACCCCGTACGTCAAGAACCCCCCTGACGACCCTGACGCCACCGACGCCAAGAACACCCCCGGAACAGAGGTCGCCGAGAGCGGCGTCACAGTCTCCGGAGGTGGCGAACATGGCCGATAACCTCCCGCTCATCTCCCCTTGCGGCATAGCGTCGGAGCAGACCGGACACCCCGCGTCACGGCGTTACGTCGGAAGAGAAGAGACCGTACTTCCTTCAACGTCACGCAACGGCGCGCGACAGGAGCCAGAGGACAATGCAGACCAAGCTGGACGAAGCCAAGGCCGAGCTGCTCGAACGGGCCGCCCGGGTAGCTGAGAACAGCCCGGTCGGGGGGCACCTACCGACTGGGACGACGGGCGAGGGCACCCCCGACCGGGACACCGTGCTCGCGTTCCTCCAGCGCTACTACCTGCACACCGCCCCGGAGGACCTCGCCGACCGCGACCCGGTCGACATCTTCGGAGCCGCGATCTCGCACTACCGGCTGGCCGAGAACCGCCCACAGGGCACGGCCAACGTGCGGGTCCACACGCCGACCGTCGAGGAGAACGGCTGGGCCTGCAGCCACTCCGTCGTCGAGGTCGTCACCGACGACATGCCCTTCCTCGTCGACTCGGTCACCAATGAGCTGTCCCGGCAGGGGCGCGGCATTCATGTCGTCATCCACCCGCAGATCGTTGTACGGCGTGATCTGACCGGCAAGCTCATCGAGGTGCTGGCCGGCCGGCCCACCGCCGGAGAGCTGCCGCACGACGCGCACGTCGAGTCGTGGATCCACGTCGAGATCGACCGCGAGACCGACCGTTCCGATCTCAAGCAGATCACCGCCGACCTGCTGCGCGTCCTGTCCGACGCCCGTGAGGCCGTCGAGGACTGGGAGAAGATGCGCGACGCCGCGCTGCGGATCGCGGAGGAACTGCCCAAGGAGCCGACCGCCGACGACCTGCGCGACCAGGAGGTCGAGGAAGCCCGCGAGCTGCTGCGCTGGCTCGCGGACGATCACTTCACCTTCCTGGGGTACCGGGAGTACGAGCTGCGCGACGACGACTCGCTCGCCGCCGTTCCCGGGACCGGGCTCGGTATTCTCCGTTCCGACCCGCACCACGCCGGTGTGGACAGCCACCCCGTCAGCCCGTCCTTCGAACGGCTGCCCGCCGACGCCCGCGCCAAGGCCCGCGAGCACAAGCTGCTGATCCTCACGAAGGCCAACAGCCGGGCGACCGTGCACCGGCCGTCGTACCTCGACTACGTCGGGGTGAAGAAGTTCGACGAAAACGGCAACGTCATCGGGGAGCGGCGCTTCCTGGGCCTCTTCTCCTCCGCCGCGTACACCGAGTCCGTGCGCCGCGTGCCTGTCATCCGCCGCAAGGTGGACGAAGTCCTCAAGGGCGCGGGCTTCTCGCCCAACAGCCACGACGGCCGCGACCTGCTCCAGATCCTGGAGACCTACCCGCGCGACGAGCTGTTCCAGACCCCGGTCGACGAGCTGCGCGCCATCGTCACCAGCGTGCTCTACCTGCAAGAGCGCCGGCGCCTGCGCCTCTACCTGCGCCAGGACGAGTACGGGCGCTACTACTCCGCCCTCGTCTACCTCCCGCGCGACCGCTACACCACCGGCGTACGCCTGCGGATCATCGACATCCTCAAGGAGGAGCTGAACGGCACCAGCGTCGACTTCACGGCCTGGAACACCGAGTCGATCCTGTCCCGGCTGCACTTCGTGGTCCGGGTCCCGCCGGGCACCGTGCTGCCGCAGCTGTCGGACATCGACAAGGAGCGCATCGAGGCGCGCCTCGTCGAGGCCGCGCGGTCCTGGGCCGACGGCTTCGCGGAAGCGCTGACCGCCGAGTGCGGCGAGGAGCGGGCCGCCGAGCTGCTGCGCCGCTACGGCAACGCCTTCCCCGAGGGCTACAAGGCCGACCACACCCCACGCGCCGCCGTCGCCGACCTGGTCCACCTCGAGGCGCTCACGCGCGACCCGCAGAGGGACTTCTCGCTCAGCCTGTACGAGCCGGTGGGCGCAACGCCCAGCGAGCGCCGGTTCAAGATCTACCGCACCGGCGAGCAGGTCTCGCTCTCCGCGGTGCTCCCCGCCCTGAACCGCATGGGCGTCGAGGTCACCGACGAGCGGCCGTACGAGCTGCGCCGCGCGGACCGTACGACCGCGTGGATCTACGACTTCGGGCTGCGTCTGCCCAAGTCCGTGGTCGGCAACGGCGACTACCTCGGTGACGACGGCCGCGAGCGGTTCCAGGATGCCTTCGCCGCCACCTGGACCGGAGAGGCGGAGATCGACGGGTTCAACGCCCTCGTCCTGAGCGCCGGGCTGAACTGGCGGCAGGCGATGGTGCTGCGCGCGTACGCCAAGTACCTGCGCCAGGCCGGTTCGACCTTCAGCCAGGACTACATGGAGACCACCCTCCGCGACAACGTCCACACCACCCGGCTGCTCGTCTCGCTGTTCGAGGCGCGGATGTCGCCGGAACGCCAGAGCGCCGGTGTCGAGCTGACCGATGCCCTGCTGGAGGAGCTGGACGCGGCGCTCGACCAGGTCGCGTCGCTCGACGAGGACCGGATCCTGCGGTCCTTCCTCAACCTGATCAAGGCGACGCTGCGTACGAACTTCTTCCAGGAGGCGCTGGGCGGCCAGCCGCACGAATACGTCTCCATGAAGTTCGACCCGACGGCCATCCCGGACCTGCCGGCGCCGCGGCCGGCGTACGAGATCTGGGTGTACTCGCCGCGTGTCGAGGGTGTGCACCTGCGGTTCGGCAAGGTCGCGCGCGGCGGTCTGCGCTGGTCCGACCGGCGTGAGGACTTCCGCACGGAGATCCTCGGCCTGGTCAAGGCGCAGATGGTCAAGAACACCGTCATCGTGCCGGTCGGCGCCAAGGGCGGCTTCGTCGCCAAGCAGCTGCCCGACCCGTCCGTGGACCGTGACGCGTGGCTGGCCGAGGGCATTCGCAGCTACCGGACCTTCATCTCGGCGCTGCTGGACATCACCGACAACATGGTCGCCGGGGAGGTCGTGCCCCCGTTCGACGTCGTCCGCCACGACGGGGACGACACGTACCTCGTCGTCGCCGCCGACAAGGGCACCGCGACGTTCTCGGACATCGCCAACGAGGTCGCGCAGAGCTACAACTTCTGGCTCGGCGACGCCTTCGCCTCCGGTGGTTCCGCCGGTTACGACCACAAGAAGATGGGCATCACCGCCCGCGGTGCCTGGGAGTCCGTGAAGAGGTTCGGCCGGGAGCTGGGCTTCGACACCCAGACCCAGGACTTCACCGTGGTCGGTGTCGGTGACATGTCCGGCGACGTGTTCGGCAACGGCATGCTGCTCAGCGAGCACATCCGGCTGGTCGCCGCCTTCGACCACCGGCACATCTTCATCGACCCGACCCCCGACGCGGCGACGTCGTACGCGGAGCGCCGCCGTCTCTTCGAGCTGCCGCGCTCGTCGTGGGCGGACTACAACACCGAGCTGATCTCGTCCGGCGGCGGCGTCTTCCCGCGTACCGCCAAGTCCATTTCGATCAACTCGCACATCCGCGAGGCCCTCGGCATCGAGCCGGGCATCACCAAGATGACCCCGGCCGACCTGATGAAGGCGATCCTCAAGGCGCCGGTCGACCTGCTGTGGAACGGCGGCATCGGTACGTACGTGAAGTCGTCCCACGAGTCGCACGCGGACGTCGGCGACAAGGCCAACGACGCGATCCGCGTGGACGGCGCCGATCTGCGCGTCAGGGTCGTCGGCGAGGGCGGCAACCTGGGTCTGACCCAGCTCGGCCGGATCGAGTTCGCCCAGCACGGCGGCAAGATCAACACGGACGCCATCGACAACAGCGCGGGCGTGGACACCTCCGACCACGAGGTGAACATCAAGATCCTGCTCAACGCGGTCGTGAGCAACGGCGATCTGACGGTCAAGCAGCGCAACAAGCTGCTCGCCGAGATGACCGACGAGGTCGGCGCCCTGGTGCTGCGCAACAACTACGCGCAGAACGTGGCCATCTCCAACGCGCTCGCCCAGTCCCCGAGCATGCTCCACGCCCAGCAGCGCTTCCTGCGCCACCTGGTCAGGGAGGGCCACCTCGACCGCGCCCTCGAATTCCTGCCCACCGAGCGGCAGATCCGCGAGCGGCTCACCACCGGGCAGGGGCTCACCGGCCCCGAGACGGCCGTCCTCCTCGCGTACACGAAGATCACGGTCGCCGAGGAGCTGCTCGGCACCTCGCTGCCCGACGACCCGTACCTGGAGAGCCTGCTCCTCGCGTACTTCCCGACGGCGCTGCGCGAGCAGTTCCGCGAGCGGATCGACGGGCACGCGCTGCGCCGCGAGATCGTGACGACCGTCCTGGTCAACGACACGGTCAACACGGGCGGTACGAGCTTCCTGCACCGGCTGCGCGAGGAGACGGGCGCGTCGCTGGAGGAGATCGTCCGGGCGCAGACCGCGGCCCGCGCGATCTTCAACTCCAGTGCGGTGTGGGACGCGGTGGAGGCGCTCGACAACGTCGTCGCCGCGGACGTCCAGACCCGGATCCGGCTGCACTCGCGCCGTCTCGTCGAGCGCGGCACGCGCTGGCTGCTCAACAACCGGCCGCAGCCGCTCCAGCTCGCCGAGACGATCAGCTTCTTCGGCGACGGTGTCGAGCAGGTCTGGTCCGAACTGCCCAAGCTGCTGCGCGGCGCGGACCTGGAGTGGCACCAGCGGATCTACGACGAGCTGTCGGGCGCCGGTGTCCCGGACGAACTCGCCACCCGTGTGGCCGGGTTCTCCTCCGCCTTCCCGGCGCTGGACATCGTCTCGGTGGCCGACCACACGGGCAAGGACCCGATGGCCGTCGCCGAGGTCTACTACGACCTCGCCGACCGCCTCGGCATCACCCAGCTCATGGACCGCATCATCGAGCTCCCGCGCGCCGACCGCTGGCAGTCCATGGCCCGCGCGTCGATCCGCGAGGACCTGTACGCGGCCCATGCGGCGCTCACCGCCGATGTCCTCTCCGTCGGCAACGGCACGTCGACCCCCGAGCAGCGCTTCCAGGCCTGGGAGGAGAAGAACGCGGCGATCCTCGGACGTGCCCGGACGACCCTGGAGGAGATCCGGGGCTCGGACTCGTTCGACCTCGCGAATCTGTCGGTCGCGATGCGGACGATGCGGACGCTGCTGCGGACGCATTCATAGCCCGTACGTCGAACGCGTAGCCCGTACGGGCTACGAACGCGTTCGCGGCCCGTACGCCGACGGGGGCGCCCCCGGTCTTGATGGCCGGGGCGCCCCCGTTTGCGTACGACGGCCCGCTGGTCAGGTTGCCGCTCGCCGGGCTCCTGCCGATCTCTTGGGACAACAGCACCTACAATTTACCTATTGCCGATAAAAGGGACAATTGTGGCTGTGAATCTCTTCGAGGGGCGGGCCGACGTCGGCCGTCCGGCGCCTGAGCCGCCGCTCGCCTCTCCCGACCCACCCGTCACCCATTCGGGCGCATTCGGGAAGGCTCGTCGTCTCGCCCTCGAAGTGGCCAGGTTCGCGGTCGTCGGCGGCAGCGGGGTCGCGGTCAACATCCTCTGCTTCAACCTTCTGCTGCACGGCCTGGCATGGGCCCCGATGGTCGCCACGGTGATCGCCAGCTGCGTCGCGATGGGTACCAACTACCTGGGCTTCCGCTTCTTCGCGTACCGGGACCGGGCCTCGCGCACCCGGGGGCAGATCGCCCTCTTCTTCGCGTTCAGCGGGCTCGGCGTCGCCATGGAGAGCGCGCTGTTCTGGATCGGCTACCACGGCCTGGGCATGAGCGGCCCGCTCGGCTCGAACATCGCCAAGGTGCTGTCGATCGTGCTGGCCTCGGCGTTCCGCTTCGTCGTGTATCGGACATGGGTGTTCCAGCACGCGAAGCACGGTCACTGACCGCCGCGTAACGGGTCCACTGTCTAGGATTAATAGGATGAATGTGGATCAGTTTCGCGCGCCTGCCGTGTCTGTGGTCCCCGCCGCGTCCGTGAACCCCGCCGACTCCGTGGACCCCGCCGATTCCGCGGTCCCCGCCGTCTCCGTGGTCGTCATCGTCTACAACGACGCCGCCCGGCTGCCCACGGCCGTGCGCTCGGTCCTCGACCAGACGCTGCGCGCCGTCGAGGTCGTCATCGTCGACGACCGGAGCACGGACGGTTCGTACGAGGTGGCTCGGCGGCTGGCCGCCGAGCACCCCGACCGCGTACGCGCCTTCCAGCTGCCCGAGAACAGCGGCGGCTGCGGTGCCCCCCGCAACCACGGCATCCGGCAGGCCCGCGGCGACTACGTCCTCTTCCTCGACAGCGACGACGTCCTGGAGCGCAACGCCTGCCGCAACATGCTGGAGGCCGCCGAGACCACCGGCGCCGACCTCGTCTCCGGCCTGTGCGTGCGCGTGCACGTCGACTCGCGCACCGGCAAGCAGGTCAAGTGGTACCCCTGGCTGTACGAGCGCACCCGCACCCTGGAGTCGATCTCCGAGCTGCCGGACCTGCTGGTCTTCGACACCCTGTCGACGAACAAGTGCTACCGCCGGCGGTTCCTGCTCGATCAGGGGCTGGAGTTCCCCGTCGGCATCCACTACGAGGACCTGCTCTTCTCCGCGCGGGCGTACGTGGCCGCCCGCCGCATCACGCTCATCCCGAACCGGGTCTACGACTGGAGGGTCGTCGAAAAGCCGGACAACGCGGCGGCGAAGTCGATCAGCAACCGGCGTGACGAGATCGCCAACTTCACGCACCGGATGGAGATCCACCGCCGGGTCGACCAACTCCTCGCGGACAACGGCCTGTTGGAGCTGAAGTTCGCCAAGGACGTCAAGTGGCTCAAGCACGACCTCATGCTGCACCTGCGCGAGCTGCCGTTCCGGGACGCGGCCTACCGGCAGGAGTTCGCCGCGCTCGCCCGCCCGTACCTGGAGTCGATCGACCGCGCCGCCTTCGACGAGGCCGAGCCGATCCACGCCATCTGCGCCTACTTCCTCCAGGTGAGCGACTGGGATCGGCTGCTGCCCGCCGTGGACACGCTCACCAACCGCGACAAGATCTCCGCGCCGCTCGTCGAGCGCGACGGGCGCGTGTACTGGTGCGCCGAGCACATCGAGGAGGACACCTTCGGTCGGCACGTTCTGGACGTCACCGAGCTCGGCTACCACGCCAAGCCGGTCGAGCAGATGTTCCTGCGCAACGCGCTGACCCACTACGAGGAGTCGGGCCGCACGATCCGTCTGGCCGGGCGCATCACCAACCCGCTCGGCGTGATCCCGCCCGGCGCCCGCCTCACCGGCGAGCTGGAGTTCTACGCCCGCCGCCAGGGCGTGCGCTTGCAGACCTTCCACTTCCCCGCGGCGAGCGTGCGGCACGAGGGAGGGACCATCGCCTGGGAGGGCTCCGCCGACCTGGCGGCGGTCCGTCCCCTGGGCATCGTGGACGCCGTGTGGGACGTACGACTCCACCTCGGCGTCGACGGCGTACGCACCACGACCCGGCTCACGGCGGCCGACCCTGGCCTCCTCGCCGGCCGGGCGCCGGTCCCGATCCGGCCCCGCCTCACCCGGCTGGTCGCCGACCGCATAGAGCCGGTCGTCTCCGCGCGCGGCCACCTCGCCTTCCGGCTCGTCCCCGACAAGAAGGCGAACGAACTCGTCCAGCGCGGTGTGCACGGCCCCGCCGGACGGTTCGTCAAGTCCCGCTACCGCAAGGCCAGGACGCTCCACGAGAAGCTGACCTCCGGGGACACCAAGATCCGCATCTACCACGAGGTGTTCAGCCGCCTTCCGGTGAAGAAGGGACTGGTCGTCTTCGAGAGTCACCTGGGCAGGCAGTACAGCGACAGCCCCAAGGCGATCTACGAGGAAATGCGGCGCCAGGGGCTGCGGTTCGAGGCGGTGTGGTCGTACGCGGGGAGTCCGGACGGCTTTCCGGCCGACGCCACCCTCGTACGCCGCTGGTCGCTGCACTATCTCAAGGCCCTCGCGCAAGCCGAGTTCTGGGTCGACAACCAGAGCTACCCGCTGAAGCTGACCAAGCGCCCGCAGACGACGTACCTCCAGACCTGGCACGGCTCCGCGCTCAAGCGGATGGGCTTCGACGAGCCCGAGTGGAAGCTCAAGTCCCGTGCGCAGCAGGCCGAGCAGCAGCGCAGGCTCGACCGCTTCGACCGGTTCCTGATCCGCTCCGAGCACGATGTGCGCACCCTCGCGCGGGCGTTCCGCCTCCAGGAGCGGACGCTGCTGCGGGTGGGGTACCCGCGCAACGACGCACTCGTCCAGGCGAAGAAGCGGGAAGAGGCCACCGGATACCGCGAACGCGGGTCCCTCGCCGCCGAGTTGGGGATCCCGGGGGGCCGCGCCGTGCTGCTCTACGCCCCCACCTTCCGTCGGCACGGCGCACGGCACCGCCGGTTCGAGCTGCCCTTCGACGTGGAGCGCTTCGCGGACGAGTTCGGTTACCGGTATGTGCTCCTCGTCCGCTCGCACTACCTCAACCACGTCGTGCTGCCGCCGTCCGTGCGCGGCCGCGTCATCGACGTATCGGCACACCACGACGTGACCCCCCTGCTGGCGCTGGCCGACGGGCTGATCACCGACTACTCCTCCGTGATGTTCGACTACGCGCTCCTCGACCGGCCGATGTTCTTCTACGCGTACGACTACGAGGAGTACGTGCACGAGGGGCGCGGGACCTACTTCGACCTGCTGGAGCACGCTCCGGGCCCCGTGGTGCGGACCCAGGACGAACTGCACACCGAGCTCGGCTCGTTGGAGAAACAGGTGGTCAAGTACGCACCCGCGCGGGAGCGGTTCGTCGCCGACTTCGGCGAGTACGACAAGGGGTGCGCCGCCCGCGACATCGTGGACCAGTTCTTCGCGGACTGGAGGCGTGGATGACCGAGTACCCGCAGCGGGACGTCTTCTTCGTCTCCAACAGCGTCGACGAACTGGGCGGGGTGACCAGCTGGTCGCACCAGATGGCCCGCCTCTTCACCGAGCGGGGGCACCGGGTCCACGTCATCGGCATCACCCCGGCCGAGGTCGTGCAGCGGCTCGGCGAGGTCCCGTACCCGATGACGACGCTGTACGACGGGCAGCCGCCGCGTCCGGGCCGGGCCCGTGCGGCGAGCATGCGCGAACAGGCCGCCAGGCTGACCGCGCTGTTCCGCACGGCACGCCCCGGCGCGGTCGTGATCGTCACCCAGGTGTGGGCGATGGAGTGGGTCAAGCAGGCCGACACGACCGGGCTGACCGTCATCGGGATGAGCCACGAGTCGTTCGCGTACTGCAAGAAGACCTCGCGCTTCCAGCGGGTGCTCAGGCACTACAAGGGCGTCGACCGGATGCTCTCGCTCACCCGCGAGGACGCCGACCTGTGGATCGGGCAGGGTATGAACAACGCCTCCTTCATGCCGAACCCCCTCCCGTTCATGCCCGAGGTGCCCTCGCCGCGCACCGAGAACGTCGTCGTCAGCGTCGGCCGGCTGCACGACCAGAAGGGCATCGACATGCTCCTCGACACCTGGGCCGAGGCCGCGCCGCGCCACCCCGGCTGGCGGCTGCGGATCTACGGCTCCGGCGAGGACGAGGAGATCCTGAAGAAGCAGTGCACGGCACTCGGCCTCGACGATGTCGTCGAGTGGAGGGGGAGTACGAGCGACGTACCGGGCGCCCTGCGCGGTGGCTCCGTCTTCGTGCTGTCCTCTCGCGGCGAGGGTTTCCCGCTGGCCGTCATGGAAGCCATGGCGACCGGCCTGCCGTGTGCCGCCTTCGACTGCGCGCCCGGCGTCCGCGAGATCATCCGCGACGGTGAGGACGGCCTCCTCGCCGCCCTCGGCAACACCGGCGAACTCGCCCGCCGCCTCGACGCGTTGATGTCCGACAAGGAGCTGCGGGACCGGATGGGCGAGGCGGCACGGGTGAACATCCAGCGCTACAGGACCGGGGAGATCGTGCGGCACTGGGAGGAGTTGTTCGCGTTCCTGGAGCGGTGAACGCGACCGCTGCGGGCCATTCGCCTGGGAGTGAGTGCTGCTTGCCCGTGGTTGCGTGCTTCTTGCCCGCGAATGAGCGCTACTTGCCCGTGAACTTCTCGTACTCCTTGAGGACCTCCGCCGTAGGCCCGTCCATGCGCAGCTCGCCGCGTTCCAGCCAGAGCGCCCGGTCGCACGTGTCCCGGATCGACTTGTTGTTGTGGCTGACCAGGAACACCGTTCCTGCGTGCTTGCGCAGCTCCCGGATGCGCGCCTCGGAGCGCTTCTGGAAGGAGCGGTCGCCGGTCGCCAGGGCCTCGTCGATCATCAGGACGTCGTGGTCCTTGGCGGCGGCGATGGAGAAACGCAGCCGCGCCGCCATGCCGGAGGAGTACGTCCGCATGGGGAGCGTGATGAAGTCGCCCTTCTCGTTGATGCCGGAGAAGCCGACGATTTCCTGGTAGCGCTGCTTGATCTGCTCGCGGGTCATGCCCATCGCGAGGCCGCCGAGGTAGACGTTGCGCTCGCCGGTGAGGTCGTTCATCAGGGCCGCGTTGACGCCGAGGAGCGAGGGCTGGCCGTCGGTGTAGATCCTGCCGTTCTCCACGGGGAGGAGGCCCGCGACCGCCTTGAGCAGGGTGGACTTGCCCGAGCCGTTGGTGCCGATCAGGCCGATGGCCTCGCCCCTGTACGCCGTGAAGGAGACGCTCTTGACGGCGTGCACCTTGCGTACGCCCGCCGCCTTCTCGGCCTTCTTGCGGCGCAGGATGCGGTTGAGGGCGGCGGTGGCGCTGCCGCGCCCGACGCCGGTGCCGTTGACGCGGTAGACGATGTCGACGCGGTCGGCGATGACGGTGGGGACGCGGGGCGCGGCGGAGGTGCCGTGCGGGGTGTGTGTGCGCGCGTCCACAGGGGCGTCCGCGGGGGCGCTCTTCGTGATGTCCGCGGGTGCGCTCTTGGCGATGATGTCAGCCACGTCCGTACGTCTCCTCGGCCTTCCAGAAGTAGATGAAGCCGCCGGCCCCGGCGACCAGCGCCCAGCCGATGGCCAGGGCCCACACGTGGTCCGGCAGTTGGTGCGCGTGGAAGCTGTCGATCAGCGCGAAGCGCATCAGGTCGATGTAGACGGCGGCCGGGTTGGTCTCCAGCAGCACCATCACCCAGCGCGGCAGGTCACGGTTGCCGACCACCTGGTCGATGCTCCACATGACCCCGGAGGCGTACATCCAGGTGCGCAGCACGAACGGCATGAGCTGCGCGATGTCCGGCGTCCTGGCGCCCACCCGCGCCATGATCATCGCGACGCCCGCGTTGAACGCGAACTGCAGGACGAGCACGGGCACCGAGAGCAGCCATGACACGCTCACCGGCACACCGAAGCAGAGCAGGATGACGACGAGCGCGGCCATCGAGAACAGCAGCTGCTGGAGCTGCTGGAGGGCGTACGACACCGGCAGCGCGGCCCGGGGGAAGTGCAGGGCGCGGACCAGGCCGAGGCTGCCGGAGATCGCCCGGGTGCCCGCCATGATCGAGCTCTGGGTGAAGGTCCAGACAAACACGCCGGTGACCAGGAACGGGACGTAGTCCTCCACCCCGTGCTTGGTGCCGAGCAGCACACCGAAGATGAAGTAGTAGACCGCCGCGTTCAGCAGCGGGGTCATCACCTGCCACACCTGGCCGAGCTTCGCCTGGCTGTACTGGGCGGTGAGCTTGGCGGTGGCGAAGGCGGTGATGAAGTGGCGCCGCGCCCACAGCCGGCGGACGTACGCGTGCAGGGACGGGCGGGCGCCGCTGACGGTGAGGCCGTACCGGGCGGCGAGCGCCGCGGCGTCGTCGTCGCCGGCGGGGGAGACCGACGTCGGGGGCGGTGTGTGGAGGACCTGGCTCACATCCGCTGCTTTCGCTCGGGGGTGGGGGTGCGAGCCCGTCCTGGGACGTTTCCTACGTCGCCTTTGCCATCTGCTTACGTCGGGACGGGACCGTATCGTCGCAACGCGAGCGTAGGGCTTCTGTACGTCGGAACGCAACCGTTTCGTCGTAACGGCCTATGCTGGTCGGCATGACGCCGAACGCCGATGCCCCCGCGCCCGCCGATGGCAAGGCGCCGCGCCGCAGGGCCCCCGCGGGGGCGGCCGTCCTCCGGGAGGACGTGACCGAGGCCATCCGCGCCGCCGTCTTCGAGGAACTCGCGGCCGTCGGCTACGCCCGGATGTCCATCGAGGGCATCGCGCGCCGCGCGGGCGTCGGCAAGACCGCGGTCTACCGGCGCTGGCGCTCCAAACTCCACCTGGTTCTCGACCTGGTCTCGGCCGTCGCGGTCCAGGGGCTGCCCGCCCCGGACACGGGCTCCCTGGAGGGGGACCTGCGCCTGCTGTACGAGGTCACCTCACGCGCCCTGCGCCATCCGATCGCGGGGCAGGTCATCCCCGACCTCCAGGCCGAGGCGGCCCGTAACCCCGAGATCGCCGAGGCCCTGCAGAAGGCGTTGCGCGAGGGGCAGCAGAGCGTCGCGAGCGGGATCGTCGCGGCGGCGGCGGCACGGGGCGAGGTGCGCGCGGGCATCGACCAGGAACTCGCGCTCGACCTGATGTCCGGGCCCCTGTACTGGCGTGCGGTCGTGGTCCGCGGGCCCAAGCTGCCGAAGGGCTACCTGGCGAGCCTGGCCCGGGCGACGGCGGCGGCGCTGAAGGCGTTGTGATCTGGGCGAGCGATATTGCGCCCGTGCTGCGGCACGGGGGTGCACCTCGGCCCCCGCGCGCCGGCACGCTGGGCCGGTTCAGCAGCATCGCAGGTTCCTCGACCCCGACGGGGCCGCCAACCGCCGTTTGCTCAGGGCGCGGCATCCCGCTCACGCCCTGCCAGCCGCAGGGCCAGTTCGCTGAGCTCCGCGGCCCGCAGTACCCGTCCGCCTGAGCCCGGCAGGGGGACGTGCAGAAGCTCGGTCCACCGCTGCGGGATGGGTGGTGGGGAGGGCGAGTTCGACGCAGTCGTCGCCATCTCCGCCGCCGGAGAAGGAGGACTTTTGCCAGGTGAGGTCCGGGGACATGGAAGGGCCTTTCACTGGGGCAGGACCCGGGCGATGGAGCGAGTGTGACGAACCGCAGGGCCTGCGGTGATCGCCACGGGACCGCTCATGGTGTGGTACCAGGTCATCGACTACCGGAAGCGCGTGTATATCCAGCGTGTGACCTGGCTCGCCTGACCGTTGGGCCGTCGCCGGACGTCCGGCGACGGCCCAACGGTCAGGCGGCGCAGCGCAGCCTCACCCCCGCGCCGCCCCCGGATGCAGCCGTACCCAGCCCTCCCAGGCCGACGTGATCATGTCCTCGACGTCGTACTTCGCCTTCCAGCCCAGTTCGGTGGCGATGCGGTCGGCGGAGGCGACGACGCGGGCCGGGTCGCCGGGGCGGCGGGGGGTGGTGACCGGGGGGCGGTCGTAGCCGGTGAGGGCGTTGATGCGGTCGATCATCTCGCGGACCGAAACGCCTTCGCCGCGGCCGATGTTGAGGGTCAGGTCGCTGCCGGGGGAGGCCTCCAGGGCGCGGGCGGCGGCCACGTGAGCCTCGGCCAGGTCGACCACGTGGATGTAGTCGCGGACGCACGTCCCGTCGGGGGTCGCGTAGTCGTCGCCGAAGATGCGCGGCGGCGCGCTCTCCGTGAGCTTCTCGAAGACCATGGGGATGAGGTTGAAGACGCCCACGTCGGCCAGTTCCGGGGTCGCCGCTCCGGCCACGTTGAAGTAGCGGAGCGACGCCGTGGACAGGCCCGTGGCCCGGCCCGTCGCGCGGACCAGCCACTCGCCCGCGAGCTTCGTCTCGCCGTACGGGCTCATCGGCACGCACGGCGTCTCCTCGGTGACCAGGGTCACGTCCGGCATGCCGTACACCGCGGCGGAGGACGAGAAGACGAAGGAGCGGACCTCCGCGGCCGTCACCGCTTCGAGGAGGACGCGCAGGCCCTCGACGTTCTCGCGGTAGTAGTGCAGGGGGAGATCGACGGACTCGCCGACCTGCTTCTTCGCCGCCAGGTGGACCACACCGGTGACGCCGTGCTCCCGCAGCGTGTCCGCCACGCGGTCCCCGTCCAGGGTCGAGCCGACCACCAGGGGGACTCCGGAGGGCACGCGCTCGGCGATGCCCGTGGACAAGTCGTCGTAGACCACGGCCTGTTCGCCCGCGTCGAGCATCGCGCGGACGACGTGCGCCCCGATGTAGCCGGCGCCGCCGGTGATCAGCCAGGTCATGTGCGGCCGTCCCCTCGTCAGTGAGCCCGTAGTGGGGCGTGTGTCGTGCGGTCGCGTATCAGTGAACCAGGCGTCCGAGGCGGCGGCGTACGACAGTGGTCATGCCGCGCCATCCTGGCGCCGTGCGCAGCGCCAGCGCCCCCGCGTGCGTGCGGTACGGCCGCACAAGGACGACGCCGTAGTGCAGCTCCGGAATCGCGCGGCGGCGCAGCAGGCCGGGGCCCGCGAGCGCGTGCGCCGTGGCCTCCCGGCTCGTGCCGTCGCGGAAGCGCAGCGTCAGCCGGAGATCCCACGTGCCCGCGTCCAGCGCCGCCAGGTCCACCGGCGTCTCGGCCGTCCAGAGGTCGCCGTACCGGTCCGGCAGCCAAAGGGCCTCGCCGCGCAGGGCCACCCGCCCCTCCTCCTGGTGTGTGAACGGGCTGCCAGGAGGGTGAGCAACCCGGCGGCGGTGATCAGTGCCGACGTCCAGGCCTCCCGGGTCGTACGGCCGTGAGGCGTGCCGATCAGCGTCAGGGCGGGCCAGACCTTCACCAGGGCCCCAGCGCCGCGAACGCGCCGCACGCGCGCGTGGAGCGCGTCACCGTAAGCCGCATGGATGGGGCATAAGGGTTGATGCGCCGTCAATACCTTTCAAAGGTTGGTTAATCGCAAAAAATTTGCCTCATGGTGCGTGCGTGGGTGAGACGGTCGGGCATCCGGCGCCTGGAGAGATGGCGGCGTCCGGAGGGCCGGCGGCGCCTGGAGGACATGCGGCGCCTGGGGGGCTTGGGGCGCCTGGAGCGCTTGCGGCGTCCGGAGGCGGTGGCCGTCCTGCTGCCCGTGGCCGTCATGCTCGTGCTCGGGCTCTGGGGGCTCGACCGCGGCGGCATGTGGCGCGATGAGGCGGTGACCTTTCAGGTCGCACGGCGCACGGTTCCGCAGATCTGGCAGCTGCTGCACTCCGTCGACGCGGTGCACGGCCTGTACTACCTCCTGATGCACCCCGTCCTGGCCCTCGCCCCGTACCCCGGCGAGGTCGCCCTCCGGCTCCCCTCGGTCTGTGCCGCCGCCGCGACCACCGGCTTCGTCGCCGCCCTCGGCATCCGCCTGAGCCGCCCGCGGGTCGGCCTCTGGGCGGGACTGCTGTACGCCGTCACGCCCATGGCCGGGCACTTCGCCCAGGAAGGCCGCTCGTACGCGCTCGTCGCGGCCGGGGCGGCGGCATCGACCTGGCTGCTGGTGCGGGCCCTGCGATCGGGGCGGTCGGGTGTCTGGTGGGTCTACGGAGCGGTCGTCGCCGTCACGTGCCTGCTGCACGAACTGGCGGTCCTCGTACTCCTCGCCCATGCGATGACGCTGGCGCTCGCACGCGTGCCGGCGCGGGTGTGGCGGAGGTGGGGCTGCGCGGCGGGAGCCGCGGTCCTGATCCTGGCCCCGCTCATCCTCGTCTCGCAGGGCCAGTCCGCGCAGGTCGCCTGGCTGACGCACCCCGGCCTCGGGAGCGTGCGGCGCCTGCTGGGGGCGTTCACGGGCCCCGCGTGGCTGGTGATCGTGCCGTACGTGGTCCTGATCGCGCTCGCGCTGCGGCCACCGCGCGTGCGGCGGGGCGAACCGTCGCTCCCGGCGGTCGCCCTGCCGCTGATGGTGGTCCCGCCCGCGGCGCTGATGGCGGTCTCGCGGTTCTGGCCGCTGTACGACGACCGCTATGTGCTGTACGCCCTCGCCGGGGCGCCGCTGCTCGCGGCGGCGGGCGGTGAGCGTCTGGTGAGCCTGGTGTCGCGGCTGCCGTTCTCCCCTCCGGGCGGACGGCACGTCACCCTCACCGGCGCCCTGGCGGTCGCCCTCGCCTTCGCCGTCCAGCTCCCCCACCTCCGCCAGGACCGCAAGGCCGACCACCGTGCCGACAACCTCGCGGCCGTCTCCGCCACGGTGAGGCGCGAACTGAGCCCCGGCGACAAGGTGTTGTTCCTGCCGTCGATCGTGCGGCGCTCGGCACTGGCGTACCCGAAGGGCTTCCGCGGGGTCCGGGACATCGCGCTGAGGGTGCCGGCCCCGACGTCCGGAACGCTGTACGGCGAGGAGACGGGCCCGGCGGAACTGCGCCGCCGCCTGGCCCGGCTCGACCGCGTGTGGGTGGTCGCGGAGCCGTTCGCGATGCGGCCGGCCTGGTCCCCGCGAAGCCCGACCGAGCGGGTCAAACTCGCTGTGATCGAGGGGGAGTTCGCGCCCAGGCAGGAGGTCGTACGGAAGGGGGTGACGCTGCGGCTGTACGTCCGCAGGGACGCCCCGTAAGGGGCGGCCTGTGACCTGTGCGGCTCAACCGCGTGTCGGCCGCAGTGGCTCGCAGCCGACGAGCCACCCCTGAGCTGAACTCAGACGCAGCCCGGCGTCTCCTCCAGGGCCGCCGCGTCCAGCGCCGCCGTCAGACGGTCCAGACGCGAGCGCAGCTCGCGGATCTCGTCGAGGTCGGCGCCCGTGGCACGGGCGATCCGGCGCGGCACCTCCACCGCACGCTCGCGCAGGGCGGCCCCCTCCTCGGTGAGGTCGACGTGCACCGAGCGCTCGTCGTGGGCGCTGCGCTCACGCCGTACGAGACCGGCCGCCTCCAGCCGCTTCAGCAGCGGCGACAGCGTCCCGGAGTCGAGTCGCAGATGTTCGCCGACCTTCTTCACGGACAGCTCGCCGTGCTCCCACAGCACCAGCATCACCAGGTACTGGGGGTAGGTGAGCCCGAGGTCCTTGAGGATCACCCGGTACAGACCGCCGAAGGCGCGCGACGCGGCGTTCAGGGAGAAACAGATCTGCTGGTCGAGACGGAGGTAGTCCCCGGCGGGCACGGTCTCGGGGCTCGGGGCGGTCGGTGTGGTCGGCGCAGCGCTCATGCCTCCAGGATAGCTCTTGCCTGCCATTGGGTTGTGCGCAATTGAATTGAGTGCTCTACTAGTGGCCGTGAGGCGGTCGGACCGGCCGCCCCGACAGGACTTTCACTTGAGAGGGACGGTCACCATGGACGCCATCTACACGGCTGTAGCCACCGCCACCCACGGCCGCGACGGCCGCGCGTACAGCTCCGACGGCAAGCTGGACGTCCAGCTCGCCCCGCCGGTGGAGCTGGGCGGCAACGGGCAGGGCACCAACCCGGAGCAGCTGTTCGCCGCTGGTTACGCCGCCTGTTTCGCCAGCGCCCTCGGTGTCGTCGGCCGCGCGGCCAAGGTCGACGTCAGCGAGGCCGCGGTGACCGGCGAGGTCGGCATCGGCAAGCAGGGCGAGGGCTTCGGTCTGAAGGCGACGCTGCGCATCGAGCTGCCCGCGACCGTGGACGCGGAGACCGGCCGCAAGCTGGTCGAGCAGGCCCACCAGGTCTGCCCCTACTCCAACGCCACTCGCGGCAACATCGAGGTCAACCTCGTCATCGAGTAGCCGACCCGGCTCCCCCGATCCGCGCCGGCACCGCCCTGCCCTGCCGGCTGCACGCCACCACGGCCTCCCCGGGCACCCTGTGCCGGCGTGTCAGCGAGTGCCGGCGCTCCCGGCCGGGTCTCCACGAGGCCCGGCCGGGTTCAACGTACCCGCGCCAGCACCTCGCCCGTCTCCGGGCTCCACGCCACCACCGTCGCCTCCTCGGGCACCTGCCGCCAGCGCGTGAGCAGCAGCCAGCGGACGTGGTACCGGCGGGCGACGGCGGTGCGTTCGACGCGGGTCGAGGCCGGGTCGAGATAGCCGCGGACCGCCGCGAGCCGCCGCTGCCGCTCTCCCTCGTCGAGGGCGGGGTCGGGCCAGGCGGGCGCGGCGAGGTCCGGGCCGTATCCCGCGATCAGGTGGACGGCGTAGTACCCGTCCGTGATGACCGCCTCGCCGGGATTGATGTACCGCGCCGCCCACGCGTACGTCGGCCAGCGCGGCGGCTGGTCGAAGCCGACCGGGTCGAGCGGGCGCGGCACCACCGCCCCGGCGTGCACCGTGAGGAAGCCGGCGCAGGCGCCCACGGCCGCCGCGAGCCCGAGGCCGTACCGCCATCGGGGCCACGGCCGGTACGCCGCCAGCTCCACCCCGAGCGCGAACTGCAGCGGCACCAGGGTGAGTCCCAGGATCCTGCCGTACGTGTAGTGCCCGCTGACCCAGCCGTACACCACCACCAGGCACTCCAGGGCGAACATCAGCACCAGCGGGTCCCGCCAGGACAGGCGCGCCCGCAGGCACAGCGCGGGCAGCCCGATCAGCGCCAGCCAGAAGTGCCCGGGCATCCCCTCGTACAGCCGCTCGTGCATCGCGTCCACGCTGCGGTCGCCGGTCAGCGCGAAGACGTCGAAGTACGGCCAGCAGTACGCGGCGAGGAGCGCCGCCGCGCCCGTCAGCGCCCACCGGCCCACGAGGGCGGCCCGCCACCCCCGCTGCCATCCCGCGACGAAGGCGATCGCGCCCAGCACCGCCGCGATGGACGTGATCGGATGCACGAGCAGGATCAGCCCGTACAGGCCGCCGAGCCCCGCGTACCCGGAGAAGCTTCTGAGGCCGCTCGGGCCGACGTACCGGACGGGCCCGCCGATGGCTCCCGCGCGCTTGCCCGTCAACGCCCAGGCCCAGAAGGCCAGTCCGATGGCGAACGTCGACGGATAGCCGAGGTTCCCCGTCATCGACATCAGCCCGAGGTAGCCGCTCCACCAGGCACGCTCGGTGCCCCACAGCAGCACCATGGCGAGCAGCCCCAGCACCGGGGCCCAGGGACGGGGTGTCAGCACGCGCACGAAGCGGCCGATGCCGGTCAGCAGGACCAGCAGGTTGAACGGTCCCGCGAGCCGTACGACCGCCCAGCCGTCAAGGCCGGTCAGCCGGGCGAAGGCTCCCTGCGCCACGGCGTACGGCGAGTAGTAGGGGCTGCCCGCGCCGGGCAGGTCCGCCATCGGGTGGAGCGGGTGGAGGAGGTGCGCCTTGAGGCGTTCGACGACCGCCGCGTGCTGGCCGGCGTCGCAGCACAGCGGGACGCGCCAGTACGCGAGCGACATCACCAGCCAGAACAGCGCGCCGACGAGCTGGTACGGCGTCGGACGCCAGGCGCCACCGCCGCGCAGCGCGGTGGCGCCGCGCACGGTCCGCCGGAAGAGAACGTCGGCGCTCACCGGACAGAGGGGGAGGAGAGATGAGGCTCGGCGGGTCGGGCTGGATATGACATTTGCCGTATATGCCCGCTTGGGTCAATGGCCTAGCCGGGCATCACCTCATCGAGCGACCTTGGTGACTCACATCGAGCGACCTCGGTGCCTCATCGAGCGACCTCGGCGTCCCTCCGCAGCGGGCCCGGCACCGTACCGGCCGAGGCCCGCACCCGTGGCCGTACGACGCCCTCCACCAGCAGCGGAATCCCCAGCACCGGCAGCAGCCACACCACCACGATCAGCCGGTCGCCCCAGATGTTGATGTCGGGGTGCCCGGCCTGGTTGAGGACTCCGGTGAACGCGGCCGCGAGCAGGAAGCCGCCGAAGGCGGGACGGCCGCGCAGCGCGCCCCACGCGGCGGCCACCACGGCCGTCAGGAAGACCGGCTCCCACAGTTGGCGGCGCAGCCACTCCACCCAGAAGCCCACCTCCAGGTGGAGGAACTCCGGCCACGGGTGGGCGCGGTCGGGACGCGAGAAGTGAGCCGTGAGCAGGTCCTGGAGGCTCTCGGACTCGGACGGGTAGTGCAGCGCCCGCGCCATGAGGACCGTGGCCACCGCCCCGCAGCCCGCCACCACCGCGAGCGTCCCGAGCGGCTGCCGCAGCCACGTCCGCAGCCATGGACGCGGGGACTTCCGCAACGGCCGGCGCAGCCCCCCGCGCCGTACGCCGATCACCGCGCACGCGCCCCCCAGGCACAGCCCGAGGAACAGCGCCTGCGAGTGCTTCACCGTGAAGAGCGCGGCCAGGGACGCCCCGACCAGCCAGGTCCCGGCCCGCGCGCGGCCCTCCAGCACCTGCGCGCAGCCCCACAGCGCCGCCAGAGTCAGCGTCAGCAGCAGGCCCTCGGTCATCGGGCGCATGGCCGTCGTGCCGCACGGCAGCACGTAGAAGAGGGCTTGTCCGGCCAGGGCCGTGCCGGTGGGGGCGCGCAGCGTGCGCAGCACCAGGAAGGCGAGGACGCCACCGGTGACCGTGATGGCGACGCCCGACGCCCACAGGCCCCACTTCACGCCCAGCACCGTGATGAACGGCACCAGCAGCGCCGGATATCCGGGCCGGGCCTCGAAGATCCGCATGAAGCGCGGCGGCATGAACGGCACGGTGTGTCCTGCCGTCTCCCTGGCCCGCAGCCTCTGCGACACCCCCCGCCACAGGTCGCGACGGCACTCCTCCATGACCCGCCGCGTGGGGCTCGGCCTGTGGAAGCGCATCACGTGGACGCTCTGGTTGCGACGTGCGATGGACGCCTTGCCCGCGCAGGCGTAGTCGATGGTGAGCGCGGCCGCGTCCTGTTTGCTCTCGCCGCGCAGACTCAGCGCGTACGAGAGGTAGTTCTTGGTGTCGGGGGTGTCCCGGCCGCTGATGTTGGCGAGCTGGAGGACGGCGAAGACGGCGGCGATCACCACCACCCACGACCGGGGAGAACGCGGCCTGACGAGGCGCGGCTTCACGGCGAAGCGCCGCATCCCAACGACGCGCGGCATCACGACGACGCGAGGACGTCGTGTTCCGCGTGCGCCGGTGCCGGGACGACGGAGACCGGCTCGTCGACCTTCTCGCCGAGCATCAGCGTCCGCACCACCCGCTCGGCCGCCCGCCCGTCGTCGTACTCGCAGAACCGCGCCCGGAACCCGGTCCGCAGCCGTGCCGCCTCCGCGTCCTGCCACGCCCCGGACGCGAACAGCCTCGTCAACTCCCGGTAGGAGTAAGCCACATGACCCGGCGCGTCGGCCGTGATGTCGAAGTAGGCGCCCCGGCTTGCCGCGTACGCCCCCCAGTCGTCCGCGTGGATCACGATCGGCCGGTCGAGGTTGGCGTAGTCGAACATGAGGGCCGAGTAGTCCGTGACCAGCACGTCGGAGGCGAGCATCAGGTCCTCGACGCGCGGCTCGTCCGTCGCGTCGAGGACGACTCCGCGCCGGTGCAGCTCGGACAGGCCCATCCCGCGCGCCGGGCCGTCCGCCAGCGACGGATGCAGCCGTACGACGAGGGTGTGGCCCTTTCCGAGGTCGTCGGCGAACCGGGCGAGGTCGACGCGGTCGACGTGCCCGCCGCGGATGTAGTCGCGGCGCGTCGGCGCGTACAGCACCACCCGGTGGCCGGCCGGAATGCCGAGGCGGGCGCGGACCGCCGCACCGTCCTCGGGCCGCGCCCGTACGAGGACGTCGTTGCGCGGGCTGCCGGTGCGCAGCGAGGTGAAGTGGCAGGGGTAGGCACGGTCCCAGACCAGCTCGGAGTGGCGGTTGGCGACCAGGCTGTAGTCCCAGCGGTCGGCGCGGCGCAGCATCTGCGGTACGTCGAGGCCGTGCCGGGCACCCGGCTTGTCCAGCAGATCGGCCGCCATGTACTTCAGCGGGGTGCCCTGGTGGGTGTGGATGTGGACGCTTCCGGGGCGCTTGACCAGCGTGCCCGGCCAGTTGACGTTGTTGACGAAGTAGGTAGCCCGCGCGGTGACCTGGCGGTAGCGCAGGGAGTCGAGGAGTACATGCTCGACATCAGGGGGCAGCAGCGCCGCCTGTTCCTCGTCGCGCACCACCCACACGCCCCGGATGTGCGGCGCGATCTCCCGTGCCTTGTCGTACACGGCCGCCGGGTCGCCGAGCAGCCCCCGGTGCGAGAACGCCGAGTACACCGCCAACCCGGGGTCCAGCGGCCGGTGTTCGTGCGCGGCGGACCAGCCGCGCTTGACCCGCGTGGCGGCGGCCCTGCGCGCCTGCTGCCCGCGCCGGCCGAGCTCCCTGCCGACTCGGCCGGCCTGCCGCCGGGCGCGGTAGCGCGCGAAACCGCCCTCCAGTACCCGCAGTTCGGCAGGCAGGGGACCCGTCATGCCGCCCTTGTGCTTACGGAAGAGCGCGGCCGTGAGCCGGAAGAACTCGGCCTTGTCGGACTCGGGCAGCCGGTCCGGCTTGGAGAGGATGTCCAGACAGTGCTCGCCCATCTTGGTGTGCAGATACGGGCGCCAACTCGCCAGGTCCGGCCGGGAGTCGAGGAAGGCGAAGACCCGCTCGTACTGGTCGTGGATGTCGAAGTGCTTTCGGCTGGTGGTGGACAGGATGTTGCCCTGGCGGCGCTGGCGGTAGGCCAGGCAGATCCGGTCCAGCGCCACGATCCGCTCCGCGCTGAGCATCACCGGGAAGGTCCAGGGCGTGTCCTCGTAGTAGCCAGGCGGGAAGGCGAAGCCCTCGCGCATGACGAACTCGCGGCGGTAGACCTTGTTCCACACCACCATCAACAGGTCGAGGATCTCCGGGTGTTCGGCGGCTGTGAAGGGGCCGTCACCGGCCTCGGCCAGCACCCGCGCGAGCACGTTCCTGCGCGTCCCGCCCCACCAGTAGGTGCGCGCGTAGTCGAACACGAGGACATCGGCGTCATCGGGGTTGGCGGTCTCGTCCAGCCGGTCGGCGATGGCGCGCAGCGCGCCCGGGGTGAGCGTGTCGTCGCTGTCGAGGAAGAAGAGGAAGTCCCCGGTGGCGTACGGCATTCCGGCGTTCCTGGCCGGGCCGAGCCCCACGTTCTCGGGCAGATGCAGGACCCGTACGCGCCGGTCGCGGGCCGCGTACTCGTCGAGGATCGCGCCGCAGCCGTCCGGTGAGCAGTCGTCGACGGCGATGACTTCGAGGTTCGTGTACGACTGCTCCAGGACGGAGTCGAGGCACTCGCGCAGAAAGCCCTGCACCTTGAAGACGGGGATGATGATGCTGAAGCGGGGCACGTCAGCTCCTTACGAGGGGGGACGCGGCGGGAGCGGGGTTGCGCTCGGCGAGCGGCATCACGGGCGGGACGGCCTCGGGCGGCTCGCCCAGGAGCACTCTGCGGACGACCCGTTCGGCGGCCCTTCCGTCGTCGAACTCGCAGAAACGCTCGCGGAAATGGGACCGCAGGGCCCGTGCGGCCGGGTCCCTGTACAGGCCCTTGCGGAAGACCCGCGCCAGCTCCCGCGGGGTGCGCGCCACCCGCCCCGGCGGCGTCTCCATCACGTCGAAGTAGACGCCCCGCGTCTCCCGATAGACCTCCCAGTCGTCGGCGTACACGACGATCGGGCGGTCGAGGTTGGCGTAGTCGAACATGATCGACGAGTAGTCCGTGATCAGCGCGTCGGCGGCCAGACAGACGTCCTCCGAGGAGCGGTGCCCGGTCACGTCGATGATCCGGCCACTGCTTCGTCCCCGGCCCTCGTCATAGAAGTAGTGGGCGCGCAGCAGGACCACGAAGTCCTCGCCGATCTCCTCGCAGAAGGCTTCCAGGTCGAGCCGGGCCTCGAAGCCGGTGCTGTAGTCGCGGTGCGTGGGCGCGTACAGCAGCGCCGTCCTGCCCTCCGGGACGCCGAGCTCCTGGCGTACGCGGGCCACGTCCTCGGCGGTCGCCGTGTAGTAGACGTCGTTGCGCGGATAGCCGTACTCCAGGGCCTCGTACGAACCCGGGAAGGCCCGCTCCCACATCTGGGTGGAATGCCGGTTGGAGGAGAGGTTGTAGTCCCAGCGGTCCACGCGGGTCAGCAGCTTGCTGAAGCTGCCGGTCGCGGCGGCGACCACCGGGTACGTCGACTGGTCGACGCCCATCTTCTTCAGCGGGGTGCCGTGCTGTGTCTGTACGTGCACACTGCCGGAGCGTTTGACGACGCCGTCCGCGAAGTTGGCGTTGTTGATCAGGTACTTGGCGCGGGCCAGCACCTGCCAGGAGCGGTGGCTGCCGATCACGGCGTAGTCGATGCCCTTGGGCAGCGCGTCCACCGCCTCGGGCTCGACCAGGAACACCGAGCGGATGTGCGGGGCGAGCTCGCGGGACTTGGCGTGGATCGCGGCCGGGTTGCAGGCGTAGCCGCGGCCCCAGTAGGCGCAGTACACGGCGAGGTTCTCGTCGAGGGGGCGGCGCAGGTGCGTCGCGTAGAGCACGCGGGTGCGCAGCCCGCGAGGGCGCGGCACTCCCTGTACCGCCTTCGCCGCCGCCCGGTTGGCGCGGCGCAGCGCCTGGAACGCGCTGTAGGCACCGGCCGCGAGCAGCCGGTGCTGCACGCCGAGGCTGCCGGAGGGCGCCGTGAACCCGGCCGGGCGGTGCCGCCGGTAGAGCGTGCCTGCGCGGCGGAAGAAGGCCCGGCGGCGGCGCGCGGGCACTCGGGCCGGATGGGCCGCCGTCTTCAGCACGAGGGCGAAGAGCCGCTCGAACAGCGCCTCCGACGTGGCGGCGGACACCTCTTGTCCGGAAGCACGGGTGAGCACCAGCTCGACCTGGTCGAGGACGTCGAAGTGGTGCTCGCCCGGCGTGTTGAGGCGGCTGCCCTGGCGGCGTAGACGATGGCGTACGCAGACCGAGCGCAGGACCGCCGCCCGGGCGCCCGCGAGGGTGAGCAGGCCACCCCAGCCCACGTCCGTGAAGTGCCCGTCGGGGAAGGTGAGGTGGTGCTCGGTGAGGAAGGCGCGACGGTAGGCCGCGCTCCACGCGGGGATCTCCACGCCGACGACCCCGGGGTCCTTGTCGAGCGGAGGCACGCTCGACTCGCCCTCCCACCAGTGCACCCGCTCGTGCTGGAAAGAGAGGACGTCCACCTCGGCGCGTTCGCGGAGCCCGGCGTCCAGGACCCCCAGCGCGCCCGGCACCAGGACGTCGTCGCCGTCGAGGAAGAGCAGATACGTGCCGGTCGCCGCCTTCATTCCGGCGTTGCGTGCCGCGCTCAGCCCGCCCGACGGCGGCGAGTGGACCGGCGCGACCCGGCAGTCCCGCACGGCGTACGCAGCGGCGACCGTCCCGGCCGGGGAGTCCGGCGCGTCACAGACCGGGATCAGCTCGACGTCGCCGAAGGTCTGGGTGAGCACCGAGTCCAGCGCCTGGGCCAGACGCCCGGCGACTCCATGGGTGGGCACGATGACACTGAAGCGGGGCATTCTGCTCTTTCTCTCAAGGTCTCGAGGAGCGTTCTCTTGTGGTCTCAAGGAACGTGGTCTCAAGGAACACTGAGCGGCGGGTTCATCGCCCGGGCCGTCCGGTGGGCCGCCAGGTGGTGGGCCGGGTGGGCGTGGGACGTGACGGACTGGAGGGCACGCGGACTCCGGTTCAGAGGGTTTCGGTGACGGGGCCGCCGGGCGGTGGCACGGTGGTGAGGGGAGCGACCGGTCGGGCGGCCGCGGCCGACGGGACCGGCTGCCGCTCGGCGAGCGGGATGAACGGCGGCAGGCCGGCCGTCTCCCCGAGCACGACACGGCGTACCACGCGCTTGGCGGCGCGGCCGTCGTCGTACGGGCAGAAGCGCTCGCGGAACGCGGCCCGCAGCTGCGTGGAGCGCGAGCCGCGCCAGTGCTCCGTCGCGAAGATGTCGATCAGCTCGTCCTCGCTGCGCGCCACCGCCCCCGGCGGGAAGGCCCGCAGGTCGAAGTAGGTGCCGCGGGCCGCCTCGTACGCCTCCCAGTCGTCCGCGTGGATGACGATCGGGCGGTCGAGGCCCGCGTAGTCGAACATCAGGGACGAGTAGTCGGTGATCAGCGCGTCCGAGGCGAGGCACAGCGACTCGATGCTCGGATGGCCGGACACGTCGATCAGCCGGCCAGACGATGAGGCCGCGGCGCCCGTGAGCGGGGTCTCGTACGCGTGGTGGGCGCGGGCCAGCACGACGAAACGCGGGCCGAGGTGGCGCAGGACGCGGTCCAGGTCGAGGGTGGGGCGCTGGGTGCGGCGGTAGTCGCGGTACGTCGGCGCGTACAGGACGGCGACCGTGCCCTCGGGGATGCCGAGCGACTGGCGCAGCCGGGTCACATCCGCCGAAGTCGCCCGCTGGAACACGTCGTTGCGGGGGAGGCCGTACTCCAGGGTCGTGTACGAGGACGGGAAGACGCGCTCCCAGACCAGGGTGGAGTGGCGGTTGGCGGACAGGACGTAGTCCCACTTGTCGACGCTGCGCAGCAGCTCCGCGAAGTCGGTGTCGCGCGCGGCCGCCGGTCGGTCCTGGAGGTCGAGGCCCATGCGCTTGAGCGGGGTCCCGTGCTGCGTCTGGATCATGATCTGGCCGGGGCGCTTGATCAGGCGCCGGTCGAAATTGACGTTGTTGACGAGGTATTTGGAGCGGGCGAGCGCCGTCCAGTACGCCGCCGTACCGGGCCGCAGCCGGCGCGTGGCCGGCGGGACCGTGTGGTGGTGCTCGGGGTGAGCGATCCACGCGGTGCGGATGTGCGGCGCGAAGCTGCGGAACGCGGACTCCAGGGCGCCCGGGTTGCAGCCGTGGCCGCGCCCCCAGTAGCTGGAGAAGACGGCACGGTCGGCGCGCAGCGGGAGGCGGAGCTGGAGGCGGTAGTGGAGTTGCAGCATCGCGCCGCGCGCCGTGCGGAGCAGGGACCTGGTGAGCTTCAGGGCCCGTCCTTCGAGGTGTGACGCCAGGGACAGCAGGCGGTACGTGCGGTGCACGCCCAGCCGGACCAGCGCGTGCCGCACGCGGGTGCGGAAGGGGACGGGGGCACCCGGCGTGCGGTAACGGCGGTAGTGGGCACGGGCCTTGCGCAGGAACGCGGCCCGCGAACCGCGCGGCAGCCGGCCGCGCCTGACGAACACCGTCGAGAAATGGTCGGCCATGCGGCGGAACAGGACCGGCCGCCAGTGGGCCAGCTCCGGGTGCCCGTCGATGTACGCGAAGACACGGTCGTACTGCTCGAAGATGTCGAAGTGCTTGCGGCTGCTGGTGCCGAGGATGCTGCCGTGGCGGCGCTGGCGGTAGTGGACGCAGACCCGGTCGAGGGTGGCGATCGTCTCCGCGGACATCAGCACCGGATACGTCCAGGGCGTGTCCTCGTAGTAGCCGGGCGGGAAGGCGAAGCCCTCGCGTTCGATGAACTCCCGGCGGTACGCCTTGTTCCACACGACCATCAGGACCTTGAGCAGCCCCGGCCGGTCGTCGAGGCGGAACGGCGCCGGTCCCTCCTCCGTCAGCTGTGCCGCGAACTGGTTGCGGACCGCCTCGCCCGACCAGTACGTGCGCGCGTAGTCGTAGACCAGGACGTCCGGTTCGGAGGTCTCCTTCAGCCGGTCGGCGATGGCGCGCAGCGCGTCCGGGGTGAGGGTGTCGTCGCTGTCCAGGAAGATCAGGTAGTCGCCGGTGGCGTGTTCGAGACCCGCGTTGCGTGCATGGCCCAGGCCCACGTTCTGCGGCAGGTGGACGGCGCGGACGCGGGTGTCGCGGGCGGCGAACTCGTCGATGATCGCGCCGCTCGCGTCGGGCGAGCAGTCGTCGACGGCGATCAGTTCGAGGTCCGGACAGGACTGTCCCAGAACGGATTCCAGGCACGCGTGCAGATACGCCTGAACCTTGTACGCGGGGACGATGACACTGAACCTGGGCACGGCACATCCATGGGTCGGCGCGGAATACCTGCCCGGGAACGGCCGAAGGGGTGATGGGGTTACGCCAGTTGTGGCATACGGGGGATGTGCGGTGAACGGGGAGGGTCTGGGCGGTGACGGCGCGGAGGGGCGGGCCAGTGTCGGCGCGGAGGTGCGGTCCGGTTTCAGCACGAAGGGGCGGGCCGTGGTCGGCCCGCCCCTCAAGTGCCTGTGATCAGGGGCTACTTCACCGCGCCGGCCATCACGCCGGACACGAACTGCCGCTGGAACGCGAAGAACACGGCCAGCGGGATCACCATCGAGATGAAGGCGCCGGGCGCCAGCACGTCGATGTTGTTGCCGAACTGACGTACCTGCGTCTGCAGGGCCACCGTGATCGGCTGGCTGCCCGAGTCGGAGAACACCAGCGCGACCAGCATGTCGTTCCACACCCACAGGAACTGGAAGATCCCGAGCGAGGCGATCGCGGGACCGCCGAGCGGCATCACGACCCGTACGAACAGGCGCAGTTCACCCGCGCCGTCCAGACGGGCCGCCTCCAGGAGTTCACGGGGGATCTCCGCGAAGAAGTTCCGCAGCAGGAACACCGCGAAGGGCAGGCCGAAGCCCACGTGGAAGAGGACCACGCCGATGATCGAGCCGAAGATCCCGATGCTGCCGAAGAGTTCGGCGATCGGGATCAGCGCGACCTGCACGGGGACGACGAGCAGGCCGACCACGCCGAGGAACCACCAGTCGCGGCCCGGGAACTCCATCCAGGCGAAGGCGTACCCCGCGAGCGAGCCGATGACGACGACGAGAACGGTCGCCGGGACGGTGATCAGCATCGTGTTCACCAGCGAGTCGGTGATGTCGCCGTTCTCCAGGAGCCTTTGATAGCTGTCCACGGTGAGCTGCGCGGGCTCGGTGAAGACCTTCCACCAGCCGCTCGCGCTCATGTCCTCCGGCTTGCGCAGCGAGGACAGCAGCAGCCCGATCGTCGGCACCAGCCAGAACAGTCCGACGAGGAGCAGGAAGACGCGTACGATCCCGCCGCTGACGCCGCTCGCGAGCCGGGACCCGAGTGAGACCTTGGCGGTGGCGGGCGCCGGTTTCGTGAGACGGCCTGTGTGCGTGCTCATCGCCGCACCTCCCGCCTGAGCCTGCGGATGTTGAACAGCATCACCGGGATCACGAGCAGCAGCAGGAACACCGCGATGGCGCTCGCGATGCCCGGCTGGTCCTCGGCGAAGCCCTTGCGGTACAGCTCCAGGGCGAGCACGTTGGCGTCGTCCTGGGACGAGCCCGGCGCGATGATGAAGACCAGGTCGAAGACCTTCAGAACGTTGATCATCAGGGTCACGGTGACGACCGCGAGCACGGGCGCGAGCAGCGGCACGGTGACCCTTCTGAAGACCTGCCACTCGTTCGCGCCGTCGACCCGGGCGGCCTCGAGGAGCTCGCGCGGCACACCTGCCAGACCCGCCGCGATCAGCACCATCGCGAAGCCCGCCCACATCCAGATGTACGAGCCGATGATGGCCGGGGTGACCAGGGACGGGCCGAGCCAGTCGACGCCGTTGTACGGCTCGCGGAAATTGCCTGCCGGAAGCCGCAGTTGGGCGCCGTCGGCCTTGTCCGAGAGCGTGAACGTGCCGTCGTCGCGGACCTTCGTCGAGTCCACCACCTTGCCGTCCTTGACGGCCTCGACCCTCATGCCCGCGTACCCGAGCTCAGCCGCGTCCACCTGGCCGAGCTTCCCGACGCCCTTGCCGCGCGTGAAGTCCTGCCAGGCGGTGCCGGTGACCTTGCCGGGCTCGGCCGTCGCCTGTACGGCCTTCTTGGCCCTGTCGGGCATCTGGTCGGGGGCGACGCCGACGAGGGGGAGCGTGACGGACTGCCCGACGCGGACGGGCTGTTGGGTGATGAAGCCGTCGCGGTCGGGCTGGAGGGGTGACTGCCGTCCCGGGTGGGCGTTCGGGAACGCCGACGACTCGGCGAACGTGTCGTGCACACCCACCCACACCGCGTTCGCGACACCCTTCTCCGGATCCTGGTCGTACACCAGCCGGAAGATGATGCCCGCGGCGAGCATCGAGATCGCCATCGGCATGAAGACGACCAGCTTGAACGCCGTGCCCCAGCGCACCCGTTCGGTGAGCACCGCGAAGATCAGACCGAGCGCGGTCGCGACGGTCGGCGCGAACACCACCCAGATGATGTTGTTCTTGAGGGCGGTGCGGATGCCGTCGTCCGTGAACAGGGCCTCGTAGTTGTCGATTCCGGCGAAACCGTCGCCGGACTGGTCGTAGAAGCTGCGGAAGACCGAGTACCCGATCGGGTAGACCACGAGCGCGCCGAGCAGCACCACGGCGGGCAGCAGGAAGAGCGCTGCCACGGTCCTGCGGGTGCCGGTCACGCTCTTGCGCGTACGAGCCGGAGGCACCGGTGCGGTGCCTCCGGCCGTTGCCGACGTCATCGCCGTATCAGCCCTTGTACGCCGCGGCCGCGTCGGCCTCCAGCTTGGCCTGCGTCCCCGCCACGTCCTTCGGGTTCTTCAGGAAGTCCTGCAGGGCCTTCCACTCGCCCTTGCCGGGCGTACCGCCGAAGGCCTGCGGGGCCTGGTCGGACATGTCGAAGCGGAAGTCGTCGCCCGCGGCGATCAGAGCCTTGGCCATGGACTGCTGGACGGCGTTCGGATACGCGGAGTTGGCCACGTTCTTGTTGGGGGAGAGGAAACCGCCCTGCTCGGCCCAGATCGTCGCCGCGTCGGGCGAGGCGAGGAAGGTGAGCAGCGCCTGACCGGCCTTGGACTCCTTCAGGAGTACGGCCGCGTCGCCGCCGCTGACGACGGGCGCCTCGTCGCCCACCGCCGGGAACGGGAACACCTTCGCGTCCGTGCCGATCTTCGCCTTCGTCTCGGCGATGTTGATGCCCACGAAATCGCCCTCGAAGACCATGCCCGCCTTCGGCTGGTCGCCGCCGGTGAACGTCTGCGTCACCGACGCCGGGAACTCCGTCTGCAGCGCGCCGTCCGCGAGGTAGTCCTTGTTGCCCCACAGCTCGGCGAGCGTGGTCAAGGCGTCCTTCACGGACGGGTCCGTCCACTTGATCTCGTGCTGGGCGAGCTGGTCGTACTTCTCCGGCCCCGCCTGGGAGAGGTAGATGTTCTCGAACCAGTCGGTGAGGGTCCAGCCGTCCGCGCCGCCGACGGAGACGGGGGTGACGCCGGAGTCGTAGACGGTCTGGGCGGTGGTGAGGAAGTCCTTCCAGGTCTTGGGTTCCTGGGCGCCCGCGTTCTCGAAGACCTGAGTGTTGTACCAGACCAGCGACTTGTTGGCGGCCTTGAAGTAGACGCCGTACTGCTGGCCGTCGACCTTGCCGAGGTCCTGCCAGCCCTGCGCGTAGTTCTTGGCGAGCTGGGCCTGGGCGTCGGCGCCCACGGGCTTGGCCCACTTCTTGTCGACGGCTTGCTTGATGGCGCCGACCTGCGGAAGCATCGCGACGTCCGGCGGCGCACCGCCCGCGATCTTCGAACCGAGGAAGTTGATGATCGGGTCCTGCGCGGGTACGAAGGTGACCTTCGCGCCGGTGCGCTTCTCGAACTCCGCGAGCACCTTCTTGAAGTTGGCCTGCTCCGGGCCGGTCCATACGGCGGCGACTTCCAGAGTGGCGCCGTCGAGCTTGGGGAGGGTGACGCTCGCGCCGCCACTGCCCGTGCTTTCCTTGCCGCTACCGCTGCTCTTGTCCTTGTCGTCGCCGCCGCACGCGGTGAGAGTGAGTGCGCCCGCGATGATTGCGGCTGCGGCTTGTGTGGCCCTGCGTACCCGAAGATTGCTGCGCATCACTGCCCCGTTCCTCATCGAACGACCGAGCGCTTCTCCTGGGCTCTGTGTCTACGCCGGGGTCTTGAGGTCGGCAAGACCGGCAACACTGTCAAGAGAGCGATCGTGACCGCGTCGTGACGTGAGGGGTGTCAGCCCGTCCGGCGTTTGAGGACGAGCGCGAAGCGCGATACGGGGGTCTGGGGGCGGAGCCCCCAGGTACGGGACGGGCAGGGGCGGAGGGGGCGAACACAACCCAGGCAAGCCCCCACCCACCCGCGGCTAAAGGAGCGACGGCACCTCCACCGCGGCAACCGACCGAGCCGCCCGCTCAAGCGCACTCGCCAGAAGCGCCAAGTCCGTGGGCCCGTTACCCAGTTCACGAACGGGCCGCCGGGCCGGCGGGTCACCCATGCGATGCCATTCCAGGGGCACGACGGTGGGGCGGAGGGTCGCCGTACGGGGAATGCGCCCCGTGACCCGCCCACCTTGGAAGGGAACGTCGCGCCCGTCCGGCCGGAGCAGCCGCCCCCGCCCGGGCCCGGCTTCGTCCGCCCCGGGCACCGGCGCGTCGAGGGCCACCCGCAACGCGGCGGAACGGCCCAGCTCGGACCCGCCCGTACGCCCGTCGACCCCGGCGGCCGCCACCAGATGCACCCCGAGCCGCTCCCCCTCCCGGGCAACGGCCTCAAGAGCCCGCACGACCGATCCGGCCGAGGGCCGCCCCGGCGACCCCAACGCGGGGGAGAGCAGCGCGTCGAGGTCGTCGACCACGACGACGAGACGGGCGAGCGGCGGCCCCGGCTCCGTACGCTCCCGCGCCGCGGCCGGCCGCAACCGCAGTGTCGAACTGGGCGGCGCGTCGAGATCCCCGGCGCCGGACGGCGTGCCGGGCGCCATGCCGGACGTCGCGCCGGGCACTCTGCCGGACGGCGACTGGGCCGACCGCTGGGCCACGATCCGGCCCGACACCTCGCGCCGCGTGTGCCACTCGGCGAAGTCGAGCCGTCCGAGCAGCTCGGCCCGCCGCTTCAGCTCGGCGCTGAGTGCCTGGGCGAACTCCCGCATCCGTACGGGGTCGTTGGCGGCGAGGTGCGTTGTGACGTGAGGCAGGTCCGTACAGACCTGGAGCCCCTCGCCACGCCCCGCGCCGCTCCCCGTACCGTCCCGCCCGTCAATCAGCACGATGCCGAGCCGGTCGGGCCGTTCGGCGGCGGCGAGGGACGCGGCCACGGTGCGCAGCAATTCCGTACGACCGCTGCCGGGCGGGCCCTCGATCAGCAGATGCGGGCCCTCGACGGGGAGATCGGCGGTGACGGGCCCGCGCGGTCCGGCACCGAGAACGATCCGGCCGCGACCGCCGAGCGCCTCCGTGTCGTCCGCCGCGTCCGCCCAACGCGCCATCAGCGAGGCGGGGGTGGCCCGTGCGAGTCCCAACTCGTCGAGCAGCCGCGCCGCTTGAGGCAACGGCGCGGACACGCGTGCGTGCCGCTCCCTGTGCGTACCGTCCGTCCGCAACGGCGCGAGCGCCCGCGCGAACCGCTCGGCCCACGCGACCGAGACGGCGTCGATCGCGGCGACGGTGCCGTGGCCCACGGGACCGCGCGGCAGCTGCCCGGCTGTGCCGGGGTGGGTGTTCCCGCCGTACGACGAACCGGCGTCCGGGACACCGGCGGCTCCGGACGCACCGGACACTCCGTACGCTCCGGACGCGCTGGACGCTCCGGTGAGCGGGGCTCCGGTGGCGCCCGGGTGCTTCGGTTCGCCCTGTGCGGAGCCGGGGTGCGTGGACCCGCGGTGCGAGGGGCCTCCGTGTGTGGAGTCGCCGTGCGTGGAGTCGGGGAACGTCGACCCGCCCCGCATCAGCCTGTCCGGCGTGGGTTCGCCTTGCGCGGAGCCGGGGTACGCGGGCGCGCCCTGCGCAGAGCCGGAGTGCGCCGCCCCGCCCCGCGGGTACCCGGCGCCATCGCGTGAGCGCCCCGCGGAGTCGCCCGGCGCGGACCCGCCGGCTCCGCCCCGCGCGGCACCCCCCGGTGAGGCCCCCGGGCCGCCCGGTGCGACCCGCAGCAGCCGCAGCGCCGTAGCCACGTCGCCGCTGAGCAGGGCGACCGCCCCGCACGCGCGGAACGCCGGTGACGCCGCGCACGCCGTCTCGTAGGTCTCCGTCACCGGCGATGCGGGCGATGCCGCCGGGGTCTCGGCGAGGCACACCGCGTGGATCCCGGCCCGAGCCCCCTCATGGGTCAGCCGCAGCACGGACTCCCGTACGTCGGTGCCGCCGGGGTCGCCGTCCACGACGACCACGGTGTACGGACCGTCGAAGCCCGCGCCCGCCGGGTCATCGTCGCGCGCCCAGGACGGGCGCCGCGCCGCGCCGCGTACGGTGCCGGGGGCGTCGTCGTACGGCCTGGGGTCGGTACCCGTACCGCCGTCGGGGCGGGGTCCCCGGGCCGTTTCCGTCAGGTGGTCGTCGAGGCGGCGCAGGAGTTCGTCCGTGCGGGCGGCGGCCTGTTCGCGGTCGTACGCGAGGAGGAGGCGGCAGTCCTGGCCGTGGGCCGGGCGGAGGTGCGGGAGCCAGCCGAGCCAGGACCACTCGGCGGTGCGCTCCTCGACCGTGCGGGAGCGGTCCGTGCTGATCAGGACGATCTCGAGGGCATCGGGGGAGTGCAGCGCGGCGAGCTGGGCCACCACCGCGCGGACCAGGCCCGCGAGGCGCGGACGCGGCCCGGCCAGGCCCAGCGCGCCGACCTCGCGCAGGTCGGCGGTCACCGGCACGGCGGGGAGCAGGCCCGAGCCGTCGGGCGTCGCCCGGTCCGCCGTGCCCAGCCGCACCGTCAGGGCCTCCGGATGCCCCGTGCCGCGCTCCCACAGGCGCGGTCCCGGCCCCAGCGCGGTGAGCAGCAGCGTCGCGGGGTCGGGCCAGCTCTCCGGCGACCGCGGCACGGCGGGGAGGAGTTCCTCCGCCGTGGCGTCTGCGTCGCCGTACGGGTCCTGCCCGGTTCCCGCCGGGCCGCCGCGGCCCCCGGTCAGCCGTCGTGCCCACGCGCCGATCCCGCCGCCCCGCCTGCGCACGCCGGCCGGGACGTCCGTGCCCCGTGCCGGAGTGCCCTTGCGCGTCCCGGGGGCGGGAGTGTCCGCGCGCTCGGCCACCGCGCCGGGGGACACGGGTTCGGCCCCGTCGCGCGGCCTGCTCTCGATGCCGGGCGCCCGGCCCTGTCCGGGGACCACCGGTGACCCGGCAGCGCTGTGTTCCTGTGCGCCGGGTACGCCCTCCGCGGCTCCCCACTCCGCCGATCCGTAGGCGTGATGGGTCTCTCCGGCGGCCGGAGCCGGGCTCCCCTGCGCGCCGGAAGCGCCCGCGACGCCCTCCACGCGCGCGTGGGGCACTGCGGATGCCGTCCTCGGCGGTGGGGCCGCGGGCGTGTCGGTCGCGGCGGTCACCCGGACATGTCCCTCCCCGTCCGGTGCCGTGCCCAGCGCCCCCGGACCGCCGGGCGGAGCCAGGCGCAGGGCGGACTCGCCGACGCGGAGGAGCGCGCCCGGGGCGAGGCGGAGCGGGCGGGTGCCGACGGGGGTGCCGTCGAGTGTCGTGCCGTTCGTGGAGCCGAGGTCGGTGACCGAGACGCGGCCCTCGGGGGTGACCGTGACCGCGCAGTGCAGGCGGGAGACGTCGGGGTCGTCCAGCGGCACGTCGGCGTCGGCGGAACGGCCGATGCGGATCTGGCCGCCGTGCAGGAAGTGGACGCCGCCCGCGTCGGGGCCGGCCACCACATGGAGTTGTGCGGCGCCGTCGTCCACGTCGGGGCCGGGCTCCGCGGGGGCGCCCAGGGACAGCACGGCGCCGTCCGTCAGGGGCGGCTCGCCCAGCGTGCAGCGCTGCCCGTCCAGCCGCTCCGCGCCCGCGTACAGCACCACCGGACCGTCGCCCCCGCCGACCGCCGAGGCGAGGCCCGCCGCGACCGCGGCGAGCGCCGTGCCGGCAGGCGCGGTGACCAGCACATCGCAGGCCGCGGCACGTCCCCGCGGCTCCGAAAGCGGGCCCAGCGGGTCTACGACGGTCAGCCGGATCTGCATCGCCGTCAGCGGTCCCTTCCGCGCAGGTGTCCGCGACGAGGACGAGGCTCCGCCGCGGTCCCCCACCGCAGATTCCCCCACCGCACACGGGCACGTCGGCCAGTACTGGGGGCATCCTCGCACCTGCCACTGACAACGCGCCCGCCCCCCACCCGTAAGTGATCTTGATTGGTCGGCTCTGCCCGTAAAAGTGCCTGACCATTGCCCGACCGATGCCCGCTTGAGATCGGTCACGCAACGCTTCGGCAACCAACCGCCCGAACCGAGCGTCTTTCCATCGAACATGCAGGAGAACGCGTACGTAAGCGCAGATGAGCTCGCGAGCGCGTCGGCAAGCGCCTACGGGAAGCGACGCAAGCAAAGGAAGACGACAGCCCGTTGCCATGGACGGCGGCACTAGAGTGGGTCGGAACACCTGTACCACGGTGATCTCGGTTTACGGACCAGGCAAGCAAGCAGCAGGGAGCGCATGACGTGCGGCCGGTAGGGAGCAAGTACCTCCTTGAGGAGCCCCTGGGGCGCGGCGCCACAGGCACCGTCTGGCGAGCCCGCCAGAGGGAGACCGCGGGCGCCGAGGCGGCCGTGCCCGGGCAGCCCGGCGAGACCGTGGCGATCAAGGTCCTCAAGGAGGAGCTCGCCAACGACGCGGATGTGGTGATGCGGTTCCTGCGGGAGCGCTCGGTGCTGCTCCGGCTGACCCACCCGAACATCGTGCGCGTACGGGACCTGGTCGTCGAGGGCGACCTGCTCGCGCTCGTCATGGACCTGGTCGACGGCCCCGACCTGCACCGCTACCTGCGCGAGAACGGGCCCTTCACCCCCGTCGCCGCCTCCCTCCTCACCGCCCAGATCGCCGACGCGCTGGCCGCCAGTCACGCCGACGGCGTCGTCCACCGTGACCTGAAGCCCGCGAACGTCCTGCTCAAGCAGGACGGCGGCCAGATGCACCCGATGCTGACGGACTTCGGCATCGCCCGGCTCGCGGACTCCCCGGGACTGACCCGGACCCACGAGTTCGTGGGCACCCCCGCCTATGTCGCGCCCGAGTCGGCCGAGGGGCGTCCGCAGACGTCCGCCGTCGACATCTACGGCGCGGGCATCCTGCTGTACGAGCTGGTCACCGGGCGTCCGCCCTTCGCGGGCGGGTCCGCCCTCGAGGTGCTCCACCAGCACCTGAGCGCCGAGCCGCGCCGCCCCTCGACCGTCCCGGACCCCTTGTGGACCGTCATAGAGCGCTGCCTGCGCAAGAACCCGGACGAGCGGCCCAGTGCCGAGAACCTCGCGCGCGGGCTGCGCACCGTCGCCGCAGGCATCGGCGTCCACGCGAACTCCGCGCAGATCGCCGCCGCGGAGGGCGTGGGGGCGCTGCTCGCCCCCGACCCGGCCCCGGCGACCGTCCCGGGCGTGCCCGGCGCGGCCGATCCCACGCAGGTGCTGCCGCACGGCGCGGCGGCGGGCGCGTACGACCCGAACGCCGCGACCAGCGTCATGCCGCACACGGGCGACGCCGACCCGACGTCCGTCCTCCCGAACCGCGGCGCGGCCGATCCGACCGCCGTCATGCCGTCGGTGCCGCAGCACCAGCCGGGCGGTCAGCCCGGTCAGCCGGGCGAGGGCGAGGACCCGCATCCCTGGCAGAACCAGCTGCGCGCGGCCCGCGACCGCAACGAACAGACCCAGGTCCAGTACCTCGACCCGAACGAGGATCCCCTGCGCCGCCGCCCGCAGCGCCAGGTCGCACGGCCCCAGCAGCGACCGCAGCAGCAGCGACCGCCGCGGGGCCAGCAGCCGCCGCCCGGGTACGGGTATCCGCAGCAGCAGCCGCAGCAGTACGCGCCCCAGCAGCCGCAGCGGTATGCCCCGGCGCCCCAGCAGCAGCCCCAGCCGCAGCGGTACCAGGGCCCGCCGCAGCAGCCCCAGCAGCCCGCGCCGCGGCCGCCGCGCGAGCCGCGTCAGCGCAGCGCCAACCCGATGAAGATCCCGGGGCTCGGCTGCCTCAAGGGGTGCCTGTTCACGATCATCATCCTGTTTGTCGCCGGATGGCTGATCTGGGAGTTGAGTCCCCTTCAGGAGTGGATCGGCACCGGGAAGGGGTACTGGGACCAGCTGAGCGACTGGTTCGGCACGGTCACCGACTGGGTCGGGGAACTCGGCGGGGGCTCCGGCAACTGACTTCGGGTCAACTCCGCCTCGGAGCGGCCGACTCTGGGGATTTGTCGACATCTGACGGGTGATTTCCGCCTCTGCGGTCAAGGTTGCGGCTCCGGGCGCGTAGTTTTGTCGGCTGAGGGTCCGGGGAGCCCGCGGCGGCAGCCGCTGATGCGTACGGCCCCGGATGGCGCAGCAGCGACGACCCGCGTCTCGTAGGAGCAGTCTTGGCACGCAAGATCGGCAGCCGGTACACCGCGAACCAGATCCTGGGGCGGGGCAGCGCCGGCACGGTGTGGCTGGGTGAGGGGCCCGAGGGCCCCGTCGCCATCAAGATGCTGCGCGAGGACCTCGCCTCCGACCAGGAGCTCGTCGGGCGCTTCGTGCAGGAGCGCACGGCGCTGCTGGGCCTCGACCACCCGCATGTGGTCGGGGTCCGCGATCTCGTCGTCGACGGCAACGACCTCGCGCTCGTCATGGACCTCGTCCGCGGTACAGACCTGCGGACCCGCCTCGACCGGGAGCGGCGGCTCGCTCCCGAGGCCGCGGTCGCGATCGTCGCCGACGTCGCGGACGGACTCGCGGCCGCGCACGCCGCCGGGGTCGTCCACCGCGACGTGAAGCCCGAGAACGTCCTGCTCGACATGCAGGGCCCGCTCGGACCCGGCGGATCCCACCCGGCCCTCCTGACGGACTTCGGTGTGGCCAAACTCATCGACTCGCCGCGGCGGACCCGGGCCACGAAGATCATCGGTACGCCCGACTACCTCGCGCCCGAGATCATCGAGGGGCTGCCGCCGCGGGCCGCCGTCGACATCTACGCGCTGGCGACGGTGCTGTACGAGCTCCTGGCCGGCTTCACCCCCTTCGGCGGCGGGCACCCGGGGGCGGTGCTGCGCCGCCACGTCACGGAGACCGTCGTACCGCTGCCCGGCATCCCGGACGAACTGTGGCAGCTGATCGTGCAGTGCCTGGCGAAGGCGCCGGCGTCGCGGTTGCGGGCGTCGGAGCTGGGGGCCCGGCTGCGGGAGCAGCTGCCGTTGCTGGCGGGGATGCCGCCGTTGGACGTGGACTCGCCGGACGCGGAGTCGGCGGACGGGGACGAGGAGCGCGAGGAGGCGGCCGAGCCGTCCGCGCCCGCCGCGTCCGGGGTGCGGCGGGGGGCTGTGCCGTTGGTGCCGGGGGCTGCGCCCGACTCCAACCGGGATACGCACACGTCCATGCGGGTGCCGGCGCCGGACGAGCTGGCGGGGGGTGCGCGGGGTACCGCGCGTGCGCCGCGCGCCGCGGGTGCGCGTCGGCCGGGGTCGGCGCGCCATCGAGCCTCCGCGCGTCGGCGGCGTATCACGCTGAGTGCGGCTGCCGTCGCCCTTGCCGCCGTGGTGGGCGTCGGCGCCTGGCTCGCCACCTCCGGCGACGACGCCGGCGCGACGCCTTCGGACGACACGAAGAACTCGGCCCCGGCGTCCCCGTGACCGCCCCGGTGGGGGCGGGCGCTTCCACCAGCTGTTTTCGCCCCCTCCGCCCCTGCCCGTCCCCTACCTGGGGGCTGCCGCCCCCAGACCCCCGTATCGCGCTGCGCGCTCGTCCTCAAACGCCGGACGGGCTGTACGGGCCCGGTGCACCGGCCCCGTAGGGCGAGGGGCTGGCCTCGCTTGTCGTAGCCGTTACGCTGGAGGCGTGGCAGTCGTCGATGTATCCGAAGAGCTCAAGTCCCTCTCCTCGACCATGGAGTCGATCGAGGCCGTCCTGGACCTCGACAAGCTGAGGGCAGACATCGCCGTGCTCGAGGAGCAGGCGGCCGCGCCGTCCCTGTGGGACGACCCGGACGTGGCGCAGAAGATCACCAGCAAGCTGAGCCACCTCCAGGCGGAGGTCAGGAAGGCCGAGGCGCTCCGCGGGCGCATCGACGATCTGGGCGTGCTCTTCGAGATCGCCGAGGAGGAGGACGACCCGGACACCCGAGCCGAGGCCGAGAGCGAGCTCGCCTCGGTCAGGAAGGCGCTGGACGAGATGGAAGTCCGAACCCTGCTCTCCGGGGAGTACGACTCCCGCGAGGCCGTCGTCACCATCCGCGCCGAGGCCGGAGGCGTCGACGCCTCGGACTTCGCCGAGAAGCTGCAGCGCATGTACCTGCGCTGGGCGGAGCGGCTCGGCTACAAGACCGAGCTCTACGAGACCTCGTACGCGGAAGAGGCGGGCATCAAGTCCACCACCTTCGCCGTCCACTCTCCGTACGCCTACGGGACGCTCTCCGTGGAGCAGGGCACCCACCGCCTCGTGCGCATCTCGCCCTTCGACAACCAGGGGCGCCGCCAGACGTCCTTCGCCGGTGTCGAGATCCTGCCCGTCGTCGAGCAGACCGATCACATCGAGATCGATGAGACCGAGCTGCGCGTCGACGTGTACCGGTCGTCCGGGCCCGGCGGCCAGGGCGTCAACACCACCGACTCCGCGGTGCGGCTGACCCACATTCCCACCGGCATCGTCGTGTCCTGCCAGAACGAGCGGTCGCAGATCCAGAACAAGGCGACGGCGATGAACGTTCTGCAGGCCAAGCTCCTGGAGCGGCGCCGGCAGGAGGAGCAGGCCAAGATGGACGCACTCAAGGGCGACGGCGGCAACTCCTGGGGCAACCAGATGCGTTCGTACGTCCTGCACCCGTACCAGATGGTCAAGGACCTGCGGACCGAGCACGAAGTCGGTAACCCCGAGGCCGTGTTCAACGGTGAGATCGACGGTTTCCTCGAGGCCGGAATTCGCTGGCGCAAGCAGCAGGAGAAGTAGGCGGGCGCATTGACGCGCCCATTGACGCCTCTTTGTCGACAAGGCAACTGCCGCCCACCGGGCGGCAGTTGCCTTTTGTATGAGGCTTGTCTGGGTTTTACATCACAGTCACACGTCCTCACGGCAGGCAAATGATGTTGATCTGGACATCGCGTACGCAACGGCCTTGACGATGCTTTGAAAACTGGGAAGGCTGTCGCGTGGCATGCGTATCTCTGGGGCGCATGTGAACCGGGGGGCTTGAGAGAAGCCACCTGTGACGCCGTGGCCCCGGGCGCTGCTCCATCGACGATTCAGCTACTGGGGGTAGCAGGCAGATGACCAAGAAGACGCGGATCCGCGTGGCGCGGATAGCCGCCGGCACGGTGATTGCCGCAGGCGCTTCGCTGACCGCCGCGGGTGCCGCTTCGGCACTCGACCTCGGCGTGAGCGTGGCGGGTGTGAACGTGGGCGTCAGCGCCGGTGAATCCGGTGTCGGCGTGGGTGTCGGTATCGGCGGCCCGAGCGAGGAGCCGACGGCCATCCCGACCGAGCCCACCGAGGAGCCGACGGAGCCCACCGAGGAGCCGACGATCCCCACGGAGGAGCCCACCGAGCCCACCGAGGAGCCGACCGAGCCGACGGAGGAGCCCACCAGCGGCCCGTCCGAGCCCGGCAACGGGAACGGCAACGGCGGTGGCAACGGGAACGGTGGCGGCAACGGAAACGGTGGCGGGAACGGCAACGGTGGCGGTGGCGGCAACAACACCGACCCCGACGGCGGTGCCTCCACCCAGGAGGAGGGCTCCTCGGCCCTCACCGACACCGGCTCGGACACCACCCCGTCCGACACCTCGGCCCAGGGCAAGAACGATGGCGAGCTGGCCGAGACGGGTGCCGGTCAGACCGCGTTCCTGCTGGTCGGCGCCGCCACGATGATCGCCGGCGGTATCGGCTTCCGCATGCTGCCGCGTCTCGCGGGCGGCCGCGGCGGTGCCGCCGCCTGACGGTCACGCACGTGACAAGGGCCCGGAGCAGCTTGCTCCGGGCCCTTCCCGTGTCCGGGGCGATCGGCGCCCTGACGACGCCGCCCCGCTGGTTCCACACCGTCTGGTGTGGGGGATATCACACCGCCTGGCGTGCCACCAGCGCCAGTGCCGCGATCAGCACGACCAGCAGTGCGATCAATGTCATGGGGTTCAGGCCCGCGAAGGGGCTCTCCTGCTGGAGTCGCTCACGGTTCGCGCGGCAGACGGGGCAGCGGCCCTCGTTCACAGGCGCCGCGCAGTTCGCGCACACCAATCGGTCGTACGTCATGCGCTCGCCCTCCTTGCGCCGTCTCCCCCTACACAACGCCATAACGCTGTCGGGAACGCAACCGTTCCCCTTCCACTGTGCCAGGTTCCGCGGATTTCGGCGCGGCTCGCCTTATCCTGCCCCGGCGCTCCCCTGGTTAGGCCGGTTACCGACGCTGCCCTCACCCTCGGTACAAACACGCACAACCTCACGCAACCCTGACCGGCGCCTGCGCTCCTGGACCCGGTTCGCGTATGGTCACGCACACCTACCCCCGGCGACCCGTGGTGCATCCGTGATCCGATTCGACAATGTCTCCAAGGTCTACCCCAAGCAGACCCGCCCCGCTCTCAGGGATGTCTCCCTGGAGGTCGAGCGTGGTGAGTTCGTGTTCCTCGTGGGGTCCTCCGGCTCCGGAAAGTCCACCTTCCTGCGGCTGATCCTCCGCGAGGAGCGGTGCAGTCACGGTCAGGTGCACGTCCTGGGCAAGGACCTCGCGCGCATCTCCAACTGGAAGGTGCCGCAGATGCGGCGCCAGCTGGGGACCGTGTTCCAGGACTTCCGGCTCCTGCCCAACAAGACGGTCGCCGAGAACGTGGCCTTCGCACAGGAGGTCATCGGCAAGTCCCGCGGCGAGATCCGCAAGTCCGTGCCCCAGGTGCTCGACCTCGTCGGGCTCGGCGGCAAGGAGGACCGGATGCCCGGCGAGCTGTCCGGTGGTGAGCAGCAGCGCGTCGCCATCGCGAGAGCCTTCGTGAACCGGCCCAAGCTCCTCATCGCCGATGAGCCGACCGGAAACCTCGACCCCCAGACCTCCGTCGGCATCATGAAACTGCTCGACCGCATCAACCGGACGGGCACGACCGTGGTGATGGCGACTCACGACCAGAACATCGTGGACCAGATGCGCAAGCGCGTCATCGAGCTGGAGCAGGGCCGTCTCGTCCGCGACCAGGCGCGCGGCGTCTACGGCTACCAGCACTGACGATCCACGGAAAGGCTTAACCAGACGCCATGCGCGCCCAGTTCGTTCTGTCCGAGATCGGTGTCGGTCTCCGCCGCAATCTGACGATGACCTTCGCCGTCATCGTCTCCGTCGCCCTGTCCCTTGCCCTGTTCGGCGGGTCACTCCTCATGAGTGACCAGGTCAACACGATGAAGGGCTACTGGTACGACAAGGTCAACGTCTCGATCTTCCTCTGCAACAAGAGCGACGCGGAGTCCGACCCCAACTGCGCCAAGGGCGCGGTGACCGCCGACCAGAAGGAGCAGATCCTCACCGACCTGGACAAGATGTCCACGGTCGTGCAAAAGGTCACGCACGAGTCGGCGGACCAGGCGTACAAGCACTACAAGGAGCAGTTCGGCGACTCCCCGCTGGCCAGCTCCCTCACACCGGACCAGATGCAGGAGTCGTACCGCATCAAGCTGAAGGACCCGGAGAAGTACCAGGTCATCGCGACCGCCTTCGACGGGCGTGACGGCGTGCAGTCCGTGCAGGACCAGAAAGGCATCCTGGACAACCTCTTCGAGCTGCTCAACGGCATGAACTGGGCGGCCCGCGCGGTGATGGCGATGATGCTGATCGTCGCGCTGATGCTGATCGTCAACACGGTGCGCGTCTCGGCGTTCAGCCGCCGGCGAGAAACGGGGATCATGCGCCTGGTCGGCGCCTCCGGCTTCTACATCCAGGCGCCGTTCATCATGGAGGCCGCGGTCGCCGGGCTCATCGGCGGCGGTGTGGCGTGCGGCTTCCTGGTGGTTGCCCGCTACTTCATCATCGACCACGGTCTGGCCCTGTCCGAGAAGCTGAATCTGATCAACTTCATTGGCTGGGAAGCCGTTTTGACCAAACTGCCGCTCATCCTCGCGACGAGTCTGCTGATGCCGGCACTGGCCGCGTTCTTCGCTTTGCGCAAGTACCTGAAGGTGTGACACATGCCAAGAGGGCCGTACTGCCAACCGTCGGTACGGCCCTCCGCCTTGTCCTAGACTCACCGGCATGTCAGGTCGTGCCCTGTTCTGTGAGCCCCGCCGCATCCGCCGTGGGGCCGCCCTGACATTGGTGTTCGCGAGCGTCCTCGCCGCCGGTGCGGCGACGGGATCCTTCTCCGAGCCCGGCCGGAAATCCCCTTCTCCCACGTCCCGTTCGACGACCGCAGCCCACCACAAGGACGTCACCGAGGCCGCCGCCGAGGCGATGGCCGACGGCAAGTCGCCCATGGAGGCCGCCGAGCGGGCCGTCAGCCGCAGCGGGGACCGCTGGGGCGCGGTCTACTCCCAGGGCGAGTACGAGGAGTTCGAGGAGGCCCTCGACGGCCAGTACACCGGCGTCGGGCTGTGGGCCCGGCGCGAGCGCGACGGACGTATCGAAGTGACCCGTGTGCAGAGCGGCTCGCCCGCGGCCGCCGCCGGGATCCGCAAGGGCGACCGGCTGCGCAGCGTCGACGGGCAGAAGGTCGACGGCCGGCCCGTCACCGAGGTCGTCTCGTTGCTGCGCGGCGACGCGGACGACGCTGGCGACGCGGCCGCCGGTACGGAGGTCTCCCTCGGCCTGGAGCGCGGCACGCGCGCGTGGAGCGAGACACTGCGCCGGGCCAGGCTCTCCACGGACTCTGTGACCGTCCACAAGCTTCCCGGCGGCGTCACCGTGATCAGGGTCGGCGCCTTCACCAAGGGCTCGGGCGATCTCGTACGGACCGCCGTCGCGCAGACGCCCCAGCGGGCCGGAATCGTCCTCGACCTGCGCGGCAACTCCGGAGGCCTGGTCACCGAGGCCGTCACCGCCGCCTCCGCCTTCCTCGACGGCGGCCTCGTCGCCACGTACGACGTGAACGGAGAACAGCGCGCCCTGCACGCCGACGCCGGCGGCGACACGGCCAGACCCTTGGTCGCGCTCGTCGACGGCGGCACGATGAGCGCGGCCGAACTCCTCACCGGGGCCCTCCAGGACCGCGGCCGCGCTGTCGTCGTGGGCTCCAGAACCTTCGGCAAGGGCTCGGTCCAGATGCCGAGCCGGCTGCCCGACGGCTCCGTCGCCGAGCTGACCGTCGGGCACTACCGCACCCCCTCCGGGCGCGGCGTCGACGGCCGGGGCCTCACCCCCGACCTGGAGGCGGACAAGGAGTCCCTGGAGCGGGCGGAGACGGTGCTGAGCGGGCTCGGGAACGCGTCGTAGCCAGGCTCGGGGACGCGGCGTAGCCGGCCGTTCACGTACTTCTGAATCACCTTTCCGTCTGACCCCTCTGTAGTGCGAAAATGGCCAGCACTATGAGCAAGGGAATGTACGTACCGAAGGAATCGCAGCCCAAGCAGGGCGGGGCGGCCTCCGCCAAGGCCAAGGACGGCAAGCGCAAGATCGTCGCCCAGAACAAGAAGGCGCGGCACGACTACGCGATCATCGACACCTACGAGGCCGGGCTCGTGCTGACCGGCACCGAGGTGAAGTCGCTGCGCCAGGGTCGGGCCTCGCTGACCGACGGCTTCGTCCAGATCGAGGGGAACGAGGCGTGGCTGCACAACGCCCACATCCCCGAGTACAGCCAGGGCACCTGGACCAACCACTCCGTGCGCCGCAAGCGCAAGCTGCTCCTGCACCGCGAGGAGATCGACAAGCTGGAGTCGAAGTCCCAGGAGACGGGCCACACGATCGTGCCCCTCGCCCTGTACTTCAAGGACGGCCGCGCGAAGGCCGAGATCGCGCTCGCCCGCGGTAAGAAGGAGTACGACAAGCGGCAGACGCTGCGCGAGAAGCAGGACCGGCGGGAGTCGGACCGCGCGATCGCGGCGGCGAAGCGGAAGCAGCGGGGCGCGTAGGCATCCGGCCGCCGGGCCTCCAGGGCTTCCGTTCTCCATGCCTTGCGGCCTCCGGGGCTTCCGGCCTCCGGGACTCCCGGCCTCCAGGGCTTCCGGCCTCCGAGGCTCCCGGCCTCCCGGAATAAGCTAGCACCGTCCTGCGTTGGTCACGTAGGATGGCATCTGCACCTCAGAGCGGGTGCGAAGCAGTTTGAAAAATCAACATGGGGATGATCGGTTTCGACAGCGGCTGTTGAAGCAGGGGAAGCGTGTCGAGGAAGCGGCAATGATCTCGTAAACCATATGTCGCAAAAAATAATCGCCAACTCCAAGCGCGATTCCTTCGCCCTCGCTGCCTAAGTAGCGACTTGCGAAGTGTCAGCCCGGGGCTGTTCCCGACCCGGATCCTGGCATCAGCTAGGGAACTAAACTCCTAGACCCGGTCGCGGGGTGCAGGAGGAAATCAAACAGTGACTGGGCCCGTCGGCGACTTGTTCGCGTGATCGCCGGGGCCGAGAAAATCGCAGCGAACTGCACACGGAGAAGCCCTGATTTTGCACCGTTGGACGCGGGTTCGATTCCCGCCATCTCCACTCATCCCATGTGGGCCATGGCCCCGCTGCCTGAGCAGCGGGGCCATGGTCATGTGCGGGGGCAGCGCGGGCCGCTGTTTCCCGCCGACGGGCGCCGGCGGGTCGACGCTGTCGACGCCGTCGACAGCGCGAGGGCGAGCGCGAGCGTCGACGCCGCGACCGGAAACCCGTACCCCGCCGCCGTCGACACGTGCTCCACCACCCAGCCGCCGACCGCCGAGCCGCAGGCGATCCCGCCGAGCAGGCCGGTCACCGCGAGGGTCATGCCCTCGTTCAACCGGTCCTCGGGTGTGTGGCGTTGGACCAGTGACATGCCGGTGACCATGGTCGGAGCGGTGGCCATTCCGGCGACGAGCAGTGCGCCCGCGAGGGCCAGGAGGGAGCCTGTCAGGCCGGCCGCGAGGAGGGGGAGGGTCAGCAGGGCGGTCATGGCGGCGATGCACAGGGGGTAGCGCCGTTCGGCGGGCCCGGCCGACGCGCGGGCGCCGTACAGCAGACCGGCCGCGCACGACCCCGCCGCCTGGAGGGCGAGGACGACACCCGCCGCGGACTTGTGGCCCTGTTCGTCCGCGAACGCGATCGTGACGACCTCCATCGCGCCGAAGACCGCGCCCGTGGCGAGGAAGGTGGCGAGCAGCGCGGGCATGCCCGGGGCCCGGAGAGGGGATCCGGACGTCGTACGTCGCTGGGGTGGCGGCTCCGTCGAACGCTGGGCGGCGAAGATCAGCACGCCGGTCATCATCAGGGCGCCGCCGACCAGCGTGCCCGCCTCCGGGAAGAACGTTCCGCACAGCAAGGCCGCGAAGACCGGCCCCAGCATGAAGCACAGTTCGTCCGCGGCCTGCTCGAAGGAGTTCGCGGTGTGCAGCGCCGCCGGGTCACCGTCGAGGAGGTACGCCCAGCGGGCCCGTGACATACCGCCCGTGTTGGGCGTCGTGGCCGTTGCGGCGTACGCGGCGAAGAGGGTCCAGTCGGGCGCCCCGAAGCGCACGCACAGCACCAGCGCGATACCGCCCAGCAGGGCGAACGCCGTGGCGGGCACGGCCGTACGGGCCTGACCGTGCCGGTCGACGAGACGCGCCGTCCAGGGGGCGACCACCGCCGTCGCCGCCAGGCCGGTCGCCATGACGGCACCGGCGAGGGCGTACGAGCCCCGCGAGCCCGCGATCATGATGATCGCGCTCACGCTGAACATGCCCATGGGGAGGCGGGCTATGAGATTCCCGACGGTGAAGGCGCGGGCGCCGGGGGTGGCGAAGAGGCGGCGGTAGGGGCCCGGGGTGCGAGGCGGGGTCCGGGGCTGGGACTGGGATTTGGGCTGGGGCTGGTTCCGGAGGGCGAAGTCGACGGCGGGCGGGGTGCCGTTGGTGACGGTGAGGAAGGGGGCCTTCCTGGCGGGCGGTTGCGGCATGGGGCCACCGTCGCCCGTACGCGATCACGGAGTCCAACACCTTCCGCGTACCGATTCACGCACCCTCGTTGTAAGTTCGCCGGATGCCCGCCCAGCAGCCGCTCTCCGCCCACCTCGACCCCCGCCTCCTGCGCGCCTTCCTCGCCGTGGCCGAGGAACTGCACTTCACGCGCGCCGCCGCCCGGTTGTACGTCGCTCAGCAGGCCCTGAGCCGTGACATCCGGCGGCTGGAACGTGCGTTGGGGGCGGAGCTGTTCGTGCGGACGACCCGGCAGGTGGCGCTGACGACGGACGGTGAGCGCCTGTTGCCGTACGCGCGGCGGGTGTTGGAGGCGCAGGACGCTCTGCTGGCCGTGTTCGCGCGGACTCGGGAGGCGCAGCCACGGGCGCTGCTCGTCGACGTCAACTCCCCGGGGCTCATGTCCAGCCGCGTACTCGAACGGGCCCGCGAACTCGCCCCCGACTGCGAGCTGATGGCCCGCTTCGAGAGCGGGCTCACCGGTGCGGCGGTGGAGTTGCTCGCCGGCCGGCTGGACGCGTCGTTCGGCCGGTTCGCGGGGCTCGACCCGGTGGTGCGGGCCCGGCTGGAGCAGCAGCCCGTGCGGTACGAGCCGATGGCCGTCGTCCTGCCCCAGGACCATCACCTGGCCGCCCTGGACGCGGTGCCGCTGGACGCGCTCGCGGGGGAGAGGGTGTACGCGGGTGCGGGAAACCCGGGGACGTTGGAGTGGACCGACCTGGCGCGTCGCCTTTTCGAGGGACGCGGCATCGAACTCGCGCCACCCGCTCCGGTGGCCATCGGCGCCGAGGAGTTCCGGCGGATCATGGCCAAGAACCGGAACCCCGTCCTCGCCGTGGTGGACTTTCCGGCCATGCCTGAATCGGTCCTGCGACCCCTTGTGGACCCCGTTCCCCTGTCACCCGTGTCACTGGTGTGGCGGAAGGGGCTGGTGCACCCCGGGATCGATGCTCTTCGGCGAGCGGCCGTCGAACTCGCGGTCGAGGAAGGGTGGTTGCGGCGCCCCGAGGGGGGATGGGTTCCGGCCATGGATGAAAAGATCATGATGCGTCACAGCTGAGACTCAAGCGCGCGGTTCCTCCACGTGCGCTACATTTTCCGTCCGGGCAGTACGTGATAAAGGGGGGCGCTCGGATCGGGTGGGGGCCCAGCTGGACGACACATGAGAGTGCCCGGAGTCGTCGCGCATCCGAGAGCCGTCCCGTGGGGGGATGTGCGTGTGCGTGGACATCTGGCGGAAAGACGCTCAACCGGCTCGACGAGAAGTCGATCAGCCGGGCGGGCGCGGAGCCGGTCCGTCATCTCGGCGAGAGACCGACGAGTCCGTCGCATGGCCGGAGGCGGCCGAGGCAACGGCGGCCGGGCCTCAGGCTTGGCGAGGCACCCGGAGTGCGCCGGAATCCCGGAGTACGCCGGAAGCCCTGCGTGCGCCGGAAGCCCTGCGTACCCCGGAGTCGGAGTCGGAGTTACTCTCGGCCCCCGTTCCGGGCGTGCCGGGCGGCAAGGAGAGCGGTGAGCCCTCCTGGGAGCACCCCGGCGACCCCGGACACACCCACGACCCGCACGAGGTGACGGTCCAACTCGACGGTGTCGGAAGGCAGTTGGACGACCGGCTGGTCCAGCAGGCCAAGGGCGGCCCCGGCGCCCAGGAAGACGACCGCCCGGTCTTCGTCGACGAGTCGGGCCGTCGCAGCCGCAGATTCCGTCGCCTCGGCATCGTCGTAGGCATCGCCTGCGCGGTCTACGCCGTCGTCATCGTCGCCACGCTCCTGTCGGGCAACTCCAACGCGCCCTGGCTCCCGGTGCCGGACCAGAAGGACGACCAGCCGGCCGGCAAGGTCGACACGTCACCGCTGCCCGCCGGGTCGGTACCTCCGCCCGGTACGGGCGGCGCGGCGCCGGGCGCGAGCGCGACGGCCAGTGACGGTACGACGCCGTCGCCGGGCGTGAACACGACGGCGCCCGGAGCCTCGGACAGCCCGGCCGACCCGGGTGCGTCCACCGGCCCCGAGCCCTCGACGTCCACCACGACCAAGCCGAACCCGGGCACCAGCACCACGAAGGACCCGGACCCCGAACCGTCCGTCCCGTCCTCCGACCCGCCGGACCCCAGCCCGTCCAGCAGCGGCGACCCCTCGCCCGCCCCTTCGGACAGCCCGGTCGGCGACGGCTCCGGCTCGGGAGCCATCGCGGACGGCGCCGCAGAGCCCGTAGAGGCCGCGGAGCCCGTAGAGCAGACGCCGCTGGAACCGCAGCCGCGCGCCACCTACTCCTCGTCGTATCCGGAGAACGTCCTCTGATGGCATCCCGCACCAGCCGTCACCATTCCGCACCGGGCGCGCGGCGCCCGGCCGCTCCCAGCACCCGGCGCCGACGCCTGACCCTGCGCTATCTGCTGCCCTCGCTCCTCCTCGCCGCCCTGATGGCGATGCTGATGCTGCACGGTTACGTCCACAGCGAGATCCTCGCCGACCACCGCGTCCAGCCGTCGGCCGCCACCGACAAGGTGCCGGAGCGGATCCTCGAGGGCGGCCCGGTCATCGACACCCGCGGCGGCCGCACGACCAGCCTGTCCGTGCCGGACCACCGGCTCGTCCTCACCTTCGACGACGGCCCGGACCCCATATGGACCCCGAAGGTCCTCGACGTCCTCAAGGAACACCACGCGCACGCCGTCTTCTTCGTCACCGGCACCATGGCCTCGCGCTACCCGGCGCTGGTGGAGCGCATGGTGGCGGAGGGCCACGAGGTGGGCCTGCACACCTTCAACCACCCCGACCTCTCGTACCAGTCCATGAAGCGCATCGACTGGGAGCTGTCCCAGAGCCAGCTGGCACTCGCGGGCGCGGCCGGCATCCGTACGTCGCTCTTCCGCCCGCCGTACTCGTCCTTCGCCGACGCCATGGACAACAAGTCCTGGCCCGTGACGCAGTACATCGGCGCGCGCGGCTACATCACCGTCGTCAACAACACCGACAGCGAGGACTGGCAGAAGCCCGGCGTCGACGAGATCATCCGCCGGGCCACGCCCAAGGGCGGCAAGGGCGCGATCGTCCTCATGCACGACTCGGGCGGCGACCGCCACCAGACGGTGCGGGCGCTGGACACGTTCCTGCCGCAACTCCAGCGGCAGGGCTACGACGTCCAGAACCTCACCGAGGCACTCGACGCCCCCAGCGCGCACACCCAGGTCACCGGCCTCGACCTGTGGAAGGGCAAGGCCTGGATCTGCCTGGTCCAAGCGTCCGAGAAGGTCACCGACGTTCTCGTCGTCGGTATCGCCGTCGTCGGCGTCCTCGTCATCAGCCGCTTCGGCCTGATGCTCCTGCTGTCCGCCGCACACGCCCGCCGGCTACGCAACCGGAACTTCCGCTGGGGCCCGGAGCTGGTCACCGAGCCGGTATCGGTCCTTGTCCCCGCGTACAACGAAGCGAAGTGCATAGAGAACACGGTTCGCTCGCTGATGACGAGCGAGCATCCGATCGAGGTCATCGTCATCGACGACGGTTCGAGCGACGGCACGGCCCGTATCGTCGAGGGCCTGCGCCTGCCGAACGTACGCGTCGTACGCCAGCTCAACGCGGGCAAGCCGGCGGCGCTCAACCGCGGCCTGGCCAACGCCCGTTACGACATCGTCGTGATGATGGACGGCGACACGGTCTTCGAACCGGCGACGGTCCGCGAACTCGTCCAGCCCTTCGCCGACCCCAGCGTCGGCGCGGTCGCCGGAAACGCGAAGGTCGGCAACCGCGACTCCCTCATCGGCGCCTGGCAGCACATCGAGTACGTGATGGGCTTCAACCTCGACCGCCGTATGTACGACATCCTGCGCTGCATGCCCACGATTCCGGGCGCGGTGGGAGCCTTCCGGCGCTCGGCCCTGGAACGGGTCGGCGGCATGAGCGACGACACGCTCGCCGAGGACACGGACATCACGATGGCCCTGCACCGCGACGGCTGGCGCGTGGTGTATGCGGAGAAGGCGCGCGCCTGGACCGAGGCCCCGGAGTCCGTCCAGCAACTCTGGTCCCAGCGCTACCGCTGGTCGTACGGCACGATGCAGGCGATCTGGAAGCACCGGCGGTCGGTCGTCGAACGGGGCCCGTCGGGCCGCTTCGGCAGGGTGGGCCTCCCGCTGGTGTCGTTGTTCATGGTCCTGGCCCCGCTCCTGGCCCCGTTGATCGACGTATTCCTCCTGTACGGAGTCGTCTTCGGCCCGACGCAGAAGACGATCGCGGCCTGGCTGGGCGTCCTCGCCATCCAGGCGGCGTGCGCGGCGTACGCCTTCCGCCTCGACCGCGAACGCATGACCCACCTGATCTCCCTCCCCCTCCAGCAAATCCTCTACCGGCAGTTGATGTACGTGGTCCTCCTCCAGTCCTGGATCACGGCCCTCACCGGAGGCCGCCTGCGCTGGCAGAAGCTGCGGCGCACGGGTGTCGTGGAGGCGCCGGGATCGATCCCGCGGCAGCGGACGACGTCAGGGAGCGGGAACGAGCGGAGGCCGGTGGGATGACGACGCATGAGTACGGGGCGACGCCTCCGCTGGGCACGCCGGGGCCAGCGGCGGGGCGCGAGGGTGGGCCGCGCGCCCCGCAGGCGCAACAGTCGCCCGCGCCGCAGCCGCAGCACTCGCCCGCGCCGCAGCCGCAACACTCGCCCGCGCCCCGTCGCCCGGGCGGCGGCCGCGACCGCTATCTGGACCTTCTCCGCTCGATAGCCCTGGTCCGAGTGGTCCTGTACCACCTCTTCGGCTGGGCCTGGCTGACGGTCCTCTTCCCCTCCATGGGCGTGATGTTCGCGCTGGCGGGCTCACTGATGGCCCGCTCGCTGAGCCGCCCGGCGTGGGGCGTGATCAGGGGCCGTATCCGTCGTCTGCTGCCCCCGCTGTGGGCGTTCAGCGCGGTGGCGCTGGCGCTGATGTTCGGGGGCGGCTGGAACCCGGTGAAGGACCTAGACCACGGCGGCACGTGGGCCGTGGTCGACCTGCTCAACTACTTCATCCCGATCGGCGCCCCACCGTTCCCCTGGCACATCGGCTCCACGTCGGGCCTGCTGGAGGACACGTGGGCGGTACAGGCGGCGGGCCCGCTCTGGTACCTGCGGGCGTACCTGTGGTTCGTCCTGGCGTCCCCGCTGCTGCTGTGGGCGTTCCGCCGAGTGCCCTGGGCCACGCTGCTGGCCCCCCTGGCCCTGACGGCCGTAGTCGGCACAGGCCTGGTGACGATCCCCGGCGAAACGGGCAACGCGGTATCGGACTTCGCGGTCTACGGCGGCTGCTGGGTCCTCGGCTTCGCCCACCACGAGGGCCTGTTGGCGAAGGTCCCCCGCTATGTCGCCGTCTCGTTCTCGACCCTGCTGATGGCCTTCGGCCTGTGGTGGGCGTCCGGCCACCTGGGCGCGGAGGGCTGGGACCTGAACGACATCCCCCTGGCCCAGGCGACCTGGTCGTTCGGCTTCGTGGTGATCCTGCTCCAGTACTCCCCGTCCTGGCAGGAACTGCCGGGCCGGCTGAGGCGCTGGGACAAGCTGATCACCCTGTCGAACAACCGCGCCGTCACGATCTACCTGTGGCACAACCTCCTCATCCTGGCCACGTTCCCGATCATCGACCAGGCGTACAGCCTCCCCTTCATGCAGGGCGACCGCGCGGCGGCGGCCCTCGACGCGACATCCACGCTGTGGAGTTTCGCGCTGGTGTGGCCACTGATCGGCCTCACGATCGTGGCGGCCGGCTGGATCGAGGACATCGCGGCGAAGAGGGGCCCGCGGCTTTGGCCGAACGGGGGGAAGAACGGCGGGACTTGGAGCCGGGTAACACCGTGAGCTGCGTCGGGTTGGACTTCAGGTCCGCTCTTTCCTTCAGCGTCCAGAATGGCGAGTCCTTCGGCGGGGCCGGTCGCACCGGCAAGCCCTTGAAGTCGATGCCCGCATCGGCCTGCGGGTCGCCGGTCGGGGGCCCGTCCAGGTCGTCGGGGTAGTAGTGCGCGCCGTAGGCCCAGAATTCCGGGAGTTCGTGGGTCATGAGATTTTGTCGAGAGAGCTTGAGGTGCAGGATACGTGCCGTGCCAGGATGATGGAACGAATCGCTCGGAGGGTCCCCGCTCATCGATCGAGCAGCTGCTCCAGCGCCTGATCGTAGGCCCGGAAACCTGCCTTGCCGCTTTCGGGAGCGTCCGACTCGGGTCGAAGGATGCCTGGTAGATAAGCGACTCGCCACAACCTGAAGACCTCAGGCGGCGCGGTTCGTCCCGACTCATCCGCCAAGTCGGCGGCAGTGCCTAGAATTTCGGCGACATCTGCCGCCCCTTGCCCGGCTTCCGTCCCTGCCGCGATGGCGGCAGTGATCAAGGCCTGAAGAAAGTGTGTCAGTTGCAGATCCGCGGCCATGCGGCACATCCGGCGCACCCTCAGCGGCTCTTCGAGTTCCGCCAAGTTCTGCGGAACGGCCTCGATCCCCCCAGACCACAGCAGCAGGAACGCGGCGGGTACCTCGTGGTCCCGAAATCGACCCAGCTCATCGACGATTGCCATCGCCGCGTTGCTGAATTTACAGACCTCACGGATTCCACCCAACAGACGTTCGACGTCGTGCTGCCGGCTGGCCAGGAACCTCCCCACCGACACATCAGCAATCTCCCACGTGCCGGTAGCGTTCACCGCACCGACTTCGATCACACCACCGAGCGGCCCGAACACCGAACGGGCGAGACTTGATTCGGGAATGGGGGTAATCTGTGCCGTCATCTTTTTCTGGTGCCTCACATCTTTGAACTAGAACTGACCCATCATGTGTTGGATGATTGCGTCGCGCTGGGGAAGCGCACGAGGGGAGCCGGCATTCAGGATATCCACCCCTTCCTGGGTGTTGACATAATATTCGGGCTCCCTTCCGGCCGGGCCACCATGTGTTCGATACACGGATTCAGCGAACGATCTGGGAACTTCAACTCGGACGACCGTTCCTTCGGGAGTGGCGTATCCGGTTGCAGCCCTGTTGAAGTCATCTGTCAGATACACGCCCATGTCCGGGGTGTAATCCCGCTGGAGGTCATCGGAATGACTCAAGGAGAATTGATTGCCGGTCCAGTTGCGCGAGCCATGGTAGAGGACCACCGTGTCGTCGCAGGACATGAGTCCGAAGGGGTCGAACTGCCGCAGCGGGTTGGTGACGTATCCGTAAGGGTCGGGAGCGGGCGCCAGGCCGAGTGGGTCGAGTGAGGTGTAACGCGCCGTTTCAGGGTCGTAGTAGCGCTGATAGTTGTAGTGGAGGCCGGTCTCCGGGTCGTGATACTGGCCGGGGAAGCGCAGAGGTGTGTAGGCCTGACTCTCTTTGGGCCAAGCGGTGAGTCCCCAGACCGTCCGCCGCGCGCGCCATGCCACGGAGCCCTGCTCGTCCACCAGTTCGGTGGGCGTACCGATCAGGTCGGTGACGATGGCGAAAAATCGGGAGTCGATCTCCTCCTGTGTGCCCGTGGCCGTGAGGCGTTCGGTCTGGGCGATGGGCCGATGCCCCTGGTGATCCCAGGTCAGGGTGACGGGATGCGGAAGCCCGGGCGCGATAGTGGTCTGCTCGGCGAGGGTCGGTCCGTCCCAGGTGAAGTCGGTCCGTTCCACGACCGTGCGGCCGTCGTCGCCAAGGCGCTGCTTGGAGATCCTGCGGCCGAGCGGATCGTACAGATAACGCCAGACCGTGCCCTCCGGTGTGATCACGGACGTCAGACGGTCCTCGGGATCCCACGAGTACCGCCATACGTCGGATTTCCGTGAGAGACGCGTTTTGCGGCGTACGACGACCCGTCCCGCCGAGTCGTACTCGTAGCGCGTCGAGCCGGCACGGTCCAGCCGGATCCCCGACAGCAGCCGGTCCCCTTCCGCCTCCTTGGCTATCCGGTGGCCGGGCCAGGCGGCAGACGTCACCTGACCGGCCTCGTCGTAGGAGTAGCTCTCAGTCTGGGAGTGCCCCTGGATCCGGGACACGCGCCCCACGGCATCGAGCTCGAGGCTCATCGCACCGTCGAGAGCATCCTCGACCCGGACGAGGTACTGATCCGTGCGGTAGCCGTACGAGCGTTGCTGGATCTGGTTCCCAGCCGCTGTCACGAGCTGTTCCAGCGGACGACCGGCGGCGTCCCAAGTCTGGGCGAGTGACAAGGAGTCGCCGATCAGACGGCCGATCTCCTGTCCTGCCGCATCACGGGTGAAGTCGACGGTGTGGCCCGAGGTGCGGAGAGACGTGGTGCGCCCGACGGTGTCGTACTCATAGTGCGCCCGGGCCCCTGACGGAGTGACGCGCTCCACGCGCCGCCCCAGCGCGTCATAGGCCGAGGCCAGTGTGCGCCCGTTGATCCGTTCGGCCGTGATCCGTCCGCCGAGGTCGCGGTCCCATTCCAGGTCGCAGCCGACGCTCGATGCGCGGATGAGTCGGCCCACCGGGTCGTACGCGTACGAGGTGACCTCACCGTCCGCCGTTTTGGTAAGCAGCCGTCCCATGGCGTCATAGGCGTAACGGACGCTCTGCCCCGCCGGGTTGACCCGCCGTACGAGCTGACCCGTCGCATCGCGTTCATAGGTGATCCGCTGGTTGTCGAAGTCGGTCTCGGTTGTGAGGCGGCCCGCGCCGTCGTACGTGTAAAGCCAGGTGAGACCAAGGGGGTTGGTCACCTGGGTAAGCCTGAGCGAGGCGTCGTACGCGAATTCATGGCGGCTGCCGTCGGGCCCGGTCTGGGACCTCAGTAGGTCGAAGTACGTGTACTCGAAGGTCGTGCGCGCGCCACCCGGGTCCGTGTGGGCAGTGCAGTTTCCCTCGCCGTCGTAGGCCCATGTCTCTTCGGAGCCGTCGGGACCGAGAACTCGGGCGATCCCGCCCTCGACCGTCCACCACAGTCGCGTCGTGTGCCCCAGAGGATCCGTGCTCGTGCTGAGTCGGCCGAACGGATCGTAGGCGCGGGTCGTGCGGTCGCCCAGCGCGCTGACGGTCTCGACACGCAGGCCGGCGGGGCTGCACCGCACCTGGGTGGTTGCCCCGCTGGCGTCGGTGACGGCGCTGAGGTTGCCCCGCTCGTCGTACGCGAAGTGGGTGAGCGCACCGTTCCGGTGGGACAGGCGGACGGGATTTCCCCGCTCGTCGTAGGTGTGCTCCCAGACGGCTCCGTCCGGCTGCGTGACACGGATCGGCAGAGCGTGCTCGTTGTAGTCCACCGTGAGCACGCCGCCGTCCGGCTGGCGGACTCTGGTCGGCCGCCCCAAGACGTTGTTGGTGTACGTCGTGGTATTGCCGAGGGCGTCGGTTCGGGACCGGACGTGGTGGTGTTCGTCGTACTCGGTGCGCGTGATGTGGCCGAGCGGGTCGATTTCAGCGATGACCTGGCTGTTGTCGTTGACGACAAACCGGGACCCTCGGCGGTGGTGTGGGTGGTGACGCGGCAGTCGGGCCAGACGGGGTCGCTTCCGTCGTAGGAGAAGGTGCCGCTGATATGGCCGGCATCGCCGCCCTGGCTGGTGCAGCGGTCATGGTCGTCGTAGGCGTAGACGTAGCGGCTGCGGTTGGTGTCGGTCCAGGAGGTGAATCGACCAGGCGTACAACCTCCCCTTCCTGCAGAGCGACGGCGCGACGACGGCCCTCGACGCGACGTCCGCGCTCTGGAATTTCGTGCTCGTGTGGCCATTGCTCGGCCTGACGATCGCGACGGTCGGCTGGATCGAGGACATCGCGGCGAGACGGGGCCCGCGGCTTTGGCCGAACGGGTCGAGGACGGCCCGGGGACGGGATGGGAGGCACCGGGGGCACGGGTGACCGCGCTCAATGGGTAGACCGCCCTCAATGGGTGGGACCCTCACACCTCCTCGTATCCCTCAAGCCCTGAAGTGGCGTCGCCGCTTCGGGGCTTGAGGCTTTGCGGCGGCCAACGCGGTGACGCTTCCCACGCTCCACATCACTCAATCGGAGGTTTGGAGCGGCTCGTTGGTCATGCTCTGTCACGCTATGCCCGACCAATCTTCCCCCCTTGGCGTTATTCGCTCTGGTGTCGTCACACGCGTCCCCGATAGCGTGTTGCTGCCCTCCCGAACCCCACGCCGCACAGGAGCCTGCCGTGAACCGCCGTCCTCGCCTGCTCGCTACAGCCGCCGTTGGTGCGGCGGCTGCACTGCTTCTCGCTGCTTGCGGCGGGGGTGACGGTGGGTCGAAGGACAACGACAAGATCGCCGGGGCCGGCACGGCAAGCGAGACGTCGGCGTCGCCGAGCGTGAGTGCGACGGCCTCGGCCGCGCGTCCGACGATCAAACTGCCGTCGGATCTGGCGTTCACCTTCTCCCCAGAAAAGACTGGCGACGCCACGCAGGATGCAATTCTGAGGGACAACGCGGAGTTCATCCGCGCACTCAACTCTGCTATTGATGCTCAAGACCCGAGGCTGCCAGCCCTGGAGTTCTACACCGAGGGTGAAGGTGCGGTGGCTGCCGAGCAGTGGGTCAAGGCCTTCAAAGACGCAGGCTGGACGGTCACCGGAAGTGTGCGTTACTTCGACCGGCAAGTCATGGTGAAGTCCCAGGAAGCGGCTTCTCTTAGTTACTGCGCGGACGAGAGTAAGGGCTTCAGCAAGGTCATCAAGACCCAAGAGGTCAAGAAGACGAAGGTCACCAAGAACAGCTATGTCGCCTATGGGGCTCAGGTGCAAAGGAACCGGGAAGGAGTCTGGGAGCTCGTGAAGATCGCGTCCACTCGAGGGGCTGACAGGTGCCAGCCGTGATCCGACTCTTCCGCTTGGCAACGGCTGCGATCGCAGCAGGAGCACTCTGCTTGGTCTCCTCTCCCTCTGCCTTCGCCGATCAAACTCCTCCCGGTGGAGGGTCGATTGGTGGAGGGTCCGGCTCTGGGGCAGGAACTGGTGCCACGGGAGGGACTGACGGCGACACGATCAACGCGACGGCGGGCGGGATTGTCTTCGACCGTTCGAAGAACGGCAAGGGCGGCACTGTGGGTGCCGTCACGTCGACCACGACCTGGTCCCCGCCGGCCTGCTGGTACGCCCCGAAGTACACGCCTGCGCAGCTCAAGGCGTACTTGGAGCCGATCTGGGAGGCTGGCTCCACGGGTTACGAATGGGATGCGCAGCAGCGTGACCGTTATGTGAACGGTGATCCCTATAAGGACTTCAACAAGGACAAGACGGGCAAGGGTTACTGGTGGGACTCGTACGTTGACGAGAACTACCCACCCGGCTGGGACAAGTGTAAGGAACCTATCTTCTGGGTGGACGAGGGTGATGACCCGCCCGCTGACATCGAGAACGCTGTCACGCCCGAGATTCTTGCCGAGCTCGCGTACGCCGAGATCCGTGTCCCCAGTACCAAGGTGACTCTGGCGCCCGAAGGAACGACTAAGGTCAACCTGCCGACCTGGGCCTGGCTAGACGCTGCCGAGTTCAAACCGGTTTCGGTCACCGCGTCCGTGCCGGTGCTCGGCATCGAGGCGACAACGACAGCCGAACCGGTGTCGCTGAAGATCGGGCCGGGCACGGAGGACGCCACGACATATCCCGCTTCCGGTGTCTGCGGGCTCAACGGCGATCGGATCGGTGAGGCGTACGCCAAGGGGAAGTCGGACGAGACCCCACCGTGCGGTGTGAGGTACCTACGTTCCTCGGGCGGGGGCTCGTATCAGCTCAAGGCCACGATCACCTGGAAGATCTCGTGGACGGGCACGGGTGTCGTCGGTGCGCAGCGGTTGCCGGACGGCGAGTTCGGCGCGGAGCAGGACGTCGTCGTGCAGGAGATCCAAGCGGTCAACCGTTGAACGCAGGATGCGTTTCCGGCCAATGGCCAACCGCGGCCTTGGGAGCGGTTGGCCTGGTGGGGCGACGTGTGGCTAGGGTCGTTCCTTCCTCGGAGAGGCTGACAGGACGGAGCGGGACGCAGTGGCGGAGCGGCTGGCGGTCGACGGTGACGAACTCGCGCGTTTCATGAAAATGCTCAACAAATCCGCCGATTCGCTGAAAGGTGTCCGCAAGGCGCTGTCAGACGCGACCGTCACCGGACTGGGCACAGACGATCTCGACGGCGCATGCCAGGACTTCCAGGAGGACTGGAAGTACGGCTCGGAGGAGATCGGCAAGCAGACGGAGGACCTGGCCGAGATCATCGGCAAGAGCAAGGACAGCTACCGCGAAGTGGACGTAGCCCTGGAACAGGCTTTGAAGGAGGCCGGCGAAGGCAAGGGTGGAGGCAAGAAGTGAGTGTCACCCCGGGCGTTGAGCCCTCGCCGTACCCCGACTCCCAGGCTCGTAGAAACGGCTCCCTTCCCCAAGGGCTGAAATCCTCTCCGGAGATCCCGAACCCCAACTACCCGCACTTGGGCTTCAATCCCGTGCCGGGCGACACGGAGACGGTGCAGACGCTCCGTAAGAAGCTCTCCGGTTGCGCCAAAGTCCTCTCGGACACGCACGACTTGGTGACCAAGCTCCTGGACGGCAGCTACTGGAAGGGCGACGCCGCCGTCGCCTTCCGTGAACAGCTCGACGGCGGCCCGCTGCCGCTGAACCTGAAGAACGCGGCGCACTCCATCGGCAAGGCGGCCAAACAGCTGAGCCTCTGGGAGGGCGAACTCGACGACTTCCAGCGCCAGGCGAAGAAGCTGGAGGAGGAGGCCAAGGACGCCCAGGACGCGGTGGACCGTGCCAAGGGGCGCGCCACCAGCGCCGGCGACAGTCCTGCCCTGGACAAGAAGGGTGCCGACCAGGAGGCCGCCCAGAAGGCTCTGGACCGCGCGAACACGGCGGTCGAAGAGGCCGAGGCTGAGTTGGAGAAGATCCGCGGCAGGGCGAGGAAGCTCGCCGAGGAGCACGAGAACAAGGCCAAGTACCGCGCGGGCAAGATCCGCGACGCGACGGACAAGCTGGCGCCGCATGAGCCGGGGTGGTTCGACGACGCGCTGGATTGGCTGGACGAGAATCTGCCTGACATCCTCAGCTTTGTAGCTGGGGTCATCGGGGTCGTGGCGATCCTCTTCGCGGGCCCGTTGGGGATGGCGATGGTGGCGGCGCTGATGCTGACGGCTTCTGCCTTGAGTGCAACTGCCTTCGCATACCGTCTTTCCGACCCCGAGACGCGGTCCTCGCTCATGGACGGCTTCACCAAGGGTGAGCTCGACGCCGACTTCTGGAGCAACGTGGTCTCGGTGGGAGCTGACATGGCGGGGGCATTTCCAGGGCTGGGAGCGGTCGTAGGAGGGGCCAGAGGGTTGAGAGGTGCGATTCGGACCGGGAGCGAAGCCTTGACGCTCGGGCAGAAGTTCGCCACGTTCGGCACCAAGACCATGGAAAGCATGCAAGGCATCGCGCGGCTGGACAATCCGCTGACTGCCCGGGGCGTACGCGGTCTCGGCCTCAACCCTGACACTGCGGCCAAGGCCGTGGCCGCGACCTCGGGCCTGGTGGGTGTGGGTACCGGTGGTTTCGGCCTGTACAACAAGGTGGCGGACGCGGATGACAGCAAATACAAGGACGGTACTGTGGCCGGTATCGACGGTACGCGCCTAGTTATCGACAACGGTGGGATCCTCAACCTTGTCCGCCATGTTTTCTGACAGCCGCCCCCTGAAGAGGTAAACCTGTGAATCCCGCTGACTATCCAACCGCCTGGGACCACCCAGCCACCCGCCGGGCTTGGGCAGGCCACATGGCTATGAACGTGGTTGGCCTGATCGGTTGGATTGTTAGCTGGTGGGCTCTGCTGTACGTACTGGTCGTATTCCTTTCTCCAGGTTTCAGCTTCTTGTTTGTTTTGCCTCTTTTGTATTGCTTTTACCGGGCCGTGACGCAACTGCGCTACTTCTCTCCGGCAGTTCGAATGCGTCGGATTCTGCGAACCTATCCCTGGCAGATGGTGCAAAACGCCCCGCACGCGTTGACTGAGCGCCCCGATGTCCCCGGAATGAAGAACGGATGGTTCGAGTTCGTCAACCCGGCCCGCCCCGAACAACGACTCGCGCTTTCATTCCGGACACATCTCCGGGTTGAGTGGTGGCACCGCCGGATGGCTCCGCGGGCCAAGCCGCATCTGAAGGAGCAGATCCAGACCGTCTGGTTCGCGGGCGACCCGCGTTTCATCGGCCTCATTGCCGCGTCTGCGCGTAGTGGTTCCGCGCCGCGTCGCTTGCATGCTCTTGAACAGTGGACGGCATTGCAGGATGGCCAGACCTTCGCCGACTGGGCGGCCACCCCGGATGACATCGAGCGCGGTCGACGCGTCGGCATCTTCCCGGGCACCCCGCCTCCCCGAGTAGGAGGAGGCCTGTGAGTGCCCCTACGTTCCTCCTTGATGACTCCGTCAATGACCCGGAAGCTGAGCTCTGGTTCGCGGAACCCGCCGGCTTCACCGCCCTCCCTCTCGACGCCCTGCTGCCCGAACCTGGCTCCCCGGCGGCCGACCAGTTGCGTACGGCCGTCGCGCCCTTCCTTGACGCGGCGGCCGACGAGATGGCCCGGCAGCAGTTCATCGCGCAGTTCGCGTCAGCTCAGCAGTTGATGAGTGCGCTGCGTGAGGTGGGCACTGTGCATTGCTCCATCGGCCTGCACCGTGACGACGTGGACGAGAGCGGCGCGAGCGGCGGCCAGCCGCTGCTCTCCTTTTTCACCGTCTCCTGGCGTGAAACGGCGGTGGCTCCACGTGGGGTGACGGCCGCCCGTGCGGTGACCGGTACCGAGGGGCACACGCACACCGAGTACCGCGAACTGCCCTGCGGCCCGGCTACGTTCAGCGAGACCGTCCGCACGCCTTCGGCCGACAGCGGGCTCCCAACGGCTCCCTTGCTCCAGGTCTATGCCTACCTGCCCCACCCGGACTGCAAGCGACTGGCTCTCCTCACGCTCAGTACGACGGCCATGGCTCGCCGTGCGGAGTACCGCACGATCCTCCGTCAGATCGCGGACACGGTCAGCTTCGACAATCCGCTGGATGCGGACTCCAGCAAGGCACCATGACCGCGAACAAAGGCTCCGCCAGCCCAGAAAACGGCACGAATCGCCAGCGTGGCGTGACCTGTCTCATCGTGGTGGGCATCGTCCTCGGACTTGTGGTTGTCCCTGTCTGGGGGAAGCAGGCCTGGGGCCCGGAAGTCTGGCGCTGGGCGGGCGGCTCTTGCCCTGGTGGGGCGTACGGTTTCGCGGTGGTGGCCGGTCTCGCCGTTCCCCTTCTGTTCGTGATCTTCGCCCTCTGCCTGTTCCAGGTGGTGGAGCCATGGAAGCCCAGACTCCGGCGCTTCGTCTGGGGTGTGGGTGCCGTCGTCTGTGTCGTCACCCTTGAAGTTCTCTTCGGTGCCATCATGGAATCACTGCCCTTTGGTGGCGGCCGGCATGGTGGTCCAGGCGGCACGGACACCTCTAGGCAATACCCGGCGCTCTGGGCAATCGGCTTTGCCGCCAGCCTCGTTGGCATTCCTTTGGCGGTGCTGCTCGTCCGGGTGTACGACAGGCTGTTCCCGCCTCGTGCGGCTGCCTCGTGAGGGTGCCTTTGCGACCGCGTCGCCGTAGACAATTGGAGACTTTGGGCCACCCGGCGTGTGGTGCCGCCCGTTGATTTCGGCCTTCTTGGGAGCAGCGCGTGGCCCAAATCTGCCAATTGGTCAGGCGCGACGCCTCGACGGGTTCGTCTTCAGGGTGCGTATCAGGGCGCTCAGGGGATCGCGGGTGGTTGTGAGGATGATCTGCGGTTCGTCGCTCTCGCGGAGGTGGATGGCATCGGGAGCGGGGGCCGCGACGTAGACGCAGTTGGAGGCGTCGGGGCTGTACGTCGACTTCTGCCAGTGGAGGTCGGACACGGTTGGGCTCTCTTAGGTGTTCTTGGCGATGCGGTGGATCAGGTCGCGGGACTCGGCGGGCTTGAGGGCGTTGGCCTCCATGCGGTCGAGCACGTAACGGTACTTCTCCAACTGTGCCTGGGCGTCCAGGAATTCGCAGCCATGATGGGTGTCCAGCTGAACGGTGTCCAGCTGAACGGTGTCGAGCTGCGGGACCGCGCCGACCAGATAGTCGATGGACTGTCCCGTACCGGGGAAAGAGCCCTTGCCGAACGGGATGACTCGCACGGTGACGTGGTTCAACTCGCCCATTTCCTATTCCTGCGCCCTTCGACGAGCCTCCCGGGGGTCGCGTCCCGCCCGTTCCCGTGGGCGCTGAGTGTGGGCGCGGGCTGTTCCTGGTGCGGGAGTACGCGGATGTATGGGGTGCCTGGCCGCTCGATGAAGGTCTCTTGGGGCGGGGCGCGGGGAAGTTGCTGTGGTTCGAGGTCGGGAGGTCCCGGCTTGCTCGGGCCTCCGTGGCTGCATGACTGAGGTGGCAGGTGTCGTCTGCCGCGTGCTGTGTGGTGGTTGTGCGCGGGGTCACCGGGGTGTCACCGGTTCGTCAAGGGCGTGTCAAGTGGGGGCTCCCGTGGTTTTGGTGGCGCGTGTGGGCATGACACCGTAGGGCGGTTAGAGCGGTTGCGGAAGTGAAGAGCTTTCGCCGGGTGGGGAGTTGGATCGGTGAGTAAGCGGCAGATTCGGAAGATGTTCCAGCTGATGGCGAGTGGGGAGGCGGTCGAGCTCACCAGTCCCATGGCCCCCGTGAAGAAGCTCGCCCGACTTGCCTTCGTCGCCCAGCAGTTCGGGTATGAGTACGCGGATGTACGGCAGGGCGGTGGGCGGGACGCCTCGCTCAAGATGCTCCTCGTGCCCGATCCCAGTCCGCAGGCTCGGGCGCGCGCCGCGCAGAACTGGGCGCAGTTCCCGAAGGCCGCGGACGGGGAGTCGTTGCCGCCTGTCATTCCTGACGCGCTGGAACTGCTGAAGGCCCGGATCAACTTCGATCTCACCGGGAAGAGCGCCGAGAAGCGGATGCTGTACGGCGTCGTCGGCGTCACCGTCGCGTGCCTGATCCTGGCGGTGCGGACCGGTGGGGACTCCGTCGCCTTCGTCGTGGCGGGCGTGTTCTGGGCGGTGCTCATGGCCGTCTTCGGTATCGGTCTCGTCGTCACGCGCAAACGCAACGCCAAGTTCGCGGCGCGGTTGCAGGCCGCCGGGTTCACGCCTGTGACGGAGGAAGGCGGCCGGGTGCGGTATCTGCCGCCGGCGGCTTACGCGGCGCAGCAGCATATGCCGGGAACCTATGCGTCGTACGCTCCGGGTTCCTATGCCCCGCAGGCCCCGGGTTCCTATGCGCCGCAGGCGCCCGCGCAGCCCCCGGCCCCGGGTTCTTATGCGCCGCAGGCGCCCGCACAGCCCCCAGCCCCCGTCCCCTACACCCCGCCGGCCCCCGCCGGGGCGTACGGATCCCCGTACCCCGGCCAGCAGGCCCCCGGCCAGGCCCCAAGCCTCTACGCCCAGCCCGGCCCCGCACCCCAGCAGCCCGGCCCCGCCCCCGGCCCCTACGGAGGCCACCCCCAGCCCACCTGGCACCCGCCCCAGCAGTAGGCCACCCGTAACCCGCGCCCCCCGGAACCGTCCTCACCGACCCCCCTCCCCCCGAGTGAGAGCAACGTTCCCTTCCAGTCACCCACAGCCACAGGCCGGAAACGCACCCTCCCTACCTTCGGGACTCAGCCCACCGAACCACCTGAGTCCCGGAGCACCGTGGAGGCGTCATGACAGCCCCGAGCACAGCCCCCGCACCGAGCAGGGGAGGCCGCTGGATCGAGCACTGGGATCCGGAGGACGAGGCCTTCTGGAACGAGACCGGTGAGAAGGTCGCCCGGCGGAATCTGGCCTTCTCCGTGCTCTCCGAGCACATCGGGTTCTCGATCTGGACCCTGTGGTCCGTGATGGTGCTCTTCATGGGCCCGGAGTACGGGCTCACCCCGGCCGACAAGTTCGTCATCGTCTCGATGGCGACCCTCGTCGGCGCCATCGTGCGCGTCCCGTACACCTTCGCCGTCGCGGTCTTCGGTGGCCGGAACTGGACGATCGTGTCCGCGTCGCTGCTCCTGCTCCCGACGATCGCGGCGTTCGTGGTCATGGAGCCGGGGACGTCCTTCACCACGTTCCTGCTGTGCGCCATGCTCGCCGGTATCGGAGGCGGAAACTTCGCCTCCTCCATGACCAACATCAACGCCTTCTTCCCCCTCCGTAAGAAGGGCTGGGCCCTCGGCCTCAACGCCGGCGGAGGCAACATCGGCGTCCCCGTCGTGCAGCTCGTCGGCCTCGCCGTCATCGGCGCGAGCGCCGGGCCGCGCGTGCTGCTCGGGATCTACATCCCCTTCATCGTCGTCGCCGCCGTCCTCGCCGCCGTCTGCATGGACAACATCTCGTCCGTGAAGAACGACACCGGCGCCGCCAAGGAGGCCGTCCGCGACCCCCACACCTGGATCATGTCCTTCCTCTACATCGGGACGTTCGGGTCGTTCATCGGCTACAGCTTCGCGTTCGGGCTCGTGCTCCAGACACAGTTCGGGCGTACGCCGCTGCAGGCCGCGTACGTCACCTTCATCGGCCCGCTGCTCGGCTCCCTGATCCGTCCCGTGGGCGGCTGGCTCGCCGACCGCTACGGCGGCGCGAAGATCACGCTGTGGAACTTCGTCGGCATGGCCGTCGCCACCGGCATCATCGTGATCGCCTCGATGCGGGAGTCGCTGCCGCTGTTCACCACCGCGTTCATCGTGCTGTTCGTGCTCACCGGCCTCGGCAACGGGTCGACGTACAAGATGATCCCCGGCATCTTCCAGGCCAAGGCCGTCGCCAAGGGGCTGACCGGTGAGGAGGCCGCCGGATACGGGCGACGGCTGTCCGGTGCCTCCATGGGGCTCATCGGGGCGGTGGGCGCGCTCGGCGGGCTCGGCATCAACCTCGCCTTCCGCCAGTCGTTCCTGAGCGTGGGCTCCGGCACCGGCGCGTTCGTCGCCTTCCTCGCCTTCTACGGCGTCTGCTTCGTGGTCACCTGGGCTGTATACCTTCGCCGCCCGGCCGCCGCACCACAGGCCACAGCTGCCGCATCCGAGGCGAAACCGCAGCTCAGCTATGCCGAGGTGTGACGTAACACCGTCGACATGAAGCAAGACCGAGCCTGTCACGCGCTGTTGACAGGCTCGGTCGGCATGCAGGTGCCCCAGCCTCCTGCGGTGCGACGACTCAAGTGCGGGACGAGAGCCATGTACGACGAACGACAGCGACCAGACCACGACCACGGCCCCCTCGCCGGATTCACCGTCGGCGTGACGGCAGCCCGCCGTGCCGACGAGCTCGGCGCGCTGCTCCAGCGGCGCGGCGCCTCCGTGGTGCACGCGCCCGCCCTGCGCATCGTGCCGCTCGCCGACGACAGCGAACTGCTCACCGCCACCAAGGAGTTGATCGACCAGGTCCCGGACGTGGTGGTCGCCACCACCGCGATCGGGTTCCGGGGCTGGGTCGAGGCCGCCGACGGATGGGGGCTCGGCGAGGACCTGCTCGCGCGGCTGCGGGGGGTCGAACTGCTCGCCCGCGGGCCCAAGGTCAAGGGCGCCATACGGGCCGCCGGGCTGACGGAGGAGTGGTCGCCGTCCTCCGAGTCCATGGCCGAGGTGCTCGACCGGCTGCTGGAGGAAGGGGTCGACGGGCGCCGTATCGCCGTACAACTGCACGGCGAGCCGCTGCCCGGGTTCGTGGAGTCGCTGCGGGCCGCGGGCGCCGAAGTGGTACCCGTGCCGGTGTACCGGTGGATGCCGCCGGAGGACATCGGGCCCGTCGACCGGCTGCTCGACGCGGCCGTCACCCGCGGCCTGGACGCGCTCACCTTCACCAGCGCGCCGGCCGCCGCATCCCTGCTGTCCCGGGCGGAGGACCGCGGGCTGCTCCCGGAACTCCTCGCCGCCCTCCACCACGACGTGCTGCCCGCCTGCGTCGGCCCGGTCACCGCGCTGCCGCTGCAGGCCAAGGGCATCGACACCGTCCAGCCCGGGCGCTTCCGGCTCGGCCCCCTCGTACAGCTGCTGTGTCAGGAACTGCCTGGGCGGGCGCGGGCGTTGCCCATCGCCGGGCACCGGGTGGAGATCCGCGGGCACGCGGTGATGGTGGACGGGGCGCTGCGGCCCGTACCTCCCGCCGGGATGGCGCTGCTGCGGGCCCTGTCGCGGCGGCCCGGCTGGGTGGTGGCCCGGGCCGAACTGCTGCGCGCGCTGCCGGGAGCCGGCCGGGACGAGCACGCCGTCGAGACGGCGATGGCCAGGCTGCGTACGGCACTGGGCGCACCCAAGCTCATCCAGACCGTCGTCAAGCGCGGCTACCGGCTCGCCCTCGACCCGGCCGCGGACTCCAAGTACGCCGACGCGTGACTCCAAGTACGCCGACGTATCGCGCCCTCGGCGCAGCTCGCGGCTCACGCGCGCGGCCGTGTCAACGCGCGTCCGGAACGGAGCGGTACTGAGTCTTCCGGCCGGGCGTGCGGGCAGGCACTGTAGGGGGTACGCATCCCATGAGCACCTTTCCTCGGTATCTCACCGACCCCTCATGGCGGTAACCCCTAGGCGGTGACAGGCACATGGCATCGGGCATGGCCACGGCCACGGCCTCGGCCTCGGCCTCGTACGAGCTGCGGTTCGACTCCGGGCGGATCTGCCTGGACCTGACGGCGACCACCCACCCCGAGGAACGGCTCGACTCGGCCGCCCGGCTGCGCGCCTGGATCGCCGCGTCGGGACTCGTACCCGCGGGGACACCGCTCGCGGCGGTCGACGCGACGTGGCTGCTCGCCTTCTGTGAACTGCGCGGACACATCGCGCAGTTGGTGCGGGGCGAACTGGACGCGCGCCCCGCCGAAGCGGCCCTCGCGCGCGTCAACGCGGTCGCGCTGGGCACTCCGCCCGCCCCCTGGGCCGTACGCGCGGACGACGGTTCCCTGCACCGCAGGCTGCGCACCCCGCCCGGCTGCGCCGAACTGCTCTCCGTCGTCGCCCGGGACGCCCTCGACCTGCTCACCGATCCCGTGGCGCGGGCGAGCCTGCGGCAGTGCGAGGGGGACAACTGCCCGATCGTCTATCTCGACACCTCCCGGGGCAGGCGCCGACGGTGGTGTTCCAGCGAGGTGTGCGGCAATCGTGAGCGGGTGGCCCGGCACCGCCGCCGGGCGGCCCTCGCGCGCGCCTGATCACATCCGTGCACGCGCGCCTGATCACATCCGTGCACGCGCGCCTGATCACATCCGTGCACGCGCGCCTGATCGCACCGTACGCGCCCAACTCACCGCATCCGTACGCGCCCAACTCATCGCCGTACGCGCCCGACTCGTCGCCTCCGTCCACGCGCGCCCGATCGCACCCGTTCGCGCCCACCCCAACCCCACCCGTACGTGATCTCCCAGTCACCCGAGGTGATCAACGCGTGCCTTCGCGCCGCCTTCGCAACTCCAACAAGAAATATCTGGCTGCTCATTGAACACACGCACACCCAGGCACGTACCGGGATATGAGCGACCGACTGGGGGAACCCCCGGACACCGGAGGTAGGCGTGCGCAAGGATTCCGCCGTGGCTGATGAACGAAGGCCAAGGGCCCGACATCGCGTGAATCCGTCCTCCTCCTCGTCCGGTGAACCGGACGAGGAACTCATGCGTGCGCTGTACCGGGAACATGCGGGACCGCTCCTCGCATATGTGCTGCGGCTGGTCGCGGGGGACCGGCAGCGCGCGGAGGACGTCGTGCAGGAAACGCTCATCCGTGCCTGGAAGAACGCCGGTCAGCTCAATCGGGCGACCGGTTCGGTACGCCCCTGGCTGGTGACGGTCGCCCGGCGCATCGTCATCGACGGCCACCGCAGCCGGCAGGCCCGGCCGCAGGAGGTCGACCCGTCGCCGCTGGAGGTCATCCCCGCGGAGGACGAGATCGACAAGGCGTTGTGGCTGATGACACTGTCGGACGCGCTGGACGACCTGACCCCTGCTCACAGGGAGGTCCTGGTCGAAACCTACTTCAAGGGGCGTACGGTCAATGAGGCTGCCGAGACCCTCGGCATACCCAGCGGCACTGTGCGCTCACGGGTGTTCTACGCCCTGCGGTCGATGAAGCTGGCGCTGGAGGAGCGGGGGGTGACGGCATGAACACATACGGGGGATACGGAACGGGTGGTCCAGGAGCCATGCAGGGTCCACGGGGTCAGCAGAACCCTGGTGACAACATCCACGAGACCGTCGGCGCCTACGCCCTCGGCATTCTCGACGACGCGGAGGCGACCGCCTTCGAGGCGCACCTCGCCACCTGCGAGTGGTGCGGCCAGCAGCTCGACGGGCTCGCGGGCATGGAACCGATGCTCGCCGCGCTCGCGGATCTGCCCGCCTCGCAGGGCAGCCCGGCGGTCGCCGAGTCCCTGTCCGCCCGCCCGAGCCCGCGGCTCGCGGAGCGGCTGGTCGACGAGGTGGCCGAGCGGCGCGCCAGGAAGCGCCGGCGCGGGATGTACCTGGTGGCGGCCGCGGCAGCACTGATCATCGGTGGTCCGCTGACGGTGATGGCGGTCAACGGCGGCGACGACGGCGCCACGACGCCCCAGGCGCACGCCACCAGCCCCGCCAAGGCCGCCTTCGACATCCTGGCCGACAAGCGCGAGGCCACGGACCCGAAGACCCAGGTCAACGCTGTTGTCGCCCTCGAGGAGAAGGCCTGGGGCACCCACGGCGTCCTCCAGCTCAAGAACGTCAAGGGCCCGCTCAAGTGCTCCCTGATCGCCGTCGGCAAGAACGGCGAGCGCGAGACGGTGACCTCGTGGTCGGTTCCGGAGTGGGGTTACGGCATTGCGAACGCCAAGACGGAGCAGGCGAAGAACCCGCTCTACGTGCACGGCGGCGCGGCCTTCAAGCCCAACGAGATCGACCACTTCGAGGTCAAGTCCTTCGACGGGAAGCTCCTCGTCAGGGTGGACGCGTGAGCAAAGCCAGAGCGCGCACGTAGCCTCCCAGGGCCCCCTTCGCGTACGGTTGACGGCTGCCCAGCACGTCAGAAGGGGGCCCGGTGGCCGCTCAGGCTCAGCAGGAAACCGCGCTCGACTCGGTCCACGATTCCGTACGGGACCGGGAGATCAGCGTCGAACAGGAACATCTCGACCGGGTGTACCGGCGCCTCGAGGAGAAGATCGACGAGGCGGAGTTCCTGATGAACGACGCCGCCCAGCGCGGTCAGGTCGGTACGCCGGGGGCGCTCGCGGAGCGCGACGCCCAGGTGTTCCGGGCGGGAATCCACCTCAACCGCCTGAACAACGAGTTCGAGGACTTCCTCTTCGGCCGGATTGACCTGCTTCAGGGCAAGGACGGCAAGAAGGGTCCGGACGGCGCGTACACGGCGGTGGAACCGGCCGAGGGCGCGGTGCGGGACGACAACACCGCGGACATCGCGGAGACGCTCCACATCGGCCGTATCGGCGTACTGGACGCGGATTACGCCCCCCTGGTGATCGACTGGCGGGCGCCCGCGGCGGCCCCCTTCTACCGCTCGACCCCGGTCGACCCGGGCCGTGTCGTACGCCGCCGGGTCATCCGCTCCAAGGGCCGCAAGGTCCTCGGCGTCGAGGATGACCTGATGCGCCCGGAGCTGAAGGCCTCCCTCGACGGCCGCGAACTCCCGGCGATCGGCGACGGTGCCCTCATGGCCGCGCTCGGCCAGGCCCGCAGCCACACCATGCGCGACATCGTGGCGTCGATCCAGGCCGAGCAGGACCTCGTGATCCGTGCCCCCGCCGCCTCCGTCACGTACGTGGAGGGCGGCCCCGGCACGGGCAAGACGGCGGTGGCCCTGCACCGCGCCGCCTACCTCCTCTACCAGGACCGCCGCCGCTACGCGGGCGGCATCCTGATCGTCTCGCCCACCCCCCTGCTGGTCGCCTACACCGAGGGCGTCCTCCCCTCCCTCGGCGAGGAGGGCCAGGTCGCCATCCGCGCGATCGGCTCCCTCGTCGACGGCGCGGAGGCCACCCTGTACGACTCCCCGCAGGTGGCCCGCGCCAAGGGCTCGTACCGGATGCTCAAGGTGCTGCGGAAGGCGGCGCGGGGCGTGCTCGAGCCGGGGCCGAACGGGGCGCGGGCGGGCGGCGCCGAGCAGCTCGCCCTCGGCGGCGAGGCCGGTGGGGCCGACAGGGCCGGCGGGGCAGGGCCGTGGGCCCGTGACGGCCGTGGCGCCGATGGCGTTCCCACGCGGCTTCGCGTCGTCGCCTTCGGACGGCGGCTCGAGCTGGAGGCCGCCGAGCTGGACCGCATCCGGCGCAACGCGCTCAGCGGGACCGCGCCGGTCAACCTGTTGCGGCCGCGTGCGCGCAAGCTGCTGCTCGACGCGTTGTGGACGCAGTCGGGCGCCGGTACGCGGCACGCGGACCCGGAACTGGCCGCCGAGCTGCGGTCGTCGTTCGACGAGGACATCACGTCCGAGGACAGTTTCATCGCGTTCCTGGACGCGTGGTGGCCTGAGCTGACCCCGCGGGATGTCCTTGCCGCCATGGCCGACGAGCGGCGGCTCGGGCGCTGGGCCCGGCGGATCCTCAACCCCGGCGAGGTCCGCCGGGTGGCGCGCTCGCTCAAGCGGGACGGGCTCTCCGTGCACGACGTGGCCATGCTCGACGAGCTCCAGGCGATCCTCGGCACACCCGCGCGCCCCAGGAAGCGCCGCGACCTCGATCCGCTCGACCAGCTCAGCGGCCTCGAGGAGCTGATGCCCGTACGCGAGGAGTCGCAGCGCGAGCGCGCCGAGCGGCTCGCGCAGGAGCGGACCGAGTACGCGCACGTCATCGTCGACGAGGCGCAGGACCTCACGCCCATGCAGTGGCGGATGGTCGGGCGGCGGGGGCGTCATGCCACCTGGACCGTCGTCGGGGACCCGGCGCAGTCGTCCTGGTCCGACCCGGACGAGGCCGCCGAGGCCCGCGACGAGGCACTCGGGACCCGTCCCCGGCGCCGTTTCACCCTCACCGTCAACTACCGAAACCCCGCCGAGATCGCCGAGCTGGCCGCCAAGGTCCTCGCCCTCGCCATGCCGGGCTCACAGTCCCCGTCGGCCGTACGGTCCACGGGCGTCGAGCCCCGTTTTGTGACAACGAACAATGGACACAGCGCCGTCGTACGGGACTCGACGGCGCAGACGGTCAGGCAGGAGGCCGCACGGCTGCTCGACCGCGTCGACGGCACGGTCGGTGTCGTCGTCGCCATGAACCGCCGCGAGGAGGCCCGGCGCTGGCTGGCCGGGCTCGGCGACCGCGTGGTGGCGCTCGGCAGCCTGGAGGCGAAGGGACTGGAGTACGACGCGACGGTCGTCGTCTCGCCGGCGGAGATCGCCGACGAGTCACCGGCGGGCCTGCGCGTCCTGTACGTCGCCCTGACCCGCGCCACCCAGCAGCTGACCCTCGTCTCGGGCGACCGCGACGAGCCGGACGGGCACGGGGTGCCGGATCTTCTGCGGGACTGAGTTCCGGTGTCCGGCCGGGACTGAGCTCCGGAGGGAGCTCGGACGGAGCCCGTGGCCCTGAAATGAACTTCCGGTACGGGAATGGCCTTACGGGAACTGTTTGTTAGCCTGGGTGTGACACCGGCCCGATCCAAGCCCCCGGGCCCAACCTTCGTCGCTACGAGCGACCACTTGCCGCGAGGCGAGCATGGCGGGTCGGTGTCACTGAACACCCAAGAGGTCCACGTCACCGTGTGACGTGGACCTCTTTTCGTTGCGAACAAAACGTTCGCAACCCGGTGCGGCTAGCACGTACTCGGCAGTAGGTGCGACGATCGGACGGCATACCCGCGATACCCGCGGCACAGCAGTACTCGGTGAAAGCAGAGGAAGTCGGCATGGCAACGGCGCCCAGCGTCTCCTACTCGATGACGGTCCGGCTGGAGGTGCCCGCGAGCGGAACCGCGGTCTCCCAGCTCACCACGGCCGTCGAGTCCCACGGAGGCTCGGTGACCGGCCTCGACGTGACCGCCTCCGGCCACGAGAAGCTCCGTATCGACGTCACCATCGCCGCGACCTCCACCGCGCACGCGGACGAGATCGTCGAGCAGCTGCGCACCATCGAGGGCGTCACACTCGGCAAGGTCTCCGACCGTACGTTCCTCATGCACCTCGGCGGCAAGATCGAGATGGCGTCGAAGCATCCGATCCGCAACCGTGACGACCTGTCCATGATCTACACCCCGGGCGTGGCCCGCGTGTGCATGGCGATCGCCGAGAACCCCGAGGACGCCCGCCGCCTCACCATCAAGCGCAATTCCGTTGCGGTCGTGACGGACGGCTCCGCGGTGCTGGGCCTCGGCAACATCGGCCCCAAGGCCGCCCTGCCCGTCATGGAGGGCAAGGCGGCCCTCTTCAAGCGCTTCGCCGGCATCGACGCCTGGCCGCTGTGCCTGGACACCCAGGACACCGACGCGATCGTCGAGATCGTGAAGGCCATCGCCCCCGGCTTCGCGGGCATCAACCTGGAGGACATCTCCGCGCCGCGCTGCTTCGAGATCGAGGCCCGCCTCCGCGAGGCCCTCGACATCCCCGTCTTCCACGACGACCAGCACGGCACCGCCATCGTCGTCCTCGCCGCCCTGACCAACGCCCTGCGCGTCGCGGGCAAGGCCATGGGCGACATCCGTGTCGTCATGTCCGGCGCGGGAGCCGCCGGTACGGCCATCCTCAAGCTGCTGATCGCAGCGGGCGTCAAGAACGCCGTCGTCGCCGACATCCACGGCGTCGTGCACGCGGACCGCCCGGACCTGGTCGACGCGGCGTCCGACTCGCCGCTGCGCTGGGTCGCCGACAACACCAACCCCGAGGGCCTCACGGGCACCCTGAAGGAGGCCGTCCGCGGCGCCGACGTCTTCATCGGCGTCTCCGCCCCGAACGTGCTCGACGGCGACGACGTGGCCGCCATGGCCGAGGACGCCATCGTGTTCGCGCTTGCGAACCCCGACCCCGAGGTCGACCCGGCAATCGCCCGTCAGACGGCGGCAGTTGTGGCCACCGGCCGCTCCGACTTCCCCAATCAGATCAACAACGTCCTGGTCTTCCCGGGTGTCTTCCGCGGCCTCCTGGACGCCCAGTCGCGTACGGTCAACACGGAGATGATGCTGGCCGCGGCGACCGCCCTCGCGGACGTGGTCACCGAGGACGAGCTCAACCCGAACTACATCATCCCGAGCGTCTTCAACGACAAGGTCGCGGGCGCGGTCGCCGGAGCGGTGCGCAATGCCGCGCGGGCGGCCGGGGTGACGGAGGCGGGCAACAACAGCGTGTGACGGAGGCGGACCACAACGGCATGTGAACGCGGCAGTGAAGCCTCTGTGACGGGTGCCACGACCGCCCGGGAGCCCGGCGCGTCGTGGGCCCCGGGCCTGTGGCCGCCTTTAGGGTGGCGGCCAGGCTCAGGCCGCTTTCCGGGCCTTTTCGTGTGACTCCCAAGGGTGTCCGTGTGACTCCCAGGGGTGCCGGATTGGCTTTCCCGCCGCAGGTGGGGGCAGGATGCGTCTTCGGGCGCGAGGGTCCGGCTACGGACCCGGGTCCGGGGACCGACCGAGGACCCTGGCAGCATCGGCTTCACTGTGCCCGATATGCGGCTCCGCCGCGAGGCACGCCTCAACAGCAAGAAGAACACGGGAGTAACAACATGAACCGCAGTGAGCTGGTGGCCGCGCTGGCCGACCGCGCCGAGGTGACCCGCAAGGACGCCGACGCCGTTCTGGCCGCGTTCGCCGAGACCGTCGGCGAGATCGTCGCCAAGGGCGACGAGAAGGTCACCATCCCCGGCTTCCTGACCTTCGAGCGCACCCACCGTGCCGCTCGTACCGCGCGTAACCCGCAGACCGGCGACCCGATCCAGATCCCGGCCGGCTACAGCGTGAAGGTCTCCGCGGGCAGCAAGCTCAAGGAAGCCGCCAAGGGCAAGTAAGCCCCTCCTGTACGTGCCTGTACGCCACGGGACGCGTACGAGGACGCGATAACGCCAAGGGGCGGCCCCTTCACAGGGGGCCGCCCCATCGTCGTACGCAGCGGCGTCCGTGCGTCGTCGCGACGAGTGGCTCAGCCGAGAGCCTTCCCCGGCAGTTCGACCTTTGCCCCAAGCTCAACCAACTTCTCCATGCTGTGTCTATCCGGGGGATAACCCCCGGACCCCCAGCCGAGACCGGTGCTCCGGGCCGGAGCGGGAAGGCTGCTGCGGCTAGCCGAGAGCCTTCCCCGGCAGTTCGACCTTTGCCCCAAGCTCAACCAACTTCTCCATGCTGTGTCTATCCGGGGGATAACCCCCGGACCCCCAGCCGAGACCGGTGCTCCGGCCCGGAGGGGGAAGGCTGCTGCGGCTAGCCGAGAGCCTTCCCCGGCAGTTCGACCTTTGCCCCAAGCTCAACCAACTTCTCCATGCTGTGTCTATCCGGGGGATAACCCCCGGACCCCCAGCCGAGACCGGTGCTCCGGCCCGGAGGGGGAAGGCTGCTGCGGCTAGCCGAGAGCCTTCCCCGGCAGTTCGACCTTCGCCCCAAGCTCAACCAACTTCTCCATGAAGTTCTCGTAGCCGCGGTTGATGAGGTCGATGCCGTGCACCCGGGACGTGCCCTGGGCCGCCAGCGCCGCGATGAGGTATGAGAAGCCGCCGCGCAGGTCGGGGATGACCAGGTCGGCGCCCTGCAGCTTGGTGGGGCCCGAAACGACCGCGGAGTGCAGGAAGTTGCGCTGGCCGAAGCGGCAGTTCGAGCCGCCGAGGCACTCGCGGTAGAGCTGGATGTGCGCGCCCATCTGGTTGAGCGCGGAGGTGAAGCCGAGGCGGGACTCGTACACCGTCTCGTGGATGATCGACAGGCCCGTCGCCTGCGTCAGGGCGACGACCAGCGGCTGCTGCCAGTCGGTCTGGAAACCGGGGTGGACGTCCGTCTCCAGGGCGATCGACTTCAGCTGGCTGCCCGGGTGCCAGAAGCGGATGCCCTCGTCGTCGATCTCGAAGGCGCCGCCCACCTTGCGGTAGGTGTTCAGGAACGTCATCATCGACCGCTGCTGGGCGCCGCGGACGTAGATGTTGCCCTCGGTCGCCAGCGCCGCGGACGCCCAGGAGGCGGCCTCCAGGCGGTCCGGGATGGCCGCGTGGGTGTAGCCGCCGAGCGAGTCGACACCCGTGATGCGGATCGTCCGGTCGGTGTCCATGGCGATGATCGCGCCCATCTTCTGCAGAACGCAGATGAGGTCCTCGATCTCGGGCTCCACGGCGGCGTTGGCGAGCTCGGTGACGCCCTCCGCCAGAACGGCCGTCAGCAGCACCTGCTCGGTGGCGCCGACGGACGGGTACGGCAGCCGGATCTTGGTGCCGCGCAGCCGCTGCGGGGCCTCCAGGTACTGGCCGTCCGCCCGCTTCTCGATCCTCGCGCCGAACTGCCGCAGCACCTCGAAGTGGAAGTCGATCGGCCGGCCGCCGATGTCGCAGCCGCCGAGGCCCGGGATGAACGCGTGCCCGAGGCGGTGCAGGAGCGGGCCGCAGAAGAGGATCGGGATACGGCTCGAACCCGCGTGGGCGTCGATGTCGGCGACGTTCGCGCTCTCGACGTGCGACGGGTCGAGCACCAGCTCGCCCGGCTCCTCACCCGGACGCACCGTCACGCCGTGCAGCTGCAGCAGCCCGCGGACGACGCGCACGTCGCGGATGTCGGGAACATTGCGCAGCCGGCTCGGCGCGCTGCCCAACAGGGCGGCGACCATGGCCTTGGGTACGAGATTCTTCGCACCGCGGACACGGATCTCGCCCTCAAGCGGGGTTCCGCCGTGGACAAGCAGGACATCGTCGTTGACGGTCATGTATCTCGCGTTCCGGTGAGTTGGGCAGGTGTGAGTCGTGGCATGCCCATGTTGCGGGAGCCGAGGAGAAGCGTAATGGCCGCCTACCCCCCCTCAGTAAGCCCAAGGGCGGCTCAGCAACGTCATAGCTTTGCCACAACACGAACCGTGCCGAATCGGGCACACGGGGTCACCGGTACGGGAGTGCGCGCGGGGGGTGCTTCTCTGCGCCCGAGCTGCATTCGCGGGGTTACGGGTATTGGCTCCCCGCTCATGGCGAAGATGCGGGATCATGTCTGGCATGACCGAGGTGTCCTCGCTCACAGGGCGGCTGCTCGTGGCCACGCCCGCCCTGGCGGACCCGAACTTCGACCGCGCTGTGGTGCTGCTCCTCGACCACGACGAGGAGGGCTCGCTCGGTGTCGTCCTCAACCGCCCGACCCCGGTGGACGTCGGCGACATCCTGGAGGCCTGGGCGGACCTGACAGGCGAACCCGGCGTCGTCTTCCAGGGCGGCCCGGTGTCGCTGGACTCGGCGCTGGGCGTCGCGGTCATCCCGGGCGGCGCGTCCAGTGAAGGCGCACCCCTCGGCTGGCGGCGCGTCCACGGCGCGATCGGTCTCGTCGACCTGGAGGCCCCGCCAGAACTCCTCGCCTCGGCCCTCGGCTCCCTGCGCATCTTCGCGGGATACGCGGGCTGGGGCCCCGGCCAGCTGGAGGACGAACTCGTCGAGGGCGCCTGGTACGTCGTCGAATCCGAACCCGGAGACGTCTCCTCCCCGTCCCCCGAACGCCTCTGGCGCGAGGTCCTGCGCCGCCAGCGCAACGAGCTCGCGATGGTGGCGACGTACCCGGACGACCCTTCTCTCAACTGAAGCGGGTGACCCCCAGTACCCTTGGCGTCATGAGCACTCTTGAGCCTGAGACCCAGCCCCAGCGAGGCGCGGGGACGGGGACCCTCGTCGAGCCGACGCCGCAGGTGTCGCACGGCGACGGGGACCACGAGCGCTTCGCCCACTACGTCCAGAAGGACAAGATCATGGCGAGCGCCCTCGACGGGACGCCCGTCGTGGCCCTCTGCGGCAAGGTGTGGGTCCCGGGCCGCGACCCGAAGAAGTACCCCGTGTGCCCCATGTGCAAGGAGATCTACGAGTCCATGGGCGCCGGCGGCGACAAGGGCAAGGACGGCAAGGGCGGCGACAAGAAGTAACGCCGTCGCGCCCCTCGGCGCAGTACGCCGCGTAGACCGAGCAAGGCCGCGGCGCCCCGGTGCGGGGCGCCGCGGCCTTGTCGTACCTGCTTGTCCGTACGTAGGGGTGGGGCATGGATTCGTTGCTGCGGGCGCGGGAACTGGCGTACGCGAGGAAGTACCGCGAGGCCCGGGCGCTGGTGGATCGGGCGGAGCCGGAGAGCGCGGAGGAGTTGAGCCTGGCCGCGCTGGTGCTGGTGGAACTGCGCGATCCGGAGGCGGCGCTACCGCTGGCAGAGCGGGCGGTGGGGCTGGCGCCGGACGGCTGGCAGGGGTGGGTCGCGCTCGCCGACGCGGATCTGCTGCTGGGGCGGTGGGACGCGGCCGTGGCCTCGGCACGCGCCGCCGTCCGGCTGGCACCGAAGGAGGCGGCGTCGCACCGGGCGCTGGGGGTGGCCCTCAACAAGGTGGGCGGTCGGGGCGGCGAAGCCCGCACGGAGCTGAAGCGGGCGAAGGAACTCGGGGGCCGCAGGGCGCTCCTGATGCCGGCGCGGCCGCGCCCGTGGACGATCGTGGTACTGGTCTTGTTCCTCGTCTTCTTCAGCACCCTGCCGCTGGTGGGGGACTGGCCGGACGGGCTGGAGACCACCTTCCAGGTGCTGCGCACCGCCTCATTCGTGTGGATCATTCTGATCGTGATGGGCCCTCGGCGGGCGGGACTGACGTGGCGGTCGCGGTTCGGCGAGATACGCGCAGCGAACGAGCGGCTGTACAGCGGCGGGGGCCGCGAGGCGAGCATGCGGGCCGCGGTGGCCCTCACCCCGTGGTGAGTCGCGGTCGGCGTCTGCACCATGCTGCTCGCGGGGCCCGCCTACTTCGGCAACCCCCTGCCGCTGTGGATGGCCGTGTTCGCCGTGCCGATCACCGGCTGCCTGCTCCTCGCCGGCGCCCGGCGCTGGGTGCGCTGGTGGTACGGGGAGCGGTTCCTGCGCGAGGTGTTCGTGCCGGACGTCCTGGTGCGCGTACACCTCGTCGCGGCGGGCGCGCTCTTCGGCGGCGTACTCCTGCTGGCGCTCGGGGACGCGGGTGACAGGCAGTGGGAGGTGCTGTTCTTCGGTGGGTTCGTGTGGTTCCTGCTCGCGTTGATCGGAACGCTGTTCGCGGCGGGGATACGCGACGGCGCGCGCGCAGACCGCGAGCAGGCCGGCGGGAAGGCCGCCGACGGCTGAGCTGACCGTTGCACGGAGTTCTGCCGACAGTCACCCTGTGGATCTGCGGCTGCTGCGCAGGCAGGGGGAGGAACTGTGAAACTTGTACGGGGCGTTGTGCCGGGTGTTGTGCAGGGTTTCGTACGGCGTCCGGGGCGGCTCGCCGCCGAGGCCTCCGCGCTGCTGATCGCGGCCGTGGTCGCCTTCCCCCTCTACTGGATGGTGCTCAGCGCCTTCAAACCGGCCGGAGAGGTCGAGTCGGCCGAGCCCCGCCCCTGGACGCTTTCGCCCTCCCCGGATTCCTTCCGGCGCGTCTTCGGGCAGCAGGAATTCGGCCGGTAGTTCCTCAACAGCCTTGTCGTGGCGTGCTCCGTGGTCGTCGCCTCGGCGCTGATCGCGTTTCTCGCGGCGACGGCGGTGACGCGATTCCGCCTCCGGTTCCGGACCACCCTGTTGATCACGTTTCTGGTCGCCCAGACGGTGCCCGTGGAAGCCCTGACGATCCCCTTGTTCTTCCTGATGCGGGACCTCGGGCAGCTCAACACACTGGGCTCGCTCATCCTGCCCCACATCGCCTTCTCGCTGCCGTTCGCGATCTGGATGCTCCGGGGTTTTGTGAAGGCCGTTCCGGAGGCACTGGAGGAGGCCGCGTACCTCGACGGGGCGAGCCGGGCACGATTCCTGTGGCAGATCCTTTTCCCGCTCGTACTGCCCGGTCCGGTGGCGACGAGCGTGTTCTCCTTCATATCGGCCTGGAACGCCTTCCTGTTCGCGAAATCGTTCATCATCAGCGACACTTCGCAGTCCACACTTCCGATGGCACTCCTGGTGTTCTACAAGCCCGATGAGCCGGACTGGGGAGGCGTGATGGCCGCGTCGACGGTGATGACCGTTCCGGTCCTGGTCTTCTTCGTGCTCGTGCAACGCCGGCTGGTATCGGCGCTGGGCGGAGCGGTCAAGGATTGAGGACTCACGTGATGGAACTGATTCCGGCGCCACGCGCCGTCGAGGGCCCCATGTGCTGCGGTGTCGTGTTCGACGAGGACACGACCTTGTGGGCCGGACCTGGTACGAGGACCACGGAACGCTGGCTGCGCTCCACCCTGGGGTCGGCCCTGGGGCTGCCTCTGACACCCGGTCCGAAGGACGGCGGCAATTCCCTGCGACTGTGCCTGGACGGCGAACTGGAGCCGGAGGCGTACAAACTCTCGGTCGTCGTCGGCTGGGGAGCCGAGATCCGCGGCGGCGGTCCGGCGGGGGTGTTCTGGGGCGCCCAGACGCTGCGTCAGCTCCTCGGTCCCGACGCGTTTCGGCGCGCCCCCGTATGCCCCGGACTCACCTATGGAATTGCGCACCAGATCATCGAGGACGCACCTCGCTTCGGCTGGCGCGGACTCATGCTCGACGTGGCACGGCACTTCATGCCCAAGGACGGCGTTCTGCGCTACCTGGATCTCATGGCCGCCCACAAACTCAACGTCTTCCACTTCCACCTCACGGACGACCAGGGCTGGCGTCTGGAGATCGAGCGGTACCCGCGGCTCACCGAGGTCGGATCCTGGCGGGCGCGCACCAGACGCGGTCACCGGGCCTCTCCCCTGTGGGAGGAGAAGCCGCACGGCGGTTTCTACACGCAGGACGACATCCGCGAGATCGTGGCGTACGCGGCCGAGCGGCATATCACCGTCGTCCCCGAGATCGACGTCCCCGGGCACAGCCAGGCGGCCATCGCCGCCTATCCGGAACTCGGCAACGGTGATGTCGTCGACACGAGCTCCCTCTCGGTCTGGGACGACTGGGGCGTCTCGAAGAACGTGCTCGCCCCCACCGACGGCACACTGCGGTTCTACGAGGGGGTGTTCGAGGAAGTCCTGGAACTGTTCCCCTCGACGTTCATTCACATCGGCGGCGACGAGTGCGCCAAGGACCAGTGGCGGAAGTCCCCGGCCGCCCAGGCGCGCATCAGGGAACTGGGCCTCGCCGGCGAGGACGGACTCCAGTCGTGGTTCGTACGGCACTTCGACACCTGGCTCACGGCGCGCGGCCGCCGGCTCATCGGCTGGGACGAGATCCTGGAGGGCGGCCTCGCGGACGGCGCCGCGGTGTCCTCGTGGCGCGGATACGCGGGCGGCATCACGGCGGCGCGGAGCGGTCACGACGTCGTCATGTGCCCGGAGCAGCAGGTGTACCTGGACCACCGTCAGGACGGCGGCGCGGACGAGCCCGTGCCCATCGGGTACGTGCGCACCCTGGAGGATGTCTACCGTTTCGAGCCGGTTCCACCCCAGTTGACCGAGGACCAGGCGCATCACGTCCTCGGTGCCCAGGCCAATGTGTGGACCGAGGTGATGGAGGATCCGTCGCGCGTGGACTACCAGACGTTCCCGCGGCTCGCCGCCTTCGCCGAGGTCGCCTGGAGCGCTCTGCCCGCCCCCGCCGAACGGGACTTCGCGGACTTCGAACGGCGGATGACCGCCCACTACAAGCGACTTGACGCGCTGGGAGTGGCCTATCGCCCGCCCGCGGGGCCGCTTCCGTGGCAGAAGCGACCGGCCCCCGAAGGAATGACAGGAAGCCTCGGACGCCCGATCGAGGGGGCGCCGCCAAACGTGTGAGGTGACTCCTGACGGGCGTGTCCCGCGGTGCTCGCCCTGTCACCGTGGCCCCCACAAGGGAAAAGACACCCAAGGGTCACCGAAGAGTGGCAATTCGCGCGCACTGGCGATGCCGTACTAAAACGGACCATCTCCCTGGTGAGGGGGGCGAATGCCTCCTAGCGGACCCCCGCGTCAGGGGTCCGGGAAGATGTGCCAGAGTTGCCACGTCCGCCCTGTCAGCACGTACCGTACGGCAGCACAGGTGGGACCAGGTGGGGCAGCGGGAAGGGGCAGCCGGTTTGACCACGCACGCACCGCAGGCGGCGCAGGCCGTGACGCTGCCCGCCTCGCTCGACGAGGCGGTGGCGGCTCTGGCCGCCATGCCCGCCGCCGTTCCCGTGGCCGGCGGCACCGACCTCATGGCCGCGGTCAACTCCGGACAGCTGCGGCCCGCCGCACTCGTCGGCCTCGGCCGGATCAGCGAGATCCGCGGCTGGCAGTACCAGGACGGCCACGCGCTGCTCGGCGCGAGCCTCACGCACGCCCGCATGGGGCGCCCCGACTTCGCGGCCCTCATCCCGGCCCTCGCCGCCGCCGCGCGCGCGGCCGGACCGCCGCAGATCCGCAACGCGGGAACCCTCGGCGGCAACATCGCGTCGGCCGCCCCTACGGGGGACGCGCTGCCCGTACTGGCCGCCCTGGAGGCCGCGTTGATCATCGCGGGCCCGGGCGGAGCCCGCCGTGAGATCCCGGTCTCGCACCTGCTCGCGGGCGTGGAGATGCTCCGCGGCGGCGAACTCATCGGCTACGTGCGCGTGCCGCTGCTGCACGCGCCGCAGGTCTTCCTGAAGGCGACGGGACGTACCGGACCCGGGCGCGCGGTCGCGTCCGTGGCGCTCGTCCTGGACCCCGCCCGGCGCGGAGTGCGGTGCGCCGTCGGGGCCATAGCGCCGATGCCGCTGCGGCCGCTGGACGCCGAGGCGTGGGTCGCCCAGCTGATCGACTGGGACGGCGAGCGGACGCTGGTGCCCGAGGCGCTCCATGCCTTCGGGGAGTACGTCGCCGCGGCCTGCATCCCCGACCCCGTCCCCGCCGAGGACGGCTCCGTACAACAGCTTCCGCCCGCCGTACTGCACCTGCGGCGCACCGTCGCCGCGCTGGCCCGACGAGCACTGGGGAGGGCACTGTCGTGACCGACGACCAGCACGGAGAGGGCGCTCCACAGAGCGGCGGCCGGTGGGATCCGCTGCCCCAGGGCGACTACGACGACGGCGCCACCGCCTTCGTCAAGCTCCCCGAAGGGGGCATCGACGCCCTCTTCGCCGAGCGGGACAGCCCGCTCGCGGCGCCCGGGCACGGGTATGTGCCCCCGCAGATCACGGTCGCGCCCACGGCGCCCGCCGCGACGGACCCGGCGGCCACCGGGACCTGGGCCATGCCCGCCGACGCCGTCCAGTGGCCGGACCGGAATGCCGCGCCGCAGGCCGAACCCCGGGCTCAGCAGAGCGCGCACGACGGGTTCTCGTACCAGCCGGGAGTCACCGGGCAGTGGGACTTCAGCGAGGCCGCGCAGCCGGGCAACGCTCCCGGACATGACGTGACCGGGCAGTGGTCGATTCCGGTGGCCGGTGGTGATCTTCCGGACGAATCGGGCGAGTTCACTACGTCGGCTCTCGTCGAGCAGTGGGGCGGCACACCGCCCGCCACGCTCCCCGGCGGCGCGGCCGCCCCCTGGGCGACGGAGTCCATCGGGCAGGCGTGGACCGCCGAGCCGCTCGAAGCGGCCGCTGAGGCTCCCGCGGAGCCGTCGGCGCCGGCGGCTGCGGAATCGCCCGCGCAGGCCGCCCAGCAGGCCGCCGAGCCCGCTCACGAGCCTTCCGGGCCGGTCGCCGAGCCCGCGCAGGCGGCTGCAGAGGCTCCGGAGGCACACGAACCGGAGGCCGCCGACGCCTCCGAGGCCTCTGAGCCGGACCCCGCTTCCGAGGCGGGGCAGGACGCGGACCGGGACGCGGGCACGGACGCTCCCGCCTCGTCCTCGAACGACGAACACCCCCTCGCCTCGTACGTCCTGCGCGTCAACGGCGCCGACCGCCCCGTGACCGACGCCTGGATCGCCGAATCGCTGCTCTACGTGCTGCGCGAGCGGCTCGGCCTCGCGGGCGCCAAGGACGGCTGCTCGCAGGGCGAGTGCGGCGCCTGCAACGTGCAGGTGGACGGCCGGCTCGTGGCGTCCTGCCTGGTGCCCGCCGTCACGGCCGCCGGCAGCGAGGTGCGCACCGTCGAGGGCCTGGCCGCCGGCGGGCAGCCCTCCGACGTGCAGCGGGCGCTGGCCAAGTGCGGCGCCGTGCAGTGCGGTTTCTGCGTACCGGGCATGGCGATGACCGTGCACGACCTCCTTGAGGGCAACCCGGCGCCGACCGAGCTGGAGACCCGCCAGGCGCTGTGCGGCAACCTGTGCCGCTGCTCCGGCTACCGCGGCGTCCTGGAGGCCGTGCGCGAGGTCGTCGCCGAACGCGAGGCGCACACCACGGCGGCCGCCGAGTCCACGCCGGACCCGGGGGAGGCGCGCATCCCGCACCAGGCCGGCCCGGGTGCGGGAGGCGTCAACCCGGCCGCCTACGCCGAGACTCCCCTGTACGACCCCCAAGCGCCGCATGAGCAGCCGTACGGCCAGGACGGAGGCCAGGCGTGACCAACGAAGCCGCGACCGCGACACCGGCGGCGCCCGAGACCGGCCCCGAGCCCCTGCCGCACGGGCTCGGCGCGTCGCTGCCCGCCGCGGAGGCCCGTGCCAAGACGGAGGGCACCTTCCCGTACGCGGCCGACCTGTGGGCCGAGGGCCTGCTGTGGGCCGCCGTGCTCAGGTCGCCCCACCCGCACGCGCGCATCGTGTCCATCGACACCAGCCACGCGCGCGAGATGCCCGGCGTCCGCGCGGTGATCACCCACGAGGACGTGCCCGGCCGGGCGCTGCACGGACGCGGCAGGGCGGACCGCCCGGTGTTCGCCTCCGAGGTCGTACGCCACCACGGGGAGCCCATCGCGGCCGTCGCCGCCGACCACCCGGACACCGCGCGGATGGCCGCGGCCGCCGTCATCGTCGAGTACGAAGTACTCGACGCGGTGACCGACCCGGAGCTGGCCTTCGAGGCCGAGCCCCTGCACCCCGACGGCAACCTGATCCGCCACATCCCGCTGCGCCACGGCGACCCGGAGGCGGCGGGCGAGATCGTCGTCGAGGGCCAGTACCGCATCGGCCGCCAGGACCCCGCCCCGATCGGCGCGGAGGCCGGTCTCGCCGTGCCCCGCCCCGACGGCGGGGTCGAGCTCTACATCGCCTCCACCGACCCGCACACCGACCGCGACACGGCGGCCGCCTGCTACGGCCTGGAGCCCGAGCGCGTGAAGGTCGTCGTCACCGGTGTTCCCGGTGCCACCGCCGACCGCGAGGACCAGGGCTTCCAGCTCCCGCTCGGCCTGCTGGCCCTGAAGACCGGCTGCCCGGTGAAACTCACCGCAACGCGCGAAGAGTCCTTCCTGGGCCACGCCCACCGGCACCCCACGCTCCTGCGCTACCGTCACCACGCGGACGCCGAGGGCAAGTTGGTGAAGGTCGAGGCGCAGATCCTCCTGGACGCGGGCGCTTACGCGGACACGTCCTCCGAGTCGCTGGCCGCCGCAGTCTCCTTCGCCTGCGGCCCCTACGTCATCCCGAACGCCTTCATCGAGGGCTGGGCCGTACGCACCAACAACCCGCCCTCCGGCCACGTACGCGGCGAGGGCGCCATGCAGGTGTGCGCCGCCTACGAAGCCCAGATGGACAAGCTGGCCAAGAAGCTGGGCATCGACCCGGCGGAGCTGCGCCTGCGCAACGCGATGGCCACGGGCGACGTGCTGCCGACGGGCCAGACGGTGACCTGCCCGGCCCCGGTCGCCGAACTGCTGGAAGCCGTACGGGATTACCCGCTTCCCGCGCTCCCTAAGGACACGCCCGAGGACGAGTGGCTGCTCCCCGGAGGCCCCGAAGGCGCGGGCGAACCCGGTGCCGTACGCCGTGGCGTCGGCTACGGCCTCGGCATGGTCCACATGCTCGGCGCCGAGGGCGCGGACGAGGTCTCGACGGCCACGGTGAAGGTCCATGACGGTGTCGCCACCGTGCTCTGCGCGGCCGTGGAGACCGGCCAGGGCTTCGCCACGCTGGCCCGGCAGATCGTCCAGGAGACGCTCGGCATCGACGAGGTGCACGTGGCGCCGGTGGACACCGACCAGCCCCCGGCGGGCGCGAGTTGCCGGGGCCGCCACACGTGGGTGTCGGGCGGAGCCGTCGAACGCGCGGCGAAAATGGTCCGTACGCAGCTGCTGCAGCCCTTGGCGCACAAGTTCGGTATGTCCACGGAGCTGCTCCAGATCACCGACGGCAAGATCACGTCGTACGACGGTGTGCTGTCGACGACCGTCACGGAGGCGATGGACGGCAAGGAGCTGTGGGCCACGGCCCAGTGCCGCCCGCATCCGACGGAACCGCTGGACGCGGCCGGACAGGGCGACGCGTTCGTGGGCCTCGCCTTCTGCGCGATCCGCGCGGTGGTCGATGTCGACGTCGAGCTGGGCTCGGTGCGGGTCGTGGAACTGGCGCTCGCCCAGGACGTCGGCCGGGTGCTCAACCCGGCGCAGCTCGCCGCCCGTATCGAGGCGGGCGTCACTCAGGGCGTCGGCGCCGCGCTGACCGAGAACCTGCGCACGGCCCGCGGCCTGGTCCGCCACCCCGACCTCATCGGATACAGCCTGCCCACCTCCCTGGACGCGCCGGACATCCGCATCGTCAAACTGGTCGAGGAGCGCGATGTCGTCGCCCCCTTCGGCGCGAAGGCGGTCAGCGCGGTGCCGGTCGTGACGTCCCCCGCGGCGGTCGCGTCCGCCGTACGGGCGGCGACGGGACGGCCGGTCAACCGCCTCCCGATCCGCCCGCAGGCGGCCGTGGTGACGGGGGCGTGAGCGCGCCGCACGACCGCTGAGCCGCCGGCGGCGTGTACGTCGGCCGAGCTGTCGGCGGCGCATGTGTCGGCCGAGCTCGGCGGGCGCCGCGCAGGGCCGGTTTCACGAAGCCCGGGTCCAGGCTGTTTCCTGTCCGCGGGTGGCCTGTTCCCGTCCGTTTCCGGCGTTGTCAGTGGTGCCGCGTATCGTTCTCGGTCAGTGGGGAACTGCCGTGGGACGCCGCGGTGTTCCTGCACGGGGGAAGCAGAAGCATTCACATGCACGGGGGAACGATGAGCACGACTGACACCGATGTCGGCGGCGCGATCACACTGACCGACGACGACCTGGATCCGTATGTCACGCACGGGGAGACGCGGCGGTGGCTGACGGGGTCCGGACTGCCGTCCGACGGCGCGCTGCTGGGGTTCGACGCGCTGCGCGAGCACGGGCTGCGCAGGCTTGCGGACCTGGCCGGCGACGCCGACAAGCTCGCCGGGGAGCTGCGGGACCAGCTCGTCATAGGAGCGTTGCGGCACCTGGACAGGGACCTGGAGTCGATCGTCCTGGACGGTGAGACGGGCGAGATCTCCACGGCGTACGTCTACCGGAACCCCACTTTGGCGGACCTGTCCCCCCTGGCCCCGTCCCTGGAGGCCCTGCTGCGCTCCGCGGCGGCCACGGAGGAACTGACGGGTGCCGGGGGCCAGTTCAGCAGGCTCGGCCACTTCGGCCCGAAAGCGGTCACGGAGGCGTCGGACCGCCTGGCTGCCGTCTACGCGTCGGGCGTGGGCAAGGACGTGCCGGCGTACTGGCGGATGGCCGCGCTGATCCGCCCGCTCGCCCGGATCGCGGGTCCCGGCGAGGGACTCGTCCTCGACCTCCCGAAGCGGCTGCTGGACGAGGAGTTCGGCACGGGCGTGATCATGCGCTTCGAGGACGTCGACTTCGGGCCCGCGCTGACACACGAACCGACACGCCGTTTCCTGCGGGAGACGGGCCTGCCCGAGGACGGCCTCCTCTTCCAGCTGGACACAGAGGTGCCGCTGCCGGCCCTCACCGAGTACTACGCGGACGAGCGGCCCGACGCGTTCTCCGCCGACGAACTCCCCACGTCCGCGGACCGCCTGATACGCCTCGGCTACCTCCTGGAGGACACGAGCCTCGTGGTCGACGGCACCACGGGCACGATCCTCGCCTGGAGCGAGCCCGACCTCACCCTGCGCCCCCTCAACGCCGACATCTCCACCTTGGCGTTCACCCTCTGGCTGCTCCACCGCGAGAAGACGCTCGACGCGACCCACGGCATCAGCGACGCCTACGAACAGCTCGGCGCCACCATGACCCAGACCCTCGCCACGGTCGACCTGGTCGCCTGCGACCCCACCCCGTCCCTCCCCGGCGACGACGGCTGGCGCTACTGGCCGGAGATATTCGAGGACCAGGCGAGCGGCACGCTGTACGCGTAACCCGCGCCGCTCCTGGAACGCGGACCGGCCCGCCCCCCACGAAAGGGAGCGGCAGCGTGACACTAAGACTGTGCGCAAGCCGGGCAAGCCCTGGACGGTCAAGGCGTGGCTCACGCGCACCGGGACTGGGCCGAGTGGAAGGCTCTTCTGGCAGAGGCGAAGGTCCGGGACGGGCGTCTGCACGACGCACGCCACACGGCTGCGACCGTTTTGCTGATCCTCGGTTTTCCCGAGCGGGCCGTCATGGGTCTCATGGGGTGGTCGACAACTGCCATGGCCGCCCGGTATCAACACATGGTGGACGCCGTGCGGACCGACATCGCGAGGCAGGCCGACGACCTCATTTGGCGGCCAGGTGGGCAGACCTCGGACAGCGGCAGCTGATCGATCAAGCAAGCCGCCGATTGCAGTCAGGTTCCGTCCGAAGGAAGTCCGTTCATGCCGCCGAGGTCGCTCGCGGAGGCGAGCAAGCGTTCGCGAAGCCAGCGGTGTGCCGGGTCGGTCGTATGACGGGGATGCCAGTACATCGTCTCGTGGATGTCGGGCAGGGGGAGCGGCGGTGGCAGGAGCCGGATGCCGGTTGCCGCGGCGGCGAGCTGACGAGCCGCCCGCTCGAGGACGAGGCTGGCCAGAGATGTTCCTCGGATCAGGAAGGGCACGAGGAGAAAACTCTCCACAGTGAACTCGATCCGTCGTGGGATGCCGAGCTGGGCGAGGCGCTGGTCGGCGAAGTCGAGTTGCCGGTCCGGTCCGATGCTGTACACGAGGTGCGGGAGACGCAGGTATTCGTCCAGCGTTATCTGCTGCGCCGAGCCGACCGGATTGGCGGCGTCGACCGCGCACAGCCATTGGTCGCTGAACAGTGGATACGACGGGAAGTCGGTGTCTCCGAGGAGCTCCCTTGGTTCGATGACGAGATCGGCCTCGTCGGTGTGCAGCAGTTGCCGTGGATCTCTCGATCTGGGGAGGACGTGAATCGTCACGCCTGGGGCTTCGGCGGCCGCCGCCCGGACGAAGGGGCTCAGCAATACCAACGTCGCGTAGTCGGACGCGCTGATGGAGAAGGTGCGCATGTCCGTGCTCGGGTCGAATTCGGGACGCTGCTCGATGGTCCGCTCGATCAGGTCGAGGATCTCCCGTACGGGTTGCACCAGTCGCTCCGCCTCGGCGGTGAGGGTGAATTCCCTGCCCCGCCGCACCAGGAGCGGGTCCCCGAACATCTTCCTGAGGCGGGCGAGTGACGAGCTGGTCGCGGGCTGACTGAGGCCGAGTCGTCGGCCCGCGCGGCTGACGTTGCGCTCGGCCAGCAAGGCATCCAGTGCCACGAGCAGATTCAGATCCACGTTCCGTAGGTTCATAATCCCTGACCAGCCCATATATTCGTGGTGGAAATACTGCAAATTCAATATATCTATTTGACGGATAAGTTGCGCGGATCATAGCGTCCGGACCGAGCGGTGCGGCTTTCACGGCCGAAACTGCGGCAGGTTTTCCCCTCCTTGGCGGTGGCTCTTGTGCCGTCGCCGGTTTGGAGAGATCCGATGACCGAATCAGGAAATACCCCCGGCGACCTGTGCGGGGATGATGACGTGGGGGCCGACGTCGCACCGTGGGCGTTGGAGACGAAGGCGGATCCCGATACGTTCCGGGCGGCGATGGGCCGTGTGGTCGGCAGCGTGACCGTGGTGACCACACGTCATGACGGTCGTGCCTGGGGCATGACTGTCAGTGCGTTCAATCCGGTGTGCATGGAGCCGCCGACGGTGCTGGTGTGTGTCAACGCTCGCACTGTCACCGCTGCGGACATCCACCGCGAGAGCAGATTCGGGGTCAATCTGCTCAGCCAGGACCAACTCCCCGTGTCACAGCTGTGCTCACGTGCCGGGGCAGTGAAATACGTCGATGACCACGTCGTCGCAAGTAGCCAGCTGCCGGCCGAAGTGACGTCGCCGGTATTGCGCAATTCGCTGGTGACCTTCGACTGCGAGGTGACCGAGGCACGGACCGTGGGCAGCCACTTGGTCGTCATGGGCCAGGTGCGGGCCGTCCTGGCGCCCGACTCCCGCCGTCCACTGCTGTACGGGCAGGGGCGCTACCAACGCAGCGTGGACATCGAGGAGTTGCTGACGATGACAGAGGCCGCGGCATGAAGCTGACCGGTCTGCCGGCCCGCCTGTACGAGGCCTACAACCACCACGACCCGCTCGCCGCCGCGCGACTGTATGACGCCGGGGCCACGCACGAGGAGATCGCGCAGGGCAGCTCCCGGCAGGGACCGGAGGCCATCGCCGACGGACTGCGTCGCTTCTTCCAGTGGTTTCCCGACGCCCACTGGCAACCGCAGACCCAGATCACCGATCCGAACGGACCGGTCGCGATCACCTATCTGCTCACTGCCACGCTGCAGGCGCCGATGGGCCCCCTCGCCGCCCGCGGCCAGCGTCTGTCACTGCGCGGCGTGCACGTGTTGCTCCTGGGGGGAGAGCTGATCCGTGGCAGCGAGGACTACTGGGACGCCGCCACCTTCCACCGTCAAATGAACCGCACCACCACGGGAGAGACACCATGAGGACCGGCAAGGAATACCTGGAGTCGCTGCGCGACGGCCGCAAGGTCTACGTCGGCGGCGAGCTCATCGAAGACGTCACCACGCACCCCAAGACCCGCGGATACGCCCAGGCGATCGCGGAGTACTACGACTTGCACCTGGACCCCGAGCACCAGGACATCACGACGTTCATCGACGAGGACGGCAAGCGTCAGTCGATGCACTGGTTCCTGCCGCGGTCGAAGGAGGACGCTGTCCGCCGCCGCAAGTACGCCGAGTTCCTGTTCCGGCACTTCAAGGGCGGCATCTTCACCCGTCCGCCGGCCGGAATGAACGTCGTCATGTTCACCCAGGTCGACGACCAGGAGCCGTGGGCCGAGAACTCCCGCTTCACCGGCCCCCGCCGCGACCTGACGGGCAACATCCAGCGCCAGTGGGAGGAGGTCACCTCGAAGGACCTCGCGATCTCGCCCATGTTCGTCGACGTGCAGTACGACCGCGGCCGCGACGACGCGCTGGCCGAAACCCCCATGCTGAGCATCATCGAGGAGAACGACGAGGGCATCGTCGTCCGTGGCTGGAAGGCCATCGGCACCTCGATCCCCTTCGTCAACAACCTCCTGGTCGGCAACCTGTGGCGGCCGGGCCAGACGCCCGAACAGACCATTTACGCGATGGTGCCGGTGGCCACCCCGGGTGTGACCGTGGTCGCCCGGGAATCGCGGGCCCAGCCCGACGCCGACCCCTACGACCGTCCGCTGGCCACCATCGGTGACGAGCTCGACGGGATGGTCTACTTCGACGACGTACTGATCCCTTGGCCGCAGGTCCAGCACATCGGCAACCCCGACCACTCCAAGTGGTACCCGCAGCGGCAGTTCGACTGGGTGCACCTGGAAACCCAGATCCGGCAGTGCATACACGCCGAACTCATGGTCGGTCTCGCACTGCTGATCACTCAGTCCCTGGGTACCAGCTCGCAGCCGGTGGTGAAGGCACAGCTCGCCGAACTCATCCGGTTCCGCGAGACCTGCCGCGCGTTCATGCTCGCGGCCGAGGAGACCGGATTCGAGACCCCGGGTGGACTGTTCAAGCCGAACAACATCTACATCGATTTCGGCCGGGCCCACTACCTCGAGAACCAGCACGACATGGTCAACAAGCTGATCGACTTCTGCGGCCGCGGTATCGTCATCCAGCCGACCAAGCGCGAGCTGGACGACCCCTACATCGGCCCCAAGCTCGAGCAGGCGCTGCGCGGTGCCGAGATCACCGCCCGCGACCGGATCAAGATCTTCCGGCAGATCAGCGAGCGCTTCCTCACCGAGTGGGGCACGCGTCACGAGATGTTCGAGAAGTTCAACGGCACACCGCTGTACCTGATCAACATGCTCACCTTGCAGCGCACCGAGTACCAGGTCGACGGGCCGCTCACTCAGCTGGCCCGCGACGTGCTCGGCTTCGGCGACACGGCGGAACTGGGCAAGCGAGCGCAGGAGGCGGAGAAGGCTTCGCACTACGCCAGCGTCCGCTTCCAGCCCGACTACGCCCGCGGCCAGGACGTCCACGAGGGCTACATCGGCAACCAGAGGAAGGAAGGGACTGGTCGGCCGTAAGAACGCCGTGCCTGACCGACCGCTCCGGCCCGGGGCATTTGAGCCCCGGGCCGGACGACCCGGCACCATCCAGAACGTTCTCGACCTTTGCTGCAGGGGAGCTCATGGCAACAGACCTCACGGCAAGCGACGTGTCTCGGCATTGACGTCGTCTTCGTCCTGCCCTTCACCGATCTGCTCGCGAACACCACAGCCGAGGCGTTCGCCTCGAAGGTCATCGCCGAAAGGTTGCGCGCATCCGTCGTGGTCGTGGGTGACAACTTCCGCTTTGGGAAAGGCGGTCGCGGCGATGTCGACACGCTCAAACGCATGGGCGCAAGTAACGGATTCACCGTCGAAGCCGTCGGAGCCGTCGAATACGACGGCCAGACTTGCTCTTCCACCCTGGTGCGCAACCATCTCGACATCGGCGACAGAGCAAGCGCTGAGAAACTACTCGGCCGCCCTGTCACATGGAGAGACGCCTGTGTGACGCCCACAGCCGCAGAACGCTGATGCGTCGGATCAGCTCCGGTGCCAACTGCAGCGCCAGCCGGGATGATCACAGGTCAGGGCGCGGCGTGGTCGGAGACGTCCCGCCACATGGGGCAGACCGGCGCCGCTTCCCAGAGATGGGCGTAGACCGTATGAGGATCGCGCCGGAACTCTGGGGCAGGCCCGGCACCGCTGGACCATCGAACGCATCATGCCCAACGGCCTGGCTCGCAGGCTGCCGCAGACTCCATCGCGGCCACGAACGCAAAGCCGGCCTCTTCCTGGCCTCACAGCCATCGCCTGCACCCTCGTCTGCTACCGAAGACTCACCACATGAGATGAGCTCTTCGGAGAGCCGCCGCCGTGGCTCCGACCTGCCGGGCTGCCTCGTGGTTACGTCAGCTCAACACGAGTCCGCACCGACCGCATGCCTAGCGCTGGTTCGATGGGGGCCAGTCTCTGAATCCGATCGCACCTGTAGTACAGGCGCCGCTACCGTCCTGGCATGGACGATTCACTCTCGTTCGAGAGTTTCCTCAGGGGCGCCGGGAAGGCCGCGTACAAGGCCATGGAGGACCACGGGCGTGGCGAGTACGACGAGTTCGCCCTTCACGGTGGCGTCACCGTCGAGCGGCTCGCCAAGGCGGCACTGGTCCCGAGACGGACGACCAAAAGGGCGGCCCCCCTTCTGGGGTGCCGCCCCTTCGTTTTGCCTGTTCAAGGCAGTTGAGGCCGTGGCGGGAATCGAACCCGCGTAACTCGCTTTGCAGGCGAGTCCCTAAGCCACTCGGGCACACGGCCAGACTCAGGTGCGGAACGAGGGCACCCGTCGCTGACCTGATGGGTTGACCGTAGGCGCGGGCGACCGGAGGGCTCAAGGGGTGCCGGGGTGCCGCAACGGGACTGCCATACGCCGTTCATGACAGGGGGCGTACGAGCGGAGGGCTCATGAAGAGAGACGTACGAGCAACGGGTTCACGAAGGGGCGTACAACCAAAGGCCGAATCGATCACCGTCCAGGGACAGGAGCCAGAGGCGGTTGTGCCCCTTACGCTGGCGAGCATGACAGCCCTCGAAGCGCGTGCTGCCACGACCGTCCCGGCCGAGGCCGAGAGGGTGTCCTGAGTCGGCCCTGCCAGGCGCTGAGCGTCGGGACCGCGCTCGTGGAGCTGGGTCGTACGTTCAGTCACGGCCCAGGACGGAGCCGTACCGGGAGCGGCTCATGCTCCTCGGGATGGTGATGGTCGCGGCGGCCATCGCCACCGTGCCCGGCGTGCTGATCCACGCCGTGCCCGTGTGGATCGTCGCCGTCGCCTGGGGTTCCGGCTGCTTCGGCATGGGGCTGGTGATCGCCTCCACCAGCGTGCTGCTGCTCCGCCTCTCGGCGCCTAAGGAGGCCGGGGCCAACTCCGCCGCGCTGCAGATCCCCGACGGTCTGTCCAATGTGCTGCTGCTCGCCGTGGGCGGCGCGGCCTTCGCGGCGCTGGGCGGCGGCACGGTCGCCCACGCCGCCACCGCTTCGGCCGGCGGCTCCCACCCCGCCGCCTTCGCGGCCGTGTTTCTGCCGATGGCGGGGGTGGCGTTGGCGGGGGCTGCTGAGAGCTGTGGACGACTACCTGGCCAGGACGGCTCACGAGGCGTTGGTCCGCAAGGCCGCCAAGGAGCAGACCGCCAAGTGGGCCAGGCGATCTCCGAGGCTCTGCGGGGCTTGGCCGAGTAGCCGATGTGAGCTGAGTCCCATCCATGGGTGACCCGGCGGCGTCCGGGCGTTGGCGCATCCGGGGCGCCGGTAGGGTGGCCCGGTTGTCATACGTAGCCGAGCCGCTCAACCCCCCACGGAGACCGTGACTACCGCCCGCCCGTCGCCCGCCACCACCCTCAACGGAGGGCCCTCCGGGCCCGCCCCTACCCTCAGTGCCCCCTCCTCACATCACCTCTCTCCCGCCTTCCCCGGCCGCGCCCCCTGGGGCACCGCCAGCAAGCTGCGTGCCTGGCAGCAGGGGGCGATGGAGAAGTACATCCAGGAGCAGCCGCGCGACTTCCTGGCCGTTGCCACGCCCGGCGCCGGTAAGACGACGTTCGCGCTGACGCTCGCGTCCTGGCTGCTGCACCACCACGTCGTGCAGCAGGTGACCGTGGTCGCGCCGACCGAGCACCTGAAGAAGCAGTGGGCGGAGGCGGCCGCGCGGCTGGGGATCAAGCTGGACCCCGAGTACAGCGCGGGACCGCTCGGCCGGGAGTACCACGGCGTCGCCGTGACGTACGCCGGTGTCGGTGTGCGGCCCATGCTGCACCGCAACCGCGTCGAGCAGCGGAAGACCCTGGTCATTCTCGACGAGATCCATCACGCCGGTGACTCGAAGTCGTGGGGCGAGGCCTGCCTCGAAGCCTTCGAGCCCGCCACCCGGCGGCTCGCACTCACCGGTACGCCCTTCCGGTCCGACACCAATCCCATCCCCTTCGTCACGTACGAGGAGGGGAACGACGGGATCCGGCGGTCCGCCGCGGATTACACGTACGGGTACGGCAGCGCGCTGGGCGACGGTGTCGTGCGGCCCGTCATCTTCCTCTCCTACAGCGGCAACATGCGGTGGCGGACGAAGGCGGGGGACGAGATCGAGGCCCGGCTCGGGGAGCCGATGACCAAGGACGCCGTCTCGCAGGCCTGGCGCACCGCCCTCGACCCGCGCGGCGAGTGGATGCCGAGCGTGCTGCGCGCCGCCGACCAGCGGCTGACCGAGGTACGCAAGGGCATTCCGGACGCCGGTGCCCTCGTCATCGCCTCCGACCAGGACTCGGCCCGCGCCTACGCCAAGCTCATCCGCGAGATCACCGGCACCAAGGCGACCGTCGTCTTGTCCGACGACGCCGGCGCCTCGGACCGTATCGACGAGTTCAGCCACAACGACGACCGTTGGATGGTCGCCGTCCGCATGGTGTCCGAGGGCGTCGACGTGCCCCGGCTCGCGGTCGGGGTGTACGCCACCACCATCTCGACGCCCCTCTTCTTCGCACAGGCCGTCGGGCGCTTCGTGCGGTCCCGGCGGCGCGGCGAGACCGCCTCGGTGTTCCTGCCGACCGTCCCGGATCTCCTCACCTTCGCCAACGAGATGGAGATCGAGCGCGACCACGCCCTCGACAAGCCCAAGAAGGAGGGCGAGGAGGACCCGTACGCCGAGTCCGAGAAGGAGATGGAGGAGGCGAACCGGGAGCAGGACGAGGACACCGGTGAGCAGGAGCAGTTCTCCTTCGAGGCCCTGGAGTCCGAGGCCGTCTTCGACCGCGTCCTTTACGACGGCGCCGAGTTCGGGATGCAGGCCCACCCCGGAAGCGAGGAGGAGCAGGACTACCTCGGGATTCCGGGGCTCCTCGAACCCGAGCAGGTGCAGTTGCTGCTGCAGAAGCGGCAGGCCCGGCAGATCGCGCACAGCCGCAAGAAGCCGGACGAGGAGGCCGACCTGCTGGAGCTGCCGGCCGACCGGCGGCCCGTGGTCACCCACAAGGAACTCCTTGAGCTGAGGAAACAGCTCAACACCATGGTCGGCGCGTACGTCCACCAGAGCGGTAAGCCGCACGGCGTGATCCACACCGAGCTGCGGCGCGTGTGCGGTGGTCCGCCGAGCGCGGAGGCGACGGCGGGGCAGCTGCGGCAGCGGATCGCCAAGGTGCAGGAGTGGGCTACCCGGATGCGGTGACGCTGGGCGCTGGGCCTGTACTGGGTGCTGTGCGCTCCCTGGTTCCCCGCGCGTGTGCGTGTGTGCACACGTGGCACAGGTGACGCACGCCGTGGGGCGAGCGCCGGGCGTACCGGGACAAAGGGGTGGCGGCGAGGGCGAGTTCGTACCAGTCGCTGCCCGGATTCTGGACGGAGACTTCCGCTGAGCGGACCGGCTCGCTACTGTCCCGCTACGCACACGCCCCGTGGCAGCGCCGCCGCGGAGCGCAGCCGTGAAGCGACTCCGCCCGGGAAGACCCCGGGTCGTCAGCCGACCGGCGGCCTCTGAAGCGCGTCGCCGACGGGACTCGGTGGCGTAACCGCCACGAGGGGGCCGTCGACCTCACCACTAAGGAGTGGGCGTCGTGACCGCGGAGACCTCTCAGACGCTCGACCGGGGACTGCGCGTCCTCAAGCTGCTCGCCGACACGGACCACGGGCTGACCGTCACCGAGCTCTCGAACAAGCTCGGTGTCAACCGGACTGTGGTGTACCGGTTGCTCGCCACGTTGGAGCAGCACGCACTCGTACGCCGTGATCTGGGTGGCCGCGCCCGGGTCGGGCTCGGGGTGCTGCGGCTTGGCCGCCAGGTGCATCCGCTCGTACGGGAGGCCGCGCTGCCCGCGTTGCGTGCGCTGGCCGAGGACATAGGGGCAACCGCCCATCTCACGTTGGTCGACGGGGCCGAGGCGCTCGCCGTCGCCGTGGTCGAGCCGACGTGGACGGATTACCACGTCGCCTATCGCGCGGGGTTCCGGCATCCGCTGGACCGGGGGGCCGCGGGGCGCGCGATCCTCGCCGCCCGGCGGGCGCCGGCGGGGGAGCCCGGGTACACGCTCACGCATGGGGAGTTGGAGGCGGGGGCCAGTGGGGCTGCGGCGCCGCTGCTGGGGGTGACGGGGGTTGAGGGCAGCGTGGGGGTTGTCATGCTCGCGGACTCCGTGCCGGAGAGGGTGGGGCGTCGGGTGGTGGATGCGGCTCGGGAGGTTGCGGATGCGTTGCGCTGACGCGGCTGAACCGGGTCCCTGCGGGGGCGTCGGCTGAACCGGGTCCCGGCGTGGGGGCTGGCGTCGGCTGAACCGGGTCCCGGCGTGGGGGCTGGCGTCGGGGTGGGTTTGCTTGCCGGCGCTTGCAGGGTGCCGCTGTGCCCACCCTCCCCCACTCTCGGCTTCGCTCGAGCGGGGGACCCCCATCGCCCCAGCGGCACGATTGCCCACAGCTACGGGCCGCTGTGCCCACAGCTACGCACGCACGCATGCCCGCAGCTACGCGCCGCTGTGCCCACAGCTACGTGTACCTGCACGGTCGTCGAGGCTGGCCGTGACGTTAGATTGATCCCGTGCTCTCTCGTCTCACGCGCCCCAAGGCCGTCGCCGTCTGCGCTGTTCCCGTTGTGGCTCTGCTGGCCACGGCGGTGTTCGCGCCGTTGCCGTTCTCCGTGGCGCAGCCCGGCATGACGGCGAACGTTCTCGGTGAGAACAAGGGTGACCAGGTGATCACGATCACCGGAGCGCCCACGCGGGAGACCAGCGGACAGCTGCGGATGACGACGATCGAGGCCACCGGCCCGGACGCGCGAGTCTCCTTCGGCGATGTGCTCAGCGCCTGGTTCGCCAAGGACCAGGCCGTGCTGCCGCGCGACTCGGTCTACCCGAGCGGGGACACCCTCAAGGAGATCGAGCAGCACAACGAAGCGCAGATGAAGGAGTCCCAGGACACGGCCACCGAGGCGGCGCTCTCGTACCTCGACGAGAAGGACGGCGTGAAGGTGACCCTGAACCTCGCCGACGTCGGCGGGCCCAGCGCCGGGCTGCTCTTCTCGCTCGGCATCGTCGACGAGCTGGACGGCGACGGCAGCGGCGGTGACCTCACGGGGGGCCGCACCATCGCCGGTACGGGGACGATCGACGCCGACGGCAACGTCGGTGCGGTCGGGGGTGTCGCCCTCAAGACCCAGGCCGCCCGTCGCGACGGCGCGACGGTCTTCCTGGTCCCGAAGGCGGAGTGCTCCGACGCGAAGTCGGAACTCCCCCAGGGGCTGCGGCTGATTCCGGTGACCAGCCTGAAGGGGGCCGTGGACGCCCTGGTGTCCCTGGAGAAGGGGAAGGGTTCGGTTCCGAGCTGCTGAGCCGGCCGGTGGAGTCGCCTCGGCAACTCGGTGGTGTTCAGTCGCCGATGTCCAGAGGGTGCTGCCAGCGGAGGCCGGGGAAGAGACCGCGTCATGATGCGCCAGGGTGAATCACTGATGCATGGACTTGACCCCTGCGCTTATTGCCCTACCGCCCCACGCCCTACGCCGTAGAGCCCCACGCCCTACCCCTCCTTGACCAACCCCTCCGCCACCATCCAGTCCAGCGCCACCTGATGCGGATCCTGCCCCTGCACATCCACCTTCGCGTTCAGCTCCTGCGCCACCGTGTTGTTCAGCTTCTTCGTCACGGGGTTGATGACCTCGGCGATCGCCGGATACTTCTTCAGGGCCTCGGAGTTGACCGCGGGCGCCGCGTTGTAGTTGGGGAAGAACTTCTTGTTGTCGGCCATCAGCTCCAGGTTCATCGACTTGATGCGGCCGTCGGTGGTGAACACCTCCCCGTACGTGCAACTGCCCTTCGCCACCTGGGTGTAGATGATCCCGGTGTCCATCTGCGTGATGTTCTTCGCGGGCAGACTCATGCCGTACGCCTTCTCCATGCCCGGCAGTCCGTCCGCCCGGTTGGCGAACTCGTTCTCCACGCACAGCGTGACCGCGCCCGGGTCCGACTTCGACAGCGCCGCCACGTCGGAGAGCGTCTTCGTGCCGTACTTCTTGTAGTTGGCCTGGTTCATGGCGAGGGCGTACGTGTTGTTGAGGGTGGATGGCGGCAGCCAGGTCAGGCCGTTCTTCAGGTCGGCGTCGTGCACCGCCTGCCACTGCTTCTGCGGGTCGGGAATGGGCGTGCTGTTGCCGAGGTACGTGATCCAGGCCGTGCCCGTGTACTCGTAGTTGGCGTCGGCTTGCCCGCTCTTGACGGCCTCGCGCGTGCCGATCGACCCCTGGATGCCGGTGCGGTCGAGCACATGCGCACCGGCCGCCTGGAACGCGATGCCCATGATCGCGCCGAGGATCAGCTGCTCGGTGAACTCCTTGGACGTCACGGTGAGATTGGCGCCCTTGAGCGGCAGACCCTGCCCGATCAAGCCGGGCTTGACGTCGTCCACCATGGGGGAGCCGCTGGTCAACCCGCAGCCGGACCCCACGACGAGCACTCCGGCCAGCATCAGACACGTACGCCTGCCGGCCGCCCTCACACCCGTACCCGTACGCCTGCCGACCGTCCCCATCCCCGGACCCGGACCCGTACCCGTAAGCCTGCCGACCGTCCCCGTCCCCGTCCCCGTCCTCGGACCCGCACCCGTACCCGTACCCCTCACGACTCCACCTCCAACCCCCGTGGCCTCATCAGCAGTTCCGCCAGCGACGCGAGCCAGTCCACCAGCAGCGCCAGCGTCACCGTGAGGACCGAGCCGAGGACCAGGACGGGCATGCGCTGGGTGGTGATGCCGGTGGTGATGAGGACGCCGAGACCGCCTCCGCCGCCGAAGGTGGCGAGGGTCGCCGTGCCCACGTTCAGGACGAGGGCCGTCCGCACACCCGCGAGGATCAGCGGGACGGCCAGCGGGAGTTCGACGCGTCCGAGAATCGCGAGGGGGGACATGCCGATGCCCCGTGCCGCCTCCAGGAGCGTGGGGTCGTTGGCCTTCAGGCCCGCGATCGTGTTGGCGAGGACCGGCAGGATGGCGTAGATGGTGATGCCGATCAGGGCCGACTTCTGGCCGGTGCCGAGCCAGATGACCAGGAGCGCGAGGAGGCCGATCGCGGGGGTGGCCTGCCCCATGTTGGCGATGGTCATCGCGACGGGGGTCAGCTTCCGGAACGCCTTGCGGGTGAGCAGGATGCCCAGCGGGATGGCGATGATCAGCACGAAGAAGGTCGAGATCACGGTCAGTTGGATGTGCTGCCACAGGGCCTTGGACACCCGTCCGCCCGACAGCGCGTTCTCGGAGATCACGTCGAGGTCCGCCTGCTGGAACCACAGCCAGGTGGCCAGCAGAACGGCCACCAGCACGGCGGGCAGGAAGGTCAGCTTCTGCCAGCCGATCCGGGGCTTGAGCGCGACGGCGGCCGGCGGGACCTCGTCCTCGGCCTCGCCCAGGGCCCCGGCCTCGCCCGGGCCCGCGGCCTTCCCCTCACCGGAGCCCACGCTCTCACCGACACCCACGCCCTCACCGGCGCCGTTGTCCCGGAAGGCGAGACCTTTGACCTCGTGCTCGCCCTCGGGCCGCTGATCCTGAGGCGGTGTGCTCACGCCTTCTTCTCCCCTCCGTCGCCTTCCTGCTCGAAGTGGGTCTGCTGGGCCCGCGTCTCCTCCAGCTCATGCTGGTGCTCCATCGCCTCCAGCCGGTCGAGCTCCAGGAGTTCGTGCACGGAGTTCAACAGCGTCTCCATGTCGACGACCCCGATGTACTCGCCGCGCCGCCCGGTGACCGCGACCCGGCCCGTGGCGTCCGTGAGGACCGCCTCCAGCGCGTCCCGCAAGGTCGCGTCCCTGGTCACCGTGTCGTGGACCAGCGTGCCCGCCCGGGCCAGTGAGCCCCTGGCCCGCATGAGGTCGCCGCGGCGCAGCCACTTGTAGGGGCGGCCGCGCCTGTCGAGCAGCAGGATCTCGTTCGTACCGCTGGTGCGGAGCTTGTTGAAGATCTGCTGAAGCGGGTCGTCCAAGGTCACCGTCGGATAGTCGGTGACCTCCACATCCCGTACGCGGCTGAGGTTGAGCCGCTTCAGGGCGGCGCCCGCGCCCACGAACCCCGACACGAAGTCGTCGGCCGGGTTGGTGAGGATCGCCTCCGGCGTGTCGAACTGCGCGATGTGCGAGCGCTCGCGCAGGACCGCGATCCGGTCGCCGAGCTTGATCGCCTCGTCGAAGTCGTGGGTGACGAAGACGATCGTCTTGTGCAGTTCGTGCTGGAGCCGGATCAGCTCGTCCTGGAGGTGGTCCCGGGTGATCGGGTCCACCGCGCCGAAGGGTTCGTCCATGAGCAGGACGGGCGGGTCGGCCGCCAACGCCCTTGCCACGCCCACGCGTTGCTGCTGGCCGCCGGAGAGCTGGCGCGGATAGCGGCCGTGGAACTCGCCCGGATCGAGCCCGACGAGATCGAGCATCTCCTCGACCCGCGATGTGATCCTCGACTTGGACCAGCCGAGCATCTTCGGTACGAGGGCGATGTTCTGGCCGACCGTCATGTGCGGGAAGAGCCCGGACGACTGGATCGCGTACCCGACATGACGGCGCAGCTTCACCGGGTCCATGTCGGTGACGTCCTCGCCGCCGATGCGGATGCGGCCGCCCGTCGGCTCGATCAACCGGTTGATCATCTTCAGGGTCGTGGACTTCCCGCACCCGGACGGGCCCACGAAGGCGACCAGTTCTCCCGCGTTGATCTCCATGTTGACGCTGTCCACGGCGGGCTCCTTGCTGCCCGGATAGCGCTTGGTGAGGTTCTCCAGCTGGATCGTGGCACCCGTCGTGCCGGAAGCCGTCGTGCCGGAAGCCGACGTGCCGGACGCCGTCGTACCGGACGTCGCGCCACCCGTCGTACGGGGCGCGCCGGCACCGGCGCTTCCGGTGGTACCCGCCTCAGACACGAATCCCCCTCGGAATCGTCAACCGCCCGAGGGCGACGTACACGGCGTCGAACAGCAGCGCCAGGACGATGATCCCGAGCGTGCCCGCGAGTACCTGGTTGAGCGCGTTCTTGCTGCCCAGGGAGGCGATGCCGCGGAAGATCTCGTTGCCGAGGCCGGGTCCGGAGGCGTACGCCGCGATCGCCGCGATGCCCATCAGCATCTGGGTGGAGATCCGGATGCCGGTGAGGATCGGCGGCCAGGCCAGCGGCAGCTCGACGCGCACGAGGCACGCGAGGCGGGACATCCCGATACCGCGCGCCGCGTCGACCAGCGAGGGATCGACCCCGCGCAGACCCACGATCGCGTTGCGCACGATCGGCAGCAGCCCGTACAGCGTCAGCGCGGTCACCGTCGGCGGTACGCCCAGGCCCACGATCGGGATCAGCAGACCGATCATGGCGAGCGAGGGGATGGTCAGGATGGTGGAGGTGGTGACCGTGGCGAGGTTGCCGGCCCACTCGCTGCGGTAGGTGACGGCACCGATCAGGACGCCGATGGCCGTCGCGACGACCATGCACTGGAAGACCGCGCTGGCGTGCTGGTAGGCCTCCGCGAGCAGCTGCTGGTGGCGGCCGCTCAGGTACTCCCAGAAGTTCACGCCACCTCACCCCGGTCATCGTCAGTGCTCGGTCGCCGCCTGCTCCACCAACGGGATGATCCGCAGCGGAACGGGATTCTCCATGACGATCGCCGTGGAGGCCCGGACGATTCCATCAAAACCGACAACCCGGTCGATCACCCGTTGGAGATCGGCGTTCGAGCGGGCCACCAGCCGGCACAGCATGTCCCCGGTGCCGGTCGTGGTGAGCAGCTCAAGGACCTCGGGCACGCTCGCCAAGTGGCCCCGTACGTCCGGGCCTTGCCCCTGCCGGATCTGCAGGGTGGCGAAGGCGGTGACGGGATAGCCGAGCGCCGCGGGATCCACCTGCGGCCCGAACCCCCGGATGACTCCGTTCGACTGAAGCCGGTCCAGTCGGGCCTGCACCGTGCCGCGCGCGACCCCGAGCCGCCGGGACATCTCCAGGACGCCGATGCGGGGTTCCTCGGCGAGCAGGACAATGAGTCTGCCGTCCAGATGATCGATCGCCATGGGTCCTCCCAGATGGTCATCCTGTACAGAACGCCCGCCAGTACGCGCGCCCCGCTGATCATATTGACCAGTGAAGAAGCAAACTATTGCGCACCTTGTGGGAGAGAGCGAGGCTGCCGCCATGACGCAGACCACACACCACACCCCCGACACCGCGCGGCAGGCAGACCCCTTCCCGGTCAAGGGAATGGACGCGGTCGTCTTCGCCGTCGGCAACGCCAAGCAGGCCGCGCACTACTACTCCACCGCCTTCGGCATGCGACTCGTGGCCTACTCCGGACCGGAGAACGGCAGCCGCGAGACGGCGTCGTACGTCCTCGAGAACGGCTCGGCGCGCTTCGTCCTCACCTCCGTGATCAAGGCCGCCACCCCCTGGGGCCACTTCCTCGCCGAGCACGTGGCCGCGCACGGCGACGGCGTCGTCGACCTCGCCATCGAGGTCCCGGACGCGCGCCGTGCGTACGCGTACGCCGTCGAGCACGGCGCCCGCTCGCTCGCCGAGCCGTACGAGATCAAGGACGAGTACGGCACGGTCGTCCTCGCGGAGATCGCCACGTACGGCCAGACCCGCCACACGCTCGTCGAGCGCACGGGCTACGAGGGCCCCTACCTCCCCGGCTTCGTGGCCGCCGCCCCGATCGTCGAGCCCCCCGCCCACCGCACCTTCCAGGCCATCGACCACTGCGTGGGCAACGTCGAACTCGGCCACATGAACGAATGGGTCGGCTTCTACAACAAGGTCATGGGCTTCACGAACATGAAGGAGTTCGTGGGCGACGACATCGCGACCGAGTACAGCGCGCTGATGTCGAAGGTCGTCGCCGACGGCACGCTCAAGGTCAAGTTCCCGATCAACGAGCCCGCCGTCGCCAAGAAGAAGTCCCAGATCGACGAGTACCTGGAGTTCTACGGCGGCGCGGGCGTCCAGCACATCGCGCTCAACACGAACGACATCGTCGAGACCGTACGCACCATGCGCGCGGCCGGAGTCCAGTTCCTCGACACCCCGGACTCGTACTACGACACCCTCGGCGAGTGGGTCGGCGACACGCGCGTGCCCGTCGAGACGCTGCGCGAGCTGAAGATCCTCGCCGACCGCGACGAGGACGGCTATCTGCTGCAGATCTTCACCAAGCCGGTCCAGGACCGTCCGACCGTCTTCTTCGAGATCATCGAACGGCACGGCTCGATGGGCTTCGGCAAGGGCAACTTCAAGGCTCTCTTCGAGGCGATCGAACGCGAGCAGGAGAAGCGCGGCAACCTGTAGGCGGCCGAGTCGCCTGTCCGGTCCCGGGGGCCACGGGGGGACGCCCCCAGGACCGGCGGCGGTCAGCGTGGCGCCGAGCTCCTCGGGGCCGGTGCCGGCGCGGGCGTCACGGGCGTCACCACCGGCGCGGGCGTCGTGGGCGTCACCACCGGCGCGGGCGTCGTGGGCGGCGCGGGCGGGGCCTCCTCGGGTGGCTCGCCCAGGACCGACAGCGCCTCGTGGGCCGCGGGGGCGAGCAAGGGCGAGAAGTACGGGTTGATCCGGAGCGCCTCGGTCAGGTGACGGCGGGCCGGTCCGGTGAGCCCCAGGTCGCGTTCGATCTGGCCCCGGTGGTAGACGTACAGCGCACTGCGCACGGTGCCCCCGTGCTCCTTGTCCATGGTCTTCATGGCGAACGTGATCGCTTCCTCGTTGTTCCCGGCCCTGTGCAGCGCCCAGCCCAGCGCGTCCGCGACGGGAATGCCGGGATGCCGCTTCCACTCGGCGCGCAGCCGCTCCACCGCCACCAACGGGTCACCGTGGTCCGCCTCGAGGAGCCCGAGGATCAGCTCGTCGTCCACACCCCTGGCGTTCTCCTGCCGCACCCGCTCCCGCAGCAGGTCGTACTGCGCACGCGCCTCCCCGTCGAGCCCCAGTCGCTGGTACAGCTCGCCCAACTCCAGCGCGTACCGCGGCGCGGGCCGCTTGGCGAGCGCCGTCCGGTACGCGCGCAGCGCCTCCGACGTGCGCCCGAGCGCCGCCAGCGCGCGCCCCTGCCCGGCGCGGGCGCCGTGCTCGTCGGGGTCGGCGCGCAGCGCGGCCTCGAAGTAGCGCAGCGACCGCCGTGCGTCCCCGCGCTCCCACGCCAGGTCACCGGCCTGCTGCAGAAAGACCGCCTGCTCAGTGGGCGTCGCCGCGCCCACCACCGCGTCCGCGATCGAGGCCGCCGCGTCCTCGCGCCAGCCGAGGTTCCAGTAGACGCGCGAGGCGCGTGCCTTCACCGCAGGGCCAGAGCGCAGCTTCTGCAGCTTCTCGAGGGCCTTGCGGGTGGCCTTGTAGTCCCCGAGGCCGGTGTAGGCGTCGATCAGCAGCGGATACGTCGTCCACCGCTCCGGCGCCTCCTTCAGCGCCGTCTCGCCCCATTTCTTCGCCGTCCGGAAGTCGCCCCGCGCGTTGGCCAGCGCCGCCAGGCCGTCGAGCGCCGCCGCGTTCCCCATGGGGTTGCTCCTCAGCGAATTGAGCAGCGCCTTCTCGGCCTTCGGGTAGTACGCGGGCGTCGCGGTCCGCCGCGCCCGCTCCACATACGCGCTGCCGAGCACCGCCCACGCCTGCTCGTCGCGCGGATGGGCCCGCAGATGGGCCTTGCGGTCCGCGATGAGCGCCGCCAGATCGCGCAGCGCGACGGGCGCCCCGGCAGCCACCGCCGTCTTCGCCCGGGCCGGCGAACCCGGCGCGGGCGCCGGCGGCACGGCCTCCCGCGTCGGCAGCAGCACCAGCACACCGCCGAGGACGATCCCGCCCACGACCACGCCGATCAGCGCGCGCTGGGCGACGGGGGAGAGCCGCGGCCGCCGCCCGGAGGGCTCCTGGGGCTGCAGCCCGGTCAGGACCGGCTGTCGCTCTTCTGTCTGCATCCGCTCACTGTGCTGCAGTACTACGACCACATCCCGGCATCCCAAGCCGCATGCAGACGGGGTTCACACCGATGGCCCCGGGTGCGAACCTGTGATCATGAGCCGTATCGAAGCGCCGCGCGATGAAGACGCGGCAGTCACCGGCAACCTCGTCGACCGTCTGCTGAGCGGTCTGCCCACCGAAGCCGTCGTCGTCGACCCCGACGTCACGGTCTCCTACGCCAACGACATGGCCAGTTTCTGTCCGTCCGGCACCCCGGCGGTGGTCGTGCTCCCGCGCACCGTCGAGCAGGTCCAGCACGTCATGCGCACCGCGACCGAGCTGCGCGTGCCGGTCGTCCCGCAGGGCGCCCGCACCGGCCTGTCGGGCGCCGCCAACGCCTCCGACGGCTGCATCGTGCTGTCCCTGACGAAGATGGACCGGATCCTGGAGATCAACCCGGTCGACCGCATCGCCGTCGTCGAACCGGGCGTCATCAACGCCACGCTCTCCCGCGCCGTGGGCGAACACGGCCTGTACTACCCGCCGGACCCCTCCAGCTGGGAGATGTGCACGATCGGCGGCAACATCGGCACGGCCTCCGGCGGCCTGTGCTGCGTGAAGTACGGGGTCACGGCCGAGTACGTCCTCGGCCTCGACGTCGTCCTCGCCGACGGCCGCCTCATGTCCACCGGGCGCCGGACCGCCAAGGGAGTCGCCGGGTACGACCTCACCCGCCTGTTCGTGGGATCGGAGGGCTCGCTCGGCATCGTCGTACGGGCGATCCTGGCCCTGAAGCCGCAGCCGCCCCAGCAGCTGGTGCTGGCCGCCGAGTTCGCGTCGGTGCGCGCCGCCTGCGACGCCGTGTGCCGGATCATGGAGGGCGGGCACGTACCGTCCCTCCTGGAACTCATGGACCGTACGACGGTCAAGGCCGTCAACGACATGGCCCACATGGGCCTCCCGGAGACCACCGAGGCCCTGCTCCTCGCCGCGTTCGACACGCACGACCCGGCCGCCGACCTCGCGGCGGTCGGCGCGCTGTGCGAGGCCGCGGGCGCCACCCAGGTCGTCCCGGCGGAGGACACGGCCGAGTCCGAACTCCTCCTCCAGGCGCGGCGGTTGTCGCTCACCGCGCTCGAAGCGGTCAAGGGCACGACGATGATCGACGACGTGTGCGTGCCGCGCTCCCGGCTCGGCGACATGCTCGAAGGGATCGAGCGCGTCGCCGAGAAGTACGCCCTGACCATCGGGGTCTGCGCGCACGCGGGCGACGGCAACACACACCCCACCGTCTGCTTCGACGCGTCCGACCCCGACGAGTCCCGGCGCGCCCGCGAGTCCTTCGACGAGATCATGGCCCTCGGCCTCGAACTCGGCGGCACGATCACCGGCGAGCACGGCGTGGGCGTCCTGAAGAAGGAGTGGCTGGCGCGCGAGATCGGCCCGGTGGGAGTGGAGATGCAGCGGGCGATCAAGACGACGTTCGACCCGCTGGGCATCCTGAACCCGGGCAAGCTCTTCTGACACACCTGGCAGAGCGCTGCGGAGATCACTCACCGCCCTTCGACTCGTCCGACGGCCACGGGTCGCGCAGCCACAGGTCGTCGGCCGGGAGCGGAGTGAGCAGCTCGGCGAGGCCGTCGTCGATGCCGAGCTGCTCGACCTCAGAGCCCGGCGAGACCGCCCGCAGGGTGCGCTCCAGCCAGGCGGACACCTGTGCGGCAGGCGCTTCGAGCAGGGCGTCTCCGTCGGGCGATGTCAGCGCCATCAGGACGACGGTGCGGCCGGCGACGTTCGTCGGCCACACCCGCACGTCGCCGTGCCCGCACGGCCGGAACACCCCCTCGACGAGCAGTTCGCGGGCGAAGGTCCAGTGGACGGGATGCTCGGAGCTGATGTGGAAGGTGATGTGGACGGCGTACGGATCGTCGGTGCGGTAACTGAGCCGCGCCGGGACGGGGATGCTGCGCTCGGGCGACAGGACGAGCTTGACCTCGAGTTCGCGTTCCACCATGGAGTGCATGTCGGTGCGCTTCCTTTCGTCGTACGGGGACCCTGTGGGCGGGCCCGTACGAGTGGAGAGCGCGTTGGCCGAGCAGCATTACGCGGGTTCGGAGAATTTTTTCGGGTGATCGGCCGAAAGAGATGCCTGGACCAAGCTCGTAAGGGGGGTGGTGCGGCCGGAGGCGCCCAGGGTTGTGCGCGGTCTGATAGATGTGGAACCCCTAAAAAGCCCCCGAGCAGATACGGGACGACGGACATGAGCGCCCCAACCCCGGCCCCCGGTGACGACAGGCCCCGCGAAGGGTATTACCCGGACCCGTCCATTCCTGGATATGTCCGGTACTGGAACGGTGCCGCCTGGGTACCGGGTACGAGCCGTCCGGCGCCGTCCGACGGCGAACCGCTCGCGCCCCCGCCCGGCGCACGCCCCGCGCGTGTGCCCGCACCGGCGCCCGCTCCCGCCGAGGAAACGGGTCCCCACTTCTTCGACGAGGACCCGCAGCCCCCGGTGTCGCCCGCCGATGCCCAGCACGGCAGCCGGCCCGAGCCCGCCACCGCGTGGGGCGCCGACCGCTCCCAGCAGTCCGGCTTCGGCGGCGAACAGGACCGCCGGGTGTCCTGGGGCGCCCCGCCGGGTGCCGACCCGCGCATTCCCCGCGCCTCCCAGCCTGCCGACCCGATCGTCCAGCCCGATGGCGCGGCCTCCCGCACGGACGGCACGGCGACCATCCCGCCCGCGGACTCCGGCAGCGGCCAGCAGCCCCCGGTGTCGGGCGGCACCGTGGTGTTCCGCCGTCCCACGGGTCCGGTGCGGCCCGCGGGGGCGGACAACGCGGGTGGCGCCGCCGGAGCCGGTGGCCCGGACACACCCGCTCCCAGCGCCCAGGACCCCGCCCCCTCCGACGGCACCATGGCCTTCCGTGCGCGCTCCCCGCGCACGGAGCAGCAGAGCGGAAGCACGGGCGCATCCGGCGCGCCGGGTATCCCCGGTTCCCCTGGTGCTACCGGTACTCCTGGCGTGCCCGGCGCTCCCGCCGCCGGGCACGCGGCCCAGGCCGCCGCCGCGCAGGCCCCCGGCGCCGGCACCCCGTCCTTCCCTCAGCAGCAGCCCGCCGACCCCACCCCCATGTCCACGGGCCCCGGCGGCGGACAGCCCTCCTGGGCCCAGCAGGTGCACCGGCTCGCGGGGGCGTCCGACGAGGGGCAGCCGGTGGCGCCATGGAAGCCGCCGGTCGACGACGTGTTCCAGGCGGCCGCGCGGCGGCAGGCGGCGGCGCGCCCCGCGGGCCTGGGCAAGCGGCTGGCCGCACGGCTCGTGGACACCGTCGTGCTCGCCGGGGTCACCGCCGTGGCCGCCGTACCGCTGGGCACCAAGGCGATCGACCATATCAACGCGAAGATCGACGCGGCCAAGCTGTCCGGCGAGAAGGTCACGGTCTGGCTGATCGACGGCACGACCGCCACCTGCTTCGGCATCATCCTCGCGGTCCTGCTCGTGTTCGGCGTCCTCTACGACGCGCTGCCCACCGCCAAGTGGGGCCGCACCCTCGGCAAGAAGCTGTGCGGCATCGAAGTGCGCGACATCGAGGGCCACGAGCCGCCGGCCTTTGGTCTGGCGCTGGGCCGCTGGCTCGTCTACAGCGTTCCCGGCCTGCTCGGCGTCGGTGTCGTCGGCGTGCTGTGGTGCCTGTTCGACAAGCCGTGGCGCCAGTGCTGGCACGACAAGGCCGCCCACACCTTCGTAGCGTCCTCGGCCTAGCGAAGACACGAGCGAAGACACGAGCGAAGACTCGGGCGCAGACAGAGCGAAGACAGGGCGAAGGCAGAGCGGACCGGGTCCCCCGGACGGCCGCTCGCCGGATGCGGAGCCGGGGGGTTCGCGGTCGACTCGGGCCATGAGCAGCGAACCGCCGCCCCCCGACTCCGGCCGGCCCCCGGACGAAGACCCGTTCAAGAAGCAGCCGCCACCTGCCGAGGGCGGCGGTTCCCCGTACGACAGTGGCCCGCCGCCTCCGAGCGGCGGCTCGCCGTACGGCGGCCAGCCCCCGCCGAACGGCGGTGAGCAGCCGCCCCCCTCCGGAGGAGGTGGCGGTCCCTACGGCCCCGGCGGCCCCTACGGCGGCGATCCGCTCGCCGGTATGCCGCCGCTCGCCGACAGCGGCAAGCGGGTGCTGGCGAGGATCCTCGACATGATCCTGGTGGGCATCGTGGTGTGGCTGCTGTCGTGGGCGTTCGGCTTCCGCCAGTACTACACGACGGACGCGGAGAGGATGGACTTCGCCGACTCCTTCGGCATCGAAGTGGTCGCCGCCGTCCTCTACATCGCGTACGACACCATCTTGATGAGCAGGTCGGGACAGACGCTCGGCAAGAAGCTGTTCAATCTGCGGGTGGCCAATCTCGAAAACGGCTCCACGCCCTCGGTGCAGACGATGCTGGTCCGCGCGGCGGTCCTGTGGCTGCCGTTCGCGTTCTGCTGCGCGTGTATCTGGACCGCGATCTCGGGCGGTTGGAGCTTCTTCGACAAGCCCTACAAACAGGGGCTGCACGACAAGGCGGCCAAGACGGTGGTGGTCAGCACCAGTTCAGTCAGCACCGGTTGAGACGGCTGCCGCAGCCGGTGCGGCGGGGCGGCAGCAGTCGGCGGGTCCGTGGAAACACGGGCCCGCCGTGGTGCTTCAGAAAGCCGTTGTGCTCGAAGCCGTTGTGCAGAAAACCGTTGTGCACGAAGCCGTTGTTCAGGATGCCGTCGTTCAGGAAGCCGTCGGCTCGCGTACGGGCTCGGAGGCCACCGCGGCGACGGAGACCGGTACGGGTGCTGCGGCGGCGGGCGGCTCCGGTGTCCTGGGCATAGCGGCCGCCGTCGGAGCCGGTGTCGGCTGTGGCAGCGGCACCGTCATGGCGACGAGCAGCCCGAGAGCGAGTGCCGAGAGGGTGATCAGCGCGATCCCCAGGCCCGAACTCGTCTGAGACAGCAGCAGCATGGCGAGGGTGGAGAAGATCACGGTGCAGGAACCGTAGGCGAGCTGTGCGGCGGTCGGACGAGGCATGGCAATCGTGTCCTTGGGGGTACTCCCCCCGTGCCTCTCGATGGGGGAGGGTGCGGATAAGAATCGGGGGTGAGACAACGGTGTCGGCTTGGCTTTCCGCCGACTCCCGGCGTTCCGCCAATCGACTCTATTCGCCTGCATGCCCGAGGGGAACGACCGGTAAGCGTGACCTTACCCACGGTGCCGGAGCACAGGGGGCGCACGGAGTCACTGCGTCCACCAAGTGGACATGCGAGCGCGCCCGTTGAGGGATATGCGCGGTGTCCTTGCGGTGAACGGCCGCCCCGTGTAGTGCACTTGCCAGGTTCAAGTCAAGGTCTGTCTTTTCCCCGGTAACTCCGGTCAAATGTCGTCACTTGAATCGCGTATACGCGCGCGGACATCCATGACCAAGGACTCCCATCCGCGTGAGCGCACGCGGGGGAGGACATCAAGTGACCAGCAGACCATGGACGTTCAGAGCGACCGCGGTGGGCGTCGCTCTCGCGGCGGCCACCGCCACGCTCTCGACGTTCGCCGTGGCGAGTGCCGATGACGCACCGTCGTCGGCGGCCGTGGAGCGCCACGATCCGCACCCGGCCGGGGACCATGTCGATCACGACCTCGACGGCCCGCTCAGCAAGACCCAGGCCGCGCAGCGGCAGGAAGCCCTGAACCAGGTCATATCCGGTGACGCGCAGGTCAAGAAGCGCGACGGCTCGCAGGTCGTGCAGCTCGAGAGCACGAAGGGCCACAGCAAGTACGTGGAGCTGGGCCGCGAGAAGACCGACAAGATCTTCACGATCCTGGTCGAGTTCGGCGACCAGATCGACAGCAAGTACGGCGGCACGGCTGGCCCGCTGCACAACCGGATAGCCCAGCCGGACCGCAGCCAGGACAACAGTACGGCCTGGCAGGCGGATTACAACCAGAAGCACTTCCAGGACCTGTACTTCGGCACCGGCAAGAACGTCGAGTCGATGAAGAAGTTCTACGAGAAGCAGTCCTCGGGCCGCTACTCGGTCGACGGCGGGGTCGCCGACTGGGTCAAGGTCCCTTACAACGAGGCCCGTTACGGCAACAACGCATGCGGTCAGACCAACTGCCCGAGCGTGTGGAACGTCGTCAGCGACGGCGTCACCGCGTGGGTCGCCCAGCAGAAGGCGGCCGGGAAGACGGACGCGGCCATCAAGGCGGAGCTGGCCGAGTTCGACCTGTGGGACCGCTACGACTTCGACGGCGACGGCGACTTCAACGAGGCCGACGGCTACATCGACCACTTCCAGGTCGTGCACGCCGGCGAGGACGAGTCGGCCGGCGGCGGCGTACAGGGCGAGGACGCGATCTGGGCCCACCGCTGGTACGCGTTCGGCACCGACGCGGGCTCCACGGGCCCGGCGGACAACAAGCTCGGCGGCGCCCAGATCGGCGACACCGGCATCTGGGTCGGCGACTACACCATCCAGCCGGAGAACGGCGGACTCGGCGTCTTCGCCCACGAGTACGGCCACGACCTCGGCCTGCCGGACCACTACGACACCGCCGGCGGCGAGAACTCCACCGGCTTCTGGACGCTGATGTCCTCCGGCTCCTGGCTCGGCACCGGCAAGGACTCCATAGGCGATCTGCCCGGCGACTTCACCGCCTGGGACAAGCTCCAGCTCGGCTGGCTCAACTACGACTCGGCGAAGGCCGCGACGGAGTCGCAGCACAAGCTGGGTGTCGCCGAGTACAACACCAGGAACAAGCAGGCCCTCGTGGTCTCGCTGCCGGACAAGGCGGTCACCACCGAGGTCGTCACCCCGGCGCAGGGTTCCACCCAGTGGTGGAGCGGCAGCGGCGACAACCTCAAGAACACGCTGACCCGTTCCGTGGACCTCACGGGCAAGTCGTCGGCGACGCTGACCCTCGACGGCTGGTACGACATCGAGGCGGGCTACGACTACCTCTACACCGAGGTCTCGACCGACAACGGCGCCAACTGGACGCCGGCCGACGGCACGGTGGACGGCGCCGCCATCCCGCGCGACGGCGGCGACAAGCCCGCCCTCACCGGCACGGTCGACGGCTACAAGAAGCTGTCGTTCCCGCTCGACGCCTACGCGGGCAAGAAGATCGGCCTCCGTTTCCGCTACGCCACCGACGGCGGCGTGGCCCAGAAGGGCTTCGCGGCCGACCAGATCGCGGTGACCGCGGACGGTTCGGCGGTGTTCTCCGACGACGCCGAGAGCGCGGACGCGGCGTGGACGGCCACCGGCTTCTCCCGCATCGGCGCGTCCTTCACCAAGGACTACGCGCAGTACTACCTCGCGGAGAACCGCCAGTACGTGTCCTACGACAAGACGCTGAAGACCGGCCCGTACAACTTCGGCTTCGCGACGACCCGTCCGGACTGGGTGGAGCACTACCCGTACCAGAACGGCCTGTTGATCTGGAAGTGGGACACCTCCCAGGCGGACAACAACACCAGCGCCCACCCCGGCGCCGGTCTCGTCCTCCCGGTCGACTCGCACCCGGCGCCGCTGAAGTGGTCCGACGGCAGGCTGATGCGTAACCGCATCCAGGCGTACGACTCGCCGTTCAGCCTCTACCGCACGGACGGCATGACGCTGCACAACGCGGATGTCGCGACCAGGATCCCGTCGTCGAAGGGCGTGCCGGTCTTCAACGACCACACCAGCACCTACTACGACGAGAGCAACCCGCGGGCCGGTGTCAAGATCACTGACACCAACACCAAGATCAAGATCGTGCACGAGGCCATCGATGGCTCGACGATCTCGCTCCAGGTTGGCCCCGCGGTGAAGTAGTCGACATTTCCGCAGGTCAGACACGTATCGGCGGCAACCCTCTGGCGGGTTGCCGCCGATCGTGTTTAGGTGCGTCCTGTGGTTCTCTTATTGACACCGGTGCGCACGGGGGTGTGAATTTTCATGGCCGCAGGAGGTTTCTGCAAGCTGCCCGACGGCAGCGTGGTGGTGGCGCTGAACCTGCCCAGCCCGTCGCCGGGCCCGGGCGGCGGCTGCGTACGCGTCCTGGTCCTGGCGCGGAACCGGGCCCGCGCCCTGACTCGCCTGCGCAACCTGGGCCTGCGCGCGGTCTACCTCCGCGGCAACGCGGCGCCCCCCACCCCCGACGAGATCACCGCGGTCCTGCACCACCCCGACGGCCTCATATGGCGTACGGCCCCTGACAACGGTGTCGCGGAGCTCTCCCAGGAGCTGTGGCACCCGATCAGGGCGCTCCTGAGACGCCCGGCGGCCCAGCCGTAACGCTGCACAGCCCAGCCGTAACGCGCCTTCAGGCCCTAGACGACAGGCTTGCCCGTGAGCTCCACGCCCGCCGCCCGCAGCTCCTCCAGGGCCCGCTCCGTCGTCTCCTCGGCCACTCCCGCCGTCAGGTCGAGGAGGACGTGGGTGCGGAACCCCTCGCGCGCCGCGTCCAGTGCGGTGGCGCGCACGCAGTGGTCCGTGGCGATGCCGACCACGTCCACCTCGTCGATGTGGCGGGCCCGCAGCCAGTCGGCCAGCGAGACACCGTTCTCGTCAGCGCCCTCGAAGCCGCTGTACGCCGCCGCGTACGCGCCCTTGTCGAAGACGGCGTCGACCGCGCCGGAGGCGACGGCCGGGGCGAAGTTCGGATGGAAGCCCACACCCTCCGTACCGGCCACGCAGTGCGCGGGCCAGGAGTGGACGTAGTCGGGGTTGTCCGCGAAGTGGCCCCCGGGAGCGATGTGCAGGTCCCGGGTGGCGACGACATGGCGGTAACCGGCGGGTGCCTGCCCGATCAGCTCCGTGATCGCGGCGGCCACATCGGCACCCCCGGCCACCGCGAGGCTGCCCCCCTCGCAGAAATCGTTCTGCACGTCTACGACGATCAAGGCGCGGCGCATGGTCGGTGTCCTTCGGCTATGGATTCCGGTGGGGGGTGCGGGCCCGGCCGGTGAACTACCGAGCCTAGAGACTTCAAGTGCGGTGCGGGAGGGGGCATCTGGCTGCGACGGGAAACGCGCATGCACGCTGCCGTTGCATTCCCGCTCACCGTGCGTTCATGCCTCGTCGTCCACGGCTCGGGCGCAGGGGACGTATGAGACGCGGGAGACGTATGGCCCGGGCGTATCAGACGTACTCCGTAGGAATCACCGGCTCCCCGCGCGAGAGCTGGGTGGCCGACAGCGGCAGGTTGGCACGGGCCGCCGCGTGCCGGTCGCGTACGACGTCGAGGGGCTCGCGGGCGACGACCTGGCCGCCCTTGACGAGCTCGGCCAGGAGCTGCCGGTCGGCCAGCCCACCGGGGACGGGACCGGTGCCGATCACCTCGGCCTCGGCGACCCCGTGCTCGTCGAGGCGCCGCGCGGCCCACTTGCGCCCGCCGATGGACGTCTTGCCCCCGGTGGACTTCTTGGCCACGGGCACCAGCGGAGCCTTCGGGTCCGCCGACTCGGCGCGGGCGACCAGCTTGTAGACCATGGAGCAGGTGGGATGGCCGGATCCCGTCACCAGCTGGGTGCCGACGCCGTACGAGTCCACGGGCGCCGCCGCCAGGGAGGCGATCGCGTACTCGTCCAGGTCCGAGGTCACGATGATCTTCGTCTTGGTCGCGCCCAGCTCGTCCAGCTGCTGCCGCACCCGGTGCGCGACGAGCAGCAGGTCACCGGAGTCGATGCGGACCGCGCCGAGGTCGGCCCCGGCGACCTCGACGGCCGTCCGGACCGCCTCGGCGACGTCGTACGTGTCCACGAGCAGCGTCGTGCCCCGGCCGAGCGAGGTCACCTGGGCCTGGAAGGCGTCCCGCTCGCGGTCGTGCAGCAGGGTGAAGGCGTGCGCGGACGTACCCACGGTCGGAATCCCGTAGCGGAAACCGGCGGCCAGGTCGGAGGTGGTCGCGAACCCGCCGACGTACGCGGCCCGCGCGGCGGCGACCGCGGACAGCTCGTGTGTGCGCCGGGCACCCATCTCGACCAGCGGCCGGTTGCCCGCGGCGGAGGACATCCGGGAGGCGGCGGCCGCGATCGCCGAGTCGTGGTTGAGGATCGACAGGATCACGGTCTCCAGCAGCACGCACTGCGCGAAGGACCCCTCGACCCGCACGATCGGCGAGCCCGGGAAGTACACCTCGCCCTCGGGGTAGCCCCAGATGTCGCCCGTGAACCGGTACGAGGCGAGCCACTCCAGGGTCGGCTCGTCGACGACCCGGCGCTCGCGCAGAAAGCCGAGTACGTCCGCGTCGAAGCGGAAGTTCTCGACGGCGTCCAGTACCCGCCCGGTGCCGGCCACGACGCCGTACCGCCGCCCCTCCGGCAGCCGGCGGGTGAAGACCTCGAAGACCGAGCGCCGGTCGGCGGTGCCTGCCGCGAGGGCGGCCTGCAGCATCGTCAACTCGTAGTGATCAGTGAAGAGCGCCGTCGAGGGAACGTCCACCGGCAGCCCAAGGTCGTCCGCTGTGTTCATGTCGACTGATCGTACTCCCATCTCGTCACTCTGACGATTTATGGAGGTGGGCGCCGGGACTCGGTGAATCGGCGGGGCCCGTTTGTGCGGGTGCCCCCCTCTGGTGGCAGCATGGGCGGTGTGACGGCTCCCGCACCCCTAGAGATCGAAAAGACCGAGTCGGCGGAGGAGGCCTCCGCCGTACCCGAGCCCGACGTCCCCTGGGTGACGATCGTCCACAACGACCCGGTCAACCTCATGAGCTACGTGACGTATGTCTTCCAGACGTACTTCGGCTACACCAAGGACAAGGCCACCAAGCTCATGCTCGACGTCCATCACAAGGGCCGGGCGGTCGTCTCCAGCGGGACGCGCGAGGAGATGGAACGCGACGTACAGGCCATGCACGGCTACGGTCTGTGGGCCACCCTTCAGCAGGACCGGAAATAGCTCGCACAGCCCGCACATCGACGCAGGACCGGAAGTAGCGAACTCACTCCATGCCAGGACACTTCGAACCGCTCCCCGGCGGCGGCGCGGCCGTCGCGCTCGACGAGGTCGAGATCTCCATCATCCGCTCCCTCGCCGTCCAGCTCCTGGAGCTCATCGGTCCCGGCCCCGCCGAGAACGCGCCCGCGGACCCGCTCGCCGAGCTGTTCGCGGAGGGCCCCAGCGAGCCGCCCGCCGACCCTGTGCTGCAACGTCTGTTCCCCGACGCGTACAGCGCCCCCGCCGGCGAGGTGACCACCGCCGAGGAGGCCGAGGAGCAGCGGGCGCACTCCGCGGAGTTCCGCCGCTTCACCGAGAACGACCTGCGCGCGGGCAAGCGCGAGAACGCCCTCGCGGTCATCCGCTCGCTCGATGCCCTGACGCTCGGCGGTGACGGCGGCGCCGTCCTCAAGCTGACCGCGGAACAGTCGGAGCAGTGGCTGCGCGCCCTCAACGACCTGCGCCTGGCGATCGGCTCCCGGCTCGACGTCGTCGACGAGCAGGACACCGACCTCCTCTACCGGCTCCCGGACGAGGATCCGCGCAAGCCGATGGTGATGGCGTATCTGTGGCTGGGCGGGCTCCAGGAGACGCTGGTCGAGACGCTGATGCCGTAGTCCGTACGCCGATGACGTGTTCGTACGTCTTCGCTCCGGCTTCGCATGGCTTCGTACGTCTTCGCGCATCTTCGTATGTCTTCTTCGTGGGCCTTCGTGCGTCTTCGTGCGCGGAGTCAGCATCCGTGCGTCGGTGAGGCCTTCGTGCGTCGAGTCTCACATCCGTGCGTCGATGCCGTATCCGTACAGCGGGTCGTCATCCGCGCGTCGATGCGGTGATGGATCACGTTCGCTTAGCGGACGCTCAATTCCGGATAACGATCGCATCACCGATCTGGCCCGCTATGCACCCCCGATTACTTTTTGTCCGCTTCTTCCTGTGGCATGCCTTACATCAGCCCAAGCCGATCAACATTGCGGCCGTGATAGATCTTCACGACCGCCCGACAGGACACCACCCACGTCCGGTCGGGTGCGCCACCGACCGGCAGACCGCCGGGGCAGGGCAGAAAGCTCCACCTATCCGGGGGGATCGGAACCCGATCCGAAGCCATGGAACTACTGGCTCGGATCGGCTGGAGAAAGGCGCACCACACATGACCTCGTCGCAGGTCGGTAAGCACGACCAGAACCGTGCCGGCAGTGAGGCCGTGGTCGGCGACGCCCCCGAAGAGGGGTACGAGCGCGGGCTCGGCAGCCGCCAGGTTCAGATGATCGCCATCGGCGGCGCCATCGGCGTCGGCCTCTTCCTGGGAGCCGGGGCGAACATCGCCAAGGCCGGACCCAGCCTCATTTTCATGTACGCCATCGCGGGCGTGATCATCTTCTTCATCATGCGGGCGCTCGGCGAGCTCCTGCTCTACCGCCCCGTCTCGGGCTCCTTCGCGGAGTACTCCCGCGAGTTCCTCGGCCCGTTCTTCGGCTACTTCACCGGCTGGACGTACTGGCTGATGTGGGTGGTGACCGGCATGGCCGAGCTGACGGCCGCCGCGATCTACGTCAATTACTGGTTCCCGTCGATCCCGCAATGGGTCACGGCCCTGGTCTTCCTGATCGTTCTGTTCGCGGCCAACCTGATCTCGGTCAAGCTGTTCGGTGAGATCGAGTTCTGGTTCTCGATGGTCAAGGTGACGGCGCTGATCGGCATGATCGTGGTCGGTCTCGGCGTGCTCACCTTCGGCTTCAGCTCCGCCGGTGACACCGCCGCCGTGTCCAACCTCTGGGCTTTCGACGGCTTCTTCCCCAAGGGCATCGGCTCCTCGCTGATGACCCTGCAGGGCGTCATGTTCGCCTACCTCGCCGTCGAGCTCGTCGGCGTCACCGCGGGCGAGTCCGAGAACCCCGAGAAGACGCTCCCCAAGGCGATCAACACCCTGCCCTGGCGCATCGCGCTCTTCTACGTCGGTGCCCTCACGGTCATCCTCTGCGTCGTGAAGTGGACGGAGTTCGCACCAGGCGTCAGCCCGTTCGTCGCGGCCTTCGCGAAAATCGGCATCCCGGCGGGTGCGGCCATCGTCAACTTCGTCGTGCTGACCGCGGCCCTGTCGTCCTGTAACTCCGGCATGTACTCCACGGGCCGTATGCTCCGTACCCTCGCGGACAACGGCGAGGCCCCGAAGGTCTTCAGCAAGCTGTCGAAGACCAAGACCCCTGCCTTCGGCATCACCGTCTCCGTGCTCTTCATGGGCATCGGCGTGATCCTGAACTACATCGTCCCGGAGAAGGCCTTCGGCTACGTCGTCTCCGTCGCCACCGCGGCCGGCATCTGGACCTGGCTGATGATCCTGGTCAGCCACGTCCTCTACCGCCGCGCGGTCGACGCGGGTCGGCTGCCCGCTTCCTCGTTCCCCGCGCCGGGCGGCTCGAAGTGCAGCTACGTGGCCATCGCGTTCCTGCTCTTCGTCACCGGCCTCATCGCATACGACGCCGACTCTCGTATCTGCCTGTATGTGATGGCCGGATGGGCGGTCCTGCTCGGCATCGGCTGGGCCGTGCTGAAGTCGCGCAACCCGGAGATCACCGAGCGCCGCGAGCCGGAGTTCGAGAAGGTCGGCTGAACCAGTTGGCCAAGGCCGGCCGAACCACTCGGTGAACGCCGGCCGGGCCACTCGGCACAGGCCGGCTGGGCCTCCTAGCTCAGCATGTGGGCTGTCCCGTACCACCCCTCGGTACGGGACGGCCCGCCCGTCGCCCACCACCGCCCTACCTGACGCGCTGCGCGCGGCCCCTTTTGATTTCCTGCTTATCCTGACCACCATGCTGACCATCACCCAGGCCCTGTTCGACCAGATCGTCGCCCACGCGCGTCAGGACCACCCCGACGAGGCGTGCGGCGTGGTCGCCGGCCCGGTGGGCGAAGGCCGCCCCGAGCGCTTCATCCCGATGCTGAACGCCGCCCGCTCGCCCACGTTCTACGAGTTCGACTCCGGCGACCTGCTGAAGCTGTACCGGGAGATGGACGACCGCGACGAGGAACCGGTCGTCATCTACCACTCCCACACGGCGACCGAGGCGTACCCCTCCCGCACGGACATCTCCTACGCGAACGAGCCCGGCGCGCACTACGTCCTGGTCTCGACGGCGGACGGGGACGGCGCGGGCCCCTTCCAGTTCCGCTCGTACCGGATCGTGGAGGGTGAGGTGACGGAGGAGGAGATCAAGGTCGTAGAGGCGTACTGATCTCGAACTCCGGTCGAAAACGGTCCGAACTGTGAGATCACACTCCGGGGCCCCAGCAGGGAATCGATACGATGAGCCCATGGTTTCCCACGACGTGAGCGACAAGACGCCGGGCATGCTGCTCGTGGCGCGGCTGCACGTCGACCTGTGCAGGCTGCAGAGCGCCATCTGTACGTGCTGATCCTGCCGCCGTACGGCCGTGGGCCGCGGCGCCGACGTTGGCGTACCCCTTGCTTTTCCGCGCTGCCGCGCGCTGTCCGACCTGACTTTCCTCCCGACAGGAGCCCTGAGCCATGGCCATCGAGGTCCGCATCCCCACGATCCTTCGCACCTACACCGACGGTCAGAAGGCCGTCGAGGGAGCCGGGGAGACCCTCGCCGAGCTGTTCGCCGACCTCGACACCCGCCATACGGGCATCCAGGCTCGCATCGTCGACGAAGGCCAGCTGCGCCGCTTCGTCAACGTCTACCTGAACGACGAGGACGTCCGCTTCCTCGACGGCATCAACACCAAGCTGACCGACGGCGACAACGTCACGATCCTGCCGGCCGTCGCCGGCGGCATGGCCTGATAGGCCGCTGATCTCCTATGCGCTACGACTCCCCGCTCGCCGCGGTGGGCAACACCCCTCTGGTGTGCCTGCCGCGGCTCTCGCCGTCCGCGGACGTCCGCATCTGGGCGAAGCTGGAGGACCGCAACCCGACCGGCTCCGTCAAGGACCGCCCCGCCCTGCACATGATCGAACAGGCGGAGAAGGACGGCCGGCTGACGCCCGGCTGCACGATCCTGGAGCCGACGTCCGGCAACACCGGCATCTCCCTCGCCATGGCCGCGAAGCTCAAGGGCTACCGCATGGTGTGCGTAATGCCCGAGAACACCTCGCAGGAACGCCGTGACCTGCTCGCCATGTGGGGCGCGGAGATCATCTCCAGCCCCGCCGCGGGCGGCTCCAACACCGCCGTACGCGTGGCCAAGGAGCTGTCGGCCGAGCACCCGGACTGGGTGATGCTCTACCAGTACGGCAACCCGGACAACGCGGGCGCGCACTACGCGACGACCGGGCCCGAGATCCTCGCCGACCTCCCCTCGATCACCCACTTCGTGGCGGGGCTCGGCACCACCGGCACCCTGATGGGCGTCGGCCGCTACCTCCGCGAGCAGAAGCCCGACATCAAGATCGTCGCCGCGGAGCCGCGCTACGACGACCTGGTGTACGGCCTGCGCAACCTCGACGAGGGCTTCGTCCCGGAGCTGTACGACGCGTCCGTCCTGACGTCCCGTTTCTCGGTCGGCTCGGCGGACGCGGTCACCCGCACCCGGGAACTCCTCCAGCAGGAGGGCATCTTCGCGGGCGTCTCCACGGGGGCCGCCCTGCACGCCGCGATCGGCGTCGGCAACAAGGCGGTCAAGGCGGGCGAACCCGCCGACATCGTCTTCATCGTCGCCGACGGCGGCTGGAAGTACCTCTCGACCGGCGTCTACACGGCCGCCACGACAGAGGCGGCGATCGAGACGCTGCAGGGACAGCTCTGGGCGTGACCTGAGCCCGTCCGGCGTTTGAGGACGAGCGCGTTCAGCGCGACAGCGGGGGTCTGGGGGCGACAGCCCCCAGGGACGATGGGGAGGGTAGGGGCGGAGGGGGCCAAAGAACGCTCCGCCCCAGCCTCGCTCCCCGGCCTCAGCCCGCCAGATGCCGCACCTGATCCCACAACACCGGATCCACCACCCCCACCCTCCGGCGGAAGTCCCACACAGCAACCTCCCGCAGCTCATCCGTCTCAAGGAAGCTGGCCCGCCCATGGGCATCCCCCACGGCTCCCGGCGGCAACGGAATCACCCCGGCCCGCTCATCGTGGTACTTGCTGGTGATCTTCGCGACGGTGGCAAGATTCCCCCGCACGGCCAGCACCAGACAGGGCCGTTCCTTGGCCCCCGGCCGCCCCCCGGCCTCGTAGGGAACGTTCGCCCACCAGATCTCCGCGGCCCGCGGCCGAGGCGCCCCCCGCCGCCGCACCCCCACCCGCCCTGGTGGACGCAGTCGCCCGCCCGGCCGGCGCCCCAGGCGCCCCCAGCCGTCCACCAGCACGGCGACCAACGCGAGCAGCACCACCGCCGCCAGCGCGAGCCACCAGGACGTGTCCATACCGACGACGTTACCGGCGCGCTTTCGCAGCCGCCCCCCACCCACCTCCGCCCGGACGGCCCGGCCCACCCCACGTCCATCCGAACCGGTGACACCACAGGTGAGTTCGCCCACAACAGCCGCTGGTGGAGGAGCGACCCGCCCTTTCGCGCCTTACGCTCGACGGACCGCACGACCCCCGTACCCGTACCTGCATCCGAGTATCTGCACCCCGCATCTACTCTCTGCACTTCCTGCCAGCGCGGAGGTTCCAGCTCTTATGAAGCTCACCGTCGTCGGCTGCTCGGGGTCGTTCCCGTCCGCGGAATCGGCCTGCTCGAGCTACCTCGTAGAGGCCGACGGCTTCCGGCTGCTCCTCGACATGGGCAACGGCGCCCTGGGCGAGTTGCAGCGCCACTGCGGTCTCTACGACCTCGACGCGATCTTCCTCAGCCATCTGCACGCCGACCACTGCATCGACATGCTCGCCTATTTCGTGGCGCGCTACTACCGGCACGAAGGCGGCCGCTGCGACCCGATCCCGGTCTACGGCCCCGAAGGCACCGAACAGCGCCTGACCACGGCCTACGCCGACACCCCTTCCGCCTCCTCGATGAGCGAGGTCTTCGACTTTCACACGGTCAAGCCGGGCACGTTCGAGATCGGCGCGTTCACCGTGCACACGGAGCGGGTGAGTCACCCCGTGGAGGCGTACGGCATCCGCGTGGAGCACGGCGGAAAGTCGCTCACGTACTCCGGAGACACGGGCGTGACCACGGCCCTGGACGAACTCGCCCGCGACACGGACCTGTTCCTGTGCGAGGCCGCGTTCACCCACGGCAAGGAGGACATCCCGAACCTCCACCTCAACGGCCGCGAGGCAGGCGAGTCCGCCGCCCGCGCCGGCGCCCGCCGCCTGCTGCTCACCCACATCCCCCCGTGGACGGACCCCCAGATCAACCTGGCGGACGCCCGCGCGGTGTACACGGGGCCCGCGGAGCTGGCGGTGCCGCGGAGGTCGTACGAGGTCTAGAACCCGTACGACGTCCACAGCCCGTACATGAAGAGAGGGCCCCCGGATCTCCGGGGGCCCTCACTGACGTACGCGGGCCTACTTGGCCTCTGCCTTCTGGAGTTCCGCGAGTTCCTCGTCGGACTCGCGGCCCGGGGTCGGAAGGTTGAACCGGGTGATGGCGAAGCGGAAGACGGCGTAGTAGACCGCCGCGAAGCACAGGCCCACCAGGACCAGGCCCAATGGGTTGGTCGCGATGCCGTAGTTCAGGCCGAAGTCGATCACGCCGGCCGAGAAGCCGAAGCCGTCCTTCATGCCGAGGGCCCAGGTCAGCGCCATGGAGACGCCGGTGAGCAGCGCGTGGACGGCGTACAGGACCGGCGCGATGAACATGAACGTGAACTCGATCGGCTCGGTGACGCCCGTGACGAAGGAGGTCAGCGCGAGCGAGAACATCATGCCGCCGACGACCTGGCGGCGCTCGGGGCGGGCACAGTGCACGATCGCGAGGCAGGCGGCCGGGAGCGCGAACATCATGATCGGGAAGAAGCCGGTCATGAACTGGCCGGCGCTCGGGTCACCGGCCAGGAAGCGCGCGATGTCACCGCTCTTGCCGTGGTATTCGCCCGCCTGCAGCCACGGGAAGGAGTTCAGCAGGTGGTGCATGCCGATCGGGATCAGCGCGCGGTTGAAGACACCGAAGATGCCCGCGCCGACGGCGCCCGATCCGACCAGCCACTCACCGAAGTTGTGCAGCCCCGTGCCGAGGACCGGCCAGATGTAGCCGAAGACGATGCCGATGACCAGGCCCGCGAAGGCGGCGAGGATGGGGACGAGACGGCGGCCGCCGAAGAAGCCCGCCCAGTCGGGCAGCTTGGTGCGGTAGAAGCGCTGGTAGATCAGCGCGACCACGATGCCCATCACCACACCGCCGAGGACCTTGGCGTCCACGGGTGCGTCCACCATGACCACCTTGCCGTCGACGGCCGTGGCGACCTGCGGCAGATTCTTGTCGGTGAACGTGGCGAGCACGTTCTTGAAGACCAGGTAGCCGACCACGGCCGCCAGCGCCGTCGAGCCGTCCGACTTCTTCGCGAAGCCGATCGCGATGCCCACGGCGAACAGCAGCGCCATGTTGTCGAGGATCGCGTTGCCGCCGGCCGCCATGAAGCCGGCGATCTTGGTGAGGAACGTGGGGAAGGAAGGGCGCCCGAGCATGTCGGCGTTGCCGAGGCGCACCAGAAGCGCGGCGGCGGGCAGGACGGCGACCGGCAGCATCAGGCTGCGGCCGATGCGCTGCAGAACAGCCATCGCGCCGGCGCCCTTCTTCTTGCCGGCCGCGGGAGCGGCGCTGGCCGTGGACACAACTTCCTCCAGTAGGCAAGGCGCCGCCCGGGGACAGGGAAGGTGGGACGGCGGCGTCTCCGATGGACCGCGACGGCGCGCCCCGACCCGGGGCAGTCCGCAGGTCTACACCACTCAGTGGTGTAGACCTGTTCTAGCACGGTGAAGGCTGGATAAGGAACCCGCGCAATTGTACGGGCATGGCCATAGCCGGAAAAAGTGGCTGGAAGTGGTTGAGGTCGTGACGAAGAACCCTTGGTCGTGACGAACGGGCTCGGGCCGGGGTGGTCCGAGGGCTCCCGATGCCCAGGGCTCACACCGGTTTGGCGACTCCCCGGCTACTGGTATAGACCAGTCCCGACCGGTCGGTCGCCCGTCGTGAACACCGTCAATCGGTAGGTACGAGGTGACCGCTCGCGAAGCTGGGCCAACTGTGGGTTACTGCGACAAAGCGGTTCGGATCAGGGAGTAGGACATGGCCACCAAGGCTGAGAAGATCGTCGCCGGGCTCGGCGGCATCGACAACATCGAAGAGATCGAGGGCTGCATCACCCGCCTGCGCACCGAGGTCAACGACCCCTCACTGGTCGACGAAGCCGCCCTGAAGGCCGCCGGCGCCCACGGAGTCGTGAAGATGGGCACCGCGATCCAGGTCGTCATCGGCACGGACGCGGACCCGATCGCCGGGGAGATCGAAGACATGATGTGAGTCACAGGGCTTCCCGGGCCTCGGGCTTTCCCCAGCCTTCGGGGACTCCCCGGCCTTCGGGCGCTCCCCGATCCTCGGACGTTCGCCGCCCCTCGGGCCCCGTGTCTCACCGCTGAGGGGCTGCTTCCGTTACCGGCGACAGGGCCCAGGCCGTATGCGGCTAGGCTCGTCGCCATGTCTCGCATCGACGGCCGCACCCCCGAACAGCTGCGCCCCATCACCATCCAGCGTGGCTGGAGCAAGCACGCCGAGGGCTCCGTCCTCATCTCCTTCGGCGACACCAAGGTCTTCTGCACCGCCTCCGTCACCGAAGGCGTCCCGCGCTGGCGCAAGGGCAGCGGCGAGGGCTGGGTCACTGCCGAGTACTCCATGCTGCCGCGCGCCACCAACACCCGTGGCGACCGCGAATCCGTACGCGGCAAGATCGGCGGCCGTACGCACGAGATCAGCCGCCTCATCGGCCGCTCCCTGCGCGCGGTCATCGACTACAAGGCGCTCGGCGAGAACACCATCGTCCTCGACTGCGACGTCCTCCAGGCCGACGGCGGCACGCGCACGGCGGCCATCACCGGCGCGTACGTCGCCCTCGCCGACGCCGTCACCTGGGCCCAGGGCAAGAAGCTGGTCAAGCCCGGCCGCAAACCGCTGACCGGCACGGTCTCGGCGGTCTCTGTGGGCATCGTCGGCGGAGTCCCCCTCCTCGACCTCTGCTACGAGGAGGACGTGAAGGCCGACACCGACATGAACGTCGTCTGCACCGGCGACGGCCGCTTCGTCGAGGTGCAGGGCACGGCCGAGGCGGAGCCCTTCGACCGCAAGGAACTGAACGCGCTCCTCGACCTCGCCGTCGCGGGCTGCGACGAACTGACGGAGATCCAGCGCGCGGCCCTTGAGGCGTCCGCCGAGGCAACCGCGCGGTAACTCTTCGCGTTCTCAGAGGTACGGGCGTACGGTCCAGCCGTGCGCCCCGTCGACCACGTCACGGGGTCGCCACATGATGATCAAGCCCCATTCGGGAGGGACCGTTCCATGGCCGCGCGCCACCGTAACCGCCGCCGCACCGCCGCGATAGCCGTCGCCGTCGCACTCATCGCCCTGCCCGCCGCCGTCGGCTGCGACGCGGTCAACAAGGCCCTGGACTGCGTCCAGACCGCCGACTCGATCGCCGACAGCGTCGCCGACCTCCAGCAGGCGGTCGAGAACGCGGCGAACGATCCGACGCAGACCGACGACGCCCTCAACTCGATCGAGCAGAACCTCGACAAGATCGGCGACAAGACGGACAACGCCGACGTCAACAAGGCGGTCGACGACCTCAACGAGGCCGTCTCCAACGTCCGTACGGCCATCAAGAACGGCGACGAGACCCCCGACATCAGCCCGGTCACGGACGCGGCCGGGGAGCTGACGAAGGTGTGCACGTCGTAAAGGGC